>NZ_VOLS01000020.1 GCF_007954265.1 Colwellia sp. C1TZA3 | reverse complement strand
AGTTAAAATAGCTCAAGGCTGTGTTGCTCTCAATCCCAATAGCCAGCTATTGCTCAATCGAGCGCCTTACCTTGAGTTATTTTTCCTGCGCACAACAAGATCACAAACTTAATGGAACTGGTATAACAGTTAATAACGACTAAGCAAACTATGACTTAGTCTTTAAAAAAACGGGCATCATCAGATGCCCGTTTTAAGTTAACAATTTATACCTATTCGTTTGGTATTAACTATCTGTACTAACTATCAAAATAACTCTTAATCTTCTTCAACTAAAGTCATTAATGACGTGTTACCACCTGAGGCGGTAGTATCAATACTAATGGTTTTTTCAGTTAACAAACGTTGGATCAAGTTATCAAAATATTCAGAACTGATCACAGGTAATATTGCCCCTTGACGTTCAGCTAATTTTTCACTGATAAAGTGTTTACGGTCACAATGACTGTCGACAACAATACCTGATAACGCTGGATGCGCTAACATAGTGGTTAAGTGAGATAACCTAGCCACTTGGAAAACATCTTCATCTTGGCCAGTAGCAATAAACTTATCTCTAAAGGCTATCGCTTCATCATAATACAAATCAGATACCACAGTGATAACGGTATTACCGGTTGCTAAAGCCGTTACAATAGAAAGTAACCAAAAATGAAAGCTAACATTTTTATCCGCAAAACAGATAATATTGCCGCGATTTTCCAAATAAAGCACATTAGATTCACCTGTTGGCCCAGGTAAAAATGTTGGCTTTTTCAAACGCTTTTCAATACTAATTAATTGTGAACGCGCTGATTTTAATGTGCGGTTTAAATCGTCAGCTAAATCTTCAACAATTTCGACATGAGAAATTTTTGCTAACAATTGACGAAGACAAGAAATGCGGGTGTTTAACTCAGTTAAGCGCCAACCTTTTTCTGCTGCATTAGCCTTGTCCATAAACAATATAGCTTCTTTTTCTGACTGTTCACCGCCGTCTAACGCTTCTACCTGCCAGGGTAGTAAGTTAAATTGCTCAGCATCTGGAGTGGCTTTTTCTATTACTAAACGGGTTAAGTAATTTGGCCCACCTGCTTTAGGTCCGGTACCTGAAAGGCCACGACCACCAAACGGCTGTACACCGACAATAGCGCCAATCATATTACGATTGATATAGACATTGCCGGCACGTGACAACTTAGCTAAATCAAAGGCGCGGTGTTCAATACGAGTATGAATACCCATAGTTAAACCAAAACCTGTGCCATTAATTTTATCCACAACCGCTTCTATATCATTGCCTTTAAAACGCACCACATGCACACAAGGACCAAATACTTCCTTAGTTAGCACGTTAATGTCTTTAATTTCATAAAGTCGTGGCGCAAAAAAGAAATGCTCGTCCTGCGCTACTTCATCAGTTATCTCACTGGCAATAGGGCATTGGTACAGCAGTTTGCCATTAGTTTTCATATAGTCGCTGTGAGCATTGAGGGCATCTAATGCTTTTTGATCAATCACTGGACCAATATCAGTGCTTAACTTTTCTGGGTTGCCCACATGTAATTCTGCCAAGGCACCTTTGAGCATAGTAATGACACCATCAGCAATATCTTCTTGCAAAAATAATACTCGCAGCGCTGAGCAGCGTTGACCTGCAGATTGAAACCCTGAAGAAATAACATCATCAACCACTTGTTCAGGTAAAGCAGTAGAGTCGACTATCATACAGTTTTGGCCACCGGTTTCTGCGATAAATGGCACTTGATCGCTACCTCGGTCAGCCAAGGTTTGTGAAATAATAGTGCCGGTTTCAGTAGAGCCAGTAAACATAACTGTTTGAATACGAGCATCAGGTACAATAACGCTGCCTACTTGACTGCCTCTAGCAATAACCGCTTGAACAACACCTTCAGGTAAGCCGACCGACTTCATTAATTCAATGGTACGTAAGGCGATTAAACTAGTTTGCTCAGCAGGTTTAGCTAAGACCGTATTACCGGTGGCAATAGCAGCCGCTACTTGACCTAAAAATATCGCTAACGGGAAGTTCCAAGGGCTGATACATAAGACAACCCCACGCGCTTCTAAGCGTTCATCGGCAGCAACTTCAATAGCTTGTTGTGCATAATAACGACAAAAATCAACCGCTTCACGCACTTCATCAATACCGTCTTGGGCTATTTTACCGGCTTCTTTAATACATAAGGCGATTAGCTCATCGGTATGGCGTTCAAGAATATCAGCCACACGACATAATAAATCAGCACGCTCGGTTACTGGTGTTTGTGACCATGAAGTAAATGCCGTTTGTGCAGTATCAATCATCTCTAGCATGGCGGCTTTGTCGTGCAGATGATGAAAGCCAATAATTTCACTATGGTTCGCTGGGTTCTTAACCGCAATAGCGCCTTCTGGGAGCTCATCTTTGTTAAGGGCATGATCAACTACCCAGTGATCTAATGAAGCTTTTAACGGCGTGATGATATTAATGTCGGTTAAATCTAAGCCTTTAGAATTATCACGGCCAAGGCCTTTTGCATCATGATATAAGGCAATAGGTTTAAGTATTTGGTTGTTGTACTTATCTTTTAAGCGCTGAGTTCTTTCAACTGGGTCTTCAAGTAAGGACTCAACCGGTTGCGATTCATCAACGATAGCGTTAACAAAAGAAGAGTTAGCGCCATTTTCCAATAAGCGACGGACCAAGTAAGCTAACAATTCTTCATGATGGCCAACTGGTGCGTAGATGCGACATTGAATGTTTTCAAGTGAGACAATTTGGTCGTACAAAGAATCGCCCATGCCATGTAAACACTGAAATTCAAAACCTTCTTTATCATCGCCAGCAAGTTCAACAATTGTTGCTGCAGTGTAAGCGTTATGCGTGGCAAACTGTGGGTAAATAGAATCTCTATATTCTAATAATTTATTGGCACAGGCATGGTAAGAAACATCGGTAGAAGACTTACGCGTGAAAACAGGAAAATGTCCCAAGCCGTCTTTTTGAGTGTTTTTTATTTCTGTATCCCAATAAGCACCTTTGACTAAGCGCACCATCATTTTTCGGTCAACACGTACAGTTAATTCTCGTAACCATTCAACGACAAAAATAGCGCGTTTTTGATAGGCTTGTAATGCCATACCAAAACCGTCCCAACCGTCTAATTCACTGTCACTAAATACCGCTTCAATAACATCAAGTGATATATCTAAGCGCTCAGACTCTTCTGCATCGACGGTCAAGCCAATGTTATAGCTTTTTGCTTGTAGGCAAAGTGTTTTAAGTTTTGGTACAATTTCAGCCATTACACGCGCTTTGTGAGTAAACTCATAACGGGGATGAATAGCCGAAAGCTTGACTGAAATACCTGGCACTCTGCGGGGATCGTTTTTACCGGTCGCACGAGCAACTTTACCAATGGTTTCTATCGCGTCTTGATAAGCTTTAAAATAGCGGTTAGCGTCGTCCATGGTGCGAGCGCCTTCACCGAGCATATCGTAGGAGTAAACATAACCTTGCTGTTCTTTGGTCGCCGCACGCTCAGTGGCTGCTTTAATAGTTTCGCCCATGACAAACTGCTTACCCATAATCTTCATGGCGTAGTTCATTGATTTACGAATAACCGGTTCACCTAAACGCCCGATGACTTTTTTCAATAAACCAAAGCTATCTTTTTTGCGTTTATCCGCATAATTAACCATAGTACCGGTAATTAACAGGCCCCACGAAGAGGCATTAACAAACAGTGATTCACTGCTGCCAAGATGACTACTCCATTGTCCTTGAGAAATTTTGTCACGAATTAAGGCATCTTGAGTATGCTTATCTGGTACACGTAATAGGGCTTCAGCCAAACACATTAATACCACACCTTCTTCGCTTGATAGAGAGTATTCCTTTAACAAAGCATCTATCGCGCCAGTACCCGCTTGGTCTTGGCGAATTTTTAACACCATTTTACGCGCTCTTTCCCAAGCACGACTTCGAGCACTAACATTAACTTCTGCTAGTGGCAAAATATGATCTACCGCTGTATTTTCATCAATACGATAAAATTCACGAATTTTCTGACGAATTGGGCAATCGGTGATAAATGAATCATTAAAAAGCATAGATTTTTCCTCAAAATAACTAAGTAGTAGGGTGGTACTAGTTAGCGATAGTTACAATAATTTTAATTCGTGCATTCTAATTAAAACTTAACCGTATGTGCTAGTTAAATTTTGGTTTTAAGCCATTTAAAATAGCGCTAAAATAGCCTCTGACCATATAATATATTTCAGGTAAAAGGCTTATAATCAAAAAGTGTGACGTGGCGAGTTATAAAGTCACTGTTTTTACTGAAATTTACCTGATTAATTCCATCAATATTGCTTAGTACACTTGCTTTTTGCTAAATTTTTTAATGTAACATCAAATGTAGCGTTAAGTTGGCTCATTTATTCTCGTAATCGCTGTATAGTCAT
Source organism: Colwellia sp. C1TZA3 (assembly GCF_007954265.1). Lineage (GTDB taxonomy): Bacteria > Pseudomonadota > Gammaproteobacteria > Enterobacterales > Alteromonadaceae > Cognaticolwellia. The sequence continues at coordinate 59,940 of NZ_VOLS01000020.1, read as the reverse complement.
TCTATTTCAAAATAAATTTTAGCGCTAAGGCTAGGAAATCAGAGCAAGGCGCGATACATTTTTGGCTCTGACACCTTGCTTCGCTTTATCTTTATCTTTACCTTTACCTCTTTGGCGCTGTTTTTAATTTATGCCATGTCGCTAGCCCTTTTGTGACTTGCATAACCCTACAGTTAGAAATAGGGCGGATATAAGCTAATGGAATAACTATGAATGTTGTTATAATTTATCAGGCTATTTGTCTGGTGCTACTTGGTGGTAAAATGTCAACTGTGGTATAATCTTCGCATACTATTTATTACTGTTAGTGTAGATTGCTTGCTATTATATTTTATTATCTAAAATAATTAATAAGTTAGGCCAAATACAACACAACTTTATATACCATGAAAAATAATCAAACCATGCTCACATTATTGTGTAATGTTAATATTTACGCACCATCCCCCCTAGGCATTAAAAATGTTCTGATTGCAGGTAATAAAATTGCCGCTATCTATGAGCCTGGAAAAGGGCAAATCGATATTCCTAAGCAATGGCACGTCAAGGTGATTAACTTTGACGGTGCGACGTTAACGCCAGGTTTTATTGATAGCCATGCCCATATTACCGGAGGTGGTGGCGAAGCAGGTTTTGCTACGCAAGTGCCACCTGTTGGCCTGACTGAATTTACCCATGCGGGTGTTACTACTGTGGTGGGCTTACTTGGCACTGATGATACTACGCGTAGCACTGAAAACTTATTAAGTCGAGTATATGGGCTGCGTGAAGAAGGCATGTCTGCTTACTGTTGGACCGGAGGATACCATTATCCTTTAACCACCATAACGGGCAGCGCTAAGTCAGATATTGTTTTTCTTGAGCCGGTCATTGGTATTGGTGAGTTTGCGATTAGCGACCATCGCTCTAGCCAACCAACCTTTGAAGAAGTGATCCGCCTTGCTAGTGAAACCCATGTGGCGGGCTTGATCACCGGTAAAGCGGGTATTATTCATTTTCATTTAGGTGATGGTGAAAAACGTCTAGCCTTAATTGAACAAGCGCTTAGAGACACCGAGTTGCCGGCACGGGTATTTAACCCCACCCATGTTAATCGCAACAAAGCCTTGTTTGAAGACAGTTGTAAATTACTAACTCAAGGTTGTCATATTGATCTGACGGCATTTCCTGCTGGTACAGCGCAGCCTGGTTGGGAAGCTTGTGACGCCATTGAAATGGCGGTTGAAAGACAATTACCCTTAGCACAAATAACCCTAAGCTCAGATGGTGGAGGATGCTTGCCTTGTTTTGACACCCAAGGTGAATTACAGCATATGGATTTTGGTCGTGCGAGTACGTTAGGAGAAACGTTAGTGGAAACTTTAGATAAAGGTTTGCCACTGGAAACCGTTCTCCCGATGCTAACGAGCAATGTCGCTACTATTTTACGCTTTAAAAGCAAAGGGCAAATTGCCGTTGGTTTTGATGCTGATCTATTGGTGATGAATGAAAAATATGAAATTACTGATGTAATGGCGCAAGGTGTATGGCACAAGCAAAATAATCAGACAATTATTAAAGGTACATTTGAATAGAGGTAGATATGTGTCCAGCTAAAACAACTGATGGTCAACAACGGGGATTTGTAATTCCTATCGGGGGGGCAGAAGAGCGCGTAAAAGATCCTATAATCTTGAAACGTTTTGTTGAGCTTTGTGGTGGAGAGAATGCTTATATTGTTATTATTCCGACCGCTTCACAACTCGAAGATACTGGGTCTAATTACGAAGAGGTTTTTCATGAATTAGGGGTGAAAAAGGCCGTTTCGTTATCGATTAATGATCGTGAACAGGCGAATAGTGATGAATACCTCGCTGAATTGGATAATGCCACCGGAATTTTTATCACTGGCGGTAATCAATTACGCTTGTCAACTATTCTAGGCGGCACGCCGGTAGCGCAAAGTATTCGTAAACGCAATGCGGAGGGTGTTCATATTGCAGGCACTTCTGCTGGCGCGGCTATTATGCCAGAGCATATGATCGCTGGCGGGCGCACAGGCGCTTTACCTAATGAAGAAGGGGTGACTTTTGCACCGGGTATGGGCTTAATTAATAAAGTGATTATTGACCAGCATTTTAGCCAAAGAAATCGTTTGGGACGTTTGTTATCGGCCATTTCTTATAACCCTTTTGCTTCAGGCCTAGGTATTTGTGAAAATACTGCCGCCTTTATTGATCCTTCTGGGCTTTTAGAGGTCGTAGGTCATGGTAGCATTACGGTAGTTGACCCGTCAGACTTATCGCATAGCTCAATGGCTGACGCTAATAGAGGTGAAGCTATTACCTTAATCGGCCTCAAGTTGCATGTGCTTGGCCCAGGTGCGACTTACTGCATTAACGAAAGAATAGCGACACCGGCAATTTAAGCTAATTTCTTTTAAAAGCCCACCTAATCTTAGGTGGGCTTTTTTGTTTTATTACAATTACTTAAAGTCTTCCTTAATATCCCCATTGTTAGTAAAATAATATTTTTTCGCAAGTAGTATTTTCGTTATTCAAAGCGTGTTATCTTTTCTAGAGCGCATCTAGCGTAGTCTGATATAAATAATAAATAATAAATAATAAAAAATGCTCCTCAGAGTAATAAAAGGAAATCACGATGAAAATGCTATCTTCCAACGTTTATGTTGGCCCTAATGTTTATGCTCATTTTCCAGTGATTCGCCATATAGTTGATATAGGGATTTTGGAACAATATCCGTCAGTTAAGCTAGGTAATGAATTTATCGATGGCTTAATCACTAATCTGCCCAGTTTAGATCAGCACGGTTGCTCCTATGGTGAGCCCGGCGGTTTTCTTAGACGTTTAAAAGAAGACGAAGGCACTTGGATTGCCCATATTTGGGAGCATGTTACGCTCGAATTACAATGCATAGCAGGTACTGAGGTGACCTTTGGTAAAACCAGAGGTACGGGCAAAACGGGTGAATACAATATGGTATTCCAGTATAAGCAAAGAGATGTAGGTCTTGAAGCCGCCTTGTTAGCCCGAAAATTATTAATCTCATTAATGCCTGAAAATATTCAAGCCAAATTGCAAACCTTGATTGAAGACGATTTTGATTTTCAGCAAGAAATGGCTGATTTTATTCGCTTTGCACAACGTAAAGAGTTTGGCCCTAGTACCCAATCACTGGTTGATGCGGCAGAAAAACGTGACATTCCTTGGTTAAGATTAAACGAATATAGTTTAGTGCAATTTGGTCACGGTAAATATCAACAGCGTATTCAAGCCACTATTACTAGTGAAACTAGGCACATTGCGGTCGAAATTTCCTGTGATAAAGAAGACACGCATAATTTATTAAACGATCTTGGTTTACCTGTGCCTCAACAGCGTATGGCCTATTCAGATACCCAAGCGGTCAAAATGGCAAAGCGCATTGGTTTTCCTGTAGTACTAAAACCATTAAATGCCAATCATGGTCGCGGCGTATCTATTGATCTAACCACGGATGAACAAGTGATCACCGCTTTTGCTTTTGCTCGTGAACACGGTACTAGTCGAGCAGTTTTAGTTGAATCTTTCTTAACCGGTTTAGATCACCGGATGTTGGTGGTTAATGGTGAATTAGTTGCTGTGGCTAAACGTGTACCCGGCCATGTTATTGGTGATGGCGTTAACAGTATTAGCCAATTGGTTGATATAATTAATGAAGATCCACGCCGAGGTGTTGGCCATGAAAAAGTATTAACGCAATTAGAGTTAGATACTCAAGCGATGCGATTATTAGGCGAGGCAGACTTTACTGAGCAAACAGTATTACCCCAAGGTGAAATATTTTACTTACGTTCAACCGCGAATTTATCCACCGGTGGTACGGCAATTGACATGACTGATGTAGTACATCCTGATAACAAAACTATGGCTGAACGTGCAGTACAAGCCGTTGGTTTAGATGTGGGTGGCGTTGACTTTTTAACCGCAGATATCACAAAATCTTATAAAGATATTGGTGGCGGTATTGTCGAAGTTAATGCGGCACCTGGCTTTAGAATGCACGTGGCGCCAAGTGAAGGTAAGCCCAGAGATGTTGCTGGTAAAGTGATTGATATGCTGTTCCCGCCGACATTACCTAAACGTATTCCTATTGCCGGTATTACCGGTACTAACGGTAAAACCACCACCTCAAGAATGCTCTCGCATATATTAAAAAGTGCCGGGCATGTTGTCGGTATGACCTCGACCGATGGCGTTTATGTTGATGGCCAGTTATCGGTTAAAGGTGATATGACAGGTCCAGTATCATCACAAATTGTGTTACGTGATCCCTCTGTTGATATTGCGGTATTAGAAACGGCGCGTGGCGGCATTGTACGCTCAGGTCTTGGTTACTTAGAAAGTGATGTTGCTGCTTGCCTTAATGTTCAAGCAGATCATTTAGGGCTCAGAGGTATAGATACACTTGAGCAACTGGCTGAAGTTAAACGTATTGTGGTTGAAGTTGCCACCGACAGTGTTGTGCTTAATGCGGATGATCCGCTGTGTTTAAAAATGGCTGATCACACCAAAGCTAAACATTTATGTTATGTCACCATGAACACAGGGCATAGTTTAGTACGCGAGCATATCCGTGCTGGTGGTCGAGCCGTGGTATTAGAAAAAGGTATTAACGGTGACATGATCACCATTTTTGATAACGGTACCCATATCCCGCTACTGTGGACACATTTAATTCCGGCGACTTTAGAAGGTAAAGCACTGCACAATGTACAAAACGCTATGTTTGCTGCTGCGCTAGCTTATTGCTTAGACAAACCGTTAGAGGCAATTCAACAAGGCTTAAGAACTTTTACAACCACCTTTTATCAAGCCCCGGGTCGAATGAACGTGTTTGATGAGCACAACTTTAGAGTAATACTTGATTATGCTCACAATGCTGATGGTGTGCGTTGTATGAGCGAGTTAGCCAGCAAGCTAGAAGTTAAGGGCAAGCGCATTACTGTATTGGCAGGCCCAGGTGATCGCCGTGATGAAGATATCGCTAATATTGCTAAAGCGGCGGCTGGACATTTTGATCTCTATATTTGTAAGGCTGATGATAATCGCCGTGGTCGTGGTGTTGATGAAGTGCCGCAACTATTAGCGGCAGCATTAAAAGCTCAAGGTATTGATGAGTCAAAAATTTATTGTATTTCAGATGAAGTAGAAGCGATAAATAAAGGCTTAGAACTCGCTAGTAATGATGACTTGTTAATGGTTTTTGGTGATGCGATAACACGCTGCTGGAAACAAATCATCAATTTCAATGGCGTTAATGAAGCTGAGCATGAAACAGAGCAAAGCCCACGTCAAACCGTTGTTTCTATGCTAGAAACTAGTGAGCCTGATACTTTTGTCTTGGAAACTGGCATGCGAATTGTTTCCGATGAACGCGGTGTGCGTGTGGTATCTGAACACGATGAAGAAAGTGACTGATTTCAGTTAAGAAGGTCTAAAAACCTTTGGGGCGACTGAGTGAACCATGTCGATTGTTGCGGGTATTTTTAATGGGCTATTTTTAATAAAATAACCGGTTAATAATACCATGCAGCTGATCATGATTTGCTCAGAGGTCGTCAAATTCACATCTTGAAATCGTTTGGGTATATATGAATATAGAAAATATAACACTGAGCTTAGATGATAATCGTCGGCTGACGGGTAAAAATTTATTATCAGATCAGCCAGGCGCTATCATTGATGCTTTTGTTTCGGGTATTGATAAACTTATCGTGGTGAATATATGGTCTGTTTATGCTAATCGGCTACTTAAAGCGGTTAATTGGTCAAATGAAAAACTATACTCACGTATCTTTGAAGATGGCATCACTATTGCCATTAGTGCGCCAATTGATGCACTTTATGCCGCCTGCGATTTAAATGAAATAGCATGGCAACTGACCTGTGAAGAATTAACTAACACAGCAAATGAAGAAGAAATTTCAATAGCCATTGCACGCTTAAAAGCCACGATAGCAGAAGAAGTTAATCCAGATTTATTGGCATTAATTAAACAATCAAAAGCTAAAGGTATTGTTTATTTGGTTGATGATGACGAGTTTTCATTGGGCTATGGCACCACAGCGCAATGTTGGCCGATATCGGCACTGCCTGAATTATCCAGCATAAACTGGTCGCAATACCAATCGATACCGCTTGCCTATGTAACCGGCACCAATGGTAAATCAACCAGTGTGCGTATTATGTCGCAAATTATTGAGCAAGCTGGTAAATGTTGCGGTGTTACCTCAACAGACTTTATTCGGGTTGGTGACAATATTATTGATCATGGTGATTATTCAGGCCCGGGCGGGGCAAGAATGTTATTGCGCCATCCTGATACCCAAACCGCTATTTTAGAAGTAGCGCGTGGCGGTATTTTACGTCGGGGTTTACCGATAGATAATGTTGATGCGGCTTTAATCACCAATATTGCTGAAGATCATTTAGGGCAATATGGTATTAATACCGTTGCCGCACTTGCCCAAGCTAAAGCAGTGGTTGCCAAAGGCTTACAGCATAACGGCGAAAGTAAAGGCATCTTAGTACTAAATGCTGACGATGAGCATTTAGTAGCCTTAGCGCCTGAATTGTTGGTGAATAAGTGTTGGTTTTCTTTAGATGAAAACAACAGCACACTACAGCAACATAAACAAAAGGGTGGCGCGGTTTGTTTTGTTAGAGACCAGCAATTGCTTTATTCAGACGCTAATGAAGAAACAAACATTATTGCTGTCAACGATATTCCCATGACGCTAAATGGCGCGGCGCTGCACAATATTCAAAATGCGCTGGGCGCGATTGGCTTAGCTAAGAGCTTAGATATTGAAAATAAGGCGATTACCAAGGCGTTGTCGAAATTTGCTAGCAACAGTGAAGATAATCCCGGTAGAGGCAACCAGTTTAGCGTTAATAACGCGCAAGTGATTATGGACTTTGCCCACAATGTTCATAGCATGGAGGCCATGGCAGTCACTACAGCGAACATTAAAGCCCAGCGTAAATTTTTAATGTTAAGTCATGCTGGCGACAGAACTGACGCTGAAATCATCAATATGACAAAAACAGCATTAAAAATGCAGCCTGATTTTATTATCGCGGCTGAGTTAATACCTTATTTACGTGGCAGGGCTGTAGGAGAAGTACCGCAGTTAATTGCCGAGACAGCGCTGGCTCACGGACTTAAAAAAACTGATATTTATTTTTTTGACAGCCCCTTTGCTGGCGCAAAATATATTGTAGAACAGCTACAAGCCGATGATTTAGCGTTACTGATGGTGTTATCTGAGCGAGCTGAGATCACCGAATTGTTACTTGAGAAATCGTAATTAGGCTTACTGTTTTTTTATCAATTAACTCACAGTAATTAGATGTAAAGCCTCTGTAGTAACAGAGGCTTTTAACCTTTAGTCCAAACTATTTAAAATTTATTCAAAAAATTAACAGCTCCTATTCAAAATACCTGCATACACTTTACTTTTTGGCTATTGCTTTATTTTCTGATTAAGTGCATTGCCTATAAGTGCGTGGCCTATAAGTGCGTGGCCTGTAAGCGGGTAAGTTAAAACAGCCCATAACTAAATTATTTTGATCTAAGCGCTAGTTTTATTCGTATAATTTTTTTTAACTAACTGAATTATATCCATGAAACGTACCTTATACTGGGTGAATAAAGATCTTCGTATCAATGACAACGCCGCGCTTAACTTAGCCAGTAAAAGTGATCATCTGCTTTGTGTATATGTTGTCGATAAACAGTCCTTTGCAGCAAATAAATTTCAGTCAAAGCCTTTAGGAGCTACTAGGTGGCGATTCTTACAAGACTGTTTAGATGATTTTAATCAGAGCTTATCAACGCTTGGCCAAGAGTTATACATTGTTTATGGCGATACCTTATCTACCTTAACTCGACTCTGTGAAAACTATCAAATTACTGATGTAATCACCACTAAATTACCCAGTACTTATGAAAATAGGCTTATGACTCAGTTGAGTGAGCAGCTACCTGAACTGATTATTAATCAAGTAGACCAATTTACTTTATTTACCAAAGACTCATTGCCTTTTGAGCTTGAGCAATTACCGGTTAGTTATTCCAAATTTCGAAAGAAAATGGCTGAAGTCACTATTGCTGAGCCAGTGCCAACCGTGCAATCTCTGCCTAGCATGTTTGACACCCTACCGGCGCCAACTCGCTTTAAGCCTGAATGGCTGCCGACTGCAAGTGCTACAAAGACCGAACAAGGCTTTGAATTTGAAGGCGGCGAACAACAGGGCTTAAAGCATCTTAGGCAATATTTTTCATCAAATTCTCCCGCAGAATATAAGCAAGTCAGGAATAATTTAGACGGTTGGAAAAATAGCAGTAAGCTATCGCCGTGGTTAAATTCTGGCTGCATTTCTGTGCGCCAAGTGATCCGTTTTCTTACTGATTTTGAACAGCAGCGCGGAAAAAATGATTCAACTGAATGCCTATATCTAGAATTATTGTGGCGAGAGTATTATCAATGGGTGCATTGTAAAGTGGGTGCTAAAACCTATCAGTTCAAAGGCCTTGCTAAAAGCCCGCCTCTGACAACATTCTACCCTGAACGCTTTAATAAATGGTGTTTAGGTAATACCCCGTATCCCTTGGTTAATGCCTTTATGCATGAGTTAAGGCAAACCGGGTATTTAAGTAACCGAGGACGCCAAATTGTTGCAAGTTGCTTAGTTAATGAACTCAGTGTTGATTGGCGCTACGGTGCGGCCTGGTTTGAAGAGCAGTTAATTGATTATGACGCTGCGGTTAATTGGGGTAATTGGCAATACATTGCTGGCGTAGGTGTTGACCCTAGAGGTGGTAGACACTTCAATATTGAAAAGCAAACCACACTTTATGACCCTAAAGGTGATTACCAAGCTAAATGGATAGATCAAAGTCAGCAAAGCGCTCAAGCGAATCAAGCACTAGACTCTGTCGATGCTTCAGATTGGCCGGTGCGACAGTAAGCTAAAATGGCAGCTAACATAGTGGCAAGCGATATCGTGGCAGCTAATATCATAGCCGATAGTGCGGTCAATATTGTTTGGTTAAAGCGTGACCTGCGACTTAGTGACCATCAGCCACTGACTGAGTCAATTCAATCGGGTTTAACATTGCTGTATTACGTTTTTGAACCTTTATTGATAGCAGACCCGCATTACGATGAACGACATTGGCGTTTTATTTGGCAATCAATTGAAGATATTAACCTTCAACTCAGTGCTTTTAATGCCCAAGTTTATGTTTATTTTGGTGATGCGATTGCTGGCCTTAATGAAATTCAGCAGCGCTTTAATATTACTGGTTTATTTAGCCATGAAGAAGTCGGCTTATTGTCTACCTTCGAGCGCGACAAAGCGGTTAAAAAATGGTGTAAAGCACAAAATATTGTTTGGCATGAAAGTGCATCAGGGGCGGTAAGTCGCGGTAAAAAAAATAGAAATAACTGGGACAAAGATTGGCGTAAGATTATGAAAGCTGATTTATATCAGCCAACATTATCTTGTACTACACTAGTAAGTAAGCAATGTTTAGAACAGTTACCTCAGTCTTTTCTACCTGTTTCTTGGTCAAAACCTGACGATTTCATGTTAAAAGGTGGTGAGCTTTGGGCGCAAAAAATGCTGCAATCATTTTTAAATGGCCGAGGCAAAAATTATCATTTTGATATCTCTAAACCACAGGCAAGTCGTAAAAGTTGCTCACGGTTATCGCCTTATTTAGCCTGGGGCAATATAAGCTTAAGGCAGTTTTATCAAACTATATTAACCAAAAGACCACAAAGTGGTTGGAAACGGCCAATAGATGCACTGGCATCTCGACTGCATTGGCATTGTCATTTTATGCAAAAATTTGAAAGTGAACATCAAATGCAATGGCGTCCGGTAAATCGTGCTTACAGTGATTTTATTTATCCTGATATTCACTGTGGTTTGAGTGTTGAAACGCGATTAAATAAATGGCAGACCGCCCAAACAGGTTATCCGTTAGTTGATGCTTGTATGCTTTGTTTAATAAAAACAGGTTATGTAAACTTTCGTATGCGCGCGATGCTAGTCAGTTTTTTATGCCATCACTTACTGCTTAATTGGCGTTTAGGGGTTAGGTATTTAGCAAAATTATTTCTTGATTTTGAACCAGGCATTCACTATCCACAATTTCAAATGCAGTCAGGGGTAACGGGCACTAATATTATTCGGGTTTATAACCCAGTGAAACAGTCATTAGAGAAAGATAAAGATGGCCTATTTATTAGAACATGGTTACCACAATTATCAGAATTGCCGAATGAAATTATTCATACCCCTTGGCAATTATCGCCAATGGAGCAACAGCTTTATCGATGTCAATTAGGCGAAAACTACCCCTTACCTATAGTCGACATCAACGAAACAGGAAAGATTGCCCGCGATTTACTCTGGGGTTTTCGAAAGCGATTTGACAGTAAAAAGGAAGGTCAGCGCATTGTAGCAAAGCATGTTCGAGCGACTAAAAAACCCACGAAAGCAAGAAAGCCTAAACCATCAGAAAAGTTAATATGATCAGCGATGCATAAAAAATTATTGTTACCCCATAAAAACTGTCTCACCTGTAAAAAAGACTTTTTATGGCGCAAAAAATGGCAAGCCAATTGGCAGCATGTGTTGTATTGCTCAGAGCGATGTCGGCGCAATAAAAAATCGATCGATAGTTCAATTAATAGTTCAATTAATAGTTCAACAAAGAGCTAAACTTAAAATTAAACAAAGAGCTAAACAAAGAGCTAAACAAAGAGCTAAAATCTGGCTCCATCTAGGGTTCAAATAAAGGTAAGGTAAATTTATGACGGCAAAACACCTCAGGCTCATATTGGGTGATCAACTCAACCCTATGCACACTTGGTTTCAACATATCGACGCTGATGTTGTTTATGTCATCGCTGAGCTTCACCAAGAGGCAAGCTACACTAAACACCATGTGCAAAAAATAAGCGCCTTTTTTGCTGCCATGGCTGATTTTGCTCAAGACCTTGAAAGTAAAGGCCATCGGGTTTGTTACCTAACTTTAGATGATAGTGCAGCATATCAAGATCTTCCACAGCTAATACAAGCATTAGTTGCACGCTATGCTTGTCAGAGTTTTACCTTTCAACGGCCTGACGAATACCGCTTACGAGCGCAATTAGCTGGCATGTCAGCGCAGTTAGCTTTACCTGTAGTTGAAGTCGACAGTGAACATTTTTTACTGCCCTTTGATGAGTTAGCTAATCATTTTAAAGCGGCAACGCATGTCAGAATGGAAAACTTTTATCGCTTGATGCGTAAGCGTTTTTCTATTTTGATGGCGGGCTTAAAACCGGAAGGTGGTGCATGGAATTTTGACGCTAATAATCGTCAATCATTTAAGCAAGCTGATCTCAAACTTATTCCTAAACCTTTGGTATTTGACAACTCAGCAGATGAGTACTTACAGCGGATAAAACACCATAATATTAATACCATAGGGCAGGAGTCGGTTAATGTTGCTTATCCAATCAATCGCCAACAATCGTTAGCGCTACTGGATTACTTTTGTCAACATCAGCTGGCTAATTTTGGCAATTTTCAGGATGCAATGACCGTAGCGTCGCCTTACGCTTGGAGTTTATATCACTCGCGGCTAAGCTTTTCACTTAACTGTAAAATGCTCAGCCCAATGGAGGTAATTGAAACTGCACTTACCGCTTATCAAGATTCTGAGGGTAAAATCACACTGGCTCAAATTGAAGGTTTTGTTAGGCAAATTTTAGGCTGGCGAGAATATGTTAGAGGCATGTATTGGGTTAATATGCCGAACTACGCAGAGCAAAATTTTTTAGCCGCTAAGCGTAATTTACCTGCTTTTTTCTGGAACGCTGACACTAAAATGCAGTGTTTAAAAAGCGCGATATCACAATCACTAGAGCATGCTTATGCCCACCATATTCAACGCTTAATGATCACGGGAAACTTTGCTTTGTTAGCCGGTATAGAACCTAGCCAAGTTGATGATTGGTATTTAGGCATCTACATAGACGCGATTGAATGGGTAGAATTACCCAATACTCGCAGTATGGCACTGTTTGCTGACGGTGGTTGGATTGCAACAAAGCCTTATGCGGCAAGTGGCAACTACGTGAATAAAATGAGTGACTATTGTAAAAACTGTCATTATAAAGTGAAAGAAAAAGTTAGCTCAAATGCTTGCCCGTTAAATAGTTTATATTGGAACTTTATCGACCAAAACTATGACAAGTTTGCTTCAAACCATCGTATGAGCTTTCCTATCCGTAACTGGGATAAAGTCGATCCGGCGCAAAAAATTGCCATTAGAGAAAAAGCGGCCGAGTTATTAAATGATTTAGATAAGTTATAAATTTACTCAATAGCTGTGTGGCGTAAATTAAAAGTCATTGTTTTAAATATCGTGGTTAAGTTATGAATTCTACTGCTTAAAGGCTAAAGGCTAAAGGCTAAAGGCTAAAGGCTAAAAGATAAAATAACGATGTTAGCCAAATATTTTTGTAAGTAACAATGCCGGGTTAGGTGATTTTTTTGCTGATTTTTTGTAGGTCGGACTTCAGTCCGTCAAGCCTTAAGCGGGCGATTAACGTTATGGGTGAACAAAAATATTCAGCGATTATTATGCTGCTTAACAGTTTTAATACCAAAAAAAGTTAAATTTCATTTAACCTGATGGACTAAAGTCCAACCTACATTGAACCTGCACTGAGCATACACTGAGCATACATTGAACCCGCATAGAGCATATATAAAACCTACGGGTGAGCACTTAGCCTTGAGCTGTTTTTTTGTAATCTTTTGTAGGTCGGACTTCAGTCCGTCAAGCGTGCAGCGGGCGATTAACGTTATGGCTGAACAAAAATATCCAGCGATTATTATGCTGCTTAACAGTTTTAATACCAAAAAAAGTTAAATTTCATTTAACCTGATGGACTAAAGTCCAACCTACATTGAACCTGCACTGAGCATACACTGAGCATACATTGAACCTGTATTGAGCATATATAAAACCTACGGGTGAGCACTTAGCCTTGAGCTATTTTTTTGTAATCTTTTGTAGGTCGGACTTCAGTCCGTCAAGCGTGCAGCGGGCGATTAATGGTTATTTTTACTCTATGTTTTGATTATTTATCAGTTATAACATTGATTCATTTTAATATTAAAAGCAACGGCTAACACTAGAGTTATAAATTTACTTAAGTTTATATCAGTGAACTTATACCCGTGAATGCAAAAATAGTTGCAAGCAGTATCGCTTGGGTTTTATTCCAACTTAAAATAGGCAAAATAAATTATGGGTAATTGGTCTTTTCTTATCTGTTATTCGTATAGCTAGAAAACTTATTGAGCAATATTAGGATAGCTTTTATGGCATTTTTGATGGACGAAGAATCAAGAATTATAGAAATGGCTTGGGAAGATCGAACTCCCTTTGAAGCGATAGAACATCAGTTTAATTTACGAGAGCCCGAAGTGATAAAATTTATGCGTAGTCACTTAAAGCCAAAAAGCTTTAGATTATGGCGTAAAAGAGTGGGTGGTCGAGCGACAAAACATCTGCAACTTCGAAGTGATGATGTAACAAGAGGTTACTGCCCGACACAATATAAGCAGCGTTGATAAAGAAAATTATTACCTAATTCTTACCTAATTATTACCTAATTATTACCTAATTCTGACCTAGCTCTGGCCTAAGTCTAGCTTAACTTTGACATAAGCATAGCCTAAGTTTGGTTCAATGATGGTATCAGGGTTTAATAGTGACTTTATTTTAGGTTAAAGAGCAATCAATTTCTTTTGTCTAGTGGCTGCAATTTTTTGATTAAGCTTAAAAGTTTTAAGTGTAAGCTTAAAAAATAAAAAGCGACTATTAAGCCGTTTTAAATAGCCTTTAAATAGTGCTGATTTCTGCCGTTTCTCTTTGCTTGATATAAATATTTGTCTGCTGTTTTAACTAAGTTTTCGCTAGTGATTTTAGTATTAGCAAATTTTAGAGTGGCTCCGACAGAGACCGAGGTTTTAATAATCTGGCCATTATTATTTAAATTGAAATTTGCAACATCTTCGACTATTTCTAAACAGGTTTCTGTCAGTTTTTCTTTATTTACGCCATAGAGAATTAGTGCAAATTCATCTCCCCCTATACGAAAGCCAATGTCTTCAGTGCGGCGGCATTTCGCCTCTATAACCTCAGCTAATTTTTTTAATACCTCATCACCCATGCCATGCCCAAAAGAGTCATTAATTATTTTAAAATAATCCGCATCAACAAAAATAAGGCCCAGCGTTGCTTTTTCACGAACGGCAATCGCGTTTAATCTTACCACTTGCTCTTGAAAGGCTCTTCTGTTGTTTAATTTTGTTAACCCGTCTGTGATCGACTCGTTATAAAGCCTATTGATTAATATATAATTTTGATAAAGTCTTTTTTGACCTATCCGATTAACTGTAAGACAAATACCCGTAACAAAACCCAAGATAACAAGTACAAATATTAAGTCAGCTAATGGATGATTTATATAAATATTTACCGCTGTAAATATGGAAAGAATAAGCACAGTCACTATGCCTGAAGGTTTAATCGGCAGTACCATAAGTAAACAGCCAAACATAATAAGAAGTACTAAACCGAGCTGAGAGAATTCAAAACCATGCAATTGAGAAACGTAATAGACTATCGTATGATTTAAGCCTGCGCCTAAATAGATAAACAACAGTAAAAATACGTCTGAGCGTATCGATAACGGTGGCTTATACCAATATACAAAATTTAAATACAATAAGGGCAGAATCACCAAGGTCAGCCGGGCGGTTAGTGTTAGCGTGTAGACTTCACTGGGGAATTTAATGACGTCCATAACGGCAAATGCAATATACAAGAGTAAGCCAACCATTAAAGCTCCACGCCTGACACTTAAGCATTGTGACATCAAAAAATGTGAGAACTTCTCTCGATTATTAATATGCTTATGGTGAAGGGTTGTATTCATATAATATCAACTTTATAAGAATTATGAGGTGAAGTTTTTCATATTTTGTCGCGCTAAAATTAATAACGTCATAAGTTTAATGATTTAAAAACTAACAAGAATTTAATTTTTTATCTTTAAGTATATAACTTTTTTTCTGTATAAAGCTATTATTAATGCTTTTATTATGTGCGTGCGATTTAACAGTATAATCAGAGAATATTTATAAAACTTCTAAGTATCAGATATCCAATTTCTATCTATTTTAAAGAGCAAATGCACGTTTGACTCAATATTAGCCGCCAACAATTTAGGCTAATTTTAAGCTGTGCTAGTGCTGCGTTAACTGATGAATGTTTTAGCCATTTTAGTCAGCATTTGCTTAACTATTAGTCGACAATAGACTCTATCTTTAAGTCTCTTGACGACCATTTTATTCGCTACGTTTTACTTACCAGTAAGCGGCTTTAAAAGAGTGGCTTAAAAATGTACTGAATAAGACAGAGAAAAAACTATTGGCTTAAATTTAAATTTGTGACCAGCATTAATCGACTACCCAGCTTAACTAACAATATTACAAACTCTATTAGTCAATAACTGAAAAGTAATGCAAACTAGCAAATAACTTAAGCGAGTCGGCTAATTATTAGCTGATTTTTATTTCGCTGCATACTTTAGTAAACATCATTAGCCCATTAATTGGGTTAAATTTCTTTTGGATAGATATTATGAATTTAGATAAATCAACAAAACGTATAGCAAAAAAAGTTAAAGCGGGTTTTCAGGGCTATCCTCAAATTACCTTGGCTTACTTTGGTGAAGTGGAAGATTGCGCGACACAAGTGGTGGTGAGTTTTATGTTAGAAGCCGGTGCTGATGCCCAAGAAGAACGTTTTTCTAGCACCGGTAATATTAGAAAAGACGAAACGGTCCAAACCACCATCGTAAAAGTTATTGAGCGAGCAGAGGCAAAAACGGTGATCGAAGTGGCAGGTGTGGCAAAAATTAAATAACAGTAGCGAATAACGCTGACTATTCGTCAGGGTAATATTTATAAAATATGGCTCGTACTAAGCTGTCAGCAATCAGTTAGAGCCCATTTACAGCTGAGCTATTGCCTAAGTTATAGTGGCACAAGTCAGCACAGTATTAGCGCTGCAGGTAACTTATAGACAAGGCAAACAGGGGGGACATGAGAATAGTTTAAAGTCAATTATCAACTAAAATCCCCAAAAGTATAAGAATACTCGCGCTTTATTGGGCTAAATTGCAAAGGTTTATGCCACACAAAATGTGACTGTCTGTTTTTTATACGCTGATAATCTTGCCCTAACAAGGCAAACAATAAACCGTCAAACAATAAGGATCATCAAAACAATTTTCTGTGTGTAATGGCAATAGCTATCGCATTTTTGTTTAAAGTGACTTGCAAGCTAATTGCTGCGACAGTAGATAAAGCAGGGCGTTTGTTTTTTTGCTCACCATATTTTTACCAGAGGCTGATTTTTTATGACAGCGTTGGCAGCCACTTGAAAAAATTTATCGTTATAAATGCTGGCCAAGCTTTGGAATATCAGCTTAGGTATGCGCTGGATAGTATTTAAGATTAATTTATCACCACTAGGTTGCTCGGGTTATTTAGTGAGGTAACGCTGATTATGTTATTATCTCGATTAACTGCCTCATTGAACATTTTATCAGTACATCGCCATGAAAAATCTTGCTCCTTGTTTTACGTTATTCCCCCAAGCTGTTGACTCTACTACGCTGCCAGCAAAGTTTACTTTCCCATTTTATTATCAACCACACCCTTTAGCGGTTACAGCCGTTGAGCAGTTACAGCAACAGCTTGCCGCACTGCCACAATGGCTGGAGGAAACAGTATTAAATAAGTCAGTTGAGTCAAAAGAAGTCAACGCTGGCAAAATGTTTGGCGTGTTGGTCGTGCAAAACAGCCAACAAGAGTTAGGCTTTTTAAGTGCTTATTCTGGACAAACTGAAGACGACACGGCTGATATTAATTTTGTACCAGCAGTTTCTAATATGCAATTGCAAGACGCAGCCTTTTTGGCAGAAAATCACATTATTAATAATATTAATGCCGAAATTGAGCAGTTAGAGCATAGCCAAGAGCTTAGGGTTACTAATCATCAGCTCAGTGCCGCCACCGTAAGTTATCAGCAACAATTATTAGCACAGCAAAGTTTAATGGTGGCAAGTCGTCAGCAAAGAAAACAACAACGCAGCGAAGCTATTGAACGATTAGCGGATAACGACTTTGAACAGTTAAAAGCAAGGTTAGCCGGGCAAAGCATTCAAGAAAAAAAGCAACTGCAAGCGCTGAAAAAATCTTGGCAAGAGCAACTCGAGTTATTGCAGCAAGCAGTCGATACAATTACCAGTGCAATTGCCAAGTTAAAAAAGCTGAGAAAATCACGTTCTAAAAATTTACAGAAAAAACTTTTTGCTCAGTACCAATTTCTCAATGCTAAGGGTGAGGCTAAAGACTTAAATGCCATTTTTGCTGAGCTACCTGATCATACACCACCGGCAGGTGCGGGCGATTGTGCTGCACCTAAGTTATTACAATATGCTTATCAACATAACTTAAAGCCATTGGCTATGGCTGAGTTTTGGTGGGGCGCGGCGCCAAAATCTGCTATTAGACAACACAAAAATTATTATCCGTCTTGCTACAGTAAATGTCAGCCCATTTTGACCCATATGCTGCAAGGTCTACAGGTTGATGATAATCCGCTGTTGATCAATCCTGCACTGGGTAAAGATCTAGCGATTGTTTATCAAGATAGCGATATGTTGGTGGTTAATAAGCCGGCCGAGTTTTTGTCGGTGCCGGGTAAAAATATTACAGACTCGGTTTACTCACGTATTAAAAGCCAATTTCCACAGGCCTCTGGGCCAATTATTGTCCATCGTTTAGATATGTCGACCTCAGGATTATTAATTATTGCCCTCAATAAAAGGGCGCATCAAGCGCTGCAAAAACAGTTTATTGAACGCACTATAGAAAAACGCTATGTGGCTTTGGTTAATGGTAACCTTGTTAAAGACAGCGGCAGCATTGACTTACCACTGACCTTAGATTTTGATGATAAACCACGACAAATGGTGTGTTATCAACATGGCAAACACGCACTAACTACTTGGCAAGTACTTGAACGCAAAAATAACACCACACGAGTGCATTTGTTCCCTAAAACTGGGCGAACGCATCAACTAAGAGTGCATTGTGCCCATAAAATGGGCTTGAATATGGCGATTGTTGGTGATGACCATTACGGTTTAAAAGCAAATCGCTTACATTTACATGCCGAGTATTTGTCATTCTGTCATCCGATCAACCATAGCCGATTAACGTTTGAAGTTGCTGCAGACTTTTAGTGATCAATTGAGCATAAAATGCAGCGTTTGATTTATCCTTAATAAAAGTACAAGCCAATAAGAGTGAAGTAATACCAATCCCATTAAGTTATTGCTCACTTGTACTAGTTAAAATAGCTCAAGGCTGTGTTGCTCTCAAGTCCAATAGCCAGAATAGCCAGCTATTGCTCAATCGAGCGCCCTACCTTGAATTATTTTACCTGCGCACAACAAGATCACAAACTTAATGGCACTGGTATAATACCAATCCCATTAAGTTATTGCTCACTTGTACTAGTTAAAATAGCTCAAGGCTGTGTTGCTCTCAATCCAAATAGCCAGCTATTGCTCAATCGAGCGCCTTACCTTGAATTATTTTACCTGCGCACAACAAGATCACAAACTTAATGGAACTGGTATAATACCAAGTTGATTAATTACCTGCTCATTTTTAATGGTTAAAATGAATCACTACAGCGTTATAAAATTTATAAGGTGAATAACTACTGACTAAATTTTATGCCTTGTATTTATCCATTTTTCCTCATGAAAAAGGTGATCACTTAATTAATGAAATGGGTATAAGGGGGTAGCTCTATTAGCTTAAGTTGTCTAGGTGTTAACCGATGAACCGATTAATTGAACAACTAATTAACCTAGCTTGGCCAAAGCTAATATCAAATTTTATCATTTTTTTAATGAGTGTTATCAGAGATGCACAGACTGTAGATCCGGTATGTAGGGTCTACAGTCTGGAGAGTAAGCTTAGCGGATGATATAGCCTGTTTCACTATCGGAGGCTTTTCAATACTGCCATTGGCATCATTGAAGATCTTATCACTGTTGTTTCGCTAAAATATGTTATTAGTAGGTGATTTTACAGGCTAAATTTTTTGGCAAGAGCGACGTTCATTACTGGCACTTAATGTCCACTATTTTAATATCCTGTATCTTCAAGGGTAACTGACACTAGAAGCCCTTTACTCACTGGTATTGTCGCTGTTTATCACGATATAGCGACAATAACATAGTGCTTATAGCAACAACTTATCCGTATTGTTTAAGTTTCTTTTGCTGATACATCATTTTATCAGCGAAACCAATCAAATCATCTAATGTTTCACCGTGCTTTTTCGAAACAGCGAAACCATAAGAAATTGAAGTAGGTGTATTTTGGCTTATATTATATTTTTCTACACTCGCCGCCAGTCGTTGAGACAATTTTTTCACATGTCTTTCAGAAGATATATTAGTGAGTACAATAATAAATTCATCTCCGCCCCATCGCGCCAAAATATCTTCTGTTCTCAATTCTTTTAGCAGGCCTTTCGCGGTGTTTTTTATCACCAAGTCGCCATATTGATGACCTTTAATATCGTTGAATAATTTCAATTTATCTATATCGGCAATCATTACAGCATAAAGAAAATTATGATTGATACTTTGATCAGCCAATCGATTGAACGTTTCGTAAAAGCCAAAACGATTAAGTGTCTCGGTGAGATGATCTGATTGAGCCTGCTGCTTATAAAGTGTTATATTTTCAATATCAGGCTTTTTATCCTCAAAAAACAGGATCACGCCATTACTTTTATCATCGCAACACATGCTGGCAAAAGAAGTTTTGCAGGCTTTATGGTCATTAATTTTAGTTCTAATGTCTATTTCTCTGATGTAACTACTGTCATTATTCATCATCACGTCTGCCAATATTATTTGCAGCTCATCAGACATTAACTCATTAATAATATTAAAGGTCAGGTCAAGGCTCTCAAGTTCAACTGCAGTAAGCGTAAACCACTGAGAAAATTTTATATTGACATAAAGTAGCTTACCATCGTTATCAAATATGGCGGCTGGGATAGGCATAACATCCAAAATACTGCTAGACCATGCAATCGGTTTGTTTACTCGATTACTTAAATTAAACAAGTGTGTACTACTGTGGTTAATAAAATCATAACTACTTTATCCTTTTATAAAGGTGTCATCTTTTAGATTATTTATTGATAATCTGCAGGAATAACACCGGTCCATTACTTAAGTGCTCTAGCAAAACGCGAGAGCAATTTAAAATTTAATTGCTCAGTGATTTGGGTTAAGTTAAATTTTTTCTAAACAATACCTATACCTACTGGACAATTTTTACTGAACCAATAGCCTAAAAGCTGTATGGCTATTTTAACGGCTATAAATCCAGTGGTTTGGCAGCTACTTTATTAAATATTTATATTATCCTACGTGTGCTGGCTCGGGCACAAAAGGTGGAATATCTTCTGACTCTGCCCACTTCTCTTTGATGGCTAATATCTCAGGCAAAACTTTGTTAAATGCTTTAATAAGTTCAGGATCAAAATGACTACCCGCTGCTGCATTCATATAAGCAACTGCTTCTGCTAGAGGCCAAGCTTTTTTATAGGGCCGCACAGACATCAACGCATCAAAGACATCAGCAATAGCAACTATACGCCCAGCCAAAGGAATTTCTTTGCCTTGTAAGCCATTAGGATAACCTGAGCCGTCCCATTTTTCATGATGGCTTAAGGCAACGCTACGCGCCATTTTTAGCAATGCAGAGTCATGCTCACCTATGATATCGGCGCCAATACTGGTATGGCTTTTCATGATTGCCCATTCATCAGCATCTAATTTACCCGGTTTCAATAAAACACGATCAGGTATGCCAATTTTACCGATATCATGCATGGCAGCAGCACCCAGTATACTCTCTTGGCTACACTCATCTAAACCCGAGGCCTTTGCAATTAGCTTTGAGTAATGACTCATGCGCAGTACATGAAACCCGGTTTCATTGTCTTTATATTCAGCGGCTCGTCCTAGCCGTTGAATAATATGCATTCTAGTTTCTTTAAGCTCATTAATACCCACCAAAGTTAAATGCGTTTTTACTCTGACACGCACAATGGCTGGGCAGATAGGTTTAGTAATATAATCGACGCCACCTACTTCAAAGCCTTTACATTCGTCCTCATTTTCGGACATTGCGGTAACGAAGATTATCGGGATATGAGCCGTGACTTCAGAGCTTTTTAACTGTTTACAAACCTCAAATCCGTCCATTTCTGGCATCATGATGTCAAGCAAAATTAAATTTGGTTGCTGTTGCATAGCAATTTTAATGGCATTTTTACCATTTTTGGCAAACAACAATTGGTGTTCTTCGCCTAAAACTTGGTTGATAACCTGTAAATTATTAGGTTCATCATCCACCACTAAAATTCTAGCTTTAACACTATCAACTGACTTCATTTACTGGCTCCTTGTTTAATAATATTTCAATATCGGTTAGTGTTATGGTTGCCATATCAAAATCAAAGTCTTCAATCGCACAACCTAATTTGGTGGTTAGCTCATCAGGGGTCTTTAAACTGGGTAATTGATGCAGTAACTTTTTAAACAGAGTGTCATCTAACTGACAGTGCTCGAATAATGCCTGCAAATGTTTAATCTGCTCAAGTACTTCTTGTTTGGTTATAATCGAGTAAATGTTGCTATCACTTGATGGTTGAATTAATTCTTCAATTAACGTTAAACTGCGCTCAAAAGTCTGGGTTAAAATCGCAATATGTGCTTCTGCGGCCTCAATATTATGGCACTTAAAGTGATCATTCATCATTTGCAGTTCACCGTATAACTCAGTTAGTGCTAAATTACCGGCGGTACCTTTTAAGGCATGTAATAAACTCAGCCCTTGTTCAAAATCCCTTGTGTTAATTGCAGTTTTAATTGGCAACATGCTGACTTGGTGTCGTTGCGCAAATTGTTTTAAATTGGCGATATAGACCTGGTCAGAACCCCAAGTATTAATGCCGCGTTGCATGTCAATGTAAGGGATTTCAACCGGGCCAATAAACGTGGGAACATTGTCATTTTCGCTATCACTTAATGGAAAGCTGCTGTTTAATAATTTTGCCATTTCGGTAAATAATTCATTAAAATCTATGGGTTTACTGACAAAGCCGTCCATACCGGCATCAAAACAGGCCTTACGATCTTCGTGCAGCACACTGGCGGTTAATGCGATGATTGGTGTGCTTTTGCCATTTGGCAGTTTACGAATTTCTTTTGAGGCCTGTAAGCCATCCATAATCGGCATTTGAATATCCATCAAGACAATATCAAAGGCCTCGCTAGGAAAAGCTTCCACTGCCTTTAAGCCATTAACTGCCCAAGTAATGTGATGACCTAGTGCTTCAAGTCGAATGCGTAATAACTCAGCATTTTGTTCAACGTCTTCTGCCACTAAGATCTGCAAAGATTTTTGCGTTTTTAGTAACGTGGTATCTATAGAAAAATGCTCATCAATCAACATTTCGTCCGTAGGGGTAATACAAATAGTAAAATAAAAAGTACTACCCACTCCAATGTCGCTCTCCAGCCAAATTTCTCCGCCCATTAATTCGACTAAACTTTTTGAAATGGTAGTGCCCAGCCCGGTACCACCATATTTACGACTAATGGAGGTGTCTGCTTGGTTAAAATTATCAAAAACATTGCCTAACTTATCCTTCGCTATGCCAATGCCGGTATCTCTGATAATAAACTGTAACTTGTCGGCTTCAAGCTGCTCAACAGCAATAGTGATTGAGCCTGAATCCGTAAACTTGACCGAATTACCCATTAGATTCATCAACACTTGTTTTAGGCGTAATGAATCACCCAAAAAGCCTTGTGGCAAACTGGGGGTTATGCGTTGAATAAGCTGTACCCCTTTATGTTTTGCAGCCATTTCAAAGGTTCTAACCACATGATCGACCACGTTTTTTACTGAAAATGGCGCTTGTTCTAATTCAACCTTACCTTCTTCAAGTTTGGCTACATCAAGAATATCATTCAATAAGTTGTGTAAATCTTTGGCTGAATTTCTAACAGTGCGTAAGTGTTTACGATGTTTATCATTCAAATCACCTTCCAATACAATGTCAATAAAACCTATAATGGCATTCATCGGTGTGCGAATTTCATGGCTCATATTCGCTAAGAAATTGCCCTTAGAACGATTGGCTTGCTCCGCTTTGTCGCACATAGCGATCAGTGCGTGCTCAGTTTTTTTACGTTCTGTTATTTCTTCTTCTAAGCTTTGATTCAACGATATTATCGATTCTTGTTTCGATAGCTCGCTCAACATCGCGTTTAAACTATCGGTTAATTGACCAATTTCATCGTCACTTTGTTTTGTTGCTCGAGCAGAAAAGTCTTTATGTTGATAAACACTTGTCGCCCATTTTGATAGGGCTAACAGCGGACGTGTGATCTGCTTCTTCGACCAATAAGACATAAAGAGCGTTAACAGCACAATAGCGGCTAACAAACCAGAAAAAGTGATTATAAATTGCTGCCAAATCAGTTGCCAGGCATCAAATTGTGTCTGTAAACGTAACCAACCTAACTGGTTGCCATTGACCATTACTGGCGCTACTGAGTAATAAAAACCTTCATCAAAACGGATTTTTTCATCAAAAATAGTATCGCTAAATAGTGGCGTTTTAGCACTAGCCGGAAACTGGGCAAATACTTGCTTATCTTTATACAAAATCGCCGACACTATATAAGGGTTATTATTTAAGGCCGATAATATGGTTAGTCCGGCATTGGCATCATTAAAGGTCAGTGCTGCACCACTATTACCGGCCAGTGCTTCTGCTAATACTGTTATCTGTCGTTGGCTACTGTCATGAAAGTGGGAATTGGTCGATAAAGACATAGTAATGGTGGTGATCAGTAGAACCATAAAAGCAAAGCTGAAAATGCTATACTGAATTTTGTTATCAATAGAGATAGTATTCCATAAGGAAAATTTCTGAGAAATTTGTCTAGTCATTTGCACTAGACCCCTAACATTAGTAGCTGTGCTGCTACTTTAAATTGGGTATGCCCGACTAATTGTCGATTGACCCGAAAGTGAATAGAGTCATCTTCCAGGTACAATTCGATATAGCCACCCATAGCAATAAAGTCAGAAAACTCACCTATGGTTAAGATATTTTCGGTATTAATTTTATCTAATACTTGTTGGCTAAATTGGATGTCTGAGCCAACCACATACAACACCTGACATGAAGCGATTTGCATGGGCTGGGTAATTTTATCAAACATACTTATCGCTATTTTACCTTGGGGGGTTTGGGTTCCCTCTAATGCATCCAAAGCGTGACCAAATTTGTTTTCACCGACAATACAGACGTTAACTTCTCCAGATAACGTATTGTTTGAGAACTGTACAAATTGTAAAAAATTATAGATGTAGGAAGCCTTGATTTGATAGACCACCCCCTCTGCGGAGACTGTGCTGGTCATGAATACCAACACTAAAAATAATATTTGGCGCACGTTATATTCCCCACCTAAAATTAATCATAACTTGTTGTTCTATCGGCACCAAGGCATCCCACTCTTGGTGTGAGCCATCGCCGATATTGCGCGCCGCTAATTGAATTGAAAAACGCTGAGTAACTTGCCATTGCAGGGTCGCATCTATAGTCCAGTAACTATCAATATTATTACTGGTGAGCTTATCAACATAGCGTAAATAGCCATTGAACTTCCATTGCTTGTTGATATCCCACATTGAAATAACTTGTGCGGTGTTGCGGGGCATTTGTCCTTGTGTTGTTTTTGCTCCGGCCGGTGACAAACTATCACTTGCCGTAGAAAGATCCATAGTGGCATGAGAAAGGTTAACCCTTACTAGCCAAGAGGGCTGCAGCTGAATACTGTTACTTAACTCAATACCCTGAACCTTGCCTGACACTTTATTACGGTAACCATTAGCTTCAAACGACAGCAAGTTTTCATACTGTGAGCGGTAAGCCGTTGCGTCCAATTGCCAAACATCAAACCACTTTTTACGCCAACCTAATTCATAAACATTGGCGCGCTCTGACGCTAAATGTTCGCCACTAAAGCTACCATAGCGTATATCGCTTTCAACTCGAGTGGGTACTCTAACCGCCTTTGACCATGCTGCCCAAATCATAGCGTCGGGCAATTGGTAAGATAAACGCACACTAGGTAGCCATTCATTAGCAGAATAATCGTTATGTTCGTATTTAATACCAACAATTAGGTGTAAATCATCATCAAGCAAAGCGATATCATCTTGAATGAAGGCATTGATCACTTCATCATGGCGAGATTTTGGTGCAATAAAGTCGAATGGCCTGGTGTCCACTTGATCTTGTAATGAGCGATAACCCACTCCGCCTACCAAAGCATGTTGCTGCCACTGCTGCTCTACTTGATAATCAACATTCCATATCTCTCGCTGGTCATCCAACATGGGTACGCTGAGCTGAGTTTGCTCATAGTAACTGAGCAATTTATGTTGGCCATTATCGTCACCGGTAAATTGCCAGTTAACTAGCAAGTTGCCACCAGATTGTGTTTGACCATCAGGCGCAGCCTGACTAGCCACGTTACCAATGACCCCAGAATACAGATCACCTTGTAAGGTTAAGGCATTGTCGTTGGCAATGTCATAGTCAAATCGAAAGCCCACTTGATTATGCCGGTTATTATCATTACTGAATTGCTCATTGGTACTGTCATGTTGGCGATGTTTAGCATAAATGCGCATATAAGCATTTTGGGCTAATTGCCAACCGTAACGGGCGGTTACTACCTTGTTCTGCTTAAAGTCCACGCCGGCCTCGAGTAAAACACCTTGAGTAGCTTGGGCTTTGCGAGTGATAATATTAATCACACCATTAACGGCATTGGCTCCCCAAATAGCGCCTCCGGGGCCTCTGATCACTTCGATACGATCAACATCGGCTAATACGACATCTTTTTCTGCCCACACCACGCCTGAAAACAAAGGACTGTAGATACTTCTGCCATCGATCATCACTAACAATTTATTGGCGGCAAGACCGTTAAAACCCCGAATACTGATAGCCCATCGACTAGCATCAATATTCGCCACCTCTACCCCTGGCACATAACGCAGTGCATCAGCAATGGTAGTTACGCCCAGACGGTCGATTTCATCGTGGGTTAGCACATACACGGCCGCCGCCGCTTTATTTAGCGCCTGCTTCTTTTTCGATAATGAGGTTATTTTAAGGTTAAATAGTTCACTTAGGCTAGTGCCGGTAATATCGATCGCTGAATTGTTGGCCTTTGCCAGCGCATTGGCACTAAATATTAAAGCAAGTATTTGTGAGACAAGCAATTTTTTCATTATTATTATATGCCTTTGTATTACTTTTTGTTGTCGCAAAGATTTATTATCCAACACTATAGATAATTATAGAAAACGACAGGATGACCTCAAGCACTGTTCAATACTTGAATTAATTGATGTGCCTTAACGGCTATGACTGCTTGAACTAAGATTAGATGAAACTAATGAGTCATTTATGAACTAACTTATAAACGCGATTATAAAAGCTTCCCTTTGACTTGTGACGACTTTATTTAAACAGTTAAGGTCATTTACTTATCAAATTTAGCTTTTTTAAATCTGATATTTATGACGGTGGCACAAATATGGGCTTAACATAGAATTTTTATTATGCTCAACTAGAGTATCTGGCTGAACATCATACCCATTTGATTAATTAGGTGGTCTACTTTATATGCAGGGAAAACCGCCAAATGTAAGGCATTTATTTAATAACTCGTTGTGCTGGTTATTAAATAAATAACGCAGTAGTGGGTTGTTTTAACCAGTAAAAATGATCAGATAATTAGTGAGGTTGTATAATAAAGATATTGTTAATTAAATGCCTAGGTTTACTCTATGGTGGGCAGTATTAATGCTTGCTGCATTTTATCCAAGTGAACTTTGTCAAGAAGGATTTATTCAACACCTAATACCAATTTGTAAATTGTTGGATTAGAGACTGGCCTTTAGCTGAAAGAATTTTGCCCGCACTCTGCAACCTGCAGCTTGAAGTGTAGCGGGTATATATAGATTAATTAGGCTTTGATATTCTCATTTCAGGAGTATCCTATGATGTTATGCCCGAGCCAATACGAGCAACTAATTTTGGACAATTATGGATGATTTTGGAGGTGAAAAATATTATAAAACTATGGTTTTTTAGATTATTTATTGATAATTTGAGGGCGAAACGCCGGTCCATTGTTTAAACGATCTAGAAAAGCTTGATGGCGATTTAAAACCTAATTTATAACTAATTTGGGTTAAGGTAAATTTATTTTCACTTAATAACATTTGCGCATGTTTGATTTTTTGTTTTGTTAATAAGGTACTAAAGTCGGTATTAAAGCGCTTTAATTGGCGTTGCAAGGTTTTAACGCTGACGTTCATCTTATCGGCTATAAAGGTGATGTTTAAATTACTCGAAGCCATATTTTCCACAATTAAACGCTCAATATCAGAAAACCTTTTAAACACTGTGGTTGAAAATTTACTATCTATAAAAGGCTCAAAACCAATTGAATGGGTAGAAAAGATATTCCTTGTAGTTAACGCCTTGTTGTTAATTACAATAATATATTCGTCCTTGTTATGATAACCAACTGGACAATCAAATATATTTTCAAAATCGTTTCTTTTACTTTTTACGCTTAGAATAATATTGCCGATAATAGCCGAATCAGCAGGAAATATTTGCTTTATCAATCTATAGACTAAACAAAGCCCTATTTCTAACGATACTTTGTGTATGTTAAGCGACTCTACCCGCGATGAAATCACTAGCCAAGTGTAATCTGCCTTAATGATCATGACGACTTTAATCAATTTGTTCATTTGATCACTAGCAAAAATAAATTTTTCCAGTAAATCATTCACCGACTTAGCATCTGACATGATAGCGCCGGTATGACGCAAAAAATGTGGTTGAAAAACCTTAGCAATTGAACTTGGTAAGGTATCTAATCCGTTATGTATGGCAATATTCTCGTAAAGCTTTAGCACCACTTCTCTTTGAACATAAGCTAATTCATGTAAAGTAGCTGACTCAATACCTACCGAGGCTAATAGTTCATTCGCGGGTAAATTTTGTTGTTGTAAGGCGACATAGAGCAGTCGGATCCAACTGGCATCGATTGGTTGTTTAACACCATGAGTATATTGTTCAGGGAGGGTGATTTCAGCATTAAATTGCTTAGCAGGTGTCATAAGTATCCAACATAGGTTTATCTTATATAATTCATAATTAGTATTGATAAAACTAATTACTGCCGTAATACTCCTTAGTAACTTATTTAGATCCTACTTCAGTATAATAATGTACATACTGCTAAATTATACATCAAAGTAAATTTTTCTTTAAAATTAATGTTAGCCTGTCAAGTCTTTATCTATACAGTTGAGGCCATTAAGTTACTAAGTTACTAAGTTACCTAGCTATTAAATTTATTTAGATCATGATGTTGAGAAAATTTTAGCTTTTTAATTATGAAGTGACCCTGGTTGCATCTGCTTTTTTATATCATCAAGAAAAATAGCTATTAAAATATAATTTTATTATGGCCACTTTTGTATCAACAAACTTTAATACTTCGTTTTATATCTAAAAAAGTCGTCTTGGTAAGGAGAGTGAATATTGTGGTTATTCTTCGGCATTTATCCTGTTACCGCTTAGCGGCTAATTTTATTTAACAGTTTCAACTAATACCAGTTCCATTAAGTTTGTGATCTTGTTGTGCGCAGGAAAAATAACTCAAGGTAAGGCGCTCGATTGAGCAATAGCTGGCTATTGGGAGTGAGAGCAACACAGCATTGAGCTATTTTAACTAGTACAAGTGAGCAATAACTTAATGGGATTGGTATAACAGCTCCATTCACTAGTTTGACTCAATAATTTACGTACAGTCTTTAATATTCAATAGTTTATGTGCTATTGCTATTGGCGTGATTTTTTTACGAAATATCAATTTTTTTTAGCAGTATTGCGGCGTCGTCAAATTCATAAACGGCCACTCTTGCCATAATGTGCTTTAGTGCTTGATAATAGGTTTGCTGTTGGGTCATTGACAGTAAACTATACAGGGTATCAATAGCGGCAACATCACAATGTTCTACATCAATGATTAATTGAGCTATAAGTGCCTTACAGGTTGAAATATCAAAATTTATATCAATGGGCTCTTGAGGCTCAAGTGTTGCTAGTGCAAGTTGAATACGACTGAGTTCATCTTGGCACTGTGCTAAAAGCAGTGGTTTTATATCACGTTGAACAGCGTTGCTTTCTAACTGTTGGCAAAGCTTGCAAAGCGGTGTAGCACCAATATTGCCTGCAACACCTTTTAGGGTATGTGCTAGTAGTTCTATGTGAGTAAAGTCATGGTGGTTAAATGCCAGGGTTATTGGTGTCATAGCATTGACATAGTTAGCTTTAAATTTAAGCAGTAAGCGCAAATATAGTGTGTGATTATTTTGCGCTATTGCTAAACCTGCTTTTATATCGATGCCGTCGAGTTCAGGAATAGTCATCGGTTTATTTTTATTAGCTAATGGCTGGGCTCTATTGTTTGTTGTTTTCGCTATTTTATCTACAGTATGGGTATTACTTGGACGGTTAGCTTTAACCCACTTTGACAGTTTGACAAATAATTCATTGGTATTGATAGGCTTGCCAATATGTTCATTCATGCCTGAGTCTAGCGCTTTTTGACGATCGCCCACCAGCACATTGGCGGTCATAGCGATGATAGGTAAGTCGATAAAGCGAGGGTCTTGACGCAACTCACGTGTGGTGGTGTAGCCGTCCTTAACTGGCATTTGGCCATCCATTAATACCGCGTCAAAGTGCTCATGGTTAAGGCGCTCTATAGCGGCTTGGCCGTTATTGGAGACCACCACTGCAATGCCATGTTGATTTAATAACTCAGTCGCTAGTTCTTGATTTATTTCATTATCTTCAACAAGTAATATTTTTGCACCTTGTAGTGTATCTATTGCCAAGGGGACTTCACGTGGCGAAAAGTTATATTGCACACTACGCAGATTTTCCTGACCCAAAGCTAGTAATAGACTGTCGAGTAAATTAGAGGAGGTTATTGGTTTACAAAGGGTGGAATATTTTTCATCGCCTTTAAGTGCTAGCTCTGACATTTTTTGCTTGTTAGGGAGAATATGTAATATGGGCAAACCAATGTGAGCAGCTAGAATTAAGCCCAAATCGTTACAGTGTTGATTATCACTGCAATTGATAAGGTCAAATATTAAGGCATCAAAAACCTTGGTTTTGTCTTTTAGCTCCGGCAGCGCTTCGGCGACAGAGCTATAACTCTCGACGATAAAACCTAATGACCTTAACATCCGCTGTAAAATAGCTTTATAGATTTTATTGTCGGTGATTAAGGCGATTTTTAAATCTTCAACTGAGGCTAAATTCAGTTTTTTAGCGCTGATATCTTTCAGTGATTGGCTTTGGTAGCTAAGGGTGAAATGAAATTGACTACCCTGGTTTGTTTCGCTTTCTAGCCATATTTCACCACCCAATAATTCAACAAGGCGTTTGCAAATTGCTAATCCTAAACCGGTTCCGCCATATTTTCGTGTTGTTGAGGCATCGGCCTGACTAAAAGATTGAAATAATTTTTCTTGTTGTTGCGCACTCATTCCGATGCCAGTGTCACAAATAGAGAACTTTAAGGTAACGTTATCATCATGCTTACTTAGGCACGAAACATGAACTTTTATTTCTCCTTGCTCGGTAAACTTAGCGGCATTACTGCCGAGGTTAGTTAATATTTGGCTAAGGCGCAGTGGGTCACCAATAAGGTCGATGGGGACGTTATTTTCGACATCAAAAATCAACTCAGTTTGTGTCTCGTTAAGTTTATCCACTAACATCATGCTGAGGTTATCAAGAATGTCATCTAAGCAAAACGGGATGGATTCAATGTCGAGTTTATTGGCTTCAATTTTTGAAAAATCTAAAATATCATTAACGATACCTAATAATGACTCGGCCGCGAGATTGACCTTGGCGATATGATTTTTTTGTTCAGGTGTTAAATTGGTTTTCAATGCTAATGCTGACATACCAATAATAGCGTTCATTGGCGTGCGAATTTCATGCGACATATTGGCTAAAAAATTAGATTTAGCTTTAACGGCTTCTTCTGCTAATGCTTTTGCATGGGCCAATGTTTGCTCGGCCATTTTTTGTTCACTGATATCAACAAAGGTACCTAGTAAGCCGCCAGCGCAGCCATCAACTTTAGCAAAGCTTTTTGCCCAATACATGGTGGTGTGTTCTAAGCCATCAGCGTAAATCAGCGGTATTTCTTTTCGCACCATGCCCATTGAAGCAATAATTTCTCTATCTTCTGCTTGATAGGCTTTTCGGTCTGCTACTGGTAAATAGGCGAGGTCTAGCACCGTTTTACCAATAATATCTGCTCTTTCAACATTAAAGGTTTGTTCATAAGCTTTGTTAACGTTAATAAATTTTAAGTTGGGGTCTTTAACAAAAATCGGATATGGAATAGTATCAGCCAGTGCTTGTTGGAAAAGAATGTGCTCAGCTAATTCGGCGTCACGTTGCTTGCGTTTGGTGATGTCTCGAATAATGGCAACAATAAAGCGATCATTATGAATATCAACAGCGCTGACCGTTACTTCGGCAAAGAATTCGTTGCCGTTTTTGCGTCTACCGTTAAGCTCGAGTAGCTTTTTTTCTAAGGTAGGCTCATGCAGTAAATGGTGAAAAATATGTAAGCTGGTTTCTTCAGGTAATAGTCGCTCAATTTTTTCGCCAATAAGCTCAGTTTTTTCGTAGCCAAACATGGTTAATACTTGCGAGTTTACAATGCTGTGCTCTCGATGTTTATCTAACATCAATATAGCGTCAGGTGCTGACTCCATTAAGGCGGCAAATTGTGCTTTGGCGGCATTTTTTTGCGTAACATCTATTAAAGTTAACCGCACTTCGGTTAACTTATTATCTTCATTATAAACGGGAAGGGCAGACATCATGGTGTCGATAGTTTTTGTGTCATTTATTTTGACTGGAACTTCACACTCTAAAAGCCGAGATTTGGTCTGAAATATTTGGTGTACGTAGTGTACTGGCGCCACAAAGCTTTGCCAATTTAAGGAGGAAAACGTGCCTCGTGGGCGTTTAAACATTTGTGCGAATACAAGGTTGTGTTTAATAAATTTGCCTTGAGCATTTAAGGTCGCATAAGCAACGGGTGCATGCTCATATAACTGCCACATTGCGCGTTCACGTTGATGTAATTCAGCGGTACGTTGCGCAACGAGTTGCTCTAATTCTGCTTTTGAGTGGCGCATATATGTTGTTGAACGTTGGCCAACTGTGAGTGTAAATACGTTAGAGGTTAAGGTTAATAGTAAAGTAATAAAAGCAATTAACATCAATTCATTACGTAGTGAATTTACGCCACCCATCGCTTCATTTGTATTAATCTCTGTTGCAATACCAAAGCCGTACTGATGGTTCCATAACCAAGCACCGTAAACGGTGACACCGCGATAGTCGTTATAACCCAAGACATTGCTGGAAATTTTATGGTCGGTGATTAAACTAATGTTGTCTGAACGGGCATTATTGACCAGTTGGTTTGCCATAAAAGTAAAGGGCAATTGTTGGCTGTTAATCACCGCATCAGGGTTTTGCATGACATTAACCTGTGGGTCTTTAAGTGTGATCAGTTGCTTGTTTTTGCTGTGCTCTTGAAAATAGTTTAGTGATGATAATTCATCGTCAAAGCGACTTTTGGAAAGTAGTTGGCCTAGTCGACTGACTAAGTAGCTTTCGCCTGAGGCGCCAATGCGACCTTGTTGTATAATAGTAGAGATTTGGCCACTAACTTGAATGCGGATAGACAATGCGGCAATAACCTGATTATTTTCATCGAGGATTGGCGTGATCATATACATACTGTATTGATCTATCGTGCCGAGCGAATGACTAACGGGTTGCTTAACATCAGGTGCTATCGAGGGAACAAAACGACTTTTTCCGGTAAAAACTGCGGCGATAATATCAGGGTGTTGTTGGGCTATTACGCTAACTTTACCTAAGTTGTCATTATGAGCAGTGGCAATATTGATGAAGTCTTGATTAATAATGGCAAAGCTCTGGCTTTCAATATTATGTTGTTGAAATTTTTGACGCAAATATTGACGAATATTCGCCATTGATCTCGCGGTGATGAGCGTGTCGTGTATCGGGGATTGCACCAGTAAATTTTTAGTGAGGTTAATTAGGCTGTGATCTTTAGCGATTTGTTCTAATAAATTTTCTTGCTCACTTAGCCAGTCATTAAGTCGGTTTTTTGTTGCTTCAACGACAAATTCAAGATCTTTTTTGATATTGGCTTGGCTAATTTTTTCATTGTCTTGCAAGGATAAATAAATAACACTAAAAATAATTACAACATTTAATATCGACACCGCATGGACGATAAAAGGGAATTTTTTTGATGCCATAAAGGAAGCTAGGTGCTGTTGACTAATTAATCTTGGTAGTAGCAGTGTTGAGAAAATTAATAACAGTGATATCAGTACCATAACAATAATTAATGACGTGCTGCTATCAAGGGTAAGTTGTTTAGGTGCAAAGCTACTTATAGCGTCTTCTAGTAATAGATTATTGGGAATGAAAGGCTTATCTATCATACCCAATTGATAATAAATCTCACTTATTTTTTCCATGCGGGTGCGAGCGATTGAGCCTAAAGGAATAAATTTAGCTAAAATTATTTTACTAATTTCGTCAGCTTCAAAAGCTAAGTGGCGATAAGACTTGCCTTGGCTATTATATTTTTCTGCAATTAATTTAATGATTTCTGCTTTATGGTTGAGCGCATATTGCCAACCTTTAATAGTTGCTTGACGCATTGCTTGTACACGTTGAGGGTTGTTTTTTACCTCTGACTCACTGGTAAAAAGATTGTCGCCATAAAAATCAATACCATAGTCTCTTGGGCTAATTGTCCATATACCAATATTTGCTTGGTCAAACTCAAACGGTTCATTAGTATCATAAATTAAAATAGCATCAGTTTTACCGGTAGTTAACGCTGAAAACCGGTCACTTTGTTCTTGCCAAGTAAAGGCTGACATATCTTGTTCTGCTTGCATAAGCATCGCAGTAATAGGGGCAAAATTTTTCAACCTTGCATCTATCATAATGCGCTTACCAATTAGATCAAATGGACGGGCAATGCCTGAAGAGCGTAATGTGGCGAGAGTAGCGGGAGAATGTTGAAATATTTGTGCGACGATAACAACGGGTTTGCCATTATTTTTGGCAACAATTAAACTCGAATCATTTATGCCATAATCAGCTCTGCCGTCGACAACATAATCTTCAATAGCGCTTGAACCTTTGAATTCTTTTAACTCTCTTAACTCTACCTCTAAGCCCAATGCTCGATAAAAGCCTTGTTCTTTTGCTGCGTAATAGCCGGCATATTGAAATTGATGCAGCCAGTTAAGTTGAATAGACACTTTATCAAGTTCTTGCCCCAAACCTTGGCCACTAAAAATGAAAGATAAGGTACACAATATTGTGATTAAGCTGTGTTTAATGGTGCAAAAATTTAACATATTATGCGCGTTCAGCCCATTGCTTGATGATTTTGGCGAGTTGTTCAACGCCGTCAGTTAATGCGGCGGGTCCTGGTTGTAAAATATCAGTAGAGTTTATTTCATAGATGTCACCATTTTTTATCGCTGGTATTGTTTGCCAGCCCTCGCGAGACGTAACCTTGTCTTGATCAAATTTACGGCCACACCATGAGGCAATGTAAATATCAGGCTGCTTGGCAATAACGTCACTGGGCTCTGCTACAATACGATTTTTTGCCAATGATTGTGTTGAAAACTCTTGATAGCAGTCTATGCCACCGGCAATTTCTATTAGCTCACTTACCCAGCCAATACCCGTAATAATAGGATCGAACCATTCTTCAAAATAAACTTTTGGCTGAGCAGGTAACTTAGCTGCTTGTTGTTTAATTTTGCTTAAATTACTTTGTAAATCGTTGACTAGTTTGTCACCTTTTTCTGGCTGGCCGATTAAGCCCGATAAGGTACGTATCATCTGCAAAATTTCGCTAACACTGCGATGATTAAAGCAATGTACTTGTATGCCTTGCTTGATTAAGTCAGCAACAATATCGGCTTGCATGTCAGAAAATGCTAAGACTAAGTCGGGTTTTAATGCCAATATTTTATCGGTTCTTGCTGTGATAAAAGCACTGACTTTTGTTTTTTCTTTTCGAGCCCGTTCAGGGCGCATGGTATAAGCGGAAATGCCAACAATGCGGTGGTCTTCTCCCATCAAATAAAGTGCTTCGGTGGTTTCTTCTGTTAAACAGATTATGCGCTCTGGCCATTTAGGTTCAGGTACTGGGGTCATGTAATTTCCTTGTTGACTGCTTGTGGTCTTGTGATCAGTTTTGTCATCGGTATTTGCTTTGCTATGAAAAGGCATTGTCAGCAGCATTGTCAGCAGCGTTATCAGTAGCACTATTACAAGCAATACCATGAACAATGTTTCGCCATCAGCTAGTGGTCATGATGTTTAGTGTTTTTTACTTTATCAAAAACAGAGACACAATGATTAATTTTTTAATTAATTTACTGGCTATTATCGGCATACTCGATATTAACGCATCATAATTAAGTGTTTAATGCGCTAAGCTTGTTTGCTATATTTTGCCGCCTATGGGGTTAAAATTGGCTTTAATACTAATTTGATTAATTAAGTGGTTTAATGGATGCCTTAACCATAAATAGTGAGCTGTTTAGTTTAACGGGCATAAACGAAAAATAAAGCTAATAAGTTAACTGTTATGCTGAAAAACCAGCTTATATCACGCTGACATAAAGCTGAAAAAGTGAAGGTATTTATATTCTTAACAGCTAAGTGAAGAAAAAATAAACCTTGCTATTTAGCTCTAGCTGTCGATAATCGCGCCATTAATTAAATAATGTTATCTTCAAGTTTATTTTTTTTATGTGTTAAAAGTGTAATAAAATAAAGCTGGGAATGTGGTGAAAGTCCATAACTGTACCCGCAACTGTAAACAGAGCGATATACTAACCACTAAGTCTTTTTGTTAACAAGTGATTTGGGAAGGAATATAAATGCTGTAAGTCAGGATACCAGGTGAATTATAGTCATTAGTTACCACGTCGAGCGGGTTACTCGGGCATTGAATATTTTATCTATTTTCATTTATACCACCTCAGTGGTGAAGATGAATTTGCTCTTTATAGCGTTAAACCTTATCGACGTTAATCAGATATATCGGCCAACTGATGTTTGGCTTGGTATTATTTAGGTGTTGAAATGTTTGATATTAAAACGATTAGTAACGAACACTCAAAAAAACTCTAGCGACTATCGCGAGTAAAGCTAAGTCATTAGGTGCCTTGGCTAAACTCGAATACTTAACCGAGTAAATGGCTAACATTGAGCTAATAGCGAAGGTTTTTTATACGCCTAATTATGCCCCTCAGAAGTTACCGCTTAACTCTCCTGACTTAACTACTTTTGCTAGCCAGCACTTTACGGATGACTACTTTAATGGCGACCACTTTACTGGCAAACACTTTATTGGTGACCACTTTACTAGTGAGCAAAGTGTTGCTAACGAAAGTGTTGCTATTGCGCACAATAAAGCAAGCAAAGAGTGGCTAATATTACTAACAGTAGCGCAGAAACTAATGTTTTTAGTGAGTAAGCAAATAAGTAACCAAGTACGTCACGCTTGGGTGTCGATGGGCGAGTTTTCTCGTCAACTTTTTGGCCAAGCTCGCTGGCTACACCAAAGCATTGCTAGCATTGTTAATAACGTTGAGTTTGTCATAACATTATTAATCAAGGTATTGATACGCCAAGTCATAAATGATTGACTTAGTGACAAAAAAATAAATAGCGACAGTAACTGAATACTTTGGTGACTGTTTTACATAGTAAGTTCGAGGGAAGAAAATGAGATTTTTTCACTGCCCCCGCAATGGTGATCATAGTTTTAAGCGTTTTATTTATATAAAGATATATTTATAGAAAGCTTAGCCATGTTAGTCCGAGCACTTTAACTTGCTTAATTACACCGCGCTTAAGCGTGGTAATACAAATGGTGCGGAGGGCATCGTTAATGAGGTCATATGAACATTAAGCAAAACAATTTTTTTAAAAAATCATTATTATCACTTGCCGTGATCAGTGCTATGTCGACAGCTTTTATTGCTTCAGCAAGCACTGAAAGTAAAGTAGCTGATATCGAAGTCTTAACCGTAACAGCAACGCGTTCACATTTGAACATTGATAATGCGCTGACTAGCCAAGTTGTTATTACACGTGCAGATATCGAGCTAGCTAACCCAATTTCTTTATTAGATTTATTATCTACAGTACCCAGTATTGATATTGCAACCAATGGTGGTAGAGGGCAAAACGCGTCGATTTTTATGCGCGGCACTAACTCAGACCATACCTTAGTGCTAATTGATGGTGTGCGTGTTAGCTCTGCTACCTCCGGTGGCACAAGTTTAAATACTATTTCGCCAGAGATGATTGAGCGCATTGAAATCGTGCAAGGCCCACGTGCAGCATTGTGGGGCTCAGACGCTATTGGTGGTGTGATTCAAATATTTACTCGTCAGTTATCGGCAGGAGAGTTGTTTGCGGGTGCTAGTTTTGGTACTGACAACTATCAAAAATATAAAGCGGGTGCAGGCATTAGCCACGGCGATGGCCAAACTACTATCAGCATCAGTAAAGAAGAAAGTGATGGTTATGATGTGCAAGAAGGTATGGAAACTGATGATGACGGTTATGACTTTACCTCGGTCGCGATTAGAGGTCAGCAAAAAATAACGGAAGACTTTTCAGTCGAGTGGTTGTTATCAAGTGATAGCGGCGACAATGAATATGACGGTTATTATAATGGCTCTGACTTTAAAAATCATGCGTGGTTAGTTCGTGCCAATTATGCCACGAGTATTAAGGGTGTAAATAACCAGACTGTTTTTTCTGTTGGGCAAAGTCGTGACAGTATCGACAGTTTAAGTGATGGTCTTTCACAAGGGGTTTTCGAAACCCGTCGCAATCAATATTCTATTGTTAATAACAGCCAACTTTCTGATGATCTGCAAGTTAATATTGGTGTTGATTATTATCAAGACGATGTCTCTAAAAGTAGCATCATTTTTGACAAAGAAGAAAGAGACACCACAGGTGTTTTCGCTCATACCTTATATACTGAAAATGCCTGGACATTTGAAGCGACATTAAGACACGACAGTGTTGAAGATGTTAACTCAGAAAATACTTATAACTTCGGTGTTGGTCATAAAGTTGATGAAGATACTCGCGTGGTACTTAATTATGGTACTGGTTTTAAAGTACCGACTTATAATGATTTATTTTACCCAGGTTTTGGTACGCCAACACTTGATTCAGAGCTTTCTGAAACAGTAGAGTTGTTTTTTGAAACAAAAATTGCTCAGGTTAATACCAGTGTTAGTTTATACCGTTCAAAAATTGATGACCTAATTGGTCAAAAAGATGGTGTGGCAGCAAATTTTGCAAAAGTTGAAATTAATGGTGTTGAACTCTCAGGCAACTATGCTGGCTTTGGCGGTGTGCATGACTTTAATCTCTC
This sequence comes from Colwellia sp. C1TZA3, assembly GCF_007954265.1. GTDB lineage: Bacteria > Pseudomonadota > Gammaproteobacteria > Enterobacterales > Alteromonadaceae > Cognaticolwellia. The sequence goes on along the minus strand of NZ_VOLS01000020.1, from coordinate 20,926 downwards.
TTATACCGATGCTGAAGATCAGTCGACCACAGACAGTACTGGGCGCTTAAGCTATGAGCAGCTAATTCGTCGCGCGAAAGAAAAATTTAACTATAAGTTTGTGACAACGCTGAGCGCAGTAGATGTTTACGCAGAATATCAATTTGTTGGCGCAAGAGAAGATGCCGTATTTGGCATTGGTAAGGTTGACTTAGGGAGTTATCAATTAATTAACCTAGGGCTGAACTACGATGTATCTGACAATTTTAGTGTCTCTTCTCGTATCACTAATTTATTAGATAAAGCGTATCAAACGGCGAGTAGCTACAACAGCCAAGAACGTGCACTTTATCTTGGTATTACTTACCATAACTAGGTTGTATTGACCTTTCGGGGTTAATGTCGCTTAAAGCTTTTGTGAAAGAGCGCTTTAAATAAAAAAGGCACCCTCTGTAATCGTAGGGTGCCTTTTTTATATTATCCGAGCGTGTTCGATGCGGGAGCTGATAATACTATGTTAGTTAATAATGTTTCTTGTTGGCAAAACAATCGATACAGCTGTAATTGATTTTTTGCTCTGACTAAATTATGGCTGGCGTAAGTGGTTTTAAAATACTGATCGCCATTTAAAAAATCAGTTAAAAATCGAATACTGAGCATAAACGGCATCAACTTAATGCCAAATATTAAACTTTTGCGTTCAATTTCGCTGAGCGAGCCATTAAAACCGGCAATGTAGGCATTGGTTAACGCGGTCAATATGTCAAAATTAAGGCTCATATTACCGAGTTCAGCACTATCTTCGGCAATTGACGCACAGCAGCTGCGTATCATATCGCCAAAATCATGCATCACATAACCTGGCATACAGGTGTCTAGATCAATCACTGCCACGGGCTGCTTGGTTGCTTTACTAAAAAGTAGATTGTTAATTTTAGTGTCGTTATGGGTAACTCGTAACGGCAGGTCTTTAGTGATTTCAGCGATACTGTCGATAAAGTCTTGCTGCGATTGAACAAAGTTAATGCTTGTCTGAGCGGCTATTAATAATGTATCTGCAGCGTTTGCTAGTGCTTGTTGAAATTGCTTTATTCGCATTGATAAATCATGAAAATTTACTATGATTTCAGCTAAATTTTCACTGTCAAAATCACTGAATGCGGCAGTAAATTGTGCAAAGGCACTGGCAACCGCACTGGCTTGATCGAGGTTAGTGATCGACTCTAGGGTATAACACTGGGGAATATAATGCAGGCTACGCCAATATTGCCCTTGTACTTTGACATGGTTTTTATTATCTATGCTGCGCAGCTGATAAATTGGCGTGAGAGGGTAGCTTTTATGGTCAGACTTAATTTTTAAGTGCGCGCTGATCAGGTCGGCATTATGGGTTACCTGCAGCGGCGCCTTAAAAACCTGTTGGTTTAAACATTGTAAGACAAAGATTTTATTAGTCGTTTGCACTAAGTAAGTGTTATTGATCAGACCATTGCCGAGCAAAGTAATTTTGCAATCGTCTATAGCATAACCAAATTGCGGTAACACTTTTGCGAGTAATTTATAAGGTAAGGCTGAAGTCATATGATTTTTTATTGACCATAAGGCACTATAAATACACGAAACTTTGTTTATATGAAGAGTTTGACCATATAAAAAGTTCGACATATTAAGAGTTCGACAAATTAAGTGGTCGAAATGTTAAGTTATCAACATATTAAGAGATAGTCGCCAAGATGAAAAGTCTTCATTTACTATTAATATTTTTATATTAGCCGCGCTTTACCTCCTGCAGTCCTCATGCTCTTCCCCCTGTGAGATGTTTTTTATTTTTATAGGTCATACTTTTCAGGCAAGATTTTTACAGGGAGGAAACAATGAGAAAAGAAGGAAAAGGTATTTAAGAGATTAAGGGCTGAAAGGGCCTTAAATTCAAAGTAAATGCACCTTGTATTTGGCTGTACTTTACCTCCTGCAGTCCTTATTATCTTCTCCCTGTGAGATATTTTTTATTTTTATAGGTAATACTTTTCAGGCAAGATTTTTACAGGAAGGAAACAATGAGAAAACAAGGAGAAGGTATTTAAGAGATTAAGGACTGAAAGGGTCTTAATCTCAAAGTAAAAGCACCTTGTATTTAGCTGTGCTTTACCTCCTGCAGTCCTCATTATCTTCTCCCTGTGAAATATTTTTTATTTTTATAGGTCATACTTTTCAGGCAAGATTTTTACAGGGAGGAAACAATGAGAAAAGAAGGAGAAGGTATTTAAGAGGTTAAGGGCTGAAAGGGCCTTAAGCTGAAAGTAAAAGCACCTTGTATTTGGCTGTGCTTTACCTCCTGCAGTCCTTATTATCTTCTCCCTGTGAGATATTTTTTATTTTTATAGGTCATACTTTTCAGGCAAGATTTTTACAGGGAGGAAACAATGAGAAAACAAGGAGAAAAAATTTAACGTATTGAAGAGCTGCCAGGGTGGTATTTTAAAGACAAAAGCACCTTGTATTTGGCTGTGCTTTACCTCCTGCAGTTCTCATTCTTTTCTCCCTGTGAGATGGTTTTATCTTTACAGGGAAGAAACCATGAGAAAACAAGCAGAGATAACCCACTTTAATGCCCATGTTTACGCGCTAAACGTTTTAAATTATTAATAGCTTTAGATGACTCGGTATAGGCGAGGACAATTTCTCGGGTCAGTTGCAGGCCGACTATTGGCCTAAACACCACGTCATTACGCTTAATAATCTCACTGTGTGCCGGTAAAAATGCACAACCTAAACCAGCATGGACCAAGCCAAGGGCATAATCTATGGTGGTTATTTTTGCTCGCACGTCAAGACTAATACCGGCCAGCGCTAAGGTATCTTGTAAGTTATTCCAAGCACTGCAAGGTGTACGTTGAATAAAAGGTAAGCCATCGAGCTGTTTTAAAGTTACGGTATCTTTGAGTGCTAATACGTGATCATAAGGCAATACCAGCAAGTAGTCTTCTTGCCACATGTTGATATATTGTTCATTCTCATGGCGTTCGTCTTTTAAAATAATACGTGCGTCAACCTTTTCGGTATGAGGTACTAAAGTCAGCTCAACCATGGGGTTGGCGGAGGTAAAATCTTTTAATAGCAGACTCATGCGCTCAACACCTAAGCCTCGGGTTACTCCTAAGTTAAATGCTTGTTTATCAGTTTTTTCTGAAAAAATACTTTTGATTGCCCCCGCTTGTCCTAGCAGTTGCTTGGCTAACGGAAAAAGCTTTTCCCCTTGCTCTGACGGCGTTACACCACGGGCATGACGAATAAAGAGTTGCACACTAAGTTGCTGCTCTAATTGTGCTATTGCTGCCGATATTGAAGGTTGGGCAATAAAGCACGCTTTTGCGGCAGCACTAAAGCTTTTTAGTTCGTATACTGAAATAAAATAATTGAGTGACTTTAAATCCATAGCGGCCTTTGCTGTTTTGGTGTTTTTATATGTATAGAAAAAAACTATAACAGGTAAAGGAAAAGAATATTTTAACTTTGGCTAGTTTTTGCTTATTATTTCTGCACTTTATGTTGTATAACTTTTTTTAGCTTATTTTTTAATATCTTAAATCGTCTTACAACACTAATTTTAAACCACCATAATAATAACTATTCCCCGTGGAGATAAGATGTCTGATCGCAATCAATTGGTGAAAGAAAATTTTATCAATTTTGTTCGAGCTCGAACGTTACCTAAATCAACTTGTGTTTTAAGCCCTAGTGATGTTGGATTAAGTTCAGCTGAAGTTATTGACCTATTTGAAACGCAAGTCATGAGTCGCCACCTTGACTTGCAGTCACGGGTGATGCAGAAAAAAGGCCAAAGTTTTTATACTATTGGTAGCTCGGGTCATGAGGGCAATGCCGCTTATGCCAAGGCATTTCGGCCGACAGATATGGCATTTCTACATTATCGCAGTGCCGCGTTTGTTATTCAGCGTAGTAAGCAAGTGCCGGGACAAACCATTTTATACGACATGCTGTTGTCTTTTGCCGCATCAAAAGATGATCCTATCTCTGGTGGTCGTCATAAGGTGCTGGGTAGCAAAGCATTGGCTATTCCACCGCAAACCAGCACCATAGCTTCACATTTACCCAAAGCCATGGGCGCTGCTTTTAGTATTCCGCTAGCAGAGCGTTTAGCGCATCAAGGCGAAATTCCAAACGATGGCGTGATTATTTGTAATTTTGGTGACGCTTCATCGAATCATTCAACCACACAGGGGGCAATTAACAGCACGGCTTGGGCGGCGTATCAGTCGATCCCTATGCCGATTGTTTTTGTCTGTGAAGATAACGGCATTGGTATTTCAACCGCAACACCGGAAGGTTGGATTGCGGCTAATTATGCCAATAGAGCCGGTTTAACTTACCTCTATTGTGATGGCTTAAATATTTTAGATACTTACCAAACCGCCAAAAAAGCCGAACGTATTGCTCGAGAATTACGCAAACCGGTGTTTTTACATATTCGCACCGTGCGTATACTGGGCCATGCGGGCTCTGATGCTGAGTTCGTTTACCGTGATATCGCCGATATTACCGCAACAGAGTTTCAAGACCCGCTACTACACACCGCGCGCATTATTTTAGAAAACAATATTTTAATGTCAAAAGAGCTGATTAAAATTTACCAAGACGTTGAAAGTCGTATTGCGGTTATTGCTGAAAATGCCGCTAGCAAAGCAAAGCTGACCAGCGCTGAGGCGATAATGGCGAGCATTGTCCCCCAGAACCACAAAGCACTAAGTTCAATAGCGGTCAGTGATGAAACTCGCGCAGCAATTTTTAGTCATGAGCAACATAATCTGCCTAAAAAGCAGCATTTAGCCAAATTGATTAATTGGACATTGATGGACTTGATGGCTGAATACCCCAGTATTGTAATGTGCGGTGAAGACATTGGCAAAAAAGGTGGCGTTTATAACGTTACGGCTAAACTATGCGAACGTTTTAGTAAGAACCGAGTGATCAATACCTTATTAGATGAGCAAACGATCTTAGGTACCGCGATTGGTTTAGCGCATAACGGGTTTTTACCTATTCCTGAAATTCAATTTCTGGCTTATGTGCATAACGCGGAAGATCAAATTCGTGGTGAAGCGGCCACCTTACCATTTTTCTCTAACGGCCAATTTACCAATCCTATGGTCATTCGTATTGCCGGTTTAGCTTACCAAAAAGGTTTTGGTGGTCATTTTCATAATGATAACTCGTTTGCCGTATTTCGTGATATTCCAGGCTTGATCATTGCTTGTCCGTCAAATGGCGCTGACGCGGTTGAAATGATGCGCGCCAGTGTGCGCTTAGCGCAAGAGCAGCAACGCATGGTGATATTTTTAGAGCCAATAGCCTTGTACATGGCGAAAGATTTACATCAAGAAGGTGATGGCTTATGGACTTTTGAATACCAAGCGCCAGCATTGGCAGATCAGAGCATTGATTTAGGCGTTAAGGTCGCAGGCTCAGGTCAGCAAGTGTGTATTTTAACTTATGGTAATGGCAATTACTTATCGCGCCAAGCACAAGCCAAGTTAGCGGAGCAGGGTATTGATGTGCGTGTGGTGGATTTACGTTGGTTAGCACCACTAGATGAGCCAGGTATTTTGGCGCAAGTAAATGCTTGTGAGCATGTGATTATTGTTGACGAATGTCGTCAAACCGGCTCAATTAGTGAAGCCTTAGTGACCTTAATTCATGAACAAATAAGCCAGTGCCCAAAAATAAAACGCGTTACTGCCAGTGACAGCTTTATACCTCTTGGCGCGGCCGCTTATGAAGTGTTGCCATCGGTTGAAAATATTATCGCTGCCGCCAAGGAGATGTGCCAATGAATTCGTCAGTCAAAAATAGCGCTGAAACAAGCGTGAAAAAAATGCATAACACCAAGCAAAGAGCGGTAGTGATTTGTCCAGGGCGTGGTACTTACAATAAAGAAGAATTAGGTTATTTACAGCGTTTACATAGTGATAAAACCGAAATAATTTCTTTGATTGATGATTTTCGTGAGTGCCAAGGACAAACAAAAGTCTCTGAACTTGACGGTATGGAAAATTATAGCATGCGTACACATACCGCGGGCGAAAATGCTTCTGCGCTTATTTATGCTTGTGCGCTAGCAGACTTTCAAGCGATTAATAAAGCCGAGTTTGATATTGTCGCAGTGACAGGAAACTCGATGGGTTGGTATATCGCGTTGGCTGTAGCGGGCGCTTTAAAACCAGCTAAAGCTATTGAGTTAATTAATACCATGGGCTCGATGATGACGACAGAGCTTATTGGCGGGCAAATGATTTACCCGATCATTAACGACGATTGGCAAATTGAGCCAGCGCAAGAGCAAAAAATAATGCAATGGCTAGCAGAGGCAAATCAACAAAGTGGGTGTGAGGTTTATCTGTCAATTAATTTAGGTGGCTACCTTGTTTTTGGCGGTAATAAAGCGGGTTTAAAAGCCTTAGAAAGCCTATTACCTGTAGTGCAAGACCGCTACCCCATGCATTTGTTTAACCATGCGGCTTTTCATACGCCGCTGCTTAGTGATGTCTCAAAACGTGCAATGTCGTTAATGTCAGCTGAACTTTTTAATGCCCCTGAAATACCGTTAATCGACGGTCTAGGACAAGTGTGGCAACCTTATAGTTGTGACGTTGAGCAGTTACATCGTTACACGCTTGCTACTCAAGTTGTTGAGCCTTATAACTTTTCAAAAGCGATAGCAGTGGCAATTAAAGAGTTTGCACCTGATAAGCTGATTATTTTAGGCCCAGGTGCGACCTTAGGCGGTGCTGTAGCCCAAAGCTTGATCAGTCATCATTGGCTTAATTTACAAAGTAAGGCTGACTTTATTGCTCAGCAAAAACAAGATCCTTTTATACTCGCTATGGGTTTAGCAGAGCAACGTAAAAAGGTTGTAAAATAAGTCGATTTCGACAGGTATTATTTTAGGCTAAGTAGCGGTTACAATTTTCATGTAAAATAAAATAGCCGAAAAAATATTTATTTTATACAATAGACAAAAGCAATTTCCGTTTCGAGTTAATTAATGATAACAAGCCGTAAAAAAAATGAAGCAGAGTTAATACTCGCCTTTAAAGCATTACTAAAAGAACAGTGTTATGGCTCGCAAAGTCAACTTGCTGATGCTTTAGCCGAGCAAAGCTTTAAGAACATGTCGCAGGCGAAAATTTCCCGCTTGTTATCTAAACTTGGCGCAGTGAAAATGCGAAATGCTAATGATCAAGTGGTCTATATTCTGCCAGACGAGTTAGCGGTACCAAAATCAAAACAAGCTATTCAATCTGTGGTGATCAGTGTTAAACATAATAATATGCAGATTATTTTAAAAACAGGGATTGGTGGCGCGCCATTAATTTCAAGAATGTTAGATAGTTTAGGTGAATCAACCGGTATTTTAGGTACGTTAGCCGGTGACGATACTATTTTTATCGCGCCAACAGATGTGCATCGTATTGATGAAATAACTAAAGATATCAGCTTGTTGTTAGGGGTATCAACACAATAATTTAGCTTACTATATTAAATGCCTGCTTAACCTGATAGGCATAAACATCAACTGAAAATAGTTTTAAGCTATCAGTATTTGTAGGTCGGACTTTAGTCCGTCAACTGTTAAGCAAGTAATTAACAAGATGTGCCAACAAACATCTGCAGCACATTGTTGTTGTCGTTCGCATTGATGCGAAGACGGTTAAATTTCATTTAACCTGATGGACTAACGTCCAACCTACATCGAGCCTACGGGTGATAAGGTAAATTTAAGCCATTGTTTTTGTAGGTCGGACTTTAGTCCGTCAACTGTTAAGCAAGTAATTAACAAGATGTGCCAACAAACATCTGCAGCACATTGTTTTTGTCGTTCGCATTGATGCGAAGACGGTTAAATTTTATTTAACCTGATGGACTGACGTCTAACATCGAGCCTACGGGTAATAATGTAAATTTAAGTCATTGTTTTTGTAGGTCAGGCTTTAGTCCATCGCATTGATTTATAAGTATATTTAGTGTGGCGGCTCATTATGTTAAACCGCCTCTTTAATAACGTAAATACCTGTCCACAAGGCTTAGTTATTAGCATGGCTCTATATCGATACTGTGTCAAACACCAAGCGAGTTTGACTATAAAAAGGTTGTTCTGGCCGTACAATGGTGTTGTTTATATTAGCACCCGTAACACGATTAGCTAAGCGTTGTGGTTCAAAACAAAAGGCTGAATGTTGTTGATAAACGCAGTGCTCTTTGCCGGTTTGGCTGCCATTAATATAGTTAGCTGTGTATAAAATCAAGCAGGACTGATCGCTATATAGCGTTAATTGCCGGCCAGAGTTAGGCTCGAAGGCTCTTGCTGCAAACACCTCTCCACGGATGGCATTATCATCGATTAACCAATAATTGTCGTATCCTTTAGCGATAACCACTTGTTCGTCGTCTGAGTTAATATTTTTAGCTAAAGCCGTCAACTGGCTGAAGTCGTGTGCGCTATTTAGCACGGCTCTAATTTCACCTGTTGGGTAAATAGTTTCATTCATCGGTAAAAAGTGCGTGGCGTTTATTTGAATCTGGTGCTGATAGATATCACCAGATTGATGTCCTGCGAGGTTAAAATAGCTATGCTGAGTTAAATTAATCACAGTGGTTTTATCAGTATTGGCAAAGTATTCCACTGATAATTCGTTGCTGCAATTGAGGCTATATTTTACTTTGAACTCGACATTACCCGGAAAACCGTTATCACCATCAAGACTAGTATGTTGCAGTATTAAGCTGACCTTTTCAGCCAAACTTTCACTTGTTGCCTGCCAAAGTTGTTTGTTTAGCGCCTGATGGCCACCATGAAGTTGATTGTCATTATTATTGATATCGAGCTGATAAATTTTATCGTCAATAGACAACAGCCCTTGATCGATCCTACCGGCATAACGGCCAATAATAGCACCTAAATAGTAAGGGTCGCTTTCATAAGATTCCACGTCATCGTAGCCCAACACGATATCGCTTGAAACCGCATTTTTATCTAAGGTTTCTAAAGCAACAATAATGCCGCCGTAATTACTAATTTTTACTCGCACACCATTAGCATTTGATAAGGTAAAAAGTGCTGCGCTTTGGCCATTACTTAAGGTGCCAAAGTCCTGTTGAGTAATGCTTAGGCGGTTTATATTGGGTTTATTTGGCATGATCTGTACCACTATCGACGATAATAAGGACACTATAGCAAATATTTTTATGGCTTTACTAGCGATACAAAATTATTGTCAGGCACTAATTTAAATAAACAACAGTGAGTGATAAAACTAACTGTTGTTTTTTTTGCCTGGATACTTAATGACTGCGATTAGCCGCTATATGCGCCAATGAGATTAAGGCTTGTTTATATGCTGATTCAGGCAGTATGGCAATGGCACTAATGGCTTTATCCGCTTCTTGCTCGGCTTTATCTTGGGTATAAACTAAAGCGCCAGTTTGTTTCATCGCGGCGAGTATATCGTCTAAATGCTCCATACCATCGCCATGCTCAATCGCGCTGCTGATCATATTTTTTTGTTGTTCATTACCATGTGCCATCGCATATAAAAGTGGCAAAGTAGGCTTACCTTCGGCGAGATCATCTCCAACATTTTTTCCCATGGCTTTTGCGTCAGCGGTATAATCCATAATGTCGTCAACCAGCTGAAAGGCAGTGCCTAAATGTTTACCATAATTTAGCATGGCCATTTCTGTTGCTTCATCTTGCTTGGCAATAACCGCAGCAAGTCGCGTGGCGGCTTCAAATAATTTAGCTGTTTTGCAATAGATAACCTTCATGTAGCTATCTTCTGTGGTATTTGGGTCATTACAATTCATTAATTGCAGCACTTCACCTTCAGCAATAATATTGGTTGCATCGGATAAAATATCCATGATTTTTAAGTTGCGTAGTTCACTCATCATTTGAAATGAACGAGAATATAAAAAATCACCTACCAACACGCTAGCACTATTGCCAAACATAGCATTGGCGGTTTCACGGCCACGACGCATATTTGACTCATCGACAACGTCATCATGTAGCAAGGTTGAGGTATGGATAAACTCAACGATTGCTGCAAGTTGTAAATGCTCATTGCCTTGATAGCCAATGGCTCTTGCTGCTAATACTGTCAGTAGGGGGCGCATACGTTTGCCGCCGCCATTGATAATATAGACGCCTAATTGATTAATAAGCGCCACATCAGAATGAAGTTTTGAAAAGATAAGATCGTTGACAGCTGTCATGTCTTGTTGAGCCAGAGTTTGGATATTTTTGATATTCATAGAACGTAACAAGTTACCTTAGATATACTTTAGTGTTAGAATACTAGTAATTTCACGGGGTAATTTTACACGAAATTCATGACGATAGAAGTTTTCTGAGTGATAAGTTTTTAAATTAGTAAAAATAACAATAAATCATTACTTTTATACTTGCTCTCATTAATTTCTTCGCGTAGAATTCGCGCCCTATAATTTTAAATTTAAGCGTCGTCCATAGATGATGACGCAGTACGGAGTAGCTATGTACGCGGTATTCCAAAGCGGTGGTAAACAGCATCGTGTAACTGAAGGCCAAACAGTTCGTTTAGAGAAAATTGAACTTGAAATTGGTGCTGCAGTAGAGTTCGAAAACGTTTTAATGATCGCCGATGGCGAGAGCATCAATGTAGGCGCGCCTTACATTGCTGGTGGTAAAGTTGTTGCTGAGGTTGTAAACCAAGGTCGCGCTGACAAAGTTAAAATTGTTAAATTTAAACGTCGTAAGCATTCACGTAAAGAAGCGGGCCATCGTCAATGGTTCACTGAAGTGAAAATTACTGGCATCAACGGCTAACTAGGAGCGATTTACAATGGCACATAAGAAAGCTGCGGGTAGTACACGTAACGGTCGTGATTCAGAGTCTAAACGCCTAGGCGTTAAGCGTTTTGGCGGCGAAGCTGTTTTAGCGGGTAACATCATTGTTCGTCAACGTGGTACTCGTTTCCACGCTGGTAGTAACATGGGTATCGGTAAAGACCACACTCTATTTGCTTTATCTGCTGGTAAAGTACAATTTGAAGTTAAAGGTCCTAAAAACCGCAAGTTTGTAAGCATTGTTGCTGAGTAGCAATACGCAAACTTATAAAGCCCTGCTTTTACGCAGGGTTTTTTTTTGCAGGTAATTTATAGTTATTCGTTACAAATTGTATAAAAAATGACATTTTTCAAAACTATTTGAAATAAATCATTTATAATATGTGACAGAAGATAAAATTTTGGAGTGTTTTAAAACACCATGAAATTCGTAGATGAAGTAGAAATTCGCGTAGAAGCCGGAGATGGCGGCAATGGGTTAGCTAGCTTTCGTAAAGAAAAGTTTATTGAGTTCGGTGGACCAAACGGCGGCGACGGCGGTGATGGTGGCGACGTTTACTTAATTGCTGATGAAAGCTGGAATACACTAATCGATTACCGTTTTGAAAAATTTCATCGCGCGAAACGTGGTGAAAATGGCAGAAGCCGTGACTGTACCGGTAGAGGCTCAGAAGACTTGTACTTGAAAGTTCCTATCGGCACACGTGCCGCAGATATTGACACCGGTGAGCAACTCGGTGATTTAACTCACCATGAGCAAGCGTTACTGGTCGCAAAAGGCGGTTGGCATGGTTTGGGTAATACCCGCTTTAAAAGTAGTACCAATCGTGCACCACGTCAAAAAACTGATGGTACTCCAGGCGAAATTCGCAACTTAAGACTTGAGTTGTTATTACTCGCTGATGTTGGTTTATTGGGTTTACCAAATGCAGGTAAGTCCACTTTAATTCGCAGTGTTTCGGCCGCGAAGCCAAAAGTAGCAGACTATCCGTTTACTACCTTAGTACCTAATTTAGGCGTTGTGCGTTTAGACTCTCAACGTAGCTTTGTTATTGCTGATATTCCAGGACTCATTGAAGGTGCCGCTGACGGCGCTGGTTTAGGTACACAGTTTCTAAAACACTTAGAACGTTGTCGTATCTTATTACATGTGGTTGATGTCATGCCAGTTGATTGTTCAGATCCACTAGAAAATGCCAAAACCATTATTGGCGAATTGGAAACACACTCTTCAGAACTTGCTGGCAAACCACGTTGGTTAGTTTTCAACAAGTTAGACTTGTTACTTGAAGAAGAAGCAAAAGAAATTACTGAACGCGTTATTGAAGGCTTAGGCTGGAAAGGTGAAATTCGTAGTATTTCAGCGGTTAATCGCACCGGAACTGACGATTTGTGCCAAGGCGTAATGAGCTTTATTGAAGCCTTACCGCCAGAGGAAGAAGCCGCACCTGCTGATGGTAAAACGGTTGAGTTTAAATGGGATACTTATCACGAAGATACCATTGCTGAACTGGAAGATGATCTTGATGATGAAGATTGGGACGAAGACGAGTACGACGTAGAAGTTGAATATCGTAAGTAATACCAGCTTAAACTAGACTAAATATGGTTTAAGCCTTAACAATAGGCTTAAACGTTAGTACTAAGTGTTAGACAGTGGCTTGTTCAAATAATAAGCCACTAGCCCACCAAGTAAACGTATTGTCACTTATAAAATTTTATACTGAGCAAATAGGGCAATTAACCTGTTTTTTTAGGGTAAATTGCTGCCATGAATTATCTAAACCATCAAAAATATTCAATTGATTTGTTGCCACTGAATTACCGGTTAAAAACTTAATTGCTTGCAATGCTTGCATACCAGCAATAATAGCCAGCACCGGGCCTAATATGCCGATGGTTTGGCAATTGTTTTCTGGTGGCTTCTTATTAGCAGGAAATAAACATTGATAACATGCGCTGTCAGTTATGTTTGGATTAACAAACATATGTTGTCCGTCAAAGCCTGTTGCCGCGCCAATAATTAAAGGTTTTTTATGTTCAATACACTTTTGATTAATCAGGTAACGGGTGTTTATGTTGTCGGTGCAATCAAGCACTAAATCAACCAGTGGCAGATAGTAATCAGCTAATTCTGCGTCGAGCATTTCATCTAGCACTTCGATATTGGTACTGCTATTCAGTTGCTGTAATTTCTCTGCACTAGTGTCAGCTTTATTTTGACCAATATCCGTTTCGTTAAACAATATCTGCCGGTGTAGGTTGCTAAGTTCAATATTATCGCCATCAGCTAAGTAGATATTGCCGACACCGGCGGCATTCAAATAAAGACTAACCGGGTTACCTAAACCACCGACACCGACAATTAACACGCTGGCATTTTTAAGGGCTTGTTGACCTGGTTCGCCAATGTTTTTTAACATGGTTTGACGGCTAAAACGCAATTTTTCCTGGTTGCTAAGCATAGGGTGTGGGCTCCGTATAATGATAACTATGTACTGCATTGGCTTTAAATTGAATATACACCCTTGACTGTGTGGTTAGCGCCATACGTTTTGCTGACCATAAACTTATTTGGGCATAAAACGGCTGCTCGCTAGTGTTTAATGTCACTAACGCATTGGTTTTACCCTGTTGTATTGCACTAATAGTTGCCGGTAGGTGATTTACAATCGAGCTATGCTCAGGTTTGGTCTTACTGATACTAATATCTCGAGCATAAATAATGCAAGGCAACTGCTGACCAATTAAGCGCTGACTATGGCCTTGTTCTAGTATCGGTAAGTAGATATTATAGTTTTTGCTGGTGTTTTTGCTGGTGTTTTGGCTTGCGGGTAGTAATAGTCGCGTTAGGCCGTAATCAGGTAAATGCTCAGCGATAGTTAATAGCAAACTGGTTTTAGGGTTAGTTTCACTATGGCTGTTTAACTGGTGAATCGCTTGGTGAATTGGCGCTACTTGGCTTATTTTCCCTGCCGAAACTACCACCAACTGATCGGCAATATATTGCAATTCACTTAAACTGTGGCTGACATAAAGCATCGGCAGCTGAAGCTGTTGTTGAATCGCTTTTAAAATAGTTAACATTTGTGATTTAGTGCTTTTATCCAAGGCGCTAAAAGGTTCGTCCAATAACAATAATTTTGGCTCGGCTAATAGCGCTCTAGCAATCGACACTCTTTGTTTTTCACCACCAGAAAGCAGCGTGACATTTTGATGCTGTAGTTGCTTTAATTGCGTTAACTCCAGTACCTTTTCAATGCTCAGTTGGCGGTTGCTTTGGCGTTTGGCACCATAAGCTAAATTTTGGTAAACACTTAAGTGTGGAAATAAACGACTGTCTTGAAAAACTAGCCCGATTTGCCTTTTCTCAGCTTTAATAAAACTCTTGTTGTTGCTATTTTGTAGCACTGCACCATTTAACAATACCTGCCCTTTTGCTCGCTGTTCAAGGCCGGCGATAACGCGCAGTAAGGTCGATTTTCCTGAGCCAGAATTGCCATAAATACCGGTAATAGCTGAAATACTAATGTTTTGCTCAATCGTTATTTCCAGATGAGTGAAGGCCAATTTAAATGCCAAGGCTAAGGTTGAAGGGGGAGCATTTTTTGGCTGTTCAACAGTGAGCTGTTCATCGCTTATATCGTTTAAATTATTTGATTTGTCTATGTTGCTCATGTTGCTCATAGCTTTACAGTCCCTTGGTGCTTTTTATTGAGGTTATCACCTAATAAATACACCAAAGACAAGAGTAACAGTGAGGCAATTAATAACCCAGCCGAGAGAAAGTGGGCGTTAGCGTAATTAAAGGCTTCAACATGATCGAATAAAGCGATAGATAATACTCGGGTCTCGCCCGGAATATTGCCGCCAATCATCAGTACCACACCAAACTCACCCACGGTATGCGCAAAGCCTAATACGGTTGCGGTAATAAAGCTGGCTTTAGTTAACGGCAGTACCACACTAAAGAAACGATCTATCGGGCCAGCGCCTAGCATAGCCGCGGCTTCAAGGTGGTGATCGCCGAGCTGTTCAAACGCTTTTTGCAACGGTTGTACAACAAAGGGCAGAGAATAGAGCACTGAGCCGATAACAATGGCGCTAAAACTAAAGGCGAGTTGGCTACCCGTCGCACTTTGCCACAACTGTCCCGGTAAGGAGCTGGGTGAAAAGGCTAAGAGTAAATAAAAGCCTAATACGGTTGGTGGCAATACTAAGGGTAAAGCGACCACGGCTTCAAAAAACACTTTGAATCGACTTTGCCACTTTGCTAAATACCATGCCATTGGCGTACCAATTATCAGCAAGATAACGGTAGTCACCGCTGCCATTTTCAAGGTGGTAATAAGTGCGAGTAAGTCGGCTGAAATATCAGTCATATTGTGTATTGACCTGGCTATTTTTTTGTAGCGATTGTATCGGTAAGTAACCGAGTGGGACTAATTTTTCTTGGTTACTTGCCTGTAAAATAAAATCACTGATCCGCTGTGCTAATTTGACTTGTTGGCTAGATTTAACAATGACTAATTGTTGAGCAATAGGCTGATAATACTCAGGTGGAATAATGATGCCCTGATATTTATTTATGGCTAATTGGCTGTACGCGACAATGCCAAACGGCACCGCTTTACTACGAACTTGCTGAAAGGTTTGGTTGATATTAATGCCAGTGATTAATTTATTTTTCACCTGCGGCCATAACAATAGTTTTTGTAGCGCCTGCTGAGCAGCCTTGCCGTAAGGGGCGGTATCTGGATTGGCAATAGCTAATCTGCCTGAATAATGATTAAGCTCGCTTAAGCTAGATAATGGTCGAGTAGCCGACCACAAGGCAATTTGCCCATAAGCATAAGTTTTGCGACTATCAGCGATTATTAGCTGCTCTTGCTCAAGTAGTTCAGGACGGCTTGAATCGGCAGATAAAAACAAATCAAAGGGTGCGCCGTGTTTTATTTGTAAGTAGAGTGTACCGGTTGCTGCGCTGATAATTTGCAGGTCAATAGCATCTTTTTTTGGCATCTCAGCCAATAATATTTTAAGAGCCGGTGCAAAGTTTGCGGCCACCGCGATACGTAAGGGCTTAGTTTGTTTGGGTTTTTCGAGTGCAGAGACACAGCTGGCGTGTAAGGCCAGCCAAATAATGCATAGTGGGAGTAACTTTTGTCGTAGTTTTGGCATTAACGTCTGCATAAGTGCTATCGATAAAGCTAATGCTAGGTAAACTTTAGGTGTGGTACAAAGTTACATGGGCGATGGCTAGAATCTAACTGCTCAACAATTAATTTGTCCCAAGCGGTTTTACAAGCGTTGGTTGAACCAGGTACTGATAGAATGACCGTGCTATTTGCCATGCCACCAAAGGCACGAGATTGAACGGTTGAAGTGCCAATTTCAGTTAAAGAAATCGCTCTAAATACCTCACCAAAACCTTCAATGTTTTTGTCAAATAAAGGTAATAACGCTTCTGGTGTATTGTCTCTCGCGGTAAAGCCCGTGCCGCCAGTGGTCAATATTACCTGTATAGCGTCATCAGCAATCCATTGAGAAACTACAGCGCGTAGTTGGTAAACATCGTCTTTTGAAATTTCTTTAGCGGCTAAGGTATGACCCGCTGCTTGTAATCGTTCAACCAGTGCTTGGCCCGAGGTGTCGTTGTGCTCTTCTCGAGTATCAGAAACGGTTAATACAGCAATATTTAATGGCACGAAGTCATCGCCACAATGAGTAGAAGATTTGCTAGACATGAGATTTCCTTTGCAAAGATAGTAAATGTTGTGCCTGTTGCCATTGCTCAGGCGTATTGGTATTAAATAAACACTTGCTGTTTTTTGGTGTCACCACTTTATGCGGAATTTGCGCTAACAAACTGCGCACAGAAGGCCCAGTTAAATTTCGCTTGTTGGCTGCTTTATTGGCTGTTTTATTGGTATTGACTTGTTCATGACTAAAGCTTGTTGCTGACTTTAGTGGTGAATCAGGTCGTGATGAAGCTTGTGAATACGGCTTGGTTAAAAGTTGTTGAAAAAACTGTTCAACAAAGGCATTAACCGGTAAATACAAAGGCAAGTAATGATCAGTAAAGTAGCATGCTTGCTGACTCAATTCGCCCACTTGCTTTAATGTTGCAAGTTCTACCGAGGTCATTAAAGGTAAATCTACCGGTAAAATCAATAGTGCTTGGGGTTTAAATTGTTTGATAATACTTTGTATGCCACCGAGTGGGCCCAGGTTTGCAACGAGATCGCCAATACCTTGTTCACCGCCACTAACCAGTACTTGTGAGCTACCAGCCGCCTTGAGTAAAGACATGCTATAACTGAGCATGTCTTGTTTTCCCCGTTGCAAGCTGGCTTTATTTTGTCCCATACGGGAAGATTTACCGCCGGCTAAAACCACGCCTAAGCAGGGTTGAAATAAAGTGTTTGCCACCGCTATTAACCACCCAACATAGCTAAGTTTTTCGTTGCGCCAGTAAGCTTGTCATGTAAAAAATGCGTTTGCTTTTTATCAGTCAACATACTGGTGATAGCCGCTTTTAAAGGCTCAACATCATCACTTTGCAAGTAGTCTTTCAACGACAAGCCTTGTTCAGTAAATAAGCATAAATGCAACTTACCTATCGCACTTATTCGTAAGCGATTACAGGTATTACAAAAATCTTTTGAGTAAGGCATGATTAAACCTATTTTACCGGCATATTCGGGGTGATAAAACTCCTGCGCGGGTCCTGACGCCCGGTCATTAATCACCGGTAACCAACCATCTAAAATCAGATTTTGCTTTATGCGTGAGCCTTGAACGTGTTGAGCATCAAAGAACTCTTTATTATCACCGGTTTGCATTAATTCAATAAAGCGTAAGGTTATTGGTGTGTCTTTTAACCAGGCTAAATAACTGGCGATGTCGTAGCCATTATACTCGCGCATTAATACGGTATTCACTTTAACATCGATATTGCCTGCCGCAACCGCCATATCGATACCTTTGAGGATATGTTTGAGCTTGTCGTGGCCAGTAATCGCATGAAATTGCCTTGGGTCTAAAGTATCAATACTGATATTTATAGCATCAATGCCGGCATCTAACCAAGCAGGTAAATGCTCAGGAAGTTTGTAACCATTACTGGTGATAGCAACCTTTTTAATGCCTGGCGTTTGCTTACATTGCGCAATAATCTCAGGTAAGTCTTTACGTAAAGAAGGTTCACCACCGGTAATACGAATTTTTTCCGTACCCATAGCAGAAAATGCCGAAGCTAAGCGGGCTATTTCAGGCAGTGAGAGAAATTTTCTATCGTTATCACATTGATAGCCATTAGGTAAACAATAGTCGCAACTAAAATTGCATACGTCAGTGATTGATAGGCGCAAGTAGTAAAACTTGCGACCGAAGTTGTCTGTTAACATGTCACCTTTCCAAAGTCGGGAGGTAAACAAGTTTCCTTGTTAACCCTGGCAAACTCAAATTCAAAGTTAAATTTGGTTTACGGCTAAAACAGCATGCTAGTTGCACTGCAACCAATTTAGCTAAGATAGCTCGGCGAAAAAAAATAATATTTTATATCATCTATCTAAATATTTTATATCATCTACTTACAAGCATAGTATGATTGTAATCACTATAACAGAGAAAGACCTTGGTTAAAGTAAATGACATTCAATAATATAATGATTATTTGAAAATTAGATAACTAAGTAAAATCAAACCTTGCTTGAATGCGCTGTCTTAACGCGTTTAGTTAAAGCTAGCGAGATAAAACACAATATAAGTTGGAAGAGTTTATTATGGTTGATTGTTATTCAGCACCTGGATTAATGCCCTTTGAACAAGCATTAGAAACAATGCTAGCGGCTATTACCCCGATTACCGACACTGAAAATATTAGCTTAGCTGCAAGCTTAGGTAGGGTAATATCAACGGACATAACTAGCCCAATTAATGTGCCACCGCATAATAACTCAGCCATGGATGGTTATGCTTTTGCACATACCAGTTTAACAAAGCAAACGAGCCTGGTTTTGGCAGGTCGCTCTATGGCGGGGCAGCCTTATCAAGGGACTTGTGGTGCAGGTGAATGTATTCGCATTATGACCGGCGCTAAAATGCCAGTAGGTTGCGATAGCGTAGAAATGCAAGAAAATTGTCAACTAGTAGGCGAGAGCGTTAAATTTTTAGGGCACAGTAAATTGGCTGACAATGTACGTTACGCTGGTGAAGATATTAAGCAAGCGCAGATAGTTTTTACTCAAGGTCGGCGTTTGTCTGCGATTGATATTGGTGTATTAGCTTCTCTTGGTATTAACCAGCTAACAGTATTTCGCCAACTTAATGTCGCATTAATTGCCACGGGTGATGAGCTAAAAGCATTAGGCGAGCCTTTAGGCAGCGGCGATATTTTTGAAAGTAACAGTTATGCGCTAGCGGCGATGTTAAAAAACTTGAATGTTAATGTGATTAATTTTGGCGTTATTGCTGATGATGAAAACGCCATTAGAGCAGCGTTTATTCAAGCAGATACCCAAGCTGACGCGGTTATTTCCTCTGGCGGTGTGTCGGTAGGTGATGCGGATTATACCAAACTTGTGCTGGAACAAATTGGTGAAATTGCCTTTTGGAAAATAGCCATGAAACCAGGTAAGCCCTTTGCCTTTGGTAAGTTGCCGAACAGTGTTTTTTTTGGCCTGCCGGGTAACCCAGTTTCTGCCATGGTA
Source organism: Colwellia sp. C1TZA3 (assembly GCF_007954265.1). GTDB lineage: Bacteria > Pseudomonadota > Gammaproteobacteria > Enterobacterales > Alteromonadaceae > Cognaticolwellia. The sequence continues at coordinate 1,327 of NZ_VOLS01000020.1, read as the reverse complement.
ACCGCTGACTTACTAGCCATGCCAGCACTGGTTAAGCTGCAAAATTGCCATGCAACACCGCCAATAACCTTAAAAGCAAAAACTATCACTGAGTTAAAAAAGTCACCTGGGCGCATGGACTTTCAGCGCGGTATTCTCTCTTATGACAATACAGGCGAGTTAATGGTTAATAGCACCGGCAGTCAAGGCTCAGGCATTTTAACCAGTATCTCGTCAGCCAATTGTTACATCGTTTTACCTGCTGAGCAAGGCCGAGTGCCAGCGGGAGAAACGGTTAATGTGCGCTTGTTTGAGCGTTACTTTGCATCATAATTTATACAAAGTAGCGCTTAAAAAAAGCTACCGGGGATAAAATGTCACAAACTATCTACTTTATCCCCGGTACTATGTGCGATCAGCATTTGTGGTTGCCGGTATGGCAGTTGTTAAAAGAGCAATGTCATGAAGATCACCAGTTGATCTCTTTGGTGATCCCAAGTACTGGTTGCATGGATGAAGTGGTTAGCGCCTTGTCAGATCAAATTGTTGAACATAAGGCGATATTAGTGGGTTTTTCATTGGGCGGCTATATTGCTAGCGCGATAGCGTTAAAGCTGGAAAATAAACTTAAACACTTATTAATAGTATCTAATTTTCCAAAAAACTTACCTGTAGCAGAAATAAAGCAACGTAAACGTACTATCGATTGCATAAGCCAGCGTGGTTATTGTGGTATTCCAGATAAGCGTGTTGATAATTTATTACACCCAGAAATTAAGCAACTTAACCCACAAGTTTATCAAGATATTAAGCAAGTTATCGTCGCTATGGACCGCAAGCTCGGTGTTGATGTCTTATTGCATCAACTCAAGGTTTCTATGCACCGGCCCAATTTATTGCCTTGTTTAACTCGATTATCCCTACCTATTACCTTACTCGTTGGCGATACGGATAACTTAGTTGATCTTGCCTCATTAAAACAAGAGCAGCATGGCGCAAACAATGTCTCGTTGAAAGAAATTACTCATACCGGTCACATGCTACCGTTAGAATCACCGCAAGCGCTCGCTACAATGCTACTGTATTTATTGGCCAGTTAACGCTACTTTTTGTTAGCTGCAAAGTTGTTATACCAGTTCCATTAAGTTTGTGATCTTGTTGTGCGCAAGAAAAATAACTCAAGGTAAGGCGCTCGATTAAGCAATAGCTGGCTATTGGGATTGAGAGCAACACAGCCTTGAGCTATTTTAACTAGTACAAGTGAGCAATAACTTAATGGGATTGGTATTATACCAGTTCCATTAAGTTTGTGATCTTGTTGTGCGCAGGAAAAATAATTCAAGGTAAG
>NZ_VOLS01000001.1 GCF_007954265.1 Colwellia sp. C1TZA3 | reverse complement strand
TAGTTAAAATAGCTCAAGGCTGTGTTGCTCTCAATCCCAATAGCCAGCTATTGCTCAATCGAGCGCCTTACCTTGAGTTATTTTTCCTGCGCACAACAAGATCACAAACTTAATGGAACTGGTATAATTTAACTTAATGAACGAAGCAGAAGGTAAGCTAATATGACTGACTATAAAGTAAAAAAACACCAAAAAAATCAAGGTGGTTGTGAATTGGGCCGTGGGGTTATTAAAGATAATTTTTTAGCAGCGGTTGTAACGTCAAGACGGTATAAACAGCAAATAGTTATCGCTAAAAAAGGTAAGGGTGCTTATCAAAGAACGCAAAAACATAAAGGACAAGAGTCCTATTTAATAGCGGCTTAAACCATCGGGTTATAACCATTATTAAATAGGGTTTTTAAGCTTTATCACGTTTACCTAACACTTATCAGTGAGTGTTAGCCATGAGCACTTACAGGTGAATTTTTCTCAAGACTTGATTGGATTTTTCAAGTTGACCTTGGTGTTCAAGTACTTGTGCAAAAGCCAGTAAGTCGACTTTATCGTATTGCTTCTTTTCTAAGTTGACTAAGCTATTAAATGCCTTCTCTGCTAACGACCATTGCTGTGAAGCCGTGGCAAAGTGAGCAACCAATGACAACCAAAGGGCATTTTGTGGCGCACTGTGTAAATGTTTTTGTGCCGCTGCCATTAACTCATCAGCTTGGCTAATAGGTAATGTTCTGACCGCTTTTAGTAAGTCAATTGCCGCCCCTTTCTTTATTATCGGTAATAACAATTTTGCTAAAGGTGCATTAACTTGGTTTTCTGCTAGGACCTGACAATAAGCAAGCACGACTGTTTCTGATTGCTTCACTTTTTTTGGCAGTTGCTGATAATAAGCCATCAAGGTATTATTATCATGTTGCTTAATCTGACTATTAAAGGCGCCATAAAATGCTTGCTGTTGCCATTGCGTAATAGTTTGTGGATTAATCGATTTTTGCTTTTCGGCACTATTCAGTTGCTTAATAACATAGTCAAAACGCTGCTCAATTAAGCTTAACTCTATTTCTAACGACAATAGTCGTGCGTCATGACCAATATGTTTATGGTGTTGATCAATTACAGCGCGTGCTTGTGGGTAATTATGCTGACCGATCAGTAATTTTATTTTAATTAATACCGCTTCTAACCCTGCGTCTTTTAAGCTGCTAGTTGTTTTTTCTAGCAAGGATAAATAGTGGTCGGTGTTTGGTTTTAACGCTTGTTTTTGCGCAGCATCTGCGGCAACAAGGTATGCGATATGCTCAAAAGATGATGTATTAGCTGATGATTTAGCTAATAAGTGCTCAGCTTGTTTATAATCACCTAACACGTAGGCTGCAATGCCTTTGTTAAAATCTTTAAGCGCACGCCGACGACTGGCAAAAGCAATTTTATTCCAAGCAGCAAAGCTAAAGTTTAGTCCACCACGGAAAAATTTAAGGCTAAGTAGTAAGGTAATAAAAACCAACGTTAACATGATAACGCCAGCAACCACGGTTGATTCTATAACCGTTTCGCCAAAAGATATTTGCATATAGCCAGGGTCACTAATCAGTGTTGGAGCAAGGGCGACTAATGAGATTATAAAAACGATAAGTATAATTATTTTTATCATTACGCGCCCTCTTGCTGATCAACATTAACCGGCTCAATGACAGTTTCTTTTAACACTTCAGCTGCACTAGGCTTTTCTTTTGAAGGTATCACAAAGTTCTTTTTACGAGCTAATAACTGTCTAACGGCTGCTAGCGAATCTAATCTACTTGGGTATTCAGCGCTAATAACTTCATTTTTTAGCTTTAGAATAATATTTGCAAAGTTCTGATTGCTGATATCTTCCATATCAAAATAATCTTTAAGCCAATGATTAATTTCATTTAGTGACTGCTGATAAACTTCTTGATTCATTTTACTGGCAGCCCATATGGCGGTTTGTAACTTTAAGTTCAAATTTTCACGTAAGTTTTGTGTAAACTCCGGGGACATTAATGGCTTTGAATCTGCTGATTTTTTACTGATGGTAAGAAATTTAGCAGTAATACTGTGCCATGTTTTGGCAAGGTTTTCCCGCCAATCACTGGCATTTTCTGTTAATTCAACATCAATTTCTTGGTCATTATTTGCTGAAATATTAGTCATTGCCAGTGGTAATTGTTTAGTTTGTTGAGCAAGTGTCATCAGTTTTAAAATAACGTTATCTGTTGCTAGTTTTGGTAGCAATTGTAGCTTGGCGATATCTTGTTGAATAATTTGGCGCAAGGCGAAAAACTGTGGGTCATTTAATTGCTCAATCCGCAAGTTGGCGTCATTAAGTAAGGCAATAGCGGCACTAGTTTCTTTTTCTAGCCACAAGCTTCTTGACGCTACTCGAATAAGGTACTCCGCTTCTTGTAACAACCAATCACTAGGTTGTTTCTGACCTAAACTTGCTACTTGCTGTTGTAATTGTGTAATAGTTTCACCGTGGATTTTTGCCAGATTATCACGTTGCTCAAGGCTTTTGTGCAGCGCGTTTAGCTCAGTTGCACTTGCTTGTTCACGTTGTAAAAATTGCTCAGCAATATGCTGTTTATTTTCTAACAATTGTTGCGAGATTTGCTGCTGATTCTCTACTAATTGGCGTTTTACAAGCTTATTGAGTTGCAAGTTATACTGAGCTTTTTGTTGTTCACTCCAATAATAGTGACCGGCACTGGCGGCAATAGCTAATAGTGCCATAATTAACGCCACAACCGCCGTTTTTGAAATTTTCTGTGTACTTTGCTTAGCACGAGTTACTGTGCTTTTTTCTGCTGGCGTTGCTGTGCGGTCAGTTTTTGACTTGTTTGAAGTGGTAGATGCGGTATTTTTCACAGGTGCGGTGCTCTTATCATGGTTTTTACTTGATGATGGCTGAGTCTGACGGGTGCTTTGTCCAGCCGTTGCCGTGCTTTTAGCTTCATTTTTATTTTGTGCTTTATCTTCAGGTATATAGGGAACTTTATCTGGCGTTTGTGCTGAAGATTTTTCGCTATCCTCAACTGTTGCCGGTTTATTCGAAGACACAGTTAATGGTGCGCTGATAGTACTTGAAGTAGACAAGTCGGCTTGATTTTCAATGTTGTCGTCAGCAGCTGAAGTATTATCAGCTTTGGTTTGCTCGGGTTTTTTTTTATCGCTCATGAACTGATCCCATCTTACATGTTGGCGCTAAGCATATTAAATATATTAGGCTAATATGCTGTTTATATCACTTGCTATGACTTAATTCCTGGCCATAGGCTAGCGCATTAATAATGGCAGTGGTATTGGCGCCATGGGCATTTATTACTCGGTTAATACCCATTTCTTCTGCTTTGAGCGCAATTCTATTACTTGCCACAATCCACAGACATTGCTCTTGCCAGTAATTGTCTGAATTATCAATTAAGCTTACTATGAATTCTAGTAAAGCGTTACTAGTGATTAAGATACAATTTATCTGCTGTTGATGCCATGTTTTGATGACTTTTGGCGAGCAGTTTCGCCAAACACGCTGATAACTTTCTAAATAATGTACTGAGGCGCCGCGCCGTCGCAAATCTTCTGCGATAAGCTCTCGGCCACCATCACCACGGACAATGAGCACGTCTTTTGTTTGCACGTTTTGTAATGGCTGCAACGCCAACAGACCCTCGCTATCGTGCTTTGTAGGGACCAAGGCGTTTATGCCTAAAGTTTTTAATGCTTGCTCAGTGGCAGCACCAACGGCAATAACCTCTTTTGTCGACCATAAGGATATGGGCATCAGTTTATTGGCAAACTCTACTGCCGCGACGCTAATAAATATCACCAGCGGGCGAGTTAGTTGACGTTGTAATGCGCGTAATTGCTCAAGGCTGGCACCGTCTTGATAATCAAAGCACGGTTGACAATAGCTTTGATACCCCTGTTGTTGCAGACAACCTTGCAGATCGCGCCCAGCTTTTTCAGGGCGCGTGATTAATATTTTAAGCTTATGCTTGGTCATACACCTGACGGAGAATTTTGCCGGCACCTTTAGCCAATAATTGCTCGGCTAGCTGGTTACCTAATTGCGCAGCTTCATTAATGCTGCCACGAATTTCGCTGGTTAATATTTCACTGCCGTCAACCGAACCAACTAAACCTCGTAAATATATTTCTTGATTTTCAAGTACAGCATAACTGCCAATAGGTACCTGGCAACCGCCTTCAAGCGTACGATTCATCGCACGTTCTGCCACTACGCGAATACGAGTTTCTTCACAGCCTAACGGGGCTAATAATGCTTTAATAGTGACATCATCAATACGACATTCGATACCAACTGCACCTTGGCCATTCGCCGGTAACATTACCTCTGGGGCAATATATTCGCGAATACGTTCAGGCATTTTTAAGCGAATAAGCCCAGCTGCAGCTAAGATAATGGCGTCATACTCACCATTGTCGAGTTTTTTAAGCCGGGTATTGACGTTACCACGTAGGTCGCGAATATCTAGATCAGGTCGCAGGGCCTTAATTTGACATTGACGACGTAAACTTGAGGTACCCACAATGGCACCTTGGGGTAAGTCGGCCAAGCTATTAATAGTGTTAGAGACAAAAGCGTCACGTGGGTCTTCGCGCGGACAAATAGTGTCTAGCCCTAAGCCTTCTGGAAACTCAACGGGCACATCTTTCATTGAATGTACGGCTATATCAGCACGATCTTCTAATATTGCCACTTCAAGTTCTTTAACAAATAAGCCTTTTCCACCCACTTTGGCGAGTGGCGTATCAAGAATAATGTCACCTTTGGTGGTCATGGGCACTAATTCAACATGTATACCCGGATGAAAATGCTCAAGTTTTGCCTTAACATATTCTGCTTGCCATAACGCCAGCGCGCTTTTTCGCGTTGCAATACGTACGGTTTTTTGGGTCATTTTAGTTACCTTATTTAATATTTATTGCTCAGTAATGACAATAGTTTCTTCTGCTTGTTTGCTAACCGCATTAGATAAAAACTGCCATAGCTCTCCGCCGCCACGTTTATCAAACCACTGATCATTTTCAAAGTGAAAGTGGTGGCCATTAAATTTTGTTGCTACCCAAATTTCACGTAAGGGTGCTTGCTTGTTGATGATGATTTTACTGGTGTTTTTAAAGGTGAGGGTTAACATCCCGCCAACACCTTCATAATCGATATCACAACCACAATTTTCGATGGCTTCTTCTATCGCTAGTAAGATGTTTTCTGCGGCTAAGTTGTACTGACTATCATTCATTAACTGTTCCTTTTTACTTGCGCTTTAAGATTGTTTACGCTTTGCTTGGTATTTGTTGGTCATGGCATTATAAAACGTCTATCATGGGAAAAAAATCGAATAAATCAATTATGCGTAAAGAAATTGCAATTATTTTTTTCAGTTTGCTTAGTTTAGCATTCATAACAGGCTGCGGCATTAAAGGTCCTTTATATCAAACTCCTGAGCAACAGCAAGAGAACTTACCAAAAACAAGCCAAGAAACTGATAAAAATAGTGATAAAAGCAGTTTAAAACTTTAGGAATAACGGCATTGGACTTTTTTAATCGTAAACAACATGCATTATACGCTGAGCAATGTCCGGTTGCTGAGTTAGCAAAGCAATACGGAACACCGCTTTATATCTATTCACGCGCGACTATTGAGCGCCATTGGCATGCTTTTGATCAAGCGGCTGGAGAACGCCCACATCTGGTTTGTTATGCTGTTAAAGCCAATAGTAATATTGCGGTTTTAAATGTCATGGCGCGTTTAGGGTCAGGCTTTGACATCGTCTCAAAAGGCGAGTTGATGCGGGTGATTGAAGCCGGTGGTGATGCAAAAAAGGTAGTATTTTCAGGTGTCGGTAAAACCTCAGAAGAAATCACTTACGCGTTAAATCTGGGTATTTATTGTTTTAATGTTGAGTCAGCTGCAGAGTTAGACCGTATCCAATCTGTCGCAGAAGGGCTAAACAAAATGGCGCCGATTTCATTACGGGTTAATCCTGATGTTGATGCCGGCACCCACCCTTATATTTCAACGGGTTTAAAAGAGAATAAGTTTGGTATTAGTATTGAGCAAGCGCCTAAGTTGTATCAATACGCCGCCACCTTGTCCCATATTAATATTCAAGGGGTTGACTGCCATATTGGTTCACAGCTTACCGAAATATCCCCGTTTTTAGACGCACTCGATCGGGTATTAAAGTTAGTTGACGCATTAGCCGAACAAGGTATTACATTATCCCATATCGATGTGGGTGGTGGTTTAGGTGTTTGTTACGACGACGAGCAGCCGCCTCACCCTAAAGAATATGCTCAAGCGATTGCAGAAAAATTAACTGGTCGTGATCTAACGCTTATTTATGAACCCGGCCGTGCCATTATGGCCAATGCCGGTATTTTGGTGACTGAAGTAGAATACATCAAAGTCAGTGAAGAGCGTAATTTTGCTATTGTTGATGCGGCGATGAATGATTTGATCAGGCCGGCATTATATCAAGCATGGCAGGCGATTATTCCGGTTGAACAACGTGATGATGTCACCAGTGCGCAATACGATGTAGTTGGTCCAATATGTGAAACCGGTGATTTTCTCGGTAAAGATCGCACGCTGGCGATAAGTACAGGCGATTTGCTGGCGATACGCAGCGCTGGAGCCTACGGTTTTACCATGAGTTCAAATTACAACAGTCGGCCGCGTGCTGCTGAAGTGATGGTGGATGGTAGCGCAAGTTATTTAGTTAGAAAACGCGAAGCCTTAAGTCAATTGTGGCTGGGTGAAAGCTTATTACCTTTATAGTGTGAGATTGGATGTAGATGTTAGTCAATTTTTCTAAAATGCACGGTTTAGGTAACGATTTTATCGTCATCGATAATGTCACCCAAAATGTTTTTTTATCAAATGAGCAGATTAAACAGCTTGCCGATCGAAATTTTGGTATTGGTTTTGATCAAGTGCTCATTGTTGAACCTCCTTATGATCCAGATTTAGATTTTCATTATCGAATTTTTAATGCTGATGGCAGTGAAGTTGGGCAATGTGGTAATGGTGCACGTTGCTTTGCGAAATTTGTGCGTCTAAAAGGTTTAACCAATAAACATAAAATAAAAGTGTCAACGCAAGCAGGCAAAATGACCTTGTTTATTGAGCGTGACGGCAATGTCTCGGTCAATATGCCGGTGCCTCAATTTGAACCAGCGAAAATTCCGTTTACCGCGCAAAAAGCAGAAGGTACTTATATTCTGCGTAGTGATGACGAAACCGTGCTTTGTGGTGTGGTATCAATGGGCAACCCGCACTGCGTGTTAACGGTAGATAATGTAAAAGAAGCACAGGTAGCCCTATTGGGCGAAGCTTTGTCACTGCATGAACGTTTTCCTCAACAAGCAAATATTAGCTTTATGGAAGTGGTTTCACCTGAATATATTAAACTGCGAGTTTATGAACGTGGTGCTGCTGAAACGCTCGCCTGTGGTAGTGGCGCATGTGCTGCTGTTGTTGTTGGCCAAATGCAAAAGAAACTTAATCGCCAAGTTTTAGTTGATTTGCCTGGCGGACAATTGAAAATTTTTTGGAAAGGCCCCGGTAATTCAGTCAAAATGACAGGTCCGGCTGTGCATGTGTTCGATGGGCAAATAAATCTATGAATGAAGATAAAAATAAAGTTATGCAAGCAAGTGAACAGACCCTAAAATCAGCTGACGAAATACAGCTAACCGATGAATTAATTGTTAGTTATTTGCAAGAACATCCTGAATTTTTTAATCGTCAAGCCGAGTTTGTTACTAGCTTAAGGTTGCCAGATCATCAACGCGGCGCTATCTCTTTAGTTGAGCGTCAATTGTTACAACAGCGGGAAAAAATTCATAATCTGGAAGAAGAGATCACACAATTACTGGTAATCGCAAACCAAAATGAACAATTATTTGCCTTATATAGCGATCTTTATTTACGTTTATTAGACTGCACAACCGCAGCAGAATTACTTGATTGTTTGCATCAGGCTACCACTCAGTTGTTATCGTTTGATGCCTTCAAAGTATGGTTAACAAAGCCTGCTGCGGTTAATCACAGTGCTTTAATTACTGATGATTGCGCAGAAATAATGGCCAGCCGATTAGATAAAGATGAATATTATTTTGGCCGCTTACAACAACGTGAACAAGCATTAATTTTTGCTCAAGCAAGCACAGGATCTGTGGTTTTAGTACGACTAACGCACAACCAAGAAGATATTGGTTTTTTAGCTATTAGTAGCCGAGATGCTGAGCATTTTGATCCACGTATGGATACTTTATTGCTCAACCAATTTAAAAAATTGGTAGCAAAACTTTTACATCAATATATCTATTAGGTGCAAACATTGTGAGATTTTATCGCCGATTACACCCTTTTCATGCGATTAGCTTTGATTTAGACGATACGCTGTATAGTAATCAACCGATTATGGTGGCGACTGATAAAAAGATGGTCGCTTATTTAAACAAAAGCTTGAGTGATTATGGCATTAATAGCCAGCTATATAGTTTTGATTTTAGCTTTTGGACGCCTTTTCGCCAGCAAGTTATCGCGCAATCACCAGAACTACAGCATGACGTTGGTTTGTTACGAGAAAAAACTTATTACCTAGGCGCACTGTCGCTTGGCCTAACGAGTGTAGAGGCTGATATTTTTGCCGCTACCGCTTTAGTGTATTTTATTGAACAACGCAGTAACTTTATTTTACCGCAACAGACCCATGATTTTTTAACTTTCCTTAAGGGTAAAATGCCGTTAGTGGCAATTTCCAATGGTAATGTTGATACGCAAAAAATAGGTATCGCAAAGTATTTTACCGAGCACTTTCATGCCTCGATTGCAAATAAATTAAAACCTGACCGCGATATGTTTGATAAAACCTGTGCGGCTTTGCAAATTTGTCCTGAACAACTACTACATGTCGGTGATTGTGGTAAAAATGATGTTTTTGGTGCTATTAATGCGGGCTGTCAAACGGTGTGGTTAAATCCATATAAAGTGGGCAAGCCGCTAAAAGTTCTCCCGACTCTTGCACTTGACAACATTGAGCAACTTGCCAAAATATTGACATAAATGATTGTATTTATTGCTTTAAACCCAGGAATTTAAAGTAATACTGTAAAAATATCGTCTTGAAAGAAATTAACCCTACGTTGATCATTGATTAGTCGACCTGGCATAAGGATAGCGTTATCAAAATAGTGCTGAACTTGCTATGATAGGGTTATATTTTCGCTTTTTGATTTTACCTTGCTATGGATGTTTCTGAATTACTTGAATCGTTGAACGATAAACAACGAGATGTTGTTGCTGCACCACTACAAAATATGCTGGTGCTTGCCGGCGCCGGTAGCGGTAAAACCCGGGTTTTAGTGCAACGTATTGCTTGGTTAATGAAGGTTGAACACGCATCTCCTCATAGTATTTTAGCCGTAACTTTTACCAATAAAGCGGCGGCTGAAATGCGGGCCCGTGTTGAACAAACCGTTGATGGCAATGTACACGGCATGTGGGTTGGTACTTTCCATGGTTTAGCGCATCGTTTATTGCGCATGCATTTTCAAGAAGCGAAATTGCCACAAAGTTTTCAAGTGCTTGACTCAGACGATCAGCTGCGCATGATTAAACGTATTGTTCGCTCGTTAGAGCTTGATGAAAAACGCTGGCCTCCCAAGCAATTTCTTTGGTATATCAATGGTAAAAAAGATGAAGGCTTACGGCCGCAACATATTGATAGCCAACATGACGTGACTGAAGAGCTTTTTGTTAAAGTTTATCGGGTTTATCAAGACACTTGTGACCGCGCCGGCTTAGTCGACTTCGCCGAATTATTACTTCGCGCCCATGAACTTTGGTTAAATAATCCCGAGTTATTACAACATTATCAACAGCGTTTTGCTCATGTTTTAGTTGATGAGTTTCAAGACACTAACGCGATTCAATATGCTTGGCTAAACTTGTTAGGCCGAAAAAGTGGCAATGTCATGATTGTCGGTGACGATGACCAATCTATCTATGGTTGGCGTGGCGCAAAGATTGAAAACATTCAACGTTTTTTACAAGATTTTGACGGCGCAAAAACTATTAAACTTGAGCAAAATTATCGCTCATCCGCCAATATTCTTAAAGCCGCTAATCAGCTGATTGACAACAATAATAATCGTCTAGGCAAAGATTTATGGACTGAAGATGAAGCCGGTGAAAAAATATCTATTTATACTGCATTCAATGAGATAGATGAAGCACGTTTTATTGCTGGACGCATTGCTGATTGGCAAAAAAATGATGGTTCACTTGATGATGTTGCGATTTTATATCGCAGTAATGCGCAATCGCGTTTAATGGAAGAAGCGTTAATTCAAGCGAAATTACCTTACCGGATATATGGTGGTTTACGCTTTTTTGAACGTCAAGAAATTAAAGATGCGCTGGCTTACTTACGATTATTAAATAATCGTGATGATGATGCCGCGTTTGAGCGGGTGATTAACACCCCAACCCGTGGTATTGGTAATCAAACGCTGAGTTTAGTGCGCGATGGCGCAAGAAGCTTAGAGTGTACCTTGTGGCAAGCCTGCCAACACATGGTGCAGAACAAAGAGCTTAAAGGTCGCAGTGCCAAGGTTATTCAACAGTTTATCAACGTCATTGATCAGTTAGAAGACGACTCAAGCAAGTTAAACCTTGACCAACAAGCCAACTATGTTATTCAACACTCAGGCTTAAAGGCGATGTATCAAGCCGAAAAGGGTGAGCGCGCAGAAGCGCGTATTGAAAACTTAAACGAGCTAGTTAATGCTTGTCAAACCTTTGAGGTTGACCCAGAGCTTGAAGAAGAGCAAAGCCCACTTACCGCCTTTTTAACCCACGCAGCGCTAGAGTCTGGTGAGTCACAAGCTGATGAGTATGAAGCTGCTGTGCAGTTAATGACTATGCACTCAGCTAAAGGCTTAGAGTTTCCATTGGTTTTTATTGCCGGTTTAGAAGAAGGTATGTTTCCTTCGCAGCAGTCGGTTGAAGATCATGGTCGCTTAGAAGAAGAGCGACGTTTATGTTATGTCGGTATGACCCGAGCGATGAAAAAGTTATATTTATGCCATGCAGAAAGCCGTCGATTGTATGGTCAGGAAAAAAATCACAAGCCAAGTCGCTTCCTCAGAGAACTACCTGATGATTGTACCGAAGCCATTCGCCTGCAAAATCAAGTGAAGAAACCCGTTACAACAGGGAAATTTTCCTCGGCCCTGACCTTAGAAACCTTTGGCAATTCAGGTTTTAAACTTGGCCAAAATGTTCGCCATAAAAAGTTTGGTGATGGTGTGGTATTAAACTACGAAGGTAGTGGTCCGCAAAGTCGTATTCAAGTTAACTTTGCCGACGTGGGTTGCAAGTGGCTTGTTGTTGCTTATGCGAACTTAGAAACATTGTAAATTTTCCAACCAGTACACAGTTAACCGCTGCAACAAGTTTAAGATAAGTTGCAACGGCCTAACCCTATGGCGGCTATTAGTGTTGTTTAAAATACATCTGGCAGATAAAACCGTCTAAGTTATCACCCTCTGCGCTCATGTTGTCTTATACCAGTTCCATTAAGTTTGTGATCTTGTTGTGCGCAGGAAAAATAATTCAAGGTAAGGCGCTCGATTGAGCAATAGCTGGCTATTGGGAGTGAGAGCAACACAGCCTTGAGCTATTTTAACTAGTACAAGTGAGTAATAACTTAATGGGATTGGTATCACTATGTTGAGGCTGCTTTTATTGCTCGTCTTCTCGCTTTTACTGAATCAAAACTAAATATTGCTAATGCGGTCCAGATACAGGCAAAAGTAATTAATTTAGCAAAATATAATGGCTCTTGGTAATAAAACGTTGCCAAAATAAACATGATGCTTGGGCCAATGTATTGAAAAAAGCCTAAAGCCGTTAAGGTCATACGTTTTGTTGCAGCAGAAAAGCATAACAAGGGCGCGGTAGTGACAATACCAGTACAAATCAAGAGCATATTTAATGAGATATCGTTGTCTAACATATTGGTTGTACTTGTTTTTAAAAACACTAACCAATAAATTAAGGCTATTGGTAGCATCATCAGTGACTCGATGAGTAACCCAACAAACGAGTCTAAAGGCATGGTTTTGCGTAATAAGCCATAAGTACCAAAAGTGGCGGCCAATGCTAATGAAATCATCGGTAGTGAGCCCACCATAAAGAGTTGAATCATCACACCGATAAAGGCGAGTCCAACGGCAAATAGCTGCCAAGGTCGCAAGCGTTCACCTAAAAATATAACCCCTAATGCGACACTGAAAAGTGGATTAATGTAATAGCCCAGGCTGGCATCAAGTAAATGACCATTGTTAACCGCCCAAATAAACATAAACCAATTTATGGCGAGCAGTGTCGCTGAAATGGTTAATCGCAGGACTATTTTCGGCTGAGTAATGGTGGCAATAAAATGGCGTGATCTTTTGGTAAGTAGTACCACTAAGATTAATAAAACCGTTGACCAGACCACACGATGTACTAAAATTTCATCAGCATTAATATGGTCTATTAATTTAAAATATAGCGGGGCGATACCCCACATAGTATAGGCACTAATGGCACTAATAATACCGCCACGTAAGGCAGTTTTTTCGGATATTGGCATGGAATAAATTATGGGTTGAGGTTGGTGAGATAATAACCATAATAGCATTGTTTAGCTAAACAACCCATGTTAATAATAGTGATGGCGACTGTTATCCCACCATGTAAGTGCCCGTACCAAAAGCAATATGGTCGCCTTTTTCATTATGCATCTCCATGCGAGCGACTGCCACCTTGCTGCCACTACGAATAATTTTTGCTGTCGCAATAAATTTCTCTCCACGTCCAGGTCTTAAAAAGTCGGTACGTAAATCAATTGTGCTTAAACGGCCCAAGCTTTGTGCAATTATCTCGGGTGATAATTCAGGCAATTGAGTGAGGATATTTGCCGCAGCAACAACGCTACCGGCCAGATCAAGCGCGGAAGCGGTAACGCCACCATGAAGGATTTTTTGTGCTGGATTACCAATTAGCTTGTCGTCCCAGACAATGCTAACAGCTGACTCTTGGCTATTAAATTGGGTAATTTCTAAGCCCAATAGTTTGTTAAATGGCATGGCTTGGTTCCAATATTGAGCAAGCTGCATAAACGTCTCTTCATGTGTCATAAGCTTTCCTTTTGGTCAGATGAGATAAAAGAATAACAATAATTACGCTGATATTGAAAATAAATCTCCCACAAAGGCGTTACTACGTTAAAATGTTGGCTGATTTCACCCAATGAAGATTGTCTGTTGCAAGCCACTTCCCCTACGACATTAACTGAAGCTCTTAAACATCATTTTGGTTATCAGAGCTTTCGTGCTGGCCAAGAAGAAATTATTAATTATGCACTTCAGGGCCGCGACAGCTTAGTGTTAATGCCTACCGGTGGCGGCAAATCAATGTGCTATCAGTTGCCAGCAACCTTAATGCCGGGTGTCACTATTGTTGTTTCGCCATTAATTGCGTTAATGAAAGACCAAGTTGATGGCTTAGTTAGGCAAGGTATATCAGCGGCTTATGTCAACTCTTCACTCGACACTGAGACTATTAATGATATATTTCGACGTTTAGGCCAAGGTGAAATAAAGTTACTTTATGTTGCCCCTGAACGGCTGAAAAATTATTATTTCATCCAAGGTTTATCGCAACTTAACATTAGTCTATTTGCGATTGATGAAGCTCATTGTATATCGCAATGGGGCCATGATTTTCGCCCTGCGTACACGCAATTACATCTGCTAAAGCAAAATTTTCCGCAGGTGCCTGTGATGGCATTAACCGCAACAGCGGACGTAACAACACGCCGAGATATTTTACAACAGTTGGCTTTGCATGATCCCTACATCCACCTTGATAGTTTTGACAGACCTAATATTCGTTTTACCTTAGCGGATAAATATCAAGGTGAGCAACAAGTTAGGGGTTATATTAGTAAACGTAAAGACGAATGTGGCATTATTTATTGCAATAGCCGTTGGCAAGTTGAAAAACTTGCAAAAAACTTAGCACAAACGGGTATTAACTGTGCGGCTTATCATGCTGGATTAGAGTCTGACATTCGTAATATTATTCAAGATAAATTTGCTAAAGACGATATTCAGATAGTGGTGGCAACAGTAGCTTTTGGCTTGGGTATTAATAAATCCAATGTCCGTTTTGTTATTCACTATGAGCCACCAAGAACAGTAGAGTCATACTATCAAGAAATAGGTCGTGCTGGCCGTGATGGTTTACCCGCAGAGGCGCTTTTTCTATATGATGAAAAAGACGTTGAACGCATTAATAAACGTATTGCAGAAGGTGAAAACGAACAACGTGTTAACGTTGAATTACAGCGTTTTCAGGCGATGCGAGGTTTTATTGATGCGCAAACCTGTCGGCGTAGAGTGGTATTAAATTACTTTGCCGAGTTTACTGAGAAAAGTTGTGGTAACTGTGATATTTGCTTAGATCCACCGAGTCAATTTGACGCTACAAAGGCAGCGCAAATGGTGCTTTCTTGTGTCTATAGAATCCAAGGAAATGGCGACGTTGAGCATGTTGTTGCAGTCTTACGTGCTGAACTCAATGATAAAATTATCGCACTGGCTCATGACAAAGTATCAACCTTTGGTATTGGCAGCGACAAAACGCCTAGCTATTGGTTTTCAATCGTACGGCAATTAATTCATTTAGGTTATTTACAACAAGATATCGCTGCCCAGTCGAATTTATGTCTAACACAAGCGTCCGGTGGAGTTTTAAAAGGACAACAGCCGTTGATGTTGGCCACTCCTCGTTTACAAAAAGCGAGCTATTGGCAGGGTAATAAACGCGATAAAGTCTACGATAGAGCGTTATTTGCTAAGCTAAGATCATTGCGTAAAGAAATAGCTAGTCTTGAAGACATAGCGCCGTTTATTGTCTTTAACGATGCCACATTAGCGGAATTGGCCAGAGTAAAACCTTTAACTTCAAGACAAATGCTTAATGTCAGTGGTATCGGTGACACTAAGCTTGCACGCTATGGTGAACCGTTTCTCTCTTTGATTAAACAGCACCAAAACTAAAGCCAAAGCGAGAAAAAGCTGCGAGAAAAGGCAGAAACAAAAAAAGCGCTTAACAGCGCTTTTTTAACCTAAAAAATTAAGGTTATTTAAGGCTTGAGTAGTATGCTGAAATGTTAGCAATATCGTCGTCAGATAGTCCCATTGCCATTGGGCCCATTACTGCGTTTTTACGTTGGCCTGATCTAAAGTTTTTTAATTGCTGAGCTAGGTAAGCTTCTTTTTGGCCGGCAAGGTTCGGATACATTGGAATAGCGGAAATACCCGCAGCACCATGACAAGCTGAACACATGGCAGTTTTTGCTTTGCCAGCAGCTGCGTCACCAGCGAATGCAGGTGAAGCCATCATAACAGTAGCAGCAATGGCTAAAGTAAATTTTTTCATAAATATTATCTCTCTTTGGTCAATAATTTTTAAAGGATCCTCAGTTGATTATATGTAAAAAGTATACGGTTGTCGTGGCTTTTTTTACGATCGTATCAGGATGAAAGTTTATCTAATATTTTGTGGCGCTAAGACAAGTTTTAAGCAACTGATTACTGTTAACTTAACTGAACTTAAACAAAGAAGAAAATTATATGCAGATAAAAAATAATATAGAAATTATCAATGTTGAAGAAATAAATCCGAGCACATTACAGCTCAGTTTTAATGTGGAGTGGACAATGGATTATAAAACCGCGGTTGTTGATTATGTTTTACTCAGTCTATCGGCAAAAGTATTAGAGGTTTTACAAGGTGCAGACCTGCATTGCTTAAGAATAAAGTATAGTGGCTATGAATTTTTACTAAACTTTGAAGAATACAGTCATGCTTGTTGGCTCGAGTGTATTACAGAGCAAGACCTAACTGGACTGCAGGAAATTAAGCTGCTGCTGTCATCAGGCTCTTAGTGAATGATCAGGGGGACTTTCATGAGACTTTCAGTAAATTTTTTAATAAACCATGATGTTAATTTAACAATATAAGGTTAAAAAGTGATGGAAAAAAATCTCGCCGTACTTATTAGTGAACTAACTAATACCAGTTCCATTAAGTTTGTGATCTTGTTGTGCGCAGGAAAAATAACTCAAGGTAAGGCGCTCGATTGAGCAATAGCTGGCTATTGGGATTGAGAGCAACACAGCCTTGAGCTATTTTAACTAGTACAAGTGAGCAATAACTTAATGGGATTGGTATAACACTCAGTGATTAATTAACTATGTGCGATACTAACGTGATTAGTTTGGCGCTTAGCATGATGGCTAATAAGTGCACGGGTTTGGCTGATAATGTTATTAGCACTTGTGGTGACATTATAATCACTGACCCCCATACTGAGGGTTATTTGCGGTAAGCGAGTACCTGACTTACTGCTAATAAACCTTAGTTTTTCTACGCTCTGTCGAATTTTTTCAGCAATTTCGCCGGCCATACTACGTTCAACATCAGGTAGCAAGATCAAAAATTCATCACCGGCAGATCTTATCGGTAAACCACTTTCATCAACATAACTGCTAATTTTATTGGCTATTTTTGTCAGTAACACGTCGCTGATCAGTGGGCCCAAACTTTCATTCATCTGTGAAAACTGATCAATATTAATCACTATCGCCGCCACCTGCTTATTGGGGTCAGCAGACAACCAAAGGTCTAAATGTTTTGCCATAGCTTTACGATTATATAACCCCGTTAAGGGGTCTAAATAAATTTCTTTTTTTACATCCTCTAATTCTAAGCGCAATGCCTCAGTTGACTGTGTTGATACCAGTAGTTGCTCAACAATTTTTTCTTGTTCGAGTTTGAACTGCTGTGTTGTCTGGCGGATTTGTTTAATTGCAATAAGTATTTCGCGTTTATCAGTAGAGTTTAAACGGGTAATATTATCATCCAGTTGAGTTACTAATTGCTTGGTACAAGAGGAAGATTGTTTACTGTTGGCTTGTAAATCGATTAATACTTCATCAATGTCGTCAATTAACTCACCTCGAAAGGCACTTTGCACTAAAATATATTGGTTGTATGTTTGTTCCAAAAAGAAATTATCAAGCCTTTTAACGCAAGCTAATTGTTTTTCAATGACGGCATTAAGTCGTTTTGAATGCTTATTAAGATAAGCGTAACTTACCGCGTAATTAATCGGCGTCGCCGCTATATGCCATAACTGTAATTGTTTTATCGCAGCATGCATTTTTTTTTCGGCTGTTACTATAGAATCATGGTACTTCATTATGCCAACCTTTGATCTACGGTATTTGCTAATAATAGCTGGAAAGCTATTCTGTAATAATTTTAGTGAAAGTACCACAATAAAAAGTATTAAAAACAACAATAAAGCTAATCATACTGGTCTACCTCTTACCTAGCTGGTTACAGGCAAGCCGATAAAGGCTTATCCTTCTTGGTAGTGATAGCACTGGCCTTTTTTTCTTTTTATCTTAAGCATTTATGGCGTTATCTTCAATGTAGACCTAGTTAAACCGATGTGTTTAATCAGCTAGGATGAACCTGTTCACCTTAGCCTTTCTTAACTTGTACAAACCAGTATTTTTAAGCGCAGTGGCTAATTTCTAAGTGAAATACCAATCTCATTAATTATTTGATCATTTCACCTGGTTAAAAAAACCGACTACTGCGTTATTTATTTAATAATTATAACAACTAGTTATTGAAATAAATGCCTTGTATTTGGTCGTTTTTCCTGTGAATAAAGTAGACCGCCTAATTAATGAAATTGGTATAAGCCCCCTGTGTCAGGATTGTTGTCGCCTCAATTAATTTTATAAATAAACAGGGGGCGGTAAGTTTAAATTAGTGGATTATCAAAGGTATTCAAGTCGATTTAAAGAAGCACGATTAGAAAATTATTGTGGCAGAGAAAACTTTTCTTTATAAATACTTATGTTTTGTTATGGTATTTAATTATTGAGTTTTCTATGTAAATTAATTGCCGAGATTTTATTATGAAAGTGTTATTAATCACCTTATTTGTACTATTTTTTGTTATGGCTTGTCAGTCGTCAAAGCTGCAAGTCAGCTTAGTAAACCATGATCTTGCACAGGTCATTAAAGACTATCAGGACTTTAAGAGCCAACAAAGCCCATTTAATCAAGATATTGCTGGCGAAACTAATCGCGAATTACCTGATTTATCGCCAAAGACTCTACAGCAGCAAGATCAAGATTTACGTGCTATTTATCAACGTTTAGCACAAGTTTCCGTTCAAGGTCTTCAGCAGGATGAGGTGATTAATCATGCGGTCTTGTCGTACACGATAAAAAATCAATTGGATAGTTATACCAATAAAGAGCATTACATGCCGCTAACGGCCGAGTCAGGTTTTCATGTTTGGATCAGTCGCATTAAAAGCCAAGCGAGTTTTAAAACAGAACAAAATTATCGTGACTATCTCGCTCGATTAGGCGCCTTACCAAGATATTTTTCTCAGCAAATTTATTGGATGAATAAAGGCATTGAAGACGGTATAACCCAACCTAAAATAGTCTTACAAGGTTTTGAAGAGTCGATTCAAGCTTTTATAAAAACAGACGCGAAGTTAAGCAGCTATTATCAGCCGTTTTTAGCGCTGCCTGAGTATTTTAGCCAAGCACTTAAGTTGGAACTACAAGCACAAGCTGCCGACATTATTTTAGCCCGTGTTATGCCAAGCTATCAAAAATACTATGATTATATGGTGCAACGTTACCAACCCAATGCGAGAACAAATATCGCTGCCAGCTCTTTACCTAATGGCGAAAATTATTATCTCAATCGGTTACAGCATTATACTACCTTGCCGATTTCAGTTGATGAGGTGCACAACACAGGTTTAGCAGAGGTGAAACGCATCAGGCTTGAGATGGATAATATTATTCAGCAATTAGACTTTACCGGCAGCTTTGCTGATTTTGTCCATTTTTTGCGTACCGATAAACAATTTTATGCCACCAGCCCAGAGGGATTGTTAAAAGAAGCCTCATTTATAGCGAAAAAAATGGATGCTCAATTACCTAAGTTATTTAAAATTTTACCACGCACACCTTATGGCGTTATTGAGGTACCCGCTAACATCGCCCCTAAATATACCACTGGACGATATTCTGGCCCATCAAGAGATGATCAGGCAGGTAATTATTGGGTGAACACTTATCGTTTAGACCGTCGACCCTTATATGTTCTAGAGGCGTTAACCTTACATGAAGCGGTACCAGGTCATCATTTACAAGGTTCAATTGCCCGAGAAATGCAGCACGTGCCTAAATTTAGAAATAATACTTATATCTCAGCGTTTGGCGAAGGTTGGGGGCTTTATTCCGAGTATTTGGGCTTAGAAGTGGGTTTTTATAAAAGCCCTTATAGTAACTTTGGCCGATTAACTTATGAAATGTGGCGTGCTTGTCGACTGGTGGTTGATACCGGTATGCATGCGAAAGGCTGGAGTCGCGAGCGAGCGATGAACTATTTAGCCAACAATACGGCCTTATCGCTGCACAATGTTAAAACTGAAATTGACCGCTATATTTCTTGGCCTGGCCAAGCCTTGTCTTATAAAATGGGCGAATTAACCATTAAAAAGCTTCGTAAAATGACTGAGCAAGCGTTAGGTCAACACTTTGATTTAAGAGAGTTTCATGATCAAGTTTTAAAAAACGGCTCGATGCCATTATCAATGTTAGAAAATGTAATTTTTGAATATGTTGCAGAAAAAAAGGCTAAACAGGACGAGTTATTAAGCGTAGATTAATGCAGCAATAAAAGACAGTAGCGACAGGTTGTTAGAAATAATAACGACCAGTTGATAACTTAAGATAAGCTATGTTTTCAGTATGCTCAGATTAGCTAAGCGAATAAAGTGACAAACTGAGCATAAAAGGCTACAAAGCTGATCTTATATTTACATTATTACATGGTATAAATTTCACCCTAAAAAATAGACAATTTTTAAGCCATAATAGGAAGTCAAGTTGCAATGAAGCGAATGCTATTGGGTATTTTAATCAGTTTTTGTGTTGCGCTTACTGGCCATACGGACTCAATTCGCAGCGATAAAAGCTATCGTCAATTGCTTGATGCTTATTATTTTCAAGATAAAGAGTTATTGATTACTCAAGATGTTGTTGACGTTGCACAAGCGGTGGTAAACAACGGTAATCAGTACAGCCATTACATGGTTGCCAAAGCATTTTCTTTATTGTCAGATGTGGCATTTAATCGCGGTAACTTGTCAGTAGCATTGCAATTTGCCCAATATGGTAGCGAAACAGAGCAGGCTGATGTCGATTTACAGCTAAACTTATTGTTGAAAGTTGCTCGCGGTTATTATGCACAAGGTAAATATATTCAGTTAAGAGAGACTGCCCAAAAAGCAGCATGGTTGGCTGAGCAAGCCAGTAATATGAATTATCATGTGCAGGCACTGGCTTATTCAGTGGTGGCTTATGCTTTAAATGATGACTATGCGTTAGCGGTAAAAGCGTTAACTAAAGTTGAAAATATACTGAGCCAAAATCGGCAAAGTGTTGATCAGATCACCCTCCTAGAAATTATTGCTGAAGCGCATTTCTATTTATCAGAATATAGTAATGCGGTAGAGCTGCTCAATCACGTATTACAATTACGTACAGATACCTCGAGAACAGCAGGTATTGCCCGCAGCTATTATTTAGTTGCGAATGCCTATTATCAATTACAACAATATGATGACGCTTATAATGCGTTTTGGCAGTCTCTACAATTTGCCAAACAATATAAATTGCCTATTCGCGCCGCCTATGCCGAACTGGGTTTAGGGCAAGTGTTATACCAGCAGCAGCAGTTTAAGCTGGCAAAAGCGCGTTTGCTTAATGCCCAAGCCGTTTTTAATCAGCATAATTTAGTCAGGTTTAAACTCTCCGCACAAATTGCTTTAGTAAAAGTCTTGTATGCTTTGGATAAGCCTACAGAAGCTGATGCTATGCTGCTATCTACTCAGTCTTTAGCCGAAAGTGTGGTGCTGTCACCACAGCAAATAGTCTTGTTTTTATTGCTGACAGACTACTACAGTCAACAAAAGCAATTTGAGCAGGCAATCGCAGCACAAAAGCATTATTTAACCTTATATCAAGCGTTATACCCAAAGGTCAGTGTAAAAAATTCATTGGCAGCTATCGCTACATTAGCCAGTAATAAAGCTAAAAAATTAGCCTTGAATTTAGCAGAAAAAAGCCAGCTGAGTTTGGTGTTTACTGAAAAATATAATCGCCAACAAAGGTGGATTATATTACTTGCTAGCATGCTAGGTTGTACGGTGATTTTTATCATTTATTTTTGCTTCCAAGAACATCGTAAGCGACTTAATCGTAGCTATGATGAAATAGAGTTACCTCAAACCTATTTAACACAAGCTGTTCAAACCAAACGTTGGTATCAACAGCAATATAAAGTGGCAAGAAAGTATCAATACAATATTTCAGTCGCTTATTTAAAGGTTGAAAACTGGCAGGAGCTCAGTTTTCGCTTTAATCGTAAAGTTTTAACTGATGTTAGCCTAGTATTAGCTATTATTATTAATGAAAACCTTGATGCGGAAGATTATGCCGGTGTTATCAGTGATGGGGAATACTTGTTTTTGTGTCCACATCAAACGCCTGAGCAGGTACTTATTAAATTTACCCGTATAAAGCAGGCAGTAAAAACTCGGTTTTTTGCTAACTTGGGCGATTATTCCGTTAATGTTATTTTTTCGATTGCTGCACCCAACATTCAGGATATTGATCCCTATGTTTTTCTTTCTCGATTGAGTGAATGTTCTGATAATAAGGAATAGCAGTATAATGCTGACTAGGTGTGGCCATTTATTTAATTATTATCGCTGCAGCTTATTAGACCAATCCCATTAAGTTATTGCTCACTTGTACTCGTTAAAATAGCTCAAGGCTGTGTTGCTCTCAATCCCAATAGCCAGCTATTGCTCAATCGAGCGCCTTACCTTGAGTTATTTTTCCTGCGCACAACAAGATCACAAACTTAATGGAACTGGTATTATTAATTAACTTGGTATTACACAACCATTGTCAATGACATCGCAAAACAGCCACGATTATTAATGGCTGTTGGTTATTTAAATAAGGGGTTGAACTAAGCTCTAATGATAACACTGTGCAAGGTATTAATTTCACCATCATCAGAAATTGTTGCGGTATTGTTGTCGCATAACAAAATTGCGATATTACCAGATTTAGTATGACGAATAAAAGATAGGTCATAACCAAATTGTGTCAGACTGCTGGTAGCAAATTTTTGCGCCAGCGACAATTTATCCCACAAGTTTGTTTGTTGCGGTGTATATTGGCGTCTTTCTAATAATATTTCTGGTTCAAAAACTGCGTGCACGATGGCCTCTTTTCTATATTGCTAAGACATAATGTTATAAATATCATGTATCTAGTTAAAGTAACATAGCTTATATTTTTTTTAATATCAATCATTAAGTTGTTACTGTTTGCTAACCATTTTATCGCTAGGCTAATATTATTTTTACTGATATTTTTTCAAAAGTGTAAGTTTAAAGATTTAGTACGTTATTTTTAAAGCGATAGCAGGTTATAATGCTTTTAATTAGTCACGATTAATTAGAGTTAAATTTTTATGAGTCAGGTATTAAAAGATCTTTCTGCGCTGTTAAAACTAGAAGTAATAGAGCAAGGTATTTATCGCGGTGAAAGTCAAGATTTAGGTTTTAAAGCGTTATTTGGTGGCCAAGTGATGGGGCAGGCATTATCAGCAGCACAAGAAACTGTGTCGGTAACCCATAATGTGCACTCATTCCATTCCTATTTTTTAAGACCGGGCGATGCCACTAAACCTGTGGTTTACCAAGTAGAAAACATTCGTGATGGCCGCAGTTTTAACACTCGACGTGTTAATGCTATTCAAAATGGTCAGGCTATTTTTTACATGACTGCCTCATTTCAGCAGCAAGAAGAGGGTTTTGATCACCAAGATGTTATGCCATTGGTGCCTGGTCCTGAAGAGCTAAAGTCATATACAGATTTTATTTTTGACCATCAAGCGTCAATTCCAGAAGAAATTCGTGGTAAATTTTTATCTGAGAAACCGATCGAAACAAGACCTGTAGAGCAGTATAACTGGCTAAAACCAGAAAGAACGGCTGCTAAGTGTCAGATGTGGATAAAATCGAATGGCAGCTTGCCTGATGATCTTCGTATTCATACCTATTTATTAGCTTATACCTCGGATTTTTCTTTTTTGCCAACCGCCTTATTTCCACATGGGGTAAGCTATTGGCAGCCAAATTTTCAATTGGCAACTATCGATCACTCGATGTGGTTCCATCGCCCATTTCGTATGGACGAATGGCTACTTTATTGTATGGATAGTCCGTCAGCGAGTAGTGGTCGAGGTTTAGTAAGAGGGCAAATATTTAACCGAGCAGGTCTATTAGTCGCCTCTACTATGCAAGAAGGCGTTATGCGTCAGCGTTAGCCTTGGCATTTTGCCAGTCGTAGCCACTGGGGTGTTGAAACACTCGTAAATGAAAAAGTGGCGCGGCAGCATATAGATGGTCGAATATATCCGCTTGTATTGCTTCATAGTTAACCCAATCTTGATCACGACTGAAAAAGTATAACTCCAGCGGCAAGCCGACCTCTGTTGCCTGTAGTTGCCTGACCATACAAGTCATTTCATGATGAACCTTTGGGTGTTGTTTTAAATAGGCGCTAATATAAGCTCGAAAGGTACCAATATTGGTTAACTGCCGAGTGTTTATAGCGGCGGCACTACCGCTTGCTACCTGTGTCGCTTGTTGACGAATTTCAGTTTTTTTTTCAGTAATATATCCCGTAATAAGTTGTACTGACTTTAGTGTTTCAAGTTGTTCGGGGTTATAAAATCGAATACTACTAAGATCAATAACGATAGCGCGTTTTATTCTTCTACCACCTGAGTTCAGCATGCCACGCCAGTTTTTAAATGAATCACTAGTTAAGGCATAAGTAGGCACTGTTGTTACAGTATTATCAAAGTTCTTCACCTTTACAGTATTGAGCCCTATTTCAATGACATCGCCATCAGCACCATATTTGGGTAACTCAATCCAATCGCCAGGGGCGACCATTTTGTTAGCTGAGATTTGAATACTGGCCACTAAGCCTTTAATAGTGTCTTGAAAGACTAAAATTAACACCGCAGTTAAGGCACCTAAACCACTGAGTAAATACAGTGGTGAACGGTCTAATAATAGCGAAGTTGCCAGTATTGTTGCTACTAAATAAACCACCAGTTTAATGACCTGTAAGGTCGAGTTTAATGGTAAATAGCGTTCGCTAGCTTTTTGTTGATAAAGACTATTGATCACATTAAGTACGGCACTAATACTGCGCGCAACCTGAAAGCAAATACCAATTTTTGCAAACACCATTAGAACAACAGCGAGCAATGACTCAGCATCTAGAAAAAAGGGTGTCAGTAATAACAATAATACAAAAGGCACCAGTAGTGAGATACGTGAAAATACGTGATGATCAAATAAGTGATCATCCCATGTGTTTTTTGATGTGCTAATTAATTTATGAATAAGTGCAAGCACATAGTTTTTTGCGATATAAAAGCTAACACTGCATAATAATAAAATTAATAAACAACCAATAATAACGCTACTTAACACTATGTATGGCGCATGAATGCCCTGTTCAGTTAACCATGAGGTGATTATTGCCTGCATTACATATCCTTTTTAGCTTGTGCTTCAAGCTGGATCATTTTTTTATCTTTATCAAGCCAAAGTTGGTTAACCCATTTCTGAAATTGAATTTTATAAGCCCGATCATTGACATAATCACCCTTGAGTGAGTCATCAATATCTTGAGTTTCAATGGCAATGTTTACTTGTTTAATCTTTCCTGACAAGAAGTCAAAGAATTTTGGTGCGCCATCAGGATAGTAAATAGTTACGTTAACCACTTTACTCAGGTTACCTTTCATTGCTTGCAGTACAAAACCAATGCCGCCAGCTTTTGGTTTTAATAGCCGTTGAAATGGCGAATTTTGTTGCTGGTGTTTTTCTGCTGTAAAGCGTGTGCCTTCAATAAAGTTCATTACACTAACGGGTTTGTGTTTAAATTTTTCACAGGCCTTTTTTGTGGTCTCGATATCTTTGCCGATAAGATGTGGGTTTTTCTTTAAAAAATGTTGGCTATAACGTTTCATAAAAGGAAAGTCGAGGGCCCACCAAGCTAAGCCAAGTAAAGGGACATAAATTAACTCTTTTTTTAGAAAAAACTTTAAGAAGGGTATTTTACCGTGTAACACTCGTTGTAATACTAGGATATCAATCCAGCTTTGATGGTTACTAATCACCAAGTACCAGTCTTTCATTTTTAACTTTTCTAAACCCGTGACATTTATTTTAGTTTTGGTGAATACTTTTTGAATAAAAGTATTGCAGAGCACCCAATTACTGGCCAACTGATCCAGTAAGTAACTAAAAAATTTTTGCCATTGACTTAACGGCACTAACGCCTTTAATAGCGAGCATATAAGTATGGGTATAAGCCAGAGTATAGTGTTGGCAATATACAAAATAACAGAGATACAGCCAATAATTGGGCCAGGTAAAAAATGTAGCATATAAAAAACCAAAACTTTCAAGACGATAATTACTGTTTATAATCTTAATGGGTTTTAGCCTTGTTTTCAGTAAAAATATTTAAAAACTTGTTGGATAGGTGATAAAAAACCTAGAGCAGCCTTATTTGTAGTGCAGCTTGAAATCGTGACGAAAGCTAAAAAAATAGTATTTAATACCAGCTTTGCCAAGCAAGGCTGACAGTAAGTTCAATAGATATTGGTGTTAGCAAAGAAAAAGTCAGTTGGATGAAAACGCATCATAAATTTATTACCAAGGGCTTTTGCTGAATAAATTACCATTTTAACATGGCAAAATAATAGCTTAGGGAAGTTAATTTCATAAAGCCTGAGAAAATAGCAGATATAGCTATAAATTAATTGCCAAGCAACTACGTTTCAAGGCAAGCTAAGTAAATAAAAAATAGGGGGTTATCATGAAGTTTAAACGTGTGGTGATAAAGGTTGGCAGTGCTTTGGTGGCTCCAGATGCCAAGGGCTGTAGCGGCAAGTATATCCTTGCCATTGCTCGCTTTATCAGCCAATGTCAGCAAGCAGGTAAAGAAGTTATTTTGGTTTCATCTGGCAGCGTTGCCGCGGGCAGAAGTTTGATTGCGCACGGCTCTCCTAACCCTTCAATTCCGACCAAACAGGCAATGGCTGCCGTTGGACAAATGAAAATGATGGCGAATTGGCAACGTTTTTTTGATCTGCCGTGCAGCCAGTTGTTGATAACTCACGGGGATTTAAAAGATCGTCAACGTTATATTAATATTAAAAATACCTTAAGAATACTACTAGCTAATGGTGTTATTCCTATTGTTAACGAAAACGATACGGTGGCAACAGAAGAGTTAAAAGTTGGCGATAATGATAATTTAGCAGCCTTGGTTGCCTTAGTCAGTGAAGCAGACAGTTTATTTATTTTAAGTGATGTTGATGGTGTATTTGAGGCAGATCCGCGCTTAAATCCACAAGCTAAGTTAATTCCTGTTATCGCTAAAATCGACCAGTCAGTTTATGCCATGGCTGGTGCCACCAATAATCCTATCGCTACCGGCGGAATGAAAACAAAAATTCAAGCAGCAGAAAAAGCAGTAGAAAATGGTATTGACACTTATATCTTAAACGGCAGTCGTGGCGAAGTATTTGAACAAATTTTACGTGGTGATAACCCAGGCACGCACTTTGTTGCTCAACATGGGGCAACACGGGCCCGTAAACATTGGTTAAAGCACACCTTAAAAAGCAATGGCATGGTGTTAGTAGACACTGGCGCTCTCAGTGCCTTAACCAAGCAAGGAGCTTCTTTATTGCCATCAGGAGTGACTAAAGTTAGCGGTGATTTTAAAGCCGGTGATTGTCTTGATATTTATGATGCTAAAAGTGGCCAGCAGATTGCAAAAGGCATTAGCCAATATAATGCTCGAGATTTACAGCGCATTAAAGGTTATAAAAGTGATGAAATTGCCGCTCTGCTAGGTTGCTGCCCAAGTCAGGTGGTTGTGCACCGTGACGATATGGTGGTGTTAATTGCACAATAATAGGATATTTTAGGTGAGGTAAAATCAGAGTCGAAAGACCCTGATTTAATGATTAATAGCGCTTTTAGCTTTTAATCCACATTACTCAGCGATATATGAACAGCAATAGTCGGCTAATTCACTGACTTTAACATCAAAGGACGCATTGGCTGGCACATTAAAAGCTTGATTAGCGGTAATGGTTTGCCAAGTATCACTGCCTGGCAATAGTACACTGAGCGTACCTTGCTGAATTTCCATTAACTCTTTTTCTGCAGTGGCAAAAGTATACTCACCGGGCATCATAATACCTAAAGTTTTAATCGAGCCATCAGCAAAAGTGACTTTTCTGCTGGTCACTTGGCCATCAAAATAAATACTGGCCACTGATGAAATACTGACGTTATTGAATTGTGTCATTAATCTTCCTTTTTATTCTTACTAAAACAGCACGTTCGCGCTGCATAAAAAAAACGGTATTGCCAAATGTGCCAACACCGCTTGTAATAAATGCTTTAACTATTAACTATTAACTATTTGCTTCAACTATGCGCTTCATATCAGTCATGTAGCCACGTAATTCTTTACCAATAGCTTCAACGCCATGGCTGCGAATAGCTTCGTTAACTTCGATTAAACGCGCGTTATCAACACCATTAGAGCTAGATTTTAAGCCTTCACCCAATTCTTCTAGGGTTAATTTGCTGGCAAAGTCTTCCAATAAAGGTACAGCAGCGTGTGAGAATAGGTAGTTACCGTACTCTGCCGTATCAGAAATAACCACGTTCATTTCGTATAGCATGTTGCGGGCGATAGTGTTAGCAATTAACGGCGTTTCATGTAGCGACTCGTAGTAGGCAGAAGCATTGATAATGCCTGAGTCAACCATAGCATCGAAGGCTAATTCAACACCGGCTTTAACCATAGCGACAACAAAAATGCCTTTGTCGTAGTATTCTTGCTCAGAAATTTCGGTATCGCATACCGGCGCTTTTTCAAAAGACGTTTCAGCGGTCTCTTCACGCCATTTTAATAGGTTAGCGTCACCGTTGTCCCAATCTGCCATCATACCTGCAGAGAAACGACCTTCGATGATGTCATCCATATGCTTTTGAAATAAAGGACGTAAAATCTCTTTTAACGCTAGAGACATATCAAAGGCTTTTATTTTCGCTGGATTAGATAAACGGTCCATCATGTTGGTGATGCCGCCGTACTTTAAACCTTCAGTAACACCTTCAATGCCGTATTGTAATAATTTGCGGGCATAACCTGCGTCAACACCTTGCGACAACAATTGCTTGTGACCCAAGATGGCTGCGGTTTGTAACATACCACAAAGGATAGTTTGTTCGCCCATTAGGTCCGACTTAACTTCTGCGATGAATGAAGACGCTAAAACACCAGCGCGATCGCCACCCGTCGCTGAAGCGTATGCTTTAGCGATAGCCCAACCATTACCTTGAGGATCGTTCTCAGGGTGAACAGCGATAAGTGTTGGCACACCAAAACCACGTTTGTATTCTTCACGTACTTCAGTACCAGGACATTTAGGTGCCACCATCACTACCGTAATGTCAGAGCGGATTTGCATGCCCTCTTCAACAATATTGAAACCATGAGAGTAAGCTAAAGAAGAGCCTTCTTTCATCAGTGGCATAACGGCACTAACGGCAGACGTGTGTTGCTTATCAGGTGTAAGATTTAACACTAAGTCGGCTTGTGGAATTAATTCTTGATAGCTACCTACAGTAAAGCCATTTTCGCTCGCCCACTGATAAGACTGGCGTTTTTCTGCAATGGCAGCGTCACGCAAGGCATAAGAGATGTTTAATCCGGAGTCACGCATATTCAAGCCTTGGTTAAGGCCTTGAGCGCCACAACCAACAATAACAATATTCCAATCTTTAATGAAATTACAACCATCACTAAACTCTGCACGATTCATGAAGCGACATTTACCCAGCTGTGCTAGTTTTTCGCGTAAACTCAAGGTATTGAAATAGTTAGCCATCTTGCTCTCCTGTACTTGGTTATTGACCAAGAAAATTAGTTAAGTGGTCAATTTGTTGACCTTAGCGCTATCATAGCGAAAATATATCGTTGCTTAAAATGATATATTTGCATTGTAGTGTTGCAATATTTGCAATACAGTTGCTTAGCGCTAGTTACCTTTAAGGATTTTTCGTGGAATTAAAGTCATTGCGGATGTTTGTTGATTTAGCAAAATCATTACATTTTGGCAAAACCGCTGAACTTCATCATGTCAGCCCTTCAACCTTAAGCCGAGTTGTCCAGCGATTAGAGCTTGAGTTAGGCAGTGCGTTATTGCACCGAGATAACCGTACTGTGGTGTTAAGTGAGGCCGGGAAACAGTTTTTACAATTTGCTGAGCAACAACTTGAGCAGTGGCAGTTACTACAACTTTCATTGAATCAAAAACAAGCTGAATTACAAGGG
The DNA here is from genome assembly GCF_007954265.1 of Colwellia sp. C1TZA3. Classification (GTDB taxonomy): domain Bacteria; phylum Pseudomonadota; class Gammaproteobacteria; order Enterobacterales; family Alteromonadaceae; genus Cognaticolwellia. Next base: position 192,787 of record NZ_VOLS01000001.1, on the reverse strand, counting down.
AAGTTGCATATTTATTGTTCTGTAACCGCGGCCTATAGTCACTTGCCACCATTACTTGAACGTTTTCGACAACAGCACCCGCTGGTTGAAATTATGTTAACAACCGGTGATGCCGCCGATGCATTAGAGCAAGTTGAAAAGCAAGCGGTTGATTTTGCTATTGCCGCTAAACCTGAGCAACTGTCACGCATTTTTACTTTTCACCATCTGGCAAAAATACCCTTGTCTGTGATCGCCCCCACCATGGTGTGTCAAGTTCAGCAGCAAATTCAGCAAGACTTTGTTTGGTCTGACATACCGATTATTTTGCCAGAGCATGGCCCAGCACGAAAACGTTTTGAATATTGGTTTCGTAAGAAGCAACAAGGTAAAGCCTATATTTACGCGACAGTTTCGGGTCATGAAGCCTTGGTCAGTATGGTGGCTTTGGGCTGTGGTGTTGGTATTGTGCCAAGAGTGGTAGTAGAAAATAGTCCGGTGAAAGATCGGGTGCAATATTTAGCAGATGTCGGTGCAATTGAGCCCTTTGACCTAGGTATTTGCTGTTTAAACCAGAGCAGGGAACAACCGCTGATTCAGGCTTTTTTTGATGCAATAAAGTAAAATTATCATACAATAATAAAGTAAGTAATTGTATGATAATTATTTATACAGCTTTTTGATCTAGTGATACAAATTTTATAAGGAAATAATAAAAATGTTCAAGTTGAGATGTCTATGCCTAAGTTTTTTATATTTTTTTTCACCTCTGTCTTTCTCTGGGGCCACCGAATGGATTGATTTTAAGTTATACCAATCCCATTAAGTTATTGCTCACTTGTACTAGTTAAAATAGCGCAAGGCTGTGTTGCTCTCAATCCCAATAGCCAGCTATTGCTCAATCGAGCGCCTTACCTTGAGTTATTTTTCCTGCGCACAACAAGATCACAAACTTAATGGAACTGGTATTAGTTAATGGCCATGTCAAAATTCCAGTAGCAGTATCAGGTATTGACGGTTACGCCATACTTGACACCGGTGCGCAAATTAACAGTATTAATAGTGCCTTTATGCAAAAAAATGGCCTTGGATTTAACACAGGAAAAAAAATTAAACTGCAGGGGGTTTATGGTACTAAAACCCGAAAAAATTATAATAATGTACTGGTTAATTTACTGGGCACTGAGTTTTTGTTAGATAATGTTGTTGAGAGTTTTATTGGGCATCATAGTGATCAGCTGCTGCTTGGTGCGGGTTTTTTCAGCAACTTTGTGGTGCAACTTGATTACCCAAAGAGAAAAATACGGTTAATTACCCATGACTTAATTGACATGCAAAAACTAGCCAATGTTAAAATGCAATATTGACAAATATTCACGACAGCCTATTGTTAATGTGCAACTTAATAATGAAAAATCTGTCTGGTTAGTGCTAGATACTGGTAATTCTGGCGGGCTAATGTTGAAAAGAACAGCGGCCAAGCATTTTGATTGGTTGAGTAAATTTGAAATAAAGAGTGGCATCTCTAATGGGGTTAATGCTTCAGGTCTTCATGAAGTATTTCGCCTGCCAGTAATGAAAATTGGTCCGTATGAATTAGAAAATGTACTCACTAGTGTGCCGGGTAAAGACCAATCAGCTAACCTTTCCTCTCAAGGTAGTCGGCTTGGCAGTCGTATGAAAGGGGAAAATATTAAAGGATTACTTGGCTATGATGTGCTTAAACATTTCATAGTTACCATTGACTACAAAGGTGGCCATATGCACATCGTTGCACCTTAAAGATTAAAAATGGCATGATTAAATAGCAATAGCATCGGTTAAATGGCGTAATATTCTATCCATAGCGCGATATGATAAGGCTTCAATTAAGTGCTTACGTTCGATGTGCTCGAGCGCTGCCATATCGGCCAGTGTTCTGGCGATTTTCAGTATTTTATGGTGAGCTCTGGTCGATAGATTGAGCTTTTCAATGGCTAATTCTAAAAATTCATTATCATCAGGGGTCAGTTGACAGAAGCTTCTGACTTCAGCACTACTGAGTTGTGCATTTGCTTTACCTTGGCGTAAAATTTGTTTTTGGTGGCAAATGCTAACCCGTTTCTGAATAGTGCTACTAGACTCACCTTTACCATCATCGTTCGCCCACATGCCTCGCGGTAACCTAGTTACTTCAATTTGAATATCAATACGATCTAAAAATGGCCCTGAAAGTCGATTGAGGTAACGTAAAACCTGCTCAGGTGTACTACGCTTGTCATTGTAAAAGCCGGTTGGGCTTGGGTTCATGGCGGCGACGAGTTGAAATTGTGCGGGGAAGGTTTGTTTGACCAATGCACGTGAAATAGTGACTTCGCCAGATTCCATCGGTTCGCGTAAAACGTCGAGCACTTTGCGCTCAAATTCGGGCAACTCGTCGAGAAAGAGCACGCCGTTATGGGCTAACGAAATTTCACCTGGCTGCGGATAACTGCCGCCGCCAACCAGGGCCGCTGAAGATGCGGTATGATGCGGCGCGCGAAACGGCCGTGTTAACCATGATTCAGGACTAATATCTTCATGGCAAATCGATTGTATAGCGGCACTGGACAACGCTTCTTGCTCGGTCATCGGAGGTAAAATGCCAGGCAAACGACTAGCAAGCATAGTTTTTCCTGTACCAGGAGGGCCAATAAATAGTAGGTTATGACGGCCACTAGCGGCAATTTCTAGCGCGCGCTTAGCTAATGGTTGACCGACAACATCGGCGATATCATGTTCACTCTTGGTTTTATATGCTTGTAATACTCTTGTTTGAACCAGTGGCAAGCTTTGTTGTTTTAGAAAGTGTGGAAAGAGTTGCTTTAAATGTGACAGGCTTAATATTTTTACTTGTTGTACCCAGCTCGCTTGTTCGGCGTTTACTGTCGGTATTACCAGTGTCCGGCCACTTTTTTTACAGGCCATTGCCATGGGTATTTCACCTATAATAGCGCGCAGTTCACCTGATAAGGCTAACTCACCAGCAAATTCATATTGGTTTAAATCTGCTTCAGGAAGTTGGGCAGCAGCGGCAAGAATACCTAAGGCAATAGGCAGATCGAAGCGGCCGCCCTCTTTGGGTAAATCAGCTGGGGCTAAATTTACTGTAATACGCTTAGCGGGAAATTCATAACCGCAATTAATAATGGCGCTACGCACACGATCTTTGGCTTCTCTAACCGATGTTTCAGGTAAACCAACGATATTAAAGGCTGGCAAGCCATTGGCTAAATGCACTTCTACCGTGACTAAGGGCGATTCAAGTCCGACACGAGCTCGACTGAAAACACAGGCTAAAGCCATAAAAATCCATTTTATTTTAACAATTAGTTACTATAAGCATAGCTAAGTAAAATTGTTTTAGCGAAAAATAAAGTGACTAAAATATACTCGTAGAGCAAAGACAGAATGACAGTTATAACTAGGAAAATAGTTTTCACTAAAAAACTCTAACAAAAATACTTGCGCTTGTTATTAGAGCTATGGTACTAATCTAATCACGCTAGAGCTTATTAGTACTGAAACTAATTAACTGACAGAAAATATAGATAAACATGAAAAATTATAGCTCAATGATTATTAACGTCCTCATCGTGGTGATTCTTAAATCGCCGCGGGGGTAATTGTTGAGCTAAAGAAAATAAAAAATCTTAAAATAACAAACCCCCCGCTCCGCAAGGACCGGGGGGTTTGTCGTTATTACACCGCGCGCAGCGCACAAGCATTATTAACTTTTGGGAGCATACTTGTACATCACAAGATAGTTACACGGTATTATGAAAATATATAACCAGTGAATAAAATGTGATCGCATAGTAGAACTAACACATGACAACTGAAAAGAAATTAACCGGCGCAGGCTTATTATTTAACGTGCTAGAGCAGCATGGCGTTGAGCATGTTTTTGGCTACCCTGGTGGCGCAATAATGCCAATCTACGATGCGCTGTATGATAGTAAAGTAGAACACTTTTTGTGTCGACATGAGCAAGGCGCTGCATTTTCTGCCGTAGGTTATGCCAGAGCATCGGGTAGAATTGGTGTTTGCTTTGCCACATCGGGCCCGGGCGCGACTAACTTGATCACCGGCCTGGCTGATGCCCTAGCAGATTCAATTCCTGTGGTTGCCATTACTGGGCAGGTAGCTACCGCGGCTATGGGCTCTGATGCCTTTCAGGAAATTGATATTTTCGGTTTATCACTTGCCTGTACTAAGCATTCTTTTCAAGTTACCGATATTAATGATTTAGAAAAGGTCCTACACCAAGCCTTTGCTATTGCGTTAGAAGGCAGACAAGGACCTGTATTAGTTGATATTCCTAAAGACATTCAAATTACAGAAGTTAATCGCTATTTAGATGAGTTAGTTAACTTGAAAAACAAAGTGAAATTACCACCGGCGAACGTTGGTAGTGCTATCGCTTTATTAAACCAAGCTAAGCAACCTATTCTTTATGTTGGCGGCGGTGTTGGTATGGCCAACGCCATCGATGAGTTACGAGACTTTGCCAAAATAACAGGTTTGCCGAGCGTTTCTACGCTGAAAGGCTTAGGCGCTATTGACCCTGAAGATGAAAATTACCTTGGCATGTTGGGTATGCATGGTACTAAGGCAGCGAATATAGCGGTACAAGAATGTGATTTATTGATTGCAGTAGGGGCGCGTTTTGATGATCGCGTTACCGGTAAGTTAAATGAATTTGCGCCGCATGCGAAAGTGATTCACTTTGATATTGATACCGCAGAAATTAATAAACGCAGAATTGCCGATGCGTCAATATTAGGTGATTTAAAGGTTAACTTACCTGCACTAGCCATTCCGTTAGCTATTACACCTTGGCAAGCGGTTTGTCAGGAGATGGATAACAACTTTGCTTGGGATTATAATCACCCAGGAGAGTCAATTTTTGCGCCTGCCGTGTTAAATGAAATTAGTAACAAGATGCCAAAAAATAGCTGCGTAACAACCGATGTTGGTCAACATCAAATGTGGGCAGCACAACATATGGTATTTGACGATCCAAGTAACTTTTTAACCAGCGCCGGTATGGGTACCATGGGCTTTGGTATACCTGCAGCAGTGGGTGCACAAGTGAGTCGACCAACCGACTGTATTATTGCCGTTTCAGGCGATGGTTCTTTTATGATGAATGTGCAAGAGTTGTCAACGATTAAGCGCTTTCAATTGCCAGTTAAAATCGTACTTATTGATAATGCCAAGTTAGGTATGGTGCGCCAATGGCAAGACCTATTTTTCAATGGCCGATTAAGTGAAACTGATTTAGCGGATAACCCTGACTTTATTATGCTAGCCAATGCCTTTGATATTAAAGCAAAAATGATCACCAAAAAGTCACAAGTAAGCGCCGCTATTGAAGAGATGCTTGAACACGATGGGCCTTATTTACTGCAAGTTAAAATTGATGCACAAGAAAATGTTTGGCCGCTTGTACCACCGAATACCGCTAACGATAAAATGATGGAGAGCAGCTAATGAATAACTATCAATTAATGATAACAGCGGATGATAAGCAAGTAGTACTTGAACGAATCTTACAAGTGACCCGCTATCGCGGTTTTTTAATCAGTGGCATGAATGCAAAAGTTAACACGGGCACCAACATAGGCACCATTGAATTATTGGTCAGAAGTGAACGTCCTATCGAACTTTTGGTTGATCAAATTAATAAACTGATCGACATCAAAGAAGTCAAGGTAGACAATAGCGCATCCTAGCAGTGCAGAGCACAATGTTAGATTAAAACCAATGACAACCACCAATATAGGTTAATTAGTTAAGCTATTTTTTAAAGTTAGCTGATTGATACGCATAAAATTTAGGAAAAAAAATGGCAAAAGTTAACGCAGAACTAATTTGGTTTAATGGAGAACTCATGCCGTGGCAAAATGCTACGGTGCATGTCATGAGTCATGCTCTACATTACGGTTCATCAGTATTTGAAGGTATTCGTGCTTATGATACCCACAAAGGCACTTGTATTTTTCGTTTAGAAGAACATATCGACCGCCTATTTGATTCAGCGAAAATTTATCGCATGAACATCCCTTTCACGAAAGCAGAAATCATTCAAGCGTGTAAAGATGCTGTGGTAAAAAACAATTTAAAATCTGCCTATTTACGGCCCTTAGCCTTTTTAGGTGATATTGGCATGGGTCTTCGCCCACCGATTGACGCCGTCGCCGATGTGATGATTGCCGCCTTTAGCTGGGAAGCTTACTTAGGTGCTGATGCTATTGAAAATGGGGTTGAAGTGGGGGTATCAAGTTGGAACAGACTTGCGCCTAATACTATGCCAACCGCAGCAAAAGCCGGTGGTAACTATTTGTCTTCACAGTTAATTTCTACTGAAGCTGCTCGCCATGGCTATGCCGAAGGTGTGGCTTTAGATGTGAACAACATGGTCAGTGAAGGCGCAGGTCAAAATTTATTTTTAATTCGCAAAGGCGTTATTTATACCCCACCAGGTACCGCTTCAATTCTACAAGGTTTAACGCGTGACACCGTATTTTTCCTTGCCAAGCAGTTAGGCTACGAAGTGCGTGAAGAATCAATTTCTCGTGAATCTTTATATCTCGCCGATGAATTCTTTATGTGTGGCACCGCAACTGAAGTGGTACCCGTGAAGTCAGTCGATGGTTTGCCGGTAGGTAATGGTGCCCGTGGTCCTATGACTAAAGCGCTTCAAGCCGCATTTTTTGGTATTTTTGACGGTAGTACCGAAGTGCCTGAAGGTTGGTTAGATAACGTAGAATAAGGTTTAATTCTCAAGCTAAGTAAAGCAATTAAATCTGTATTTAGTACTAGCTGAGTTCGCCCCCATACCATCAACGTTGGGGGCTTTAATTAGTTTGGCGATAGGCCCATATTAACCCAATGCTAGTCGCTCAAGTGAGCCGTGTTCGCTGGTTGATAAACGCTGAACAAATCCAAAAAATAATAGTTATTTTAAAAGCCCATTGTCGAGTGAATTTTTAACATAATTTTTAACATTTATTGCGCTTATTAATAGCCACATATATATAGGAACTAAGGTCATGCCAAAATTAAGATCAGCCACTTCTACTCAAGGCCGTAATATGGCTGGAGCTCGTGCGCTCTGGCGCGCAACGGGTATGACAGATGGTGATTTCGGTAAACCTATTATTGCTGTCGTTAATTCCTTTACGCAATTTGTGCCTGGTCATGTGCATTTGAAAGATATGGGCCAATTGGTTGCCCGTTCGATTGAAGGTGCTGGCGGAGTAGCAAAAGAGTTTAATACCATCGCGGTTGATGATGGTATCGCCATGGGTCATAGCGGCATGCTTTATAGCTTGCCTTCACGTGATTTAATTGCCGATTCAGTGGAATACATGGTAAACGCGCATTGTGCTGATGCCATGGTCTGTATTTCAAACTGTGACAAAATTACCCCAGGGATGTTAATGGCGGCAATGCGCTTAAATATTCCAGTCATTTTTGTTTCTGGTGGCCCGATGGAAGCGGGTAAAACTAAGCTTTCTGATCAAATTATCAAACTGGATTTAGTTGATGCCATGATTCAAGGCGCTGATCCATCAGTATCTGACGCGCAAAGTGACCAAGTAGAGCGTTCAGCCTGTCCTACCTGTGGTTCTTGTTCAGGTATGTTCACCGCAAACTCAATGAACTGCTTGGCAGAAGCGTTAGGGCTAGCACAACCAGGTAATGGTTCAATGCTAGCAACTCATGCTGATCGTGAGCAATTATTTGTCAACGCCGGTAAAGAGATTGTTAAGTTAAGTAAGCGTTATTATCAAGAAAATGACGAGTCAGCATTACCCCGCAATATCGCCAATAAAGCGGCTTATGAAAATGCCACCTGTTTAGATATTGCTATGGGCGGCTCGACTAATACTGTATTGCATTTAATCGCCGCAGCGCAAGAAGCTGATGTTGATTTTACCATGAAAGACATCGACCGTTTATCTCGTATCGTGCCGCAGTTATGTAAAGTGGCCCCTTCTACACCCAAGTATCATATGGAAGATGTACATCGCGCCGGTGGTGTGGTGTCTATTTTAGGTGAGTTAGCACGGGCTAATTTATTAACCACCAATATTAAAAACGTTTTAGGTTTAACGCTTGACGAAATGATAGCAGAGTACGACATTACTTTAACCAAGAACGAAAAAGTAAAAGAATTCTTTCGTGCCGGCCCTGCTGGCATTCGCACCACTAAAGCCTTTAGCCAAAGTTGTCGTTGGGATACCTTAGATGACGACCGTGCTAACGGCTGTATTCGTTCACTCGCTAATGCCTACTCCTTAGAAGGTGGTTTAGCGGTGTTAGGCGGTAACATTGCCCCTGATGGCTGTATTGTTAAAACGGCAGGGGTATCGGATGAAAACTTAGTCTTTACCGGACCGGCTCATGTATTTGAAAGCCAAGACGCCGCAGTCGCTGGTATTTTAGCTAAACAAGTCGTGGCTGGAGAAGTAGTCGTTATTCGTTATGAAGGGCCAAAAGGTGGGCCAGGCATGCAAGAAATGCTCTACCCAACAACCTATTTAAAATCGATGGGCTTAGGTAAAGCTTGTGCGTTATTAACTGATGGTCGTTTCTCAGGAGGGACTTCTGGTTTATCTATTGGTCATGTTTCTCCTGAAGCAGGCAGTGGCGGTACTATTGCCTTAGTAGAGCAAGGCGACATTATTCATATTGATATTCCTAATCGCGTTATTGAATTAAAGGTCAGCGCAGAAGAATTAAGCCAACGTCGCAATGCTATGAACGCTAAAGGTAAAAATGCTTGGAAACCTATTAATCGTATACGCCCGATCAGTTATGCGCTGAAAAACTACGCTATGCTAGCAACCAGTGCCGACAAAGGGGCTGTGCGCAATCGTGAATTATTAGATAGTAACTTCAATGGTGAAAATCAATGACTGATGCTGAACAAGTAGCCTTAGTTGAAGCACAGGCTATACAAGGCCAAGGCTTAGACTATTTACGCAAAATATTGCTTGCGCCAGTTTATGATGTGGCAATTGAATCACCGTTAACGCCATTCACTAAGTTGTCAGCACGTTTAGGCAATCAAATTTCACTTAAACGAGAAGATCAACAACCGGTACATTCATTTAAGTTACGTGGTGCCTATAATAAATTAGTTAACTTGTCTAAGCAGCAATGCTTAAACGGTGTTATTGCTGCATCGGCAGGTAATCACGCACAAGGCTTAGCATTAGCGGCTGATAAAATGGGTGTTAAAGCGACCATTGTTATGCCGATTACTACACCTGACATTAAGGTAGATAATGTTCGGCGTTTTGGCGCTGAGGTGCGTTTAGTAGGTAAGAACTTTAACGAAGCGCAACAAGCTGCCAGAGCTTATGCATTGGCTGAAAATAAAACTGTGGTGCCGCCGTTTGATGATGTTGATATTATTGCTGGCCAAGGCACGGTGGCAAAAGAGTTATTACAACAACACCCTCACATGGATGCGGTTTTTATTCCCGTTGGTGGTGGTGGTTTGTTGGCGGGCATGTCGGTTTACCTAAAACAATTACAACCCCATATTAAAGTTATTGGTGTTGAAGCTGAAGATTCTGCCTGTTTAAAAGCAGCATTTGCCGCCGGTAAACCGGTTGATTTGGCGCAAGTTGGCTTATTTGCTGATGGTGTGGCTGTTAAGCGCATTGGTGAGCATACCTTTGATTTAATTAAGCATTACTGTGACGACGTGATAACAGTTACTACAGATGAAATTTGCGCGTCGATAAAAGATATTTTTGAGCAAACGCGGATGATCGCAGAGCCTGCTGGCGCATTATCCTTAGCAGGATTACAAAAATATTGTCGTACTAGTCAAGGTGATGAGTCTTTAGTCGCTATTCTTTCTGGCGCTAATATGAACTTTCATACCTTGCGATATATTTCAGAACGTTGTGAATTGAGTGAGCAAAAAGAAGCTGTGTTTGCGGTCAAAATTCCGGAAGAAAAAGGTAGCTTTAGAAACTTTTGTAAGGCACTTTCAGGACGGGTGATCACTGAGTTTAATTACCGTTATGCCGATAACGCTGAGGTGGCAAGCCCAACACAACGTGCCAATATTTTTGTTGGTGTGCGCCTAAGTGGTGAAGCGACTGACCGAGAAAATCTAAGCCAAAGCTTGCAGCAACAAGGTTATGAGTTAGCTGATTTTACGGAAAATGAATTGGCTAAGCTGCACGTGAGATACATGATTGGCGGTAAAAATGAATTGTCAGCGCAAGAGCGTATTTTTCGCTTTCAATTTCCTGAATACCCTGGCGCGTTAGAGAAATTTCTAGATACTTTGGGTGAGCATTACAACATTACCTTGTTCCATTATCGTAATCATGGTGCAGCTTTTGGCCAGGTATTAGCAGGCTTTGAAGTACAAAAAACACAGGAAACTGATTTTTTTGCTCATTTAAAAACGCTAGATTATGAGTGGCAAGAAGAAACTGACAACCAGGCTTATCAAGCCTTTCTCACCTGATTTTTCCTTAGTGTGATTTTTGTAAAAAAGCAGCGTAAAGCTGCTTTTTTTTGTAATGTCGTATATTAGCTAGACTCTTAAATGAGCAGATAATTAATGGTTAGAGTAAAAAACTACGGCGTCATAAAATTTATAAGGTGAATAATACCAGTTCCATTAAGTTTGTGATCTTGTTGTGCGCAGGAAAAATAATTCAAGGTAAGGCGCTTGATTGAGCAATAGCTGGCTATTGGGAGTGAGAGCAACACAGCCTTGAGCTATTTTAACCAGTACAAGTGATCACTTAATTAATCAAATTGGTATAATACCAGTTCCATTAAGTTTGTGATCTTGTTGTGCGCAGGAAAAATAATTCAAGGTAAGGCGCTCGATTGAGCAATAGCTGGCTATTGGGATTGAGAGCAACACAGCCTTGAGCTATTTTAACTAGTACAAGTGAGTAATAACTTAATGGGATTGGTATAACATATAAAAAAGGAAATTTTATGTCAGACATTCAAGCCAATGTGCCAGAGCCAAGTACCTCTCCCAGCCCAATAATTGCAAACTTAGTACCGATTGCCATCAGCGAACGTATTGACGCAATGGATATTCTTAGGGGTTTGGCACTGGTTGGTATTCTCTTAATGAACATTGAGTGGTTTAACCGCGCCATGAGCAGTTTAGGTAGCCAAGACACCAGCTTAACCGGTCTAGACCATGCGATAGGCTGGCTAATTCGTTGTTTTGTCGAAGGTAAGTTTTATAAGTTATTTGCTTTGTTATTCGGCATGGGCTTTGCGGTGATACTGATTAGGGCGAAAGCGGCAGATCGCCCCTTTGGTGCTTGGTTTTCACGTCGTATGCTGGTTTTAATGGTCTTTGGTTTTCTGCATATGGTGTTTTTATGGGGCGGTGATATTCTTCATGATTATGGCTTTGCCGGCTTGTTATTGCTGGGTTGGGTGACCTTACTCAAAAAACCACAATTTCAGCAATATGATAATCCGAAATCATTTTTCAAACTTGCGGTGGTGTGGTTGTTGGTCCCTATTTTTATTTCTGTGTTAACCGGTATTGGTTTTGGGTTAAGTCATGATACTCAAGCCTTAACCGCCCAGTGGCAGGAGCAAATAAACGTTACTGAACGGGTTAAGGCAATACATTTAGCGCAGGCAGCATTAGATCAACAAGACAGTGACGCGCTAACAGCGACGACAGCAAAAAAATTAATAGCAGTAGAATCAACAATACCTGATATTAACGCTGTCGAGCAGCAGAGAGTGAGTGAGCTGACGGTGGATGTTAATACACAGCAATCAAGCTTGCCTTCAGATCCAACCTCAATCTCAAGGCCAGTAAAACCGACAATTGATAGCGCTGACGCCGTTGAAGAAGATCTCGAATTTTCTGCTCAAGCATCAATAGAATTGCAGGCGCAAGCAATAGTTGCTCAGCAAGCAGAAATGCAAACCGACGAGGCTGAAGAAATTACTGTCTTTACAGAAGGTAGCTATTGGCAGGCCACAGAGTTTCGTTTTGATTTTGCCTTATTTATGCTGACGTTTACCATCCCCTTTGCTTTTACTATGCTACTGCCGATATTTATTTTAGGCTATTGGTTAGTGTCTAGTTCGATAATGAAGCACTATCAAGAGCACGCTGGAGCTTTTAAAGTCATGGCCTATGTAGGTATTGGGCTAGGAACAGTATTGGAAGTGGGAGGTTTGTTAGTCGCCCAACACCCGGTTGCGAAGCAAGTGATGTTATTACAAGTGGTGGGTGAAACATTATTTCTTATTGGCCAGTTTGTCATGACGGTTGGCTATTTTGGCTTGATCATGGCTTTATTAACTCATAATAAATGGCACAAGCCTTTAGCCGTATTCATCCCCATGGGTAGAATGGCATTAACCAATTACATTATGCATTCAGTGATTTTAAGCAGTATATTTTATGGTTACGCGGGTGGCTATTTTGGTGCAATATCTCGGGCACCACAAATGTTAATTGTTTTCGCCATTATTGCCTTGCAACTAGGGTTTTCACGCTGGTGGTTAAATCACTACGCTTTTGGGCCATTAGAGTGGCTATGGCGCTGTTTATCTTATAAAAAGCTACAAACCATGCGTCTGTAATAAATACGCTGCTTTGTAAGGCCTTTAATTGCTTTAAGGCCTTACAAACAGTGCTATTGTGCTGCTAGTTTTACTTCTAATTCTGCAACTTTCGCTTCAAGATCGGTCAATTTAGCGCGGGTTTTAATTAACACTTGGGTTTGCACATCAAATTCTTCACGGGTTACTACGTCAAGCTGTGACAGTTTACGCTGCAAGACAACTTTAGTTCTATCTTCCATGTCATGGGCAAAATCTTTTAAGCCGGCAGGCATTGAATCAGTGACTTGTTTGGCGAGTTCTTCTATTTTTTTAGCGCTAATCATTAGAAAGTTCTTTTTTGGTAAACAATGTACTTATTGTAAGCGCTTTTGATCATAATATCTTCATTAAAGCCGCTAAAAAATTAGCTAACTAGACAGAAAGTTGATGTTGTCTTGCGATAAAAACAGGTAAAATCGACAGCCGACTATCTTATCCACCAATTGAGTCAAAGCGCAGCAATGAAACTAAACCCAGGTCAAAATGAAGCAAAAAAATATGTTGAAGGTCCATGCTTAGTACTAGCGGGGGCTGGCAGTGGTAAAACTGGGGTTATTTGTCAGAAAATTGCGTACTTAATTCAAAACTGTGGTTATAAAGCCAAGCATATTGCCGCGGTAACCTTTACCAATAAAGCGGCACGTGAAATGAAAGAGCGGGTGGTTAAAATGATGGATAAGTCACTGACCCGTGGCTTAACAGTATCGACCTTCCACTCCTTGGGCTTAGACATTATTCGTCGAGAATTAAAAACCTTAGGCTATAAGCCAGGCTTTACCTTATTTGATGACCAAGACAGCTTGGCATTATTAAAAGAGCTTACCCAAGAGCAACTTGATGGCGATAAAGATTTAATCAATAAATTGCAGATGATGATTTCCAATTGGAAAAATGATTTGTTACTGCCAGACGCCGCGATGAAACAAGCTAGCGATGCTGATGCTCAACTTTTTGCCGAATTTTATGCGCTGTATCAAAAGCATATGAAAGCCTATAACGCGCTAGACTTTGATGACTTGATCTTAGTGCCAACATTATTAATGCGTAATTACCCAGAAGTACGGACGCGTTGGCAGCAAAAAATTCAATATATGTTGGTAGACGAATACCAAGATACTAATGCCAGTCAATATGAATTAATCAAGCAAATCACCGGTCAGCAAGGCTTATTGACCGTAGTGGGTGACGATGACCAATCAATATACTCATGGCGCGGGGCTAAACCGCAAAACTTAGTGCTATTAGGTGAAGACTACCCTAATCTTAAGCTGATTAAACTTGAGCAAAACTATCGCTCTAGTGGCCGTATTTTAAAATGTGCCAATACGCTGATTGCTAATAATCCTCATGTTTATGATAAAGCGCTATTTAGTGAGCTCAATTACGGCGTTGAGTTACGGGTGCTACAAACTAAAAATGAAGACCATGAGGTTGAGCGAGTGGTGGGTGAACTAATCGGCCACCGCTTTTTAAATAAGAGTAAATATAAAGATTATGCGATTTTGTATCGTGGCAATCATCAGTCGCGCTTACTTGAAAAAGCGCTGATAACCAACCGTATACCTTATAAAATCAATGGTGGTACTTCGTTTTTCTCCCGCGCTGAAATCAAAGACATGATGGCGTTTTTAAGGGTGTTAGTAAATCCGGATGATGATAACGCCTTTTTACGGATTGTAAATGTCCCGCGCCGAGAAATTGGCCCAACAACTTTAGAAAAACTGGGTAGCTACGCCAATATGCGTCAAATTAGCATGTTTGCAGCCAGTTTCGAATTAGGCTTAGAGCAACATTTAGGTGGTCGCGGTCTGATCAGTGTGCAAAAATTTACCCATTGGTTAGTGGCAACAGCCGATCAGGCCGAGCGTGGCGATACCTCGGTGGTATTGCGCTCAATGGTACGTGAAATTAACTATGAAGATTGGTTATACGATAGTTCACCAAGTGCAAAAGCTGCTGAAATGCGGATGAAAAATGTTACTCAGTTGTTTAGCTGGGTAACACAAATGCTCGAAGGTGTAGAAGATGAAGAGCCAATGACTTTAGCGCAAGTCGTTACACGCTTAACTTTACGTGACATGATGGAGCGTAATGAGGATGAAGAAGACACTGACCAAGTTCAGCTGATGACTTTGCATGGCTCAAAAGGGCTAGAATTTCCTTATGTTTTTCTCATTGGTATGGAAGAAGGTTTATTGCCGCATCAAACCAGTATGGATGAGGGTAATGTCGAAGAAGAGCGCCGTTTAGCCTATGTGGGTATTACTCGGGCCAAGCGAGAGTTAATATTTACTTATGCGCGCGAACGGCGACAGTATGGCGAAGTTTCTCGCACAGAAGCCAGTCGGTTTTTACATGAGTTACCGCAAGATGATCTAAGCTGGGAATTGACGCAAACTAAGCAAAGTATCGAAAAAAAGCAAGCGACAGCAAAAATGGGTGTGGCGGGTTTACGTGAGATGCTAAAAGATAAAAAATAATATACACTAAAACTAACCTAGTTACATTTAGTTACATTGATTGGAATTATTTAAATGACTTTCTTGTTTTAAAAATCGATGGTTAAGTTCATATTTTCAATAAAATAATACTTACAGCAGGAAATAAAATGATGGAGCGTTCAGTATTAGAAAAAATGCTACTGATATTCAGTGCGTTTACAGTTATTATTATCTCACCATTTGTTTATTTACGCTGGCTTGATGGTGATCTTGTGATGGCGATTATTGATGCCACTATTGTGATTGTAACAGCTGCTTTTTTTGTTTTTGTTTATATTTCCAGAAAAGTTAACACGGCAAAGCTTTTATTATGCAGCTTTTTGGCGGTCACTATCGTGACCACTGTCGCTATTCGTGGTCAATCACATTTATTTTGGTTGTACCCTTCAATAATTGCCTTTTTTTATATGATACCCGCGCGACCTGCAGGTCTCATCTGTTTTGTTGCTATTGCGGTAATTGCTAGCACTTTATGGCCCACGATTAGTCTCTTAGAGTTTTTAACCATCAATTTCAGTCTATTTTTAACTGCTGTATTTTCTTATGTGATTTTTGACAACTACAGTAAAACCAACAGTAAGTTAGTTTTGTTAGCCAGCATTGATCCCTTAACTTTGTCGGGTAACCGCCGTGCTCTAGACATTAAGCTTGCAAAAATTTTAGTTGATCAAAAGAGAGTCCCCTCAAAAGTGTCGTTATTATTATTAGATGTCGATTACTTTAAAAAAATTAATGATAGCTATGGCCACGCAAACGGCGATACTGTGTTGGTCGAGTTGGTGGCATTGATTCAAAAACACAGCAGGTCACTGGATGATTTATATCGCTATGGTGGCGAAGAATTTATTCTTTTACCGTTAACAGTTAATCTAGCTGAGGCAAAACGAGTTGCTGAAAAGCTATGTGTTTTAATTGCAGGCACTATTTTCCCTAATGATATTTCAGTTACTGTCTCTATTGGTGTCGCACAATACCGAGCAGGTGAAACGGCAGAAGCTTGGATTTGCCGTGCAGACGCTGCGCTATATCTAGCAAAAGATAGTGGCCGAAATCGGGTGGTTGTAGAGGCAGAAGTTGCAGAGAACGATAGCTAGGGTATAGAGAGTTATCTATACCCTAGCTATCGTTATTGAGCTTGGTATTACTCTTTTATTTCTACAATGGCTTGGCGATTTTCTAAATGTAAACCGTTAAAAAATTTCAATAATGTGTCATCGTTACAGGCACGGAAGTGTTTATGTTCGGGTTTACGGAAAAAAGCACTCAGCTCATGTTTACTTAAGGTTAACTCAGCAGAATTGAGCAAGGTAATAATATCTTCAGCCTTTAACGCCAAAGCGATTTTTACTTTATTAAAGACAATATTGTTATTTATCGGCTGATTCAACTGCGCTTGCGCACCCTCTTTTGCTCCTCGACATTCGATGATTAAGCCATCAAGAAAACTCGCTAAAATGTTATCAGCGATACGAGCAAATGATTGTTCACCGTTTTTACGGAAAAAATTGCTAATTTCTTCATCAGTTTGTCGGCATTGTGCCAATTGAAAAATAGCCGCTATTTTTTCGTTGCTTAGGGTAAATATATAACGAATGTGATGTAAAACTTCGTTGTTAGTCATGTGTTTTCCTGTTGAATTCATTTGGTTTTTATTACTTAATATTTAACATAAAGTACTGGGTTCTGGCGCTGTATGTTGTAAGTTTTAAAGCTTATTAAGTAAAGCTAATGGTCAAGCAAATAATAACTGTGGCTATAATGGCCAATTTTGTTATGTGCTTGCTGTGTTTTTGCTGCTGCAACTGTATCTGTTGCAGGGTAATTAATTGCTGACGCTGCGCTGCTCGATTAGTTTTTAAGTAATCGTAGACTAAGTCAGGTATTTCCGGCAGCTTTTCATTCCAAAAGGGTAAGTTGTCTTTTACTTTCTTAACAACCGCTTTAATACCCATTTGTTCTTTAACCCATTTTTCTAAAAATGGCTTGGCTGTTTGCCAAAGATCTAAAGCGGGATAAAGCTGTCTGCCTAAGCCTTCAATATAAAGTAGGGTTTTTTGCAGTAATACTAGCTGGGGTTGTAATTCCATATTAAAGCGACGTGCGGTATTAAAAAGATTGACTAATACCTGACCAAAAGAAATTTCAGACAAAGGTTTATTGAAGATGGGCTCACATACTGTCCGTATGGCAAACTCAAATTCATCAACGCTAGTGTCACTGGGCACCCAGCCTGAATCAACATGTAATTGTGCCACTTTGCGGTAGTCACGGTTAAAAAAAGCAACAAAGTTTTCCGCTAAATAACGTTTATCTTCGCGATTTAAGGTGCCAACAATACCGTAATCAATGGCAATCCAAGTGGGGTCGTTAGGGTTTGTTGCATCAACAAATACGTTACCTGGGTGCATGTCAGCATGAAAAAAGCTATCTCGAAATACTTGGCTGAAAAATACTTCAACACCACGTTCAGCGAGTAGTTTCATATTAACATTTTTTGCCAGTAAGGCCTCAATGTCACCTACACCTATACCGTATATGCGCTCCATTACCATGACGTTTTTCGAACAGTATTCGCTGTAGATTTCTGGCACATAAAGCACCTGATCGCTATCTCGCCCTTGGCTAAAATTGCGTTTTAACTGCATAGCATTAGCGGCTTCACGGTTTAAATCTAATTCTTCTAACATGGTTTTTTTATATTCAGCGACAACTTCTAGAGGACGTAAACGTTTGCCATCGGGTAACCAACGAGCGACAATTTTGGCAAAGAGTGACATCACGTTCAGGTCAGCTATGATGGTTTCTGTAATGTTCGGCCGCAATACCTTTAACACTACTTCTTGTTCACCATCTTGCTGTAACAAGGTAGCGGTATGTACTTGAGCAATCGACGCTGATGCTAAAGGGCTGAGATCAAAATCTTTAAATTGTTGTGCAAAAGCTTCTGCGCCGATGGCCGCGATAATAATTTTTTCGGCGTCTTCGCCAGCAAAGGCAGCAACCTTATCTTGCAATAAGGTTAATTCATTGGCGAAGTCGTCAGGCAATAAATCTCGGCGGGTTGAGAGCATTTGGCCAAATTTAACAAATACCGGACCCAATGATTCTATCGCCATTCGAAAGCGCTGCGCCTTACTTATGTCTGGGTGTTTGTTTCGTAGCCAAAATAATGAGCTGCGTAATATTCTTAGATACCACGGCAGATATTTTTCAGGTAGAAGTTCATCAAGCCCAAACTGAAGAAAGGTTTTTACTATTTTGTATAAACGTTTACTGCTCACCACAGACCCTTATGATAATTTGCTTATGTGTTTAGTTAATTTATCAAGTCGTTGGCTTAAAGCACTAACTTGTTGTGCAACATCTTCAACATCATGATTAAAATAAGACATTTCAGCGGCTGTTATTATTAGGCGCTTCTGATCTATTAGCCATTCGCTGGCATCTACTTGAATTTTTGTCCTAGCAAAATTTAATTTATTTAGTAGCTTACGACCCAGTTGGCCTAATTTGTAGGCAGGAATATCACCAATACGTTTGGCTAACTCACTTTGCCAATCAATATCAAGTGTTTGCGCAATGTCGGCAAAGCGCTGCGCTACTTTTAAATCACCTTGAATATCGAGCTTGTCTTTCTTAATTAAATCAGTAAGTTGTTGTTCTTTTTTTAATTCAATTAAGCTGCTAATACTGGTGATTAAACAGCAATCGTTATGTTCATCATTACTGCTAACATGAATTTTTTCATCACTAACGGTAAAGCTTAAAGGAAATGGTAATTCGGCAAGTTTAATGGTGAGTGTTTTCTCAGATAACGGCTTTAAGGCCCGAATACCGTGCAAATTATAACCCAGAAACTGATTGATAACGGTTTCAAGCACTGCACTTAGGGTTTGAGCAAACATAAGTTGCTGACTAATAGTTTGAGGCATAAGGTTAAAACTTATAACCTTTATGCAAGGCTACAACCCCACCAGTTAAATTTTTGAAACTGGTTTGTTCAAAGCCAGCAGCATCCATCATGGTTTTCAGGGTTTCTTGATCAGGGTGCATACGAATAGACTCTGCTAAATACTGGTAGCTATCACCGTCTTTTGCCACTAACTCACCTATTTTAGGTAAGATGTTAAAAGAATAGAAATCGTAGGCTTTATTGACTATTTCATGTTCTGGTTTTGAAAACTCTAACACCAATAAACGGCCGCCAGGCTTGAGCACACGATACATAGAGCGTAATGCCATGTCTTTATCGGTAACATTGCGTAAACCAAAAGCAATGGTGATAATATCAAAGGTATTATCTTCAAACGGTAAATATTGCGCGTTGGCTTGCACGTATTCAATATTTTGCACTAAGCCACGGTCGCGCAATTTATCACGCCCAACATTGAGCATCGAGCTATTGATGTCTGCTAATATTACTTTACCTTCACGGCCAACAAGTTGAGAGAATTTTGCTGTTAAATCGCCTGTGCCACCAGCTAAATCTAATACTTTATTACCCGGGCGTACGCCACTGGCATCGATAGTAAAACGCTTCCATAAGCGATGGATACCGAATGACATTAAATCATTCATCACATCATATTGCTGAGCAACAGAATGAAACACGCTGGCCACTTTCGATTCTTTTTCATTTTTTTCGACCGTTTGAAAACCAAAGTGGGTCGTGTTTTCGTCACTATTGTCATTATTAATCGGATGATTTTGATCGTGTGAAGACATCATGATTTCGCTGTTAACTATAATTAAGCTTAGTTTACCGCATTTTTTTAGATTAATTAACACTTGAGATCATGGTAGTGGTTATTAATCAACTTGGTACAACATAAGTTTGGGATAAAAAAAGCTTTTTGGTAATTGATTTTCATCGCTATTTTTGTCGTTTAAAGGTCATAGATAAATGGCTTCATTTGTTTAAGCCCTTGGCATTAAGCATTAGAGTACTTTTCACGGTTGGCTAACCAGCGATTAATTAGGGCGTTTGCCTGCTCGGGGTATTTTTGCCATATCAGGTGAGCATCTTGTTGGACTTCTGGTATTAAGTGGGCATCTCGCTGCAGGTCAGCAATTTTTAGATCAGCTAGACCGGTTTGTTTGGTGCCAAGCAATTCACCAGGCCCGCGAATTTCGAGATCTTTTTGTGCGATAACAAAGCCATCATTGCTTTCCCTAAGTACTTTTAAACGTTTGGTTGCGGTTTTAGTCAAGGGTGCTTTGTACATTAATACACAGTGAGACGCCACTAAGCCACGACCAACACGGCCGCGTAATTGATGTAGTTGTGCTAGTCCTAAACGTTCAGGGTTTTCAATCACCATTAAACTAGCATTAGGCACATCCACACCCACCTCAATAACGGTTGTCGCAACTAACACGTCAAGTTCGCCAAGTTTAAAGCGCTCCATCACGGCTTGCTTTTCATCCGCCTTCATTCGGCCATGCACTAAACCAATTTTTAGGGTGGATAATTGTGCTTGTAAATACACCGCGCTATCTTCTGCGGCTTGGCATTGCAAGACCTCGGACTCTTCAATTAAGGTACATACCCAATAGGCTTGGCGGTTATCCTTGGTACAACCTTGACGAATGCGTTCAACCACATCATCTCGGCGACTATCCGGCAAGGCTACTGTAGTGATAGGGGTGCGTCCTGGCGGTAATTCGTCAATGACTGAAGTGTCTAAATCGGCATAAGCAGTCATCGCTAAAGTACGTGGAATAGGGGTTGCAGTCATGATCAACTGGTGTGGGTAATTACCTTGCCATGCGCCTTTTTCACGTAACGATAAACGCTGATGGACACCAAATTTATGTTGTTCATCAATGATAACCAGTGCGAGTTTGTTAAATATAACTTGCTCTTGAAACAAGGCATGGGTGCCAATAACCATTTGCATATTGCCATTTTCTATCTGCTCTAAAGCATGGCGTCTTGCTTTAGCTTTGGTTTTCCCCACCAACCAGCCGACTGAAATACTCAGTGGCCCAAACCATTTTTCAAAATTAATCGCATGTTGTTCCGCTAATATTTCTGTTGGTGCCATTAGGGCGACTTGAAAGCCTTGGCCAATAGCAGTTAATGCGGCTAACGCGGCAACCAGTGTTTTGCCTGAGCCGACGTCACCTTGTACCAAGCGCATCATCGGCATAGGTTTTAGTAGGTCGGTGCGTATTTCTGCGGTGACTTTGGCTTGTGCGCCTGTGGGTGAAAAGGGTAATGACGCTAAAAAGCTTTGCTCTAGTTGAGCATCTATAGCCAAAACAACGGCGGGGTGGTGATCATTGGCGGCGCGTAACTTCAACATACTGAGGTTATGGGCTAATAACTCTTCTTTAATCAACCTCAGTTGTGCGGGGTGTTTGCCATCTTCCATTAATACCACTGAGGTTTCTGGTGGTGGCCGGTGAATTAAGGCTAGCGCCTCAGCTAAGCTGTATTGTTGCTGGCTAATTTCAACCGGCAATAATTCTTCTACTTTGCCGCTTTGCAAATGCATTAACGCTTGCTCAGTTAGGTTGCGTAAAGAGATTTGCCTTAAGCCGTCGGTGGTTGAATAAACCGGTGTCAGGGTTTCTTCAGCAGCGGTTAATGCTTGATCTTGATCTAGGGCTTTATATTCTGGGTGTACCATTTCAAAGCCACGCATGCCGCGATTAACTTCACCATAACAGCGAATGTTGAGCCCAACAGCTAAGCTATTTTTTTGACTAGCAGAAAAGTGAAAAAAACGTAGATTGATACTGCCAGTGCCATCATTGATAGTCACTAGCATCATTCTGCGCTTGCCCTGTATGATCTCATTTTGGGTGACTTCGCCAATAATATTGGTGAAAAGTCCAGGCATAAGCGCACGCACCGCACTAACACGTGTGCGGTCTTCATAACGTAGCGGTAAATGAAAAAGTAAGTCTTGCAATGACACTAGACCAATTTTTTCCAATTTAGTGGCCATTCCAGGGCCGACACCTTTTAAGGTGGTGACGGGGATTTGGGCTAAATTAGTTAATGCTTCCGTTGCTCGAGGCACCGCAGGCTCCTTTGCCATTAGTTTAAAGTTTATGCGTCGTCTATTTTTTGCCAAGCATCTTGGGTCATTTGCATTTGTTGCCACCATTGCTCAGAGGCAACAATTTGCCCAGCCTCATCGATCGCAGGATAGGGCAAGCCTTTACGTTGGCAGGCGCTGGCAAAAATAGGATGGCCACCTTCAAATAATTTCTGTTGACGGCGTTGCTGGCTTATTCTGGGCTGTTGATATAAACCCGCCGCTTGACGCTGGCGTTGGGCTTCATACAAGACAACAGAACAAGCAACAGAAACATTTAATGACTGCACCATGCCCACCATAGGAATAACGATGTCTTGATCAGCCATTTCAAGGGCTTTAGCCGAGGCGCCAAACTTTTCTTGTCCAAGAATAATAGCGGTTGGCTTGGTGTAGTCAATCTCGCGAAAGTCTACGGCGGTAGCCGATAAATTTGTTACCAAGACCTGCATACCTTGTTTTTTTAACTCGATAATTGCGTCTTCAGTGCAATTGTAATTATGCACGTCTATCCAGTTTTGACTCCCCGCGGCACTGCCACCAGAAATACGCATGGTTTCATTTTTCCATACTGCGTGTACATCACTAACACCAACAGCATCTGCGGTGCGAACTACGGCGGCTAAGTTATGAGTTTTGTGCACGCCCTCCATACATATGGTTAAATCAGGTTGGCGCTGATCTAACATGCTGTTAATTCTTTGTAGTCTATCCGGAGTCATATACTGGTTCTAAGGTTGAGTAAAATATTGGCAAGCCTCTATCAGTGTTGCTTGCCGCTAGATAGTGTTACTGCTTAGCGTTAACTGTAATTGGGTAATTCCATAATACCGTCAATTTCGATGGCGACGTCTTTTGGCAACCGTGCTACTTGTACCGCAGCTCTTGCTGGATAGGGCTGTTGAAAATATTGACTCATAATTTCGTTAACTGTTGCGAAGTTGGCTAAATCTTGTAAAAATATATTCACTTTTACCATGTCATTGATATTGCCACCTGCCGCTTCACATACTGCAACAATATTTTTAAATACTTGTTGTGTTTGTTCAGCAAAGTCTTCAGAAACTATTTCCATAGTGGCGGGTACTAAAGGAATTTGACCTGACAGATAGACGGTGTTATTAACTTTTACCGCTTGGCTATAAGTACCGATTGCACTCGGAGCGTTTTCTGTATTAATAATTGTTTTCATAATTTTCCTAAGTTTTCCTATTTGTTACGGACAACACGTTGAACGTCGCCCATAACTTTAATTTTTCGGATTATTTTGGCAAGATGAACCCTGTTCCGACACGTGATTTCCATATCAATTAGGTACAAGCCAGACTCTTTCTCACCGGAATTGAGCGTGTGTACATTTGAGCCAGAACGGGCAACAACATTGGTTAAGGCGGCAAGTGCACCTTTATGATTGAGAATTTCGATACGTAATTTAGCAATAAAATCGCGGTCGATATCAGTATCCCACCGGACCGGGAACAAGCTACCTTGTTCATGACCTTTATTATTTCTACAGCCATGTTGGTGAACCATTAAGCCTTTACCTGGACTTAAATAAGCTAGAATAGAATCACCGGGAATAGGTCTACAGCACTTACCATAACTGACCATCATGCCTTCGGTGCCTTTAATGGGCATTTTATTCTTAGTTTTGGGTTGTATATCTGACTCGTCAGTAAATTCGTCTTTTAAACGTTTAGCGATACCTATACTTAGTGCATTGCCAAGGCCAATATTGATCAGTAAATCTTCAGTGGTTTTATTGCCAGTGTCTTTAACCACTTGGTTGAGTTTTTCTGCGGCAATATCTGCAAGTTTTGTCGCCCCAAGCGCGTGGCTAAGTAAGCGCCTACCTAAGGCAAGTGACTCGGTTTTTTCTTGCGAGCGCAAGTAAGTGCGAATTTGCAAGCGGGCTTTTGCGGTAACAACAAAGTTAAGCCAAGTCGCATTAGGTCGGGCAGCCGAAGAGGTGACCACTTCAATCGTCTGGCCTGAATCTAAGGGATGGCTTAATGGAAAGGGCTTACGTTCCACTTTTACGCCCACACATGAGTTACCCACGTCGGTATGCACTGCATAAGCAAAATCGACCGCTGTTGCCCCCATAGGCAATTCAATAATACGGCCGTCGGGAGTAAAAACATAAATTTCTTCTGGAAAAAGATCTGATTTTACATTTTCGATAAACTCAAATGAGCTACCCGCACTTTGTTGTAATTCTAATAAACTTTGCATCCAGCGACGTGCTTTCATTTGCGCTGTTGTGCCAGTGTCTTTGCCGTCTTGTTTATATAACCAGTGAGCCGCTACACCTTTGTCTGCCATTTGGTCCATATCGTGGGTACGAATTTGAATTTCAACCGGAATACCATGAGGGCCAATTAAAGAAGTATGTAGTGATTGATAACCATTAGTTTTTGGGATGGCAACATAATCTTTAAAACGTGATTCAATCGGTTTATATAGGTTATGGGCTGCACCTAAAGCGCGATAACAGTCATCGATTTTATCACCCACAATAACTCTAAAGGCATAAATATCCATCACTTCATTAAACATTAATTCTTTATTTTGCATTTTTTTATAGATGGAATAAAGGTGTTTTTCTCGGCCAATAACTTGGGCTTTAATGCCATTTTCCGCTAGGCGGCGGGTCAACTCTGCTTGGATATTGTTGACAATTTCTTTACGGTTGCCACGTGCTTGTTTTACCGCTGACTTTAATGCCCGTGAACGCATCGGATAGAGGGCTTCAAAACCTAAGGTTTCCAGTTCATTCTTGATGTCATGAATACCCAAACGATTAGCTATTGGCGCATAGATATCTAAGGTCTCGCGGGCTATTCGTCGACGTTTATCAGGCCGTAATGACTCTAAGGTCCGCATGTTATGGGTGCGATCGGCAAGCTTAATTAAAATAACACGAATATCTTGCACCATGGCCAAGACCATTTTGCGAAAGTTTTCCGCTTGCATTTCTTCTTTATTATCAAATTTTAGCTTGTCGAGTTTACTGACACCTTCAACCAGCTCTGCCACCGTATGG
Organism: Colwellia sp. C1TZA3; assembly: GCF_007954265.1. Taxonomy (GTDB): domain Bacteria; phylum Pseudomonadota; class Gammaproteobacteria; order Enterobacterales; family Alteromonadaceae; genus Cognaticolwellia. Next base: position 167,549 of record NZ_VOLS01000001.1, on the reverse strand, counting down.
CCAAATAATTCGGCTAACTGGTCTTTGGTGGTAGCGGTATCTTCAATCACATCATGCAGCAAGGCTGCCATTAAAGTTTCGTGATCTAAATGCATTTTCGCAAGGTTAAGCGCAACCGCCACTGGGTGGGTTATATAAGGTTCACCACTTGAGCGCATTTGGCCGTCGTGTGCTTCACGCGCAACAATGTAGGCCTGCTTTAATAGGTCAATCTGTACTTTTGACAGATAACTTGATACGTGTTCTTTTAGTGGTTCAAAAAGGTACACTCAGTAATTCCTTAATGATGAGAGTGACTCAGATTTCAGTGATAAGTTTAGAATACGATTATTTTGTCGCTATGCCAATGTTTAAGCGCACTAGCATGGATTTTTATCATTAATTTACTAAAAAATGAACAGATAATAAAAAACGCGTAAATTACTGTGAGGTAATTTACGCGTTTTAATGTCGTCACTAACGTTAAACGTAAGTAAAAATTATTGGTTGCCACCGACAATGGCAGCAATCTTATCTAATTCTTCATCATCTTGTTGTACTTGCTCATGACGATCAGACTTGTCCATTACTGCAGTGGTAATAAGACCGGCTTCGATTTCACGCAAAGCTATTACTGTTGGTTTGTCATTTTCAGGGTCAACCAAGGGGTCTTTTCCACCCGTAGCAATTTGACGAGCACGACGAGATGCAATTAGCACCAAATCAAAACGGTTACCGACTTTATCTACGGCATCTTCAACAGTTACGCGAGCCATTTGGTCACTCCAGCAATTAAATTTATAAAATAGTCGCGTAGTTTACTTGATCTACGGGTAAGTAAGCAAGCGCTCTACGCTAATAATTCTTCGAATAAGCCTTGATGTTCGCTGGCTTGTTGGCTGCGCTTTAAACGCTGATTTTTTACGACGGTGGTCAAGTCTGCTAAGGCTTGCTCAAAATTATCGTTGATAATAATGTAGTCAAACTCTTGATAATGCGAACATTCTGTCTGTGCTTGTGCCATGCGCGTTTGAATAATCTCTTCACTGTCTTGGCCACGGCCACGTAAGCGCTCTTCTAATGCTTGTTTTGATGGCGGGCTAATAAAGATGGTAGTTACGTCTGGCTTTTTTATTCTAACTTGCTGTGCACCTTGCCAGTCAATATCAAGAAAAACATCAATACCTTGTACAAGCTGTTGATCTATAGCTATTTCACTGGTGCCATAAAAGTTACCAAATACGGCGGCATATTCGTAAAAGTGTTTATCAGCAATGGCACGCTTAAACTGCTCTTGACTAACAAAGTGATAGTGTTGACCGTCAACTTCACCGGGGCGGGGATCGCGCGTTGTGTGTGAAACAGAAACTTGCATGGGTCTCGGTGATGTTTGTTTAAGTAAAGCGGAGATTAAACTCGATTTACCTGCGCCACTAGGGGCAGATAGAATGAAAAGGTTGCCTTTAGTTGTCACAATTTATCCTTGGTAGCTGAGTAAATAACAGCTAATAGTAATGCCAATTACTATAATGAATTGAGCACTATTTCAATTGGCGTAGTCAATATTAATAGCGCGCACTATACCTAAAATTTAGTTTGTTTCCCATTAATTTGTCTTTGCAATAATAGGTGTTTGCTGATGAAATTAGTCAATATTGACAGAGCTTTACTGTTTGTTCTGCTCTAGATCGAGCAGGCTAAAGGCATTTCGATGGTCTTTTTTAACTAAATATAATCTTTCATCGGCTTGCTGCATAACTTGATCTACGGTGAGATTGTTATGTGGAATGACTTGTATAGCGCCAATACTCACCGAAACATGGCAACCAGTGTCAACCGCGTGGTGTTCAATAGCGAGCTCAGTTATGCTGTTAAGACAAATAGACAGCACGGTTGACGCCGTACAGCTTGTTACTACCGGGAAGTAAAAATGAAACTCCTCACCGCCACAGCGAAAAACAGCGCCATTATAATCGTATAAGTTACGTTTAATGGTTTGAGCAATTTTTCGTAAAACCACATCACCTTGTGGATGACCATAATGGTCATTATATTTTTTAAAGTGGTCAACATCGATAATACCATACACCATAGCACTTCGTGTTTGTCTGGCGCAGAGCCAACTTTCGTTGCTATCTTGTAGCCATTTTCGCCGATTCGGTAACTCGGTTAAGCTGTCAAATAAAGCAATATTTTTCAATAAGTTATTTTGACGGATGATTTCTAAATGGGTATTAACCCGCGCCCTAACAATACTATAATTAAAGGGCTTTTGAATATAATCACACGCGCCGAGCATTAAGCCTTTTTCTTCGTCTTCGACCTCTTGTAAACCGGTAATAAAAATCACCGGAATACTGGTTAGTTTAGGATGTTTTTTTAGCTTTTCCATAAGCTCAAAACCGTTTTCTTCGGGCATGAGTACATCAAGTAAAATAATATCAGGGTTTTCCTGCAAAGCGAGCTGAAAACCTTGTTTAGCACTTTTACAAGCGACCACGTTATAGTGATCTTTAAAAATAGATGCCAGTACTTTTAAGTTGATGCTTTCATCGTCAATACACAATAGCGTGTAGCTTTGTTCATGCGCCCTACGGCGTTCTTCCTTGTTGAGTGATTGCATTATATCTCTATACCCAAGCTACTTAGCGTTGCTTATTTTTTGCTCTAAGGCTAATAATGCCGTTAAAGCTTCATCAAAGTCAAAGTTGTTGACTAACTTTTCGATGTTAGCTATGTGTTGATGGTAGGGTGTTTCATAACCAAGTACCATTAATTGTTGGCTAATGTCTTGTGCTTGAATATTAGCAGATATTAAGCAAGGTTTTAATTTTGCTATAATTTTTTCCACTTTTTTGCTGTTAAGTTGTTGATCATTATTCGTTAATGTTAGCGGATGATAAATGTTATTTAATTGCTTAATAATAAGGTCTAAATCTGTGACCACTTGGTTGAGTTTTAATTCAATATATGGACCTTGATGATGAATTTCGTTTTCCAGGGCGTTAGCACTGGCCGCTAATTCATACGCGCCAATATATTGTGCGGTTGACTTTAGCGAGTGCGCGCTGCGATAGAGAACTTCTGTTTGCTTCAAGTTATAAAATTGCACCATGGCTGGTGCTAGTACTTGATAATTTAGGCAAAAATCATCAATTAATTCAGTATAAAGACTTTCTTTGCCTTGCAGGTTTTTGAGCGCGTCATCAACCGATAAAATGGTTGTTTGTCGAAATTTGGCTAATTTTTGCTGGCTGTCGCTCAATTGTGCTGAGCTAGCAGGCTTATGCTGCAGAGTAGCGTCTGGCTTAACTAAATACTGACGGAGTGTTTGATATAATAACTCTGGATCAATAGGTTTGGTGAGGTGTAGGTTCATGCCTGCTGCGATACTTTTTTCTATATCGCCTTTCATTGCGTGTGCGGTCATGGCAATAACGGGTAAGTCTTGTAATGTTAAAGTTTGACGAATTTCTTTTGTTGCCGTTAAACCATCCATCTCTGGCATTTGAATATCCATTAAGACTAAATCGAAAGCGTGAGTGGCCAACTTTTCTAAGGCAATAAGGCCATTTTCTGCACACTCAATGGTAATTTTTGTGTCAGCTAGAAACTCTTTTGCGACTTGTTGGTTGATCATATTATCTTCAACCAACAAAACGCTATAGGCACTTAAATTTGGGACTATCAGTTCTGGTTGGACGTTATCCACAATAATATGTTCGCTCTCTTTATTTAATAATTCAATAATGATGTTAGTTAATGTCGATGGGTTAATTGGTTTTTCAATAAATTGTTCAATACCAGTATTAATGGCTAAAGTTTTTGCTTCGTCTTTATCAAAGGCAGAAATCATTAAGATATGAGGCAGTTTTTTCTGTGTTTGTGCTTGAATATGTTTTGCTGCTTGGATGCCATCCATCTTAGGCATTTTCCAATCCATCATGACCATATCATAGGGGGTGTTATTTTGTTGTGCAGAAAGTACCGCCGCGACCGCTTGGGCACCATCTTTGACGCCATCGGCAGTAATTTTATTATAAGCTAAGGCTTCAATTAAGACCTTTCTGGCGATATCGTTATCATCGGCAACTAAAACTTTTAAGTTAGGTAGTACTTGTCGATTAATGGTTGGGACAATGTCAAGCGCGGGTTGAGCATGTTCAAAACTTGCGGTAAAGCTGAAGGTTGAACCAACATTGAGTTCGCTTTTAAGGGAAATTTCTCCATGCATCAGTTCAGCCAATTGTTTACTGATGGCTAAACCTAAACCCGTGCCCCCGTATTTACGGGTGACTGAATCGTCAGCTTGGGTAAACGATTGAAATAAGCCTTGTTGCTGTTGTTGGCTCATGCCTATACCCGTGTCGTGTACCGAGAATTTTAGGCACGTTGTTTGACTATTCTCACTGTGTTTTTCAATGCAAATATGAATAGACCCAGCATGGGTAAACTTTAAGGCGTTATTGGCCAAGTTCACGATAACTTGCTGTAAACGCAACGGGTCGCCCTTGATTATTTTTGGTACATCAGGCGCTATATCAATAACAAACTCTAACCCTTTTTCATGTACTTTATAGGTACAAACATTAACCACACGTTGCAGCATATCGTCTAGAGAAAACTCAATGTGTTCTAGGGTGAGTTTTTCGGCTTCTATTTTAGAAAAATCTAAAATATCGTTAATTAACCCTAATAATGATTTTGAGGAGTCTTGTATTTTGTCTAAATAATCTTGTTGTGTTACTGAAAGCTCGGTGCGCAAAGCGAGCTGACTTAAACCAATGACTGCGTTCATGGGGGTTCTGATTTCGTGACTCATATTGGCTAAAAAATTAGACTTAGCTTGGCTTGCTTGTTCTGCTTTAATTTTTTCTGCGGCTAATTCTTTGGTGCGTTGAAAAATTTGATCTTCAAGATTACGACTATAATTGACTATCAGCTGATACAGTTTGGCGTTATCAAACGAAATAGCAGTTTGATTGGCAAGCAACTGCAAAACATTCACCCGTTCATTGCTAAATACGCCTTCAACATCGTAATGCTCAAGATAGACAATGCCTTGTAAATTACCTTTGACGATGCTGGGAAAACAAAGTATTGATTTTGGCTGATGGTCTTCAAAGTAAGGATCAGATAAAAATTGCTCTTGAGCACTTATATGCGTTAAAACTTGCGCTTTTAGGGTACGTGAAACCAGGTTAATGATCGAGTAAGGCAATAGTTGCTGTTGGGTATTGGCCATACCATCACGAGATAAAGCAATTTCGATATTTAAAATCCCATCACTTTGCAATAATAAGGCGCCATTTTGAGCGCCGGCGTTTTCAATAATGATAACCATCATTCGGTGTAAAAATGCTGATAAATCTACTTCACCACTTAAGGTTTCAGAGGCTTTTAGTACCGAGGTAAGATCAAGCTCTTGAGCATTATTGTGTTGTTTATCACTTGGCAGGTTATCGCGGTCATGACGTTGTGCAATTAACAGTGATTGGCGTAAGGTTAATAATTGTTGCGCTTTATGCTTGGCCCCCCAGATTTGGTAGCCGTTAAATGCTTGTTGATAATATTCTGTTGCTAGCGATTTTTTATTGGCGGCTAACCAATAGTTACCAGCCAGTTCATTAGCAAGGGCAACATGATGATGCGCTAAGTGTTGCTTTGCTAGGATAATAGCTTGATCATAGTTTTGCCATGCGGCGCTGTCTTCTAATAAGCACTGTAATTCAGCTTGGATAAGTTTTGCTTTATGACGATAATTTTCGGGACTGTTATTGGCCCATTGCGTGATTAAATCAAGGCTAGTATTTATCTGTACAATATTTTCATGATAATGATTTTCTTGTGGCTCAGCGGCTTGATTATGACAATGCTGAGCACAGATTAGTGCGGCGTAAAAGTGAAACTCACCAAAATGATATAAAGAAACCACGGCATGTAGATAAGGCTGTGCAAGCAGCATTTGCGCATGAGCTTGAGCGATATTATTAAATAAATAAGCTTGGATCATCAGTGCTAAATGATAGGAAAATAACGTATTAATATTCTTAGTTTCTATAAGGGTAGGTAGTTGTAATTTCTCATTAAAATACTCACCCTGTAAGTTTTTTATGTCGGTATTTTCATCTTGAAAATTGTTAATTAACTGTTGCCACACTTGCATTATCACCTGTTGATAATGCTGTTTTTTGCTTTGCATTAACTCAGCATATCGTGCCATCATCTTTTTGCATATACTAAGTTCCTTACCACTGAATAAACTGTGCATGCTATGCAGTAGTGCACTGTTAAAAGCATACTCAACACTGCCGCACCCAATACCCTGATAAAAATTTTTTTCCAGTGGTTTTAAAGTTTCACTCAGTGGCGATGTCCAGTGAGTAATTGAGACATTATAGATGAACTCAACCTCTACATAAATAGGCTCAGAGGGGTATTGTAGATTGACTTTTTTTGCTAAAGCGGCAAAATCTGAGCCCGCTTTAAAGCGACTGAATGCTCCACATAATAATAGTCCATGGCTAACAAATACTTTCGCACTTAACGCTGAAAGCCCAGCAGTTAAACATAACTCAAGTGCCGTGTAAGCAATACGCATATAGGCTACAGGGCTTAATAAGTAAGCGGGAGTTTGAATGGCGTTAAGGATATCTAAGGCTAATAATTGACGTTTGTCGGTCATAGCTGGCAAATGAATCAGGTCGGTAATTTTTTCAGGTTTGTAATATTGCTCTATGGCTAAATAGTTTAGGGATTGGTCAGCTTGAGGTAGTGTAATCGCAATACCAGCTAATGTGGCGATACCCAAATCTAACGCTTTTTGCATTTGGTTTTGCGCAATAAGTGACAACACTTGAATTTTGGCAAAACGTGCTTGAGCAATAACGTCGTTAATTAGCGCAAAGTGTTGTTGAAAATGTAAATTACCTTGGCCGTAGTCTTGCAGGAAATACAGCGCATTGGCTTTGCCTAAGGTGATGCGAACGCTTAAAGCATATTCTTGCTGCCAGTAAAGTTTGCCTAAATAGTCTTCAGCCTGCTCAAAGTAATAAAGTGCACTATTGTAGTCATTTATTTCTAAAGATTTTTCGCCGGCAATATCATTAAAGTGTGCTAATAATTTTTCATTACCTTGTTCAATATATAAAGATGAGGCTAAGTTTAGATGCTCAATGTAATCAAAAACATTCTCTTCAGTTGCTGAGTTTTCTGGTGTTTTGGTATAGATAGCAGATATGAAATACTGCGCAACTTTGTAATGGATAAGTGCTTTTGCTACCGGATTAGTCAGCAAGTAAGCACTTTGTTGTATTTTATCATGCGCAAATTTAATTTGTTCTAATGCCTCCATTGACTGATTTTGTGAATAGGCAATAATTAAACCATCGGTAATTAAAGGCCGTAATGCTTGCTCAAGCTCTTGATTAGTTACGCCAAGCACCTGTGTTAATAACTTAACGGGGATAACGCTACCAATGCATGCTGCATGATATAATATGTTTTGACCTGCTTTTGAAACATGGGTTAAGCGTAAGGCCATTATTTCAACCACGTTGTCGGTTGCTGTAAGCTTGTGTGTTAGTTGCTCATCCCAATGCCAGTGATTTTGTTTATTTCTAGTTAATATGCCTTGTTCATTTAAAGACTTAATAAATTCTTTAATATAAAAAGGATTACCGGCAGTTTTCTCAATAACGATCTTAACTAAATGTTGTGTTTTTTCAGGCTTTAGTGACAGTGATGCGGCGATAAACTCTGTGATTGCGCGGGCATCCAGTGCTAATAAATTAATCTGCGTGTGAAAAGCCTGAGTTTGTTTTATAGCTTCTAAGAGTAAATTTAATGGCTGGGTAGCGATTATTTCATTGTCTCGAAACGCAATAATTAGCAGTAAATTAGTACTATATTTAGCCTTTACTAAATACTGCAACAATTGAATACTGGCGATATCAGCCCATTGCATATCATCAATAAAAATTGTTACAACGCTATTTTGCTGGCCAAAGGCTTGTAAAAAATTGACCAGCGTTGCGTTAAAACGATTGCGAGTTTCTGCTGCTGGCAATTCAGCAAGGGTGGGTTGTATGCCAAGAATAAGCGCAAGTTCTGGCACCTGTTCTATCAATAATTGGCCGTTACCTTGCAAGGCGGTTAGCAAGACTTTTTTCCAGTTGCTCAGGCTCTTTTCACTCTCACCCAGCAGTTGCTCAACAAGTTCGGACATCGCTTGAATTAGTGCAAAATAGGGGACGTTTTTTTTATATTGTTCATATTTACCTTGAACACAATAACCTTTTTTTTCAATGATCGGCCGATGTAACTCTTTAATAAGGCGTGATTTCCCCGACCCAGAGTGGCCACTGATCAAACAGATTTTACTGCTTTTATCTTGTTCAACCGCGTTAAAGGCTTGTAATAAAATATCTTGTTCTTGTTTACGCCCAAAAATAGCAGCTGAAAAAATAAGCTTATTACTAACGTCTTGTTTACCTAATGTAAATTCTCTAACCTTGGCGAACTTTTTTAAGTCGGTAGCGCAGTGAATAAAGTCTGCTTTAAGCCCAACAGCGGTTTGATAGCGTTGAGAAGGTTCTTTTTCTAATAACTGTGCCAGTATTTTAGCGACTGCTGCGGGTACGTCGGTATTGTATTGGTTGGCAAGTTTGGGTTTTTTGGCAATGTGAGCATGAACGAGTTCCATCTCATCAGCATAAATAAAAGGTAAGCGACCAGTAAATAAGTTGAATAAGCTTGCACCGATAGAGTAAAAGTCAGAGTAAACTTCAATGGCATGATTCATTCGGCCACTGGCTTCAGGTGCTAATGTTGCTAAATAAGGTCGTTCAACATTACTGTTGGTGGTTTTTTTATGCAGTGCAGATATTTTTGTCGCAAAACTTAAATCGTACAATAGTGGCTGAAAATTTTCATCAATATAAATATGATCAGGGCAAATGTTATTTACAATGAAACCGAGTTGATGTAGTTGGGCATAAAGTTCGCAAATATTGATAGAAATTTGTAATTTATTGGCCAATGATAGCGGGGTTAATGACAAGTCAGTCAGCGATTTTGTATGTGGTGGGAAAGGCAATAACGCGTAGCAATATTGCGCTTCGTCATAAATTTCAAGTGGCGCAACTAGTTGCTTAATGGGTAATTGATCTTGCAAGGCTAAACAACTTTTAAAGCGGACAAGTGCTTGGTTATTAGTTGTTTTTTTTAAGCGCTTAACTAAAAATTGTTGCTCTTTATCATTTTTGACAACAAATATTTTTACCAAGCTTGAAACTTCTTGCTGTTCTTTTACGAAGTTGTAGCCTTGAAAATCTATCATTTGCATTATACCAAGTTGATTACATGTAAGACATATTCAAATGTTGTTAATTTGGGATAAACAGCATACAAATTTTATTATAATATTTGATTTATTATTAGCTAGACTTGGGGGGGGTGAATGTTCGAGCGTTACTTCACCTTGTTTTAAATACTTAATTTGCTTTTATTGTTTGTGCTCAACTCGCGACTAAGCCTCAACGCTGTACTATTATTTAATCGGTTGGCTATGCATTCATCATTTGTTATGTAATTAGCTTAGCACCGCGATATTCAATGTACAGACGAATTAGTCATCGGAGCTAAAAAAGCTTCATTGTTACTACTTATACCAATCCCATTAAGTTATTGCTCACTTGTACTCGTTAAAATAGCTCAAGGCTGTGTTGCTCTCATTCCCAATAGCCAGCTATTGCTCAATCGAGCGCCTTACCTTGAGTTATTTTTCCTGCGCACAACAAGATCACAAACTTAATGGAACTGGTATTACACTAATGTTATAACACCGTATCTTTTTTATTTTAACCATTAAAAATGAACAGGTAATTAATCAACTGGGTATATAAAACGCCGTGTCTTAATTCTGCCAAGATTTAATCTGGTTAAATTTTACTTTAATTACGACACAACTTTTGTGTGGCAGCTGAATAAGCAACGGCCAATGCAGCAGTTGCTCGCCGTTTACTCTTTATTTATATGGCGGCACACAGTTCAATGTTATTACCGGCAATATCTTTTAAATAGAGTGAACGGCCCATCCCTTGTGCGCCATATCTTTCTTCAAATTCACCAACCTCGACACCTTTACTTGTAAGGTAGGATTTTAATTCGTTTTCATCGAATTTTTCTATTTGCAGGCAGAAGTGCTCAAGGTTGTTGCCGGTAGCTTGTGGCGCAGGACCACCAGCCTTACCTAAGGCGGCATTTACATCCACTATATCGATCAAAGCAGAGCCAGCACGGAGCTGAGTTAACCCGATATTATCTGGTAATGTGCGCTCTACCACACAGCCTATAACTTCGCAGTAGAAGTTAATAAGCGCCTGATATTTTACTGTGCGTAATACGATATGATCTATTGCTTTGGGTTTAATCATAAATATATCCTTTGATAAAACTTGTGGCACTAATGGCCATAGACGCCTGTATGGTTTTCGATGACGTAATGATTTCTTTCTGGTTTAGCATACTATACCCGTTACCTTTCTTGTTTTTCTTTTTTAAAGAGACTGATGCCGAAATTATGTTTAGTTTAGTGCCATTATCTGCCGAGGGGATGAGCTAAATCTGAAAAATACTTGCTAAGGAACTTTTAAAAATGCAGTGGTCTTTGGGAGTTATGTTGGTGGTGGTTGCGAGTAAAAGCGCAAAGCACTCTAGGCATTACGTTAATGCCTAGAGTGCTTTAACAATAACCTAGAGTACTTTTGCGATTGATTGCGCTAAGTAGTCGACGTTGCGATTAGCAATGCCGGCAATACTCATGCGGCTTGAACCCACCATATAAATACTGTACTCGTCTTGTAACTGTTGAACTTGCTCAGGGGTTATGCCTAAGAAAGAGAACATACCTTTTTGGCGAGGAATAAAGCTAAAGTCGCGTGTTACGCCATTTTCAATAAGCTTATCAACGAGTAGTTGGCGATTACCGTTAATGCGGTTACGCATTTCTTGCAGTTCACTGTGCCATTGGGCGCGTAATTCGTCTGAATGCAAAATGGTTTCTACTAAGGCCGCACCATGTGCTGGCGGCATTGAATAAATACAGCGCACAACACTGAGCAATACTGAATTAGCGATATCAACACTGTGCGAGCTTTCAGCAATAATTGAACAAGCGCCAATACGTTCACGATATAAGCCAAAGTTTTTTGAACATGAACTACAAACGATCATTTCTTTAACGCTATCAGCCATTAATCGTAAGCCGTAAGCGTCTTCGTCTAAGCCTTCACCAAAACCTTGGTAAGCCATATCAATAAGTGGTAAAAAGCCAATGTCTTTTGTTACTTCAACAATTTGTTGCCATTGCTCGTTGCTTAAGTCCATACCACTTGGGTTATGACAACAAGCATGTAGTAATACGGTATCATCGGCTTTAACTTCTTTTAAGGCTGCTAGCATGCCATCAAAATTAAGGGTTTTGTTTTCATAGTCATAATACGGGTAAGTTTTAACATTTAACCCTGCGGCTTGAAATACCCCAGTATGATTGGCCCATGTTGGGTTACTTACCCAAATCGTTGCGCCCGCTTTACATGAATTGATAAATTCAGCAGCGACACGTAATGCTCCTGTGCCACCGGGAGTAGAAACGGTGCGGGTACGATTTTCTAATAATACTTTATGGTGACCAAAAATTAATTTAGCCATTTCTTCGTTAAAAAGTGATGAACCTGTTGGGCCAATATAAACCTTGGTATCTTCGGTATCAAGTCGATGTTTTTCAGCAGCTTTTACACATTTTAAAATAGCAGTATGACCGGCTTCATTTTTGTAAACACCAACACCTAAGTCGATTTTTTTAGGATTTGAATCTTGACGATATTTAGCCAACAAGCCTAAAATAGGATCGGCAGGCAACGCTGATAAACGACCAAACATTTTGGGTGTACCTTTTACGAAGAGAGGGAGTTGAGCGATTGAACTCCGAGTTTGGAGTTGCGGCATTAATCCCTGTTATTAAAGGGCTAGCATAACGGCTATCAGGTTAAAATCAAAGCATAAAGATTAAAAAAATCTGCAGTAGATAAGCTAAAAAAATGGGTTGATAGCTGATGGCTACAGTTGGCGTATATGTAAAAAAATATACCTAGAGGATTGAATCAATTATGTTTTACTGCAAGGTTTAGCTTTTTTATTTATGTGGTTAGATTTAAATTTTTGGTCTTCGAAAATCCCACATGTTGGAATTTATAGCCAATATATTTAATCGCTGATTGAGAAAATTCATTTTTACGCCGATTTGTTAACTTACTGTTGCCGTAAAGCTAGATAATAAACATAGGTTTTGGAGCAAGGCGTTAGCTATCACTTTTAAGTGGTTACTGACGCCTTATAAAAAATAAGTGTTTTAAAATTTAGTGGTAATTGCCGCAATAAAACCGATAACACCACCAAAAATACCCCCCCAAACCACTAACCAACCTAAGTGCTCTTGGATCATTTTTTGCACAATTTCTTTAACTAATTGCGGCGTTAATTCGTTGAGGCGTTTTTCAATAATATCGCTTACCTTGTCGCGCATGCCGGCCATAATGCTTGGTTGCTCTAATTCTGCACGCAAAATGGCATTGAATTCTTCACTTTGGCTTATTTCAATAACCGATGCACGCATTTTTTCAATAAAGGGCTCACGCATCGGTTGTAGTGCTTCAGTGCCGCCTAGCATTGCTAACATGCCACCAAAAGAAGACTGTTCAATGACGATAACTAAATTATCAAAGGCAGGTGATAAGTCGACTTTATTAATAACCGGTGCAAGGTTAATTGCTGCGGCAGGGTTATCGTCACCGGCTAAAAAACGGTCAATATTTTCTTCAGTAAAAAATTGCTCCATCATTAAAGCGCGAATGGCAATTTTAAAGTCTTCAAAGCGTGCGGGAATAACCCCTGAACCATACAAAAAAGGCACGCGTTCAAACAACATATGAATAGCAAGCCAGTTGGTTATTGCGCCAGACAAGGCAAATAAACCTATGGTGAAAATAATATTGTTGCTGACCATGTAGCCAATAATAATAGCGATTAGGGCTAAAAAGTTGGTGATAAAACTCTTATTCACAAAAACTCCGTCAATGTTAAGGTCAGTTATACCAATTTGATTAATTAAGTGATTTACTTTTTCATGAGGAAAAATGGATAAATACAAGGCATAAAGTTTAGTCAGTAGTTATTCACCTTATAAATTTTATAACGCTGTAGTTATTCATTTTAACCCTTAAAAATGAGCAGGTAATTAATCAACTTGGTATTATTTAATTTTGCTTATGGTATCAATTGCCTGCGGTTGCGCCAATAATTCATTCGTTAAATACCATTATTGGTAAAAATATCAGCAAAGGGTATTTCTGCTGATTTGCTATTTACGGTGAAATATTAAACAATTGTTGATGTGGTCATATAAAAATAATACAGGGATTTCATGAAACTTCGTAAAATATTTTTAAGCCAAATGATGTTTTTTGGTAGCTTAGCTTTGTCGTTAAGCGGCACGGTTAATGCCGAGCAAAGTGTCCAAGAGCAAATAATGGCAAAAGTTGCTGCCGAAAACGCCATTAAAAATCAAGATGAATGGCGTACAGTCGCTCTTGAAAATATGGTATTGCTAACTCTGCCCCACGGCCAAGTGGTGATTGAATTAGCGCCGCAATTCTCGCCAAAGCATGTTGAACAGTTTATGCGTTTAACTAAGTCAGGGCATTACGACAGCAACAAGTTTTATCGAGTTATTGATGGTTTTGTTGCACAGGCTGGCCCCGAAGAAGACAACAGCGCTGATAGCTCAGTGCCTTTGTTAGCGCTTGAAGGTGAGTGGCCAACAGATAAAAACTGGTCGTTTACTTTAGTGCAAAAACAGGATTTATTTGCTGAACAAACGGGCTTTAAAGACGGTTTTGCACTGGCTCATAACCCGAGTGAAAATAGGGCATGGCTGACTCATTGTCCTGGCATTATTGCCATGGCACGTGGTAACGATGCCAATTCAGGCTCTAGCCACTTTTATATTACCAATGGCCAAGCGCCAAGGTATTTAGATCGTATTATGAGCATATTTGGTCGCGTAATTTATGGCATGAATCATGTGCAGGCGATAACACGCACCGCCACTATCGAGGGTGAGACTGAAGTGGCAAGTGCTGATTATACGCCTATTGTGTCGATGAAAATGATGGCGGATGTACCAGCAGCCAAGCAAATTCATTTAGCGGTGAAAAATACCGAAAGTAAATTATTTGCCACCAAGTTAACCGAGCGTATTAAACGTGATAATGCTTTCTTTTTTAAGAAGCCACCGCCGGTACTTGATGTCTGCCAAACCCCAGTATTAACGCGCTTACTTGCTCATGAGGAAACAGATAACCTCACTCGGTAAATAAGTCGTAAAACTGACTAGGCTGAATTATTTTAATCGCCATTACGGCTTAGTATTACGGCTTAGTATTACGGTTTAGCATTGCGTTGTTTATATAGCTCTTTTGCTTTACGGCCTTTGCGATAGAGTGCTGGCCGCAATGCCCTTCTAAGTTTTGGAAATAGATAAGACACGGTTGTTAGCCAGCCACTGGCTTTGGGTAATGATATTTCTGTTGCTTCACCGCGAGCAATGCTAACAATAGCATTGGCAACTTGTTGAGCAGTGCTCATCGCTTGTGAGAATACTATGTCTTCTACCTGATCTATTTCTGACATAATAAAGCCGGTATCTATTGGCCCAGGTGAGACTACGCCAACATATATCCCGGTACCTTTTAGTTCATCGGCTAACGAGTAAGTAAATGCTCGCAAGCCTGCTTTTGTCGCCGCGTAAGTCGCTGCGCCCTGCAACGGCGTTCTACCGGCTAGCGAGCCAACATTGACTATGGCACCGCCACCAGCTTGGCGTAAATATGGCAACATTAAGCACGACAATTGGATCGGCGCACGTAAGTTAATATCAACCATTTTTGCCAGATCATTTGCGTGGTTACGCTCTACGCCACCACGTTGATGAAAACCAGCATTGTTGATCAAAACATCAACTGAACCAAAAACCTGCGCTGCTTTGAGCAGCAGGTTTTCATTAGCGCTGGGGTCGTTAATATCCATGGCAATATTGATGACCGATGTTATCGTTGCTAGCTCTGCAGTAATTTTATCTAATGCGGTTTGTCCGCGAGCGACTAATACTAAATTTGCCCCTAAGTGGGAAAAAGTTCTTGCCGTTGCAGCACCGACACCGGCAGATGCGCCAGTAATGATGACTGTTTTACCTGTAAAATTATTATTCATCATGCTCCGTTCTCTTTTTATGGCTGCTGCATTGCGGCTGTATGGGTTTGGTGGTGTTGGTGATGTATGTATTTTGTTACAGACTATTGTCTAAATTAATACTAAAAATAGTGAAAAAACATCATCAATTTCATAAGATATCAGCATAACAACAAAGGGATTGATAATGAAAATAAAATATTTAGCAGTGGCGATTGTTGCCAGCTGCACGCTTTCGGCTTGTGTCGCCACCCAAACTAACCAGAATTCCACACCACAAAGTGCCGCCATTACCACCAATACCAACAAAGTATTCAGTCAAAATTATGTTTTTAAAGAATTAGACAATGGTTTACGCGTGCTGATTGTAAAAACCGATTACCCTGATCTGGTCTCTGTGCAAATTCCGGTCTCAGTTGGCTCTCGTGATGAAGACGAAGTGGGTAAAACCGGCTTTGCACATTTTTTTGAACATATGATGTTTAAAGGCTCAGAGCAATTTCCACAAGCGGTTTATGCTGATTTATTTAAAAATGCCGGTGTTGATAGTGGTGCTTACACCACTAACGATTACACCAACTATCATTTAGATTTCTCTAAAGATCATTTAGATAAAGTATTAGAGATTCAAGCCGATCATTTTAAAAATCTAACTTATACCGAAGCACAATTTAAAACCGAAGCATTAACAGTTAAAGGTGAATATTTAAAAAATAATGCTAGCCCTGTGCGTAAATTACTGGCGGCTGTGCGTAAAGAGGCCTTTGACACTCATACTTATAAACATACCACCATGGGTTTTTTTGAAGACGTAGAGGCTATGCCCGAGCAAGCGGCTTATGGCAAAAAATTCTTTAAACAATTTTATAAGCCGGAATATGTCTCGTTAGTTATTGTTGGCGATGTCGAGCCAGCAGCCACCATGGCAATGGTAGAAAAACACTGGGGTAATTGGCAAAGGGGTGATTTTGTTAATGACATTACGCCAGAGCCAAAACAACAGACGGCTAAATATGTCCATGAAAAGTTTGAGGGTTTACCAGGCCATTGGTTATTGGTGTCGTATAAAGGTACTGATTGGCAACCGAAGGACAAAGATCGTGCGGCATTAGATTTAATCTCAGAATTATACTTTTCTAATAACTCAGCGTTATATCAGGATCTCGTGGTTGATAAACAGTTGGCAAGCCAAATGTTTAATTACAATCCAGCGACAAAAGATGCCGGTTTACGCCACGTATTTATTAAAGTGAACGAAGAAAAAGATTTAGCGATTGTGCGTGATGCAATCAATCAAACTTACGCGCAAGCGCGCACTGAATTAGTTTCAACAGAAAAACTTGATAATTTAAAATCGAACTTAAAATATAGTTTCGTTAACAGCTTGGATTCTTCAGAGTCAATTGCCTCTACACTAGCGAGCTATATGCACTTTGATCGCGACCCAGAAACCATTAACCATCTTTATAACAGCTTCGATAATATCTCGGCTGATGATATTAAGCGTATAGCGAATAAATATTTTATTGATGATAACCGGACAACTGTTACGTTATCGGCGCTAGAGCAGGTGACCGGTTTTGAGCAAGAAGTTGCTTTAAATGCCGCAGTGGCAAAACGTGAAGCGCAAAAGACCCCACCGAGTAAAGCACAATTTGCGCTATTAGATAACACTAATGACTCACCCCTGATTGATGTTAACTTTTTGTTTTATACCGGTGCAGCAGCTGATCCCGCGGGTAAAAAAGGCGTTGCAGCGTTAATGGCAAGGATGTTGACCCAAGGGGGGTCGCAAACGCGCAGTTATAAAGTAATACAACAAGGTTTATATCCATTAGCTGGACAGTTTTCGTCTCAGCTAGATAAAGAAATGCTCTCGTTTACCGGTCGTGTGCATAAAGACAATGCTGAACTTTGGTATCAATTAATCAGTGATCAATTACTTAATCCAGGCTGGCGCGCAGATGACTTTAAACGTCTGAAAAAAGAGTTAATTGACGGTATTAAATCAGGACTTAAATCATCTAATGATGAAGAACTAGGTAAAGAAGTGCTTTATAGCGAACTCTATCAAGGTCATGTTTACGAGTATTATAATAGCGGCGACTTATCTGATTTAGAAGCTATTACCCTTGATGATGTAAAGGCTTTTTATCGCGCACAACTTACGCAGGCTAAATTGCATGTTGGTATTACTGGCGCACTGCCAAGTGATTTAAAAGCACAATTGTTGAGTGATTTTTCAACCTTACCTGTGGGTGATGAAAAACGTTTAAGTATTGCAAAAGCGCCGGTGTTAAAAGGGCATCATGCGACTATCGTTGAAAAAAATGCGCAATCAACCGCGGTTTCATTCGGTTTTCCAATCGACACTATCCGTCACGATAAAGATTGGGCCGCGCTATGGTTAGTGCGTTCATACTTTGGTGAACACAGAAGTTCAAACAGCTATTTGTATCAACAAATACGCCAAGCACGTGGTATGAACTACGGTGATTATTCATATATTGAATATTTCCCACGGGGCATGTACCAAACTAAGCCCGATGCAAACTTAGGCCGTTCAAGTCAAATCTTCCAAGTATGGTTACGGCCATTACGTTCAAATAATGATGCCCATTTCGCTACACGCGCCGCTTTATATGAATTGGACAACTTGATTGAACAAGGTATGAGCGAAAAAGACTTTCAAGCAACGCGTAATTATTTAACCAACTATGCGCCACAACTGGTAGCCAGCCAAGATCAACAATTGGGTTATGCCTTAGATAGTGAGTTTTATCAAACGGATGAATTTGTTAAGTATGTGCGGGAACAATTTGCAAAACTATCTTTAGCTGATATTAATCGAGTGATTAAAGAGAACTTACAAACTGATGATATTCATTACGTCTTTATTTCAGGTGACGGCGAAGACATGAAAAAACGCTTGTTGTCAGAGCAAGTTTCACCATTGAAATATAATGCTGAAAAACCGGTTGAGTTATTAGCAAACGATAAAATTATCGAAAGCTATAAGCTAAGTTTACCAAGCAAAAATGTTGAAGTAATCGCGGTTGATGCGGTATTTAAATAGTTTTATTTACCTAATAAAATTAACAGTAGACCTTCATTTTATTAGTTAACTTCATCAGTTAATTATTTTAATGAAACACCACGCTGGCCGTGGTGTTTTTATGTACAGGATGTACGGTATTTCATGGATACATGGATACATGGGTGCAAAGGAGCGTGTATATGTATGGTATACCGCGGGTGCAGGGTACACAGGAGCGGGTATATGCAAGACAAGTGGTAGTATTGGCTTTTATAATGTTATTTATTCATGCTTAATTGATACAATGACTTATTCTCGTTCATCTGCCATTCATTTTTCCTTGGTATGATGAAAACAAGTTAGTTCAATTAGTATTATTTTCTTTAAGGTCTTATTTATGCAGTTAAAAAAATCCATCATCAGTTTAGTGGTTCTTTCCTTAGCGTTCAGTGGTTGTGCAAGCACTAATAAAGAAAAAGGTGCCGCTATTGGCGCGATTACTGGCGCGATTATCGGTAAGTCGACCAGTAACCATAAGAATAAACGTGCTGTTTGGGGTGCTGCCATTGGTGCACTTGCTGGGGTGGCTATTGGCGATTATATGGATAAACAAGAACAAGAGTTTCGTGATGAATTATCAGGCTCAGGTATCGAAGTGGTACGCGAAGGCGATAATTTACGTTTAATTATGCCAGCCAATATCACTTTTGCAACTGGCCAAGCTTATATTACTACTGGATTTTACAATACCTTGGACGCTATCGCACGGGTGTTAAATAAATACGAGAAAACCTTGTTAAGTATTGAAGGCCATACTGATAGCCAAGGTGCAGCACAGTTTAATCAAGACTTATCTGAGCAACGTGCCGGCAGCGTTAAGCAATATTTAACCAATCAAGATATTATCGCTAGTCGTTTAAAGACCATAGGTTATGGTGAATCTCGATCGGTGGCTGATAACATGAACGCCAATGGCCGGGCACTTAATCGCCGAGTTGAAATTCAAATCATTCCAAAGCAAACATAGCCCAAAGCAAACATAGCCCAAAGCAAACATAGCCCAAATTATTAGGCCAAAAGTAAGATAAAATACCGCGTAATGTCGCGGTATTTTTCAGTTTAGCGTATCGCAAACTCAATAGGTTAGTTTCTTTTGGTTTCATCAACCATAGCTTGCTGTTCAAACAATAGGTTTTTATCAAACGATAATTATCCCAATGGATTCATAAGTTAGGCTGATTGGTATCACTAGCCTAGCAAGGTGTTTCGCTATACTATGATGGTTAAATGAGTGTTTGGTTTTTTGCATTTTTACGTTAACACCGCCCTTTATCGCCAGTTATTGAAACGATAGTACAACTTATGAAAACAAAATTAATTACCCGAGCGGGTTATGTTTTATTACAACAAGAGTTAAATAAACTGTGGCGAGAAGATCGCCCAGAAACTACCCGTAAAGTATCATGGGCGGCAAGTTTAGGTGACCGTAGTGAGAATGCTGACTATCAATACAATAAAAAGCGTCTGCGTGAAATAGACCGCCGTGTGCGTTACTTACGTAAAATACTTGAAGAGCTAAAAATTGTTGATTACGGCGCGCAGCAAGAAGGCAAAGTATTTTTTGGCGCTTGGGTGAGTTTAGACAATGACGATAATGAAACGCTAAAATTTCGTATTGTTGGCCCAGAAGAGATCTATGGTCGCAACGATTTTTCCTCAATCGACTCACCTATTTCACGCGCCTGTTTAAAAAAAGTAGTTGATGACGAAGTAGTAGTGAAAACACCGACAGGTGACAAGATTTGGTACGTTAGTGCTATTGAGTATGAGCAATAATGCTATTGATGAGTTTTAAACAAAAAAGCCAGCTTAACGCTGGCTTTGTTTTTCTATTTTTTGGCTAATATTACTGCGCTATTTTTACACGAATTTTGTTTTTTGCGATCTTAGTTTCATGTAGATTAGATAAAGCTAATTTTGCTTCTTTTTCATCTGGCATTACCACAAAAGCGAAACCTTTTGATTTTGCCGTTTCTTGGTCTAAAACTAAGTTACATTCAGTGACAGTGCCATGAGCAGAAAAGAGAATACGGAGTTCCTGTTCGGTTGTCGTACGAGAAAGGTTGCGAACTAAAAGTTTCATAATTGACCATAGGTATGTGATTGCGACCATAATTATCTCATAGTTTGGCAATAGACCAAGCTATTTTCTGTATTTGGGCAAAATAACTTAGGTATAATCGATGCATTGCTACAAGGTTATTGTGCAGCATTTTAAATATTTTGATAATGACGGCTATTTATCTAGATGTTAATTTAATGCTTAGCTTACAAAATCAATTGCTGCAATGGTATGTTTTCACCCCGTTCGCTTACCTGCGCTAAGAGTAATTCAGCGGTTGCAATAGCGTCATTTAGCGCGTTGTGGGCATAGTGCTCAGGTAGATCGTACTTTGCCCGTAAGGCTAAAAGCCTTAACTCAGAGGGATCGTAAGCGACATCTCTTTTATCGAGTCTTCTTTTAGCAACCACTAAGGTATCTATAATGGGAAATGGTGGCGCCATACCATAGAGTTCAAGACAAGCCTGTCGCAAAAATTGTCGCTCAATACGGGCAAAGTGCACTAACATGACTCTACCTGCAAGGCGCTTAAGTAACTGTTCTACAACCTCCGCTAAGGGTTTTCCTTGGTCTTTTTGGTCATCAGTAATTTGGTGAATGGTAACATTATTGGCTTTTAAGCTGCCTTTAGTGTTAATAATTTGATGATAACTGCTGCCAAGCTTTATTTGATTATTGCTTAACTCTACGCAACCCACACTGAGCAATTTATCTTGTACGGCATCTAAACCCGTGGTTTCAAAGTCTACCGCTAAAATGGGGATATGATTCAACGGAGTGTAAAGTGGTGGAAAAGGTACACTGAGAAAGTCGCGCAATGGCCCTGCAGGTGCTTTTTTTAGCATACGTTTACGTTGTGCTTCTAAGCCGACTAGCCAGCGAGTTAATGGATGATGGTTTAACATGATAAATGGCTATCGCTAATAGGTTGATTGACGGCTGTCTTGCATGGTTTTAATCACTTTAAAAGCATCTTTTAAGTGTTCACGCTCGAGTTTAGATATTTCTTTTGGTGACAAATAGTTATTGGGTTGCTGTCCTTGTTGTAATTTGTTGGCTTGGTGCATCATGCGCAGCATGCTTAAAAATTCATAGGCATCAATAAGGTTTGCTGCCGATGCTTTGGTTAATGAAGGTGTTCCGGCGGCCTGTTTTAAGCGCTCTATGGTATTTACCGAAGAAATTCCTTCAGATAATGCATAAATGCGGGCCAGATCAACTATTGGGGCGATACCGTTGTGTTTTAAATCCAGTGTGGCTTTATTCTCACCATCTTGAATTAAAACAAAATCACGGAAAAAACCCAGTGGCGGTCTTAAATTTAAAGCATTACGCGATAAGTGCGCAATGAATAGTGTGCTACTTCGGGTTTTTTTTAACATTTTTACCCGTACCTGCTCGAGTAAACTGCTCTCGCCATAAACGGTGATTAAGTCAAAAAAAGTACTGCAATGAATTAATGCCTTTGGCTCTGGTGTGTTAATCCACTGAGCAAAATATTGTGACCATTTTTTCTGTGTTTGGCACCACTGTGGGTTTGTCGCCATGACATTACCCGGACAATAAATAAAACCACAAGCCGCTAAGCCATCAGAAACAAAAGTGGCCAGATCTTTAAACCAGTAACCGTGCTGTGGTTGCATGTCGTTTGAGATGATCAGGGCGTTGTCTTGATCTGAATGGGCAAATTGCTCTTGTCTACCTTGTGAGCCTGCAGCTAGCCATGCGTAAGGCACGGGTGGTGGCCCTAATAATTTTTCTGCCATTTCAATTAATCGGATGGTGAAAGCCATGGTAATGGCACTAATGCTTTTGCCGACATGATCAGCGGTAGTACCTAATTTTGCCATACGAATTTGCAGTTTAGGTATCATGCTACTGATTTCGGTGAGTTCGTCGACAGATTTTGCTTTATGAATAACACTGGTAATGTTGACAGCATTTTGCCCTTCGTTATTCATTAAATCCGTCACTGTGACCATGCCTTTGAGTTCGCTATTGGCGGTGACAGGTAAGTGATGTATATGTTTTTGTGTCATCATCATTAACGCATCATAGGCGGTACTTTTAATATCGATTGTCGTCATGTCGTCGGTCATAATGGCGCTAACAGGTTGGTCAATACCTAAGCCTTGCGCCACACAGCGACGGCGAATGTCTTTGTCGGTTACTATGCCAAGTAGTTGGTTATTTTGTATGATAACTAAACATGAAAAACCTTGTTCGGTCATCAAAATAGCCGCTTGTTGAATACTGGTGTCAGGACTTACGGTAACAACAGGGTCATGACAAAAATGAGCGATTGAACTATTGAGTAATGAAGAATTTAAAATAGCATCTTCATTAACTTGCAGCATTTTCTTGTTAAGGCGTTGCTCAGACGTTTGCTGAAAAAATGCCAGCACATCGGGATATTCATTGACCAGCTGGTGGAAATTATTATAGTTAATACTGTAGAGCAAGGTATCTTCATCAGAGGTGACTTTGGCCTTATCATTATTATTTAGGCAAAAAGCCGTACAAATATCACCTTCACTATACTTACCCAATAACTCTTTATTTTCAGTAGTATAGCTTAATGCCCCTTTGCGCAATATATAGAGATTTTTTTCTACAATACCCTCGGGTGGTAGCGACTGGCCACGACGCACATAGCAAATACTGATCTCTTTAACGACTTGTTCAATGATATTACTCGGCAATAAATCCATCGGAGGAATCGCTTGTATAAATTCACTGATTTCGATTAAGGCTGAGTCCATGGCAATATCTCCAATAAGTATCCTTAGTGTATTTAGAGGAATTGTAGCGCTTAAGTCAACTGTTTCACCTGTGTTCTAGACTAAAGTTTAATATGAGAGTCGAAAAAAGCTTGGTAGTGTGTAGCCTAGAGTAGGTTAAGTATTCATTTATCCACGTTCGCTTGTGCTAGCGGGTCGAATTAATAGTCAACCTTACTTTAAACAACGGGTATAAAGCGTATAAAAATCATAAAACGCTGTGCCTATTAAGCTAAACAGGTTTAATAGGAATAATTGCTAGGAGAGAATGATGGAAGGTAATGCAACATATTGGTCAGAGAATCTGCGCCTAATATTTATAAGTCTTGCTATTTGGTTCGTGGTTTCATTTGGTTTTGGTTTGCTTCTTGTTGAGCCATTAAATGAAATACGTCTAGGTGGGTACAAGTTAGGTTTCTGGTTTGCACAACAAGGTTCGATTTACACATTTGTCGCTTTAGTTTTTTGGTATACCAAAAAAATGAACGACCTTGATAAAAAATATAACGTGGAGGAATCATAATGGATGAGTTAAAACTCTATACATACATTGCTGTGTTCGGTTCTTTCGCCGTTTACTTTGGTATTGCTTGGTGGGCGCGTGCAGGTTCAACGAGTGAGTTCTATGTCGCTGGTGGTGGCGTTACGCCAATGCAAAATGGTATGGCTATCGGTGCCGATTGGATGAGTGCTGCGTCATTCATTTCAATGGCTGGTATGATCTCATTTTTGGGTTATGGCGGTTCTGTATTCCTAATGGGTTGGACCGGTGGTTATGTATTACTCGCTATGTTACTCGCACCTTATATGCGCAAACACGGTAAATTTACTGTACCTGAGTTTATTTTTGATCGTTATTATTCGAAAACTGCACGTGTTGTTGCGGTTGTTTGTTTAATTATTGCGTCATTAACTTATATCATTGGCCAAATGAAAGGTGTGGGTGTTGCTTT
This sequence comes from Colwellia sp. C1TZA3, assembly GCF_007954265.1. Taxonomy (GTDB): domain Bacteria; phylum Pseudomonadota; class Gammaproteobacteria; order Enterobacterales; family Alteromonadaceae; genus Cognaticolwellia. Next base: position 143,369 of record NZ_VOLS01000001.1, on the reverse strand, counting down.
CTCTCGCTTCCTAGAAGTTGATTACGATTTAGGCTTATACATCGGTATGTTCGTTGTTTGGGTTTATGCTGTACTTGGTGGTATGAAAGGTATTACTTACACGCAAATAGCTCAGTACGTGGTATTGATTTTTGCTTACACCATCCCCGCTGTGTTTATTTCACTGCAGTTAACGGGTAACCCTATTCCGCAATTAGGTTTAGGTTCTACGCTAGCTGACGGTAGCGGTGTCTATTTACTTGATAAGTTAGACCTTGTTGTAACAGAGTTGGGCTTTAAAGAGTACACCACTGACAACATGGGTGGTTCAGTAAACATGTTCGCATATACCTTGTCACTGATGATTGGTACTGCGGGTTTACCTCACGTTATTATGCGCTTCTTCACTGTGCCTTCAGTAAAAGCGGCACGACAGTCAGCGGGTTACGCATTAGTTTTCATCGCTTTGTTATACACAGTTGCTCCTGCAGTTGGCGCGATGGCACGTTTAAACTTAATGAACACTATTGAACCAGCAGCGGGTCAAAACCTTGTTTATGCTGAACGTCCTCAGTGGTTCAAAGATTGGGAAAAAACGGGTCTATTACAATATGAAGAAAAAAATGGCGATGGTAAAATCCAATACACTGCTGATAAAGCAACCAATGAAATGGTTAAAGTTGACCGTGACATTATGGTATTGGCTAACCCAGCAATCGCTAACTTACCAAACTGGGTCATTGCGCTAGTAGCAGCAGGTGGCTTAGCCGCAGCATTGTCTACCGCAGCCGGTTTATTATTAGCGATATCCTCCTCTATTTCCCACGACTTAATGAAGGGGATATTAACGCCTGATTTGTCAGAGAAAAACGAGTTACTGGCAGGTCGTGTTGTCATGACAATATCGGTTATGGTTGCAGGCTGGCTGGGTTTAAATCCGCCTGGTTTTGCCGCAGGAACGGTTGCGTTAGCCTTTGGTTTAGCTGCGTCATCAATATTCCCAGCGTTAATGATGGGTATATTTGCTAAGAAAATGAGTGGTACTGCAGCGGTTACAGGTATGATTGCAGGTATCGGTGTAACTATGCTGTATGTATTCCAGCATAAAGGCATTATGTTTATTCCTGGTACTTCATTCCTTGGTGACATGGGTCCTAATTGGTTCTTTGGAATTTCACCAAATGCCTTTGGCTCAGTTGGTGCTTTTGTTAACTTTGCAGTAGCGTTCGCTATGTTAAAAGTAACAGGTCCAGCCCCAGCTCATATTCAACAAATGGTTGAAAACTTCCGTACACCACATGGTGGCGTATCGGTAGCACATGATCACTAAATAGTTTTGCAACTACTTATGGATTGACGACTTAAAGCCCTATTTAATTTCTATAAATAGGGCTTTTGTATTTTTTATTAAGATATAATACTTGTTGAATTAGGTCAGTAGTCGATTATTGATTTTAATAGGTATAATGATTAAATAGAGACTTGCCTCAGCAGGATGACGACGTAAAACCATGCCACATCAATAGATGCGCTATTATTGCACAGGAAAAACTAACAAGTGCATGAAAACGTCGATGCAACTGGTACAACATAAATTGAAGGATACGTTATGAACAAACACACTAAAACAGCTATTATAGTTGCCCCTATCCTGACTATTTTAGGCTTTGCATTAGCTGACTTATGGGAAGAGAATAGCGCTAGTCAAACACGTGCATTTAAATTGCTTCCCTTTGGGCATTGTGATGTTATTAATCAAAAATGTATTTTGAAGTCAGGCGAATTTGAAGTCAATATTTATGATGAAGCGGGCATGACCACATTAAATACTACTTTTCCACTTGATAGCGCGACATTCTTTATAGTCGATCGCGACAATAAGGCGAGTGCCTATCCACTAGGCATGATTGACAGCCCTTATTACTGGAAGAGTCCAACGCCATTACGCAATAATATTAGTGATAAAGGTGATAAGCAAAAGTTACGGGTTATTGCTAACATTAAAGGTGGACAGTACATTGCCGAGTTTTATAGCCAAACAGTCAATTAGTAGCACTATTTAACTGCGTGGCAATACTGAGAAATAGTGGCTAGCCTCAATCATGTTTAATTGCCTCTGAAGCGAGTATCTTAAGGTGATTTAGGTATAATCAGATGATTAATATCAGTTGTAGAGAAATGTTATGTTTCCAAATTGGCAATTAGCAGGCTTAAGTTTTGCTTATATAGGTTTGCTGTTTTTTATTGCTTATGTCGGAGATAAGTATCGCCATAAATTATTACGAAAAAGCCAAGCGATAATTTATGCGTTAACTTTAGGCGTTTATTGTACCTCGTGGAGTTTTTTAGGCACCACTGGGCAAGCGTCGAGTAATTTTATCTCACATTTACCGATATATTTAGGGCCGATACTCCTCTTCCTATTCGCTTGGCCATTCATTCAACGCATTATTCGCGTTAGTTTAAAGTTAAATCTTACTTCAATCGCTGATTTATTAGCGGCTCGCTTTGGTAAGTCGCATAATCTAGCGATTTTAGTAACCATAGTGGCGTTAGTGGGCACCATGCCTTATATTGCGCTGCAATTAAAAGCCATTGTTTATACTTTTCAACAGCTGCAAGCGGAGCAAAGCCTAGCCAATTGGCATTTTGGTTTAATCGTTAGTTTGGTCTTAGCTGGTTTTACTATTGTATTTGGTGTGCGTAATATCGATGTAACTGAGCGTCATCCGGGTGTCATGCTCGCGATAGCTTTTGAATCTTTGGTTAAGCTGTTTGCTTTCCTTGCTGTTGGCATTTTTGTTACCTATGTACTCTTTGATTCGCCAATGGAAATTTGGCGCCAATCGTCCACTACTCTGCATCTTGAAGAGCAACTCAACTTCCCTAATGTTATGTCAATGTTCGCTATGTTAGTGATCACCATGGCGGCATTTTTATCATTACCACGACAGTTTCAGGTCATGGTGGTTGAACTTAAAGATGAAAAAGATACTTGGCTGAGTCGCCGAATTTTTCCACTTTATTTGTTAGTGTTTGCAATTTTTGCTGTGCCATTAGGGCTAGCGGGTCATTTACTATTAGGCGATAGTGTTCCGTCTGATGCTTACGTACTGTTTTTACCTTGGTATCAGCAACAGCCTTGGTTAACCTTATTAACCTTCTTGGGGGCAATATCTGCTGCTAGCTCTATGGTGATTATTTCTTCTATTGCTTTGAGTACCATGCTCAGTAATGAAATTGTTTTTCCTTGGCTATATCGGGCAAATAAACATCATGAAACAGATTATGACAACTTTCGTTTGCGACTATTAACTATTCGTAAAATTTTGATTTTATTTGTTATTCTGCTTGGATATGGTGTTTTTTTGATGACCTCACCAGATACATTAAGTTCTTTAGGTGAAATAGCGTTTGGTGCTTTTGCCCAATTAACACCAGCATTAGTCGCTGCTTTTTATTGGCGTAGAGCCACTTTAACTGCGGTTTATGGTGGCATTGTGATTGGTTTTGGTGCTTGGTTAACGCTGAACTTTCTGCCACAGTTTGGCCTTTATCCAAACCCATTTGAAGGAGGGTTTCTACCGGCTAATTCCATGGCAAGTTTGTTGTCTTTATCAGCCAATATCATTGCCATGTGGTTACTGTCTCATGTTAGTCGTCAAAGTGTGCAAGAGCGTATGCAGGTATCCTTGTTTATGGAATACCAAGCGCCAAAAGTTTTACAGTTACAGCGCAATAAGCAAATTAATTATCAAGAGCTTGAGTTATTACTCTCGCGCTTTGTTGGTGAAGAAAAATCCAGCGCTAGCTTTATACAATTTCAGTGTTCAACAGTAAAAACACAAATGAGTAATGTTGCGTATAACCAGAAATTATTGCAGCACACTGAAAATACCTTAGCGAGTGTAATGGGGGTATCGTCTGCGCGTTTAGTCCTATCTTCGGCGTTGGATGGGCGTGATATTGCTTTAGATGAAGTGGCAGTATTGGTGGAGGAAGCGTCGAGTCAACGCCAGCAATATAGTCAAGACTTATTGCAAAGTGCGATCGAAAATGCCAGTGAAGGGATCTCCATCGTTGATAGTGATTTAAACCTTGTTGCTTGGAATAAAAAGTATGTTGATTTATTTAGTTACCCAAGTGAGCTAATTTTTCAAGGCAGTCCAGTCAGTGATTTAATTCGTTTTAATGTGCTTCGAGGTTTATGCGGTGTTGGTAAGGTTGAGCAGCAAGTGAATAAGCGTCTTACGCACCTACGCAATGGCAGTCCGCATAGTTCTGAACGAGAAGATAGTAACGGTAGAGTCATACGCATTGAAGGTAATCCACTGCCAGGTGGTGGTTTTGTTATGCTATTTTCGGATATTACCGTCTATCGTCAAGCGGAAAGAGGCTTAATTGAAGCGAATGTTGATTTGGAAACTCGGGTGCTTGAGCGCACACAAAAATTAGAGCAAACCAATGATGCCTTAGCTTTAGCACGTGAAAAAGCTGAGCAATCGCATATCAAAAAAAGTTTATATTTAAAGGCTTGTAGCCATGACTTAATGCAACCATTAGAAGCTGCACGCCTATTTACCTCGGCTTTAGCTAGCCAAGGTAATTTAACGGCAACGCAACAACGACAAGTAGACAATATTGACCACTCTTTAAAAGTTGCCAATGATTTAGTAGCAGATTTAGCAGAAATTTCGCGCATTGAAAGTGGTAATATAAAACTTAATATCAGCTGTTTTTCAGTGAAATCTTTATTTGATGATCTTGCTAAAGAATTTTCTGCCAGTGCTGTGGAACACAAGGTAGATTTTCGAGTACGTGCTAATTCGTTGTGGTTACGTTCAGACCGAAATTTATTGCGCCGAATTTTGCAAAATTTAATTGGCAATGCCTTTCGTTATGCCAGTCCAGGTAAAATATTGTTAGGGGCACGCGCGAAAGGAAATATTGTTGATATTCAAGTGCTAGATAATGGTCCGGGTATTCCTGAAGAAAAACAAACCATGGTCTTTGAGCAATTTACTCAATTAGATAATCAGCAGAGTTCATCAGCAGGAGGCTTAGGCTTAGGGCTGAACATTACCCAAAGTTTAGCTAAACTATTGGGTCATCCTTTAGCGCTGAGCTCGCAAGTGGGGATGGGCTGTAAATTTACTGTTGGGGTTGAACGAACTCAAGCACAACGAGAATTGGCCGCTGCAAAACCTGTGGTTAACTTAGGCTTAAGTGACGTTACGGTTATGTGTATCGATAATGACCCCGATGTATTGAGTGGTATGGTTGAGTTATTATCAGTATGGGGTTGCAATGTATTGGCCGCTGATTCATATCATCAAGCACGGTCAATTTTTGAAGATCATAAAAACGAGATCGACATATTGTTGGTTGACTATCAACTTGACGGTGACTTTAACGGTATTGCGTTAATTGCAGAGCTAAGAGAGTTGAGCAGACACTACGTGCCTGCGGTGTTAATTACCGCAACCACAGATAGCAATCTTGAAGAAAAAGCTCTAGTAGCAGATATTGGCTTTATGCGTAAGTTGATTAAACCTGCCGCGCTTAGAGCAATGATGAGCGCAATGTTAACGAAAAAAATGCAAGAAAAATATTTGCAATAATGGCCAGTTGGTTAAGCTTAATAATGATAAGTCGAGGTTATTTAAGCTTAGGTCATGACACACTAACAATCTTGCAATTGTACGTCAGAAATATCAAGTTGAGCAATAACGATAACCGCTTGTGTGCGGTTACGAACATCAAGTTTACGAAATATTGCCGTGGCATGCGCTTTAATGGTCGCCTCTGAGACATTTAAATCATAGGCAATTTGTTTATTAAGTAAGCCTTGGGCGAACATCATTAAAATTCTATATTGTTGCTGAGTCAGACTAGCAACGCGCTCTGCGATATTGTTATTGTCTTGCATTGGTGACGATTCACTGTAGGCCTCGGGTGTCCAAATATTACCTAATAATACCTGTTGAATGGCACTATAAATGTCATCAACCGGGGTCGACTTTGGAATAAAGCCTGAAGCACCATAGCCCATAGATTTATGTATGGTTTCGTGATCTTCGTGAGCCGATACCACTACAACTGGTATTTGTGGAAAATGATTACGTACGTGGATCAAGGTATTAAAACCATGTGCACCGGGAATATGTAAATCGAGTAAGAGTAAGTCGCTGTCGTTATTATCGCGTAGTTGCTGCTCTAGTTCAGCTATAGTTTGTGCTTCCAACCAATGTGTTTGCGTTAACTTTAACTTTAATGTGCCTAATAACGCTTGCCTAAATAATGGATGATCGTCAGCTATTATAATTTTTTCTGGCTGAATCATGTCGTTATTTCCTTTGTAAAATTTATAGGATGCCAACCTTATTTTAGGTTGTTTACAATTAGTTGTTCATTAGACTTTAGTCTAATGAACAACTAATACCAGTTCCATTAAGTTTGTGATCTTGTTGTGCGCAGGAAAAATAACTCAAGGTAAGGCGCTCGATTGAGTAATAGCTGGCTATTGGGATTGAGAGCAACACAGCCTTGAGCTATTTTAACCAGTACAAGTGAGCAATAACTTAATGGGATTGGTATAATATATGGCTTGATAGGGTCGGTACGAAAATCATGATCAGTTGCTGAATTCTTCTGCGGCACCATATCCATATGAGCTTGTAAAATAACGCCCTTTTTATTTTCCATACCTGCTGTAGCGGGTTTTTTAATAATGAGGTTGCCGATAGCGTCTTCTTTAACACTTAGTCCGAGTTCAGTTGCCCAAGCTTGGATCCAAAACGATATTTTTTGCTCATGTTTTGATGAGTGTGGAATGCTACAAATTTTATCAAAAATGCGCCATAACTTGTTTGGTTGTAGTTGTGCTAATGTGCTCAATAAAGCTCCTTAAAATTTTTATTTGCCAAGGAAAATTGACTTATCGTTGTAACGATATTTTTTCAACAAAGCTCTATTTATCGGCCATTAAAAATTGCCATTGCTCATTAAAATCATTACTGGGTTTTTTGGTAAAGTCAGAGCGGACATATTGATTAATTTTACCCTCAGCATAGGCCATTAAAATATTGGCCAAGGCCTGTTCTGAAATAGTGAAGCCCTTGCCTTCACGCAGCTTTCGCTCACGTAAAACTTGCTTAAATTGTGACTCAAGCTTTTCAAAAAATTGATTAACACGAGCGCGTAGACGTTCGTTTTCACCCATTAGTGCATCACCAGCAAGAATGCGGCACATGCCTGGATTACGCTCAGCAAAAATAAGTAATACGTGTAAAATATGATGGCAACGGATCAGGGCTTCCTTGTGATCAGTTAATATCAGGTTTACGCGAGAAAAAATGGATTCTTCAATAAACTCTATCAAGCCTTCAAACATCCGAGCTTTTGATGGAAAGTGGCGATAAAGCGCCGCTTCAGAAACACCCACTTCGGCGGCAAGTTTTGCTGTGGTGATCCGTTGCCCTGCACTGGTTTGTAGCATATGAGCAAGACATTCTAAAATTTGTTGTTTACGATTAGGTTTTTGAGTTGCCGACATAAAACTGATTCTCTATTTTTATTATATTTTTAGCCGTCATAGCATCAAATTAGTAAATTACTTTGATGCTATGACGGCTAAAAGATTAGCGTGATTGTATAGCGTTATTCAGCTGATTTTCAACCATAAAATCAGCAGATCTAGATTAATTCTTTAATCGTGAACTTTGCCGTGTTTGCTGAATATGCTGGACTAATTGCTTGGCAAGCTCATTTTTACTCATTAAAGGTAAAACTTTTTTATCACTGGCGGTAAACACCGTTAAAGCATTGCTGTCACTGTTAAAGCCTTGGCCCGTTGTGGCAACATTATTTGCGGCGATCATATCAAGATTTTTACGGGCTAATTTATCACGGGCATAATGCTCAATATTTTGCGTTTCAGCGGCGAAACCGACGGTAAAGGGTTTATTTTTTAGTGCGGCAACATCAGCGACAATGTCAGGATTTTTGATCAGATTAAGTTGCATGGTATCGTGAGATTTTTTAATTTTTTCACTGGCGATATGGTCAATACGGTAGTCAGCCACAGCAGCACAAGCGACAAAAATATCGGCATCAGATGCGAGCGCTAAAGCCTGTTGATGCATTTCTGTGGCACTAGTTACCGCTATTTTTTGGCAACCTTGCGGGGTAGCTAAGTTAACCGGCCCTGAAATAATGGTAACCTCTGCGCCAAGGCTTTGCGCAGCACTGGCAATGGCAAAGCCCATTTTTCCTGAACTATGATTAGAAATATAACGCACCGGGTCAATCGCTTCGCGTGTTGGCCCCGCGGTAATTAACCATTTTTGCCCAGTTAAAGATTTTGGCTGATTTAAGTTGATGTTATTATTATTTATTTTTTCGATTGCTTGGCAAGTTAATTCAACCAACTCAGCCACGTCTAACATCCGGCCTAAGCCGACATCACCGCAAGCCTGTTCGCCAGCACCTGGGCCAAAAATGGTGTAGTGCCATGACATTAAGGTTTGCATGTTTTTTTGCGTGGCTGGGTTATGCCACATTTGTTGGTTCATTGCCGGTGCAATAGCAACCGGTGCTGCGGTCGCTAAACAAAGCGTGGTTAATAAGTCATTTGCCAACCCAGCGGAAATTTTAGCGATAAGGTCAGCTGTTGCTGGCGCAATTAAAATAAAATCAGCCCATTTCGCCAGTTCAATATGGCCCATAGCTAACTCTGCTTGCGTATCTAATAAACTACTTGATACTGCATTGGCGGAAACCGCTTGCAAGGTTAATGGCGTAATAAAGGCTTGAGCGCCTTCTGTCATCACAACACGTACATCCGCACCTTTATCTTTTAATCGACGCACTAGCTCTGGCGTTTTGTAGGCGGCAATGCCACCACTGATACCCAATAGGATTTTTTTACCCTGAAGAATCTGCATAAACTGCTAATATTAATAACGACAATGGGCGATAAGATAGCATTATCGCACTTTTATTAAAATCACTTTGCAAGGATGCACCTATGTTAAAAGACTGGCCAGACTGTGAAAAACCCCGAGAGAAGTTATTACACCTTGGCGCAAAAAGCTTAAGTGATGCCGAACTGTTGGCAATATTCTTACGTACAGGCGTTAAGGGCTGTCATGTTGTTGACCTGGCAAGAAATTTATTAAAAAGTTTTGGCAGTATTTCGCAAATATATCAAGCGGGATTAGATGACTTTTGCCAGCACCATGGCTTAGGTGTTGCAAAATATGTTCAGCTACAAGCATGTTTGGAAATGTCGACACGCTATTTAGCCGAGCAAATGCAAATGGGGCAGGCGTTAACGTCTTCACTGAGTACACAGAACTTTTTAAAAGCTGAACTACGTCATGAAACCCGAGAAGTATTCGCTGTGCTGTTTTTAAATACTCAGCATCAAGTGATAAAATTTGAACGGTTATTTCACGGTACTATTAATGCTGCTGCAGTTTATCCACGCATTGTGGTTGAGACCGCACTAAAATATCAAGCGGGTGCGGTTATTCTCGCGCACAATCATCCTTCGGGTATTGCTGAGCCAAGTATTGCCGATAATCAAATTACTAGCCGATTGGAGCAAGCACTGGCATTAATTGATATAAAAGTACTTGATCATATTATTGTCGCGGGTTGTCATTGTTATTCGTATGCGGAACATGGCCGAATGATTGAATAATGTGTGGTTATTTTAGTAAGCTACTTCAGCCATTAAATAATACTTTGCCTGACAAGTAAAAAACCGCATCACAGAAGAGCGTTTTCGTTTTGGCAGATTAACCTTGAGTAAAACAATAATAGCACAACGGCAAGCAATGCCACTTGATACTCAATTAGTTAAGTTAGCTATTATACCAATCCCATTAAGTTATTGCTCACTTGTACTCGTTAAAATAGCTCAAGGCTGTGTTGCTCTCAATTCCAATAGCCAGCTATTGCTCAATCGAGCGCCTTACCTTGAGTTATTTTTCCTGCGCACAACAAGATCACAAACTTAATGGAACTGGTATTATTCACATTTTGACCAATGAACTGAGTAAAAAAGATCAAAAATAAAGATCAGACAAATGCTTAGCGGCTAAAATAAGCTAAAAATGTGCTATTAATATTCGATTAGAACGATAATAGCTCATGAAACGCTACATTTAGGTCAATTATTCAATCTAAGTTATTGAATTGTAATGTCTTTCAAAACTATTCACTTTAAAGGTGATTAATACTGGTATTCATTTTTCACTTTCACTATAATATGCCACCTTTTTCAGGATCCCGAGGCGACGGTCTTGGGGAAATACAGCACGACCTGAAATTAATTTTGGAGTACTCATATGTCTAAAGTTTGCCAAGTAACAGGCAAAAAGCCAATGGTTGGAAACAACCGTTCGCACGCAAGAAACGCGACTCGTCGTCGTTTTTTACCTAACCTTCAAACTCACCGTTTTTGGGTTGAGAGTGAAAATAGTTTCGTTAAATTACGTTTAACTCCGAAAGGAATGCGTATTATCGATAAAAACGGTATTGATGCAGTATTAACTGATATCCGTGCCCGTGGCGAAAAAGTTTAAGGAATTGCAATGCGCGATAAAATTCGTTTAGTTTCTAGTGCTGGCACTGGCCATTTTTACACTACTGACAAAAACAAAAAAACTATGCCTGAAAAGATGGAGATCAAAAAGTTCGATCCTCGCATCCGTCAGCATGTTATGTACAAAGAAGCTAAAATCAAGTAATTGATACTTCTTATTTAAAAACCCGGTTTATGCCGGGTTTTTTATTGCCTAAAGAAAATTGCTCAGTTAAGCATAGGGCAAATAAAAAAGGATAAAGCGCTTAATGCGCTTAATGCGCTTTATCCTTTTTTTTTGTTTTTAGACTAGTTTATGATTGCTGTTGTTTAATCCAGTCCATGGTTAACTCTTCAAGTAATGCCATTGGTAAGCTGCCATTTTTTAGCATTTGATCATGAAACGCTCTTACATCAAACTTATTGCCTAATACTTGTTGCGCTTTTGCCCGTAATTGACGAATTTTAAGCTCACCAATTTTGTATGACAAGGCTTGTGCTGGCCAAGTAATATAGCGGTCAATTTGGCCAATAACATCAGCCATGCTTAAGGCGGTATTGTCGGCTAAATAATCAATCGCTTGTTGGCGAGTCCAACCTTTGGCATGAATGCCTGTATCGACCACTAAGCGACAAGCACGCCATGCCTCGTAGGTTAAGCGGCCAAAGTCACTGTATGGGTCTTGATAAAAGCCCATTTCTTTACCTAAGCGTTCAGAATATAGCCCCCAACCCTCACCATAGGCGGCGTGGTATAAAGTTTTACGAAACTCGGCCATATCAACTTCTTGGGCAATAGCACTTTGAAAGTGATGCCCGGGCTCTGCCTCATGAAAGGTTAATGCCTCTAAGGTATATAAAGGTTGGCTTTTTAAATTTTTAGTTTCTAAAAAGTAGGTGCCTGATGTGGTACCACTACCATCGGAGGCCACATAGTAAGCACCGCCGTTTGGACTTGATTTAATGTCAAAAGTTGAACGCGGTAATACTGAAAACCATTTTGGTAATTGTGCAGCCATTTTACGGGTGATATAGCTGGCTTTTTCTAACATGTCCATCGCACTGTCGGTGTAAAATTGCTTATCGGTGCGTAAAAATTTAATGAAGTCTTTAAATTCACCTTTAAAGTCGACCGCGGTAATAATTTGCTGCATTTCTGTGCGAATGCGACTGACCTCATCTAGACCTATTTGATGAATTTCATCAGCCGATAAATCGGTGGTGGTGTAATACTCGATTAAGTATTGGTAGTATGCTGCGCCGCCTTCGACACTACTAATGCCAGCAGTGGTTCGACAGTGGGTCATATATTCTTTGGTAAAAAAATCATAAAAATCTTGGTATTCGGGTAAAACAGTATCTTTAATTAAGGTTTTTACTTGCTGGCGATATTGCGCTTGCTGTGCGGCTGAAATTGCTTTGGGCATATTCAGCATAGGTGCATAAAAAACACTGTTTTGTACATCGGCGACTAAATGCTTACTGATTGATTTTTCATAGCCTTTAAAGCTTTCGCAGTAATGGGTATGACCTAAGACAACGGCTTGTTTTAGGTCAACTATATGTGCTTGGTTATAACGTGGGTAATCAGCGAGACTGATTAAATAATTACGATAGTCTTGTTCGGTTAAAAATGACATGTTGGCTGGAGCGCCGGCAAAGTAACTATGAAAGCCTGAATAATAGGTTAATGGATAAAGGTGATCTTGAAATTGATAACTTTTTGCTTCTGCTTCGCGTTCATATTTAAATAAGCGATAGCTGACCTGATCAGCACCTGAGAGTTTATTAACATCAATACTGTCAATACGGTTGAGTAATTCATTATTGTATTTTGATCGACGTTCGCGGCCATTTGCTGACATTTCAGGTAACTTACCCTTCATGCGAAAGGTATCAGGGTCTTTTCGAAAAAATACTTGTTCTTGATTTGCCGTTTGCCAATGCTCATCGAGTAACTGTTGAAACTGTTCACTGTTTTGGTTGGCAAAGGTGCTGGTTGTGTTAAATAAGCTACAGAGTAACAATACGCCAACACTTAATGGTTTTAGTTTCATACAAAGCCTTAATTTTGGGGTGGTATTATTGCTATTAGTGTAAAGCTATATTCTAATAAGCTCAATTTTTTGTATGATGAAAATAATAGGCAGTACTGAGGTGTAATATGATCAAATTATCAAAAACTGGCTGGAATAACGTTATTATTATCGTGGTCATGGGCTTTATTTTATTGATTAACGCGACGAATAAAAAAATTTATTCGTCTGATGAAAGCACTGAGGCTACTAGCCATCAAGATATTGCCTTAGTTGGAGCGCAAAACATTATTTTAACACTCAGCATTAATAATGTCGTCACTATTGAGCGGATAGGCCGCACGTGGCGGGCAATACCGGCTAATATTTCTGGCCAAGCATTAGCACAAATGATGATGTCTTGGCAGCAAAGTAGTGGTGAGGCGATGGCTCAAGCACCGGTAGTTGATCGACAATTCTCCTTGGATGTAAAGCTCGACATTGCGGGCAAAGCACGACCATTAGCGTTAAGTTTCTATGCCACAGAGCAGCAATTATTAATTTTTAATCAAACATCAGCACAGTGGCTTGTTATGCCGATAGCTCTGTATGGGCAATTATTTCCAGCAGAAATTTTTGCTAATTAACTAGCGTTAATTTATTCACCTTTAACCTTAACCTTAACCTTAGCCAATGCAGTAGAGGCAGTAAATTTATGAGAAGATGTGCAATTTTATCCATGGACAGTTTGGCAGGCTTTGAAGCCTATGATTGTTTGATTGATCAGCCAATGCTTGCTTTAGGCTGGCAAACCGAAGTTATTTCCTGGCGTGATAGCCGGGTAAATTGGTCAGACTATGCCGCAGTTATTATTCGTAGCCCATGGGATTACCAAGATGACATGGAAAGTTTTCTCAAGGTTCTGTCGGCTATTGAGCAATCAAGCGCTCAGTTAGAAAATAGCTTGAATGTGGTGCAGTGGAATATTAATAAAAGTTACTTAAAAAGCTTAGCAGCAGAGCAAGTAACGATTGTACCGACATTATGGCCACAGGCTTTTGACGCTAATAATATGGCAGGATATTTCAGCCACTTTGCTACTGAGCAAATAGTTTTAAAGCCGCGAGTCAGTGCCAACGCCGACAATACATTTTGGCTAACAAAAGCCAACTACCAAGATAAAGTGGCTGAGCTAAGTCAAGCGTTTACTAGCCGAGAGCTAATGGTGCAACCTTTTATGACTGCAATTTGCCAAGAAGGTGAATTTTCGTTGTTTTACTTTAATGGCCAGTACAGTCATACAATATTAAAAACCCCAGCCCAAGGTGATTTTCGTGTTCAAGAAGAGCATGGTGGCGGCTTATTATCGGTAATGCCTGAACCCTCATTATTAGTAGCAGCGAATAATACTATGCAAGCTATCAGCAAGCTCCATGGTGAATTACTCTACGCACGTATTGACTTTGTTCGCCATCAAAACACCTTTGCCCTGATGGAAGCGGAGTTAATTGAACCTTCGCTTTATTTTAATATGGACGATGCCTCAGCTCAGCGTTTTGCTGCAGCTTTTGATATCCGTATGACAGCGCTTGAGGTTAAGTCATAAAGTACTGGGCAATAAAAAAGAGGCCGTAGCCTCTTTTTTATGTACCGGATGTCACGATCACATGGTTGTGAAAGCGTGGCGAAGCACGTTATACCAATCCCATTAAGTTATTGCTCACTTGTACTAGTTAAAATAGCTCAAGGCTGTGTTGCTCTCACTCCCAATAGCCAGCTATTGCTCAATCGAGCGCCTTACCTTGAGTTATTTTTCCTGCGCACAACAAGATCACAAACTTAATGGAACTGGTATTATTAATTTATTTTAAGGTTAATAAATGATTTACCAGCTTAATATAATCTTGTTCAAAATTGTTTCTATCTAAACCCGCTGGATCAACACGGTATTTACCATTAACAATCACGGTAGGTACTGCCGTTAAAGCGCCTTTATTCGCAAAATAGTCTTGCTGCTTCTTCATTGCATTTGCTTTGCTAACTACGCCAAAACTTTTCATTAACTTATCAAATTTTTCACCATCAGCACCGTTTAGTACGAAAACATTTCGGATATCTTTTTCTGAAGTAAATACTGCTTTTTGGATATGGATGTAATTAAATAATGCGCCAATAATTTTCTTCTCTAAACCCATTTTATGGGCAACAACAACCGCTTTACTGAGCATTTGTTGTACTTTAGGTGAAGCGGCACGTAAAAAGTCAACATGGTTCATTTCAAAGTCAGCATCTGCTGGTATTGATGTTTTTAATGTCGCCATAAAGGGTTCAAATTTAAAACAATGTCCACAATAAAAAGAGAAAAATTCACGCACTTCTGATTTTGAGGAAACGTCCTCATTCACTGTAGTGTAATGCTCACCTTCAGTATAATCTGCGGCGAATGAGAGTACGGGTAATAACATTAAAGCGAATAAGCTCACTAACTTCTTCATAAAATAAAACTTCCTAATCATTAATAAATCAAAATCAATCGCACCATGCCTGCTTAATAAGCGAGCAAGCTTAGCGGCGGTTGCTGTAATGCTGACATTTGCTCTTTAAGCATCAAAATTTGTTGTTCCCAATATTTCTCAGTATTAAACCACGGAAAATTATGAGGAAAAGCAGGATCTTGCCAACGTTTACATAGCCAAGCCATATAATTAACTACTCGCATAGTACGCAATGATTCAATTAAAGGCAATTGATTGGTTTCAAAGCTATAAAATTCATTGTAGCCAGTTAATATGGTATCAAGTTGTAATAACTGTTGCTGGCGATCACCACTAAGCATCATCCAAATATCTTGTACAGCAGGTCCCATACGACAATCATCAAGATCTACAAAGTGCGGCCCTTTATCGGTCCACAAAATGTTACCGGCATGACAATCACCGTGCAGGCGAATTTGTGAAGTAGGTCGGTATTGCTGACTTGCCATAGTGATCACTTGTTCTAAAATAGTGAAAAAAGGCAAGCTTAAGCTAGTAGGCACAAAGTTAGATTGTTCAATAATAAGTTGTGCTTGCTGGAGCATTTCTTCACTACTAAATGTCGGTCGTTCGCTAAAGTCTTTTTGAGCGGCAACGGCGTGAATTCGTCCTAAAAACCGGCCCATCCACTCGAGTTGCTCTAAGTTATCAACCTCAAAAATTCGGCCACCACGACAAGGAAATATCGCAAACTGATAGCCTTTGAATGAAAATAAAGACTCGCCATCAATTTTCATTGGTGCTACCAAGGGCAGCTCGCTTGCGTCTAATTCAAAGGAAAAATCATGCTCTTCCCTAATTTGTGCTTCTGTCCAGCGTTGTGGACGATAGAACTTAGTCACATACTTGGTTTTAGCCATATCATGAAATTGATAAACTCGATTTTCATAACTGTTTAAGGCTAGCAAGCCACTATCAACCGTTAAGCCTGTACTTTCCAAGCCATCTAGAATTAAATCGGGTGATAGTGAGGTAAAATCAAATACTGACATTAGCGTTTATTAAAGAAGCGGCTTTCATGTTCAAGCTTGACCTCATCCTTCTCTGATACTAATTCAATCACAAAACTTATATCTGTCATATAGCTTTCTAATTCGTCAGGGTCAACCGAAAGGCTAATCGGTAAAGTATAGACTTTAGCCGCTTTAACAAGTACTTCCTGATCGCCGTTCCATTTAGTGTTGTTGATACCCTTTACTGACAGGCGATAACGGTTATCTTTTTGTGACTTATTGAGAATCTTTAGGGTGTAAACATTTTCAATATCACCATTGAAGTTCTCTTTGGCTAACTCATTTCTATCACGAATAATTTCCATCGATACCGGCACTCTGTTGACCATTTCTAAAACCAATAAGCTGGTCATCACAAATAATACCAGGGCATAACCAATAAGTTTAGCACGAACAAAGTGGACTTTTTTACCTTCTAATTCATGCTCAGTGGCATGACGAATTAAGCCTTTATCATACCCCATGCGATCCATAACATCGTCACAGGCATCAACACAAGCACCACAATTGATACATTCATATTGTAAACCATTACGAATATCAATGCCGGTAGGGCAAACCTGAACACATAAATTACAGTCAATACAATCACCTAAGCCAATATCTTTTGGCACGTCTTTTCTGGTACGTGGACCTCGGGTTTCACCACGTTTGGCATCGTAAGAAACGGTTAAAGTGTCTTTATCAAACATCGCGGATTGAAAGCGGGCATATGGGCACATATGTAAACACATAATTTCTCGCATCCAGCCGGCGTTACCGTAGGTACAAAAAGCAAAAAACCATACTGTTGCTGCCAAGGCAAATGAGGCATTAAAAGTGAAAAAATCAACAAATACCTCGCGCATAGGGGCAAAGTAACCGGCAAAGGTTAGTGCGGTTAAAATAGAAATTAAGCCCCAGCAAAAGTGTTTTAGCGTTTTACGCCAAAACTTATTGATATCCATTGCTTGGCTATCGAGTTTTTTACGTTGGTTGGCTGTGCCTTCTATTTTTTCCTCAAACCAGATAAATATGAAGGTCCAAACGGTTTGAGGGCAAAGGTAACCACACCAAACTCTGCCTAAAAAGGTGGTAATAAAGAACAGCAGAAAGGCACTAAGAATTAAGAGCCACGCCAATAGTGTGAGATCTTGTGGCCAAAGCGTGACACTCCATAGCGTAAAACGTTGCTCGCCAATATCAAACAAGATCGCTTGGTGGCCGTCATATTGTAACCAAGGTAAACCAGCAAATAGCGCTAAAAAGAAAAAATTCATTTTTTTGCGTAGCTTTTGAAACACACCTTTTACTTTGCGAACATAGATTTGGTCACGAGGTTTATACGTATCGCTTTTGGCGGGCTGATGAATTTGAACATTTTTAATCGGAATATGCTGACTAACGTTAATGTTTTTATCTTTTGATTTCAAAGCGGATCCTTTATGTTGGTAATGCCGGATAATTATAACGGATTCGTACTGATTACCCATCAAAAAAATAGCATAATATTGCTTTGTTAGTACGAAATTGATTACTCTAGCGCTATTAGCATAACATTTAGCTTAAGGAAGCAATAATACCACTTGTGGTTAATTAAATAACCACAACGAGTTGTTGATTATTTGTACGCAGATATGATTATAAGGCAAGAGATGAAAAAATTATTGATCTTGATTGTGGCTAGCGCGTTATATTTTCATTATTATCCTAATGAAAAATTAAACCGCTGGATATTTGAGCAAAAACAAGTCGTACTGAGTTATTTTTCAGCGGCGACTGACACCAAAATAGGTTTAAAGTCAGATAAAATATATCAAGATTTATCACGAGATTTTAGCCAATTTAATCGCCAAGAAATAGCTTACGTGGCAGAAATCACCAGCAGCCGTGAAAAAGTAAAAAAGTTTAATGAGCAATATTGTAAAAGTAAAAAACAAACACCAAAACTACATCGCGATAATTTAACTAAAGTGTGTCGAGCCATCAGCCAATACAGCAACTTATTATAATGAGTTGCTGCAGCCCATTGCTCAATGGGCTGCGACTGTTTGAGTTAGCACGGCTATACAACAGCAAGGTAATCAAGATGATAACAAGGTGTGCTAATCGCCTTTTTAGAGCCTAATCGCAATAATTACGCTGAAAGCCTAGCTAATAATTTAGCAAAACTATTTGCACTGTCTTGCGCTAAGGTATGTTCTGAGCCGCGGATCACCCAATGACCATTGACCATCACATCTAAAACAGGGTTACCTTGGCTAGCAAAAATAACACTGTCGAGTAAGTGAATATCGTCATGGGCAAATAAACGTAATTGGCTGTCATCCAAAACCAATAAATCAGCTTGCTTGTTAATGGCTAATGCACCGGTATTACTGTTAGTGCTTTGTGCACCACCAGTAGCAGCTTTTTGCCATAAATTAAGCCCAACAGACTTTTGCTCGCTGGTGGCTAACAGGGCGCGTTGTTGCTTACTTAAGCGCTGAGCATATTCAAGCCAGCGTAATTCTTCGATTGGATTGACTGAAATATGGCTGTCTGAGCCAATAGCAAAGGTGCCATTGTCCAGCAAAAATTCATCAGTTGGGAAGATACCATCACCTAAATTAGCTTCTGTGGTAGGGCAAATGCCGGCTACAGCTTGGCTCGCAATAATCCCTTTACGCTCTTGTTCATCGATATGGGTGGCGTGAATTAAACACCAATGCCGGTCTAAATCTGCATTATTGAGTAACCACTGGACTGGTCGTTGACCATAATGAGCCAGACAGTCTGCTACTTCTCTTTGCTGCTCGGCAATGTGGATATGAATCGGCGCTTGTGCATCGAGTGCTCGAACATGCTCAACAGCCGCTAAGAGCGAACTTTTATCCACTGCACGTAAAGAATGTGGCGCAATACCGACATTGCAATTAGGCTGTAATTTGGCCAGCGCAAAACAATCAGTGACTAAGTCATTAAATTGTGCCACTGAATTAATAAAGCGCTTTTGTCCGTCAGTAGCGGCCTGTGGGCCAAAACCACTGAACCTATACAATACCGGTAATAATGTTAAGCCGATACCTGATTGCTCAGCCGCAGCAAAAATAGCTTGGGCCATTGTGGCTAGGTTTTGATGGTTTTGGCCATCAATATCATGATGAAGATAATGAAACTCAGCAACTCGGGTGTAACCCATTTTCAACATTTCAATATAAAGTTGGCTAGCAATCACTTGGACATCTTCTGAGCTTAACTGTCCCAAAAACTTATACATAACATTGCGCCAAGTCCAAAAACTGTCTTGACCTTCGCTGCCTTGTTCACTAAAACCGGCAAAAGCGCGTTGAAAAGCATGAGAGTGACAATTGACCATGCCAGGAATAACCACACCATTAGCACGCTCAGCGCCTGTGACATATCCTGCAGTAATATCAGTGATCACGCCTTGTTCAATCGTCAACGTTTGCTCGTTAGCCCAACCATCAGCTAATAAGATTTTTTTAGCAAAAAGTTTCATCTATTCACTCCCTTACTCAGTCGCTTGTTTGGTGTTGACAGTTGCTTTAATGGCAGGAAAATTTATCAGCGTGTTAACCAGTGCAGCAAGTTTGGGTTGTACCTGCAATGCTAAACTTTGGTTATAAGTCATAGCTTGCTCATCCATATAAGTGTGCTGCGATAGCTCTAATTGAATAGCATGAAAATTATCATGAGGTTGACCGAATGCTCGCGTAATATAGCCGCCTTTAAAGCGACCATTACAAACCATAGTGTAAGGTGCGTAATCTATATCCACTAAAGCCGCCATAAGTTCAGGCGCACAACTTTTGCCATCGGCATTACCAAAATTAAAATCAGGTAATTGACCTTGAAAAAATCTTGGTACATGTGAGCGAATAGAATGAGCCTCAAGTAAAACCGCTCGACCAAATTCAGTTTTTATTGCTTGCATGGTTGACGCTAAGGCCTGATGGTAAGGTTGCCAATAATATGCAACGCGCTCGGTTATTTGTTCCGCACTCGGTGCACAGCCTGCTTGATATAAAGGCGATAAATCAAATGCGGTGGTGGGGCAAAGCTCGGTATTATTTGCACCTGGGTATAAATCAATACCATCAGGATCACGATTTAAGTCAATAACATAACGGTTATATTTAGGGATTAATAGATAGGCGCCAAGCTCTTTTGCAAAGGCGTATAAACGATCCATAGCCCAGTCAGTATCGGCAGCTTCACGGCCTTTAGCGGTCATCATTTCAGCAATATCTGCGGGTATTTCTTCACCATTGTGTGGCATGCTGATTAGTAAAGGCACAGAGCCTTTAATTAAGGTGTAACTGTTTGACATGAAAACCTCTTAAATTGTATATACAACTTTACTGGGCTTAATTTACCACTTTGATGATAAAACAGGAAATTATTTCTATTTATAGCATCAAGTTCATTGAGCTGAACTTTGCTAAATTGACAAATATAGCTAGTTATACCAATTTGATTAAATGTATTGATGCCAGTGGTTAAAATTGCTTATTATGAGTGGCTACTTTTATCTAGTGATTTTATTAATCGCTTTTATCAATCATGATGTACAATATTAATCACTTTATTTAAAGTCGTACTTATTCAATAATAACGATATAGTCAGTGACAACATTATTTTAGAAATTATAAACGGAGCCATTATGTTAGAAAATAAAGAGCAACAAAAAGTCCCTAACGTTACTTTCACATTAAGAGCAAATGACGAGTGGACAACGCGCACTAGTGACGAAATTTTTAATGATAAAACGGTAGTGGTCTTCTCTCTACCCGGTGCTTTTACACCAACCTGCTCATCTTCACATTTACCACGTTATAATGAATTAGCACCTAAACTCTTTAAAAATGGTGTCGATGAAATTATTTGTATGTCAGTGAATGACACTTTCGTGATGAATGCTTGGGCACAACACCAAGATGCAGACAACATTAGCTTTATTCCTGATGGCAACGGCGAATTTACTGACGCCATGGGCATGTTAGTTGATAAAGCTGCCATTGGTTTTGGTAAACGTAGCTGGCGTTATGCGATGTTAGTTAAAAATGGCATCATTGAAAAAATGTTTATTGAACCTGATTTACCCGGCGACCCATTTGAAGTATCTGACGCCGATACCATGTTAAATCATATTAACCCGTCAGCCTGTCAAACTTCAGCGGTTATGGTTTTTAGCAAGCCAGGTTGCCCACATTGCAAAAAAGCAAAAGCATTGTTAAACGAAAAAGGCCTAACATTTGAAGAGTTAGAAGTGGGCAAAGATGTTAACTTGACGATGTTTAAGGCGATAACTAATGCAGACACCGTACCGCAAATTTTTATCGACGGACAACATATTGGTGGCAGCGAAGCATTGGCAGCGCAATTGAGTTAATCGTTGAGCAAGCGCAAGGCGGTTGCATTTCGTAGAACGATTAAAAAAACGACGCCTTAGCGTCGTTTTTTATTTTTGGTTTTCGTCACCAATAGTATCATTAATCCCGTTGGCATTAGCTTACGCCATGATAGAATAGCGCCTAAAACCACTAAGGCGAAAAATATGGATCACCAACCCTACAACCCATTGCACGGCGTAACATTAAAAGTTATCGTGACGCAATTAGTCGATCATTTTGGTTTTGATTATCTTGGTAAAGAAATAAAAGTTCGCTGTTTTACTGATGATCCTAGCATTAACTCAAGCTTGAAATTTTTAAGAAAAACCCCTTGGGCCAGAGAAAAGGTTGAAGCACTTTATATTCAACACAAAACCAAGCTTGACGACGAAGTCGACTCTGCTTGAAATAGCATGGTATATAGCACAAAAGTATTGAACAACATGGCAAGAAAATGCCAGACTGCTGAAATATAATCATAATAACGTCTACAGCATGAAAAACACCCATCATTATATTCTTACTTGGCAGTGCCCTGATACCTCAGGTGTGCTGGCAAAAGTCAGCCAGAGTTTATTCGAACACGGGGCCTTTATTACTGAAACTAGCCAATACAGTGACCCCTATACCGAGACATTTTTTTCACGCATTGCTTTTGATGATCGAGAACTGACCGTCAGTTTTGCAGCCTTCAGTCAAGCCATTGATTTATTAGCAAAACCGTTAAATATGCATTATCAACTGAGAGAAAGAGAGAACTTTCCTAATGTGGTGATTGCGGTGTCAAAAGATGACCACTGCTTAGTGTCGCTATTAACGAAATGGAAAGCCGGTGTGTTACCGGTTAATATTGTCGCGATTACCTCAAACCATCAAAATTGTCAGGCACTTGCCCAGTGGCATAACGTTCCCTTTCACCACTTGCCGGTTAATAAAGACAATAAAGCCCAGCAAGAGCAGGCATTATTAGCTATTTATCAGCAATATAATGGCGACTTATTAGTACTTGCCCGTTATATGCAAATATTGTCAGACCAGCTTTGTTATAACCTACGTGGCCAAGCGATTAATATACACCACTCTTTTTTACCAAGCTTTAAAGGCGCAAAACCTTATCATCAAGCCCACAAACGTGGTGTTAAAATCATCGGTGCTACAGCACATTATGTCACCGCTGACCTTGATGAAGGGCCGATTATTGTCCAGGAAGTGAAGCCGATTAATCATGGTTTTACTATTGAACAAATGGTGCATCTCGGCCACGACTTAGAAGCTATTGCCTTATGTAATGCCGTGAAAATGCATGCTGAGCAACGCATTTGTATCAATAAAGATAAAACGGTTATTTTAAGTTAATAGCAATTGAAGTCGTCAGTCGCTAAGGCTTATTTTCAAGCTGTTTTATTGGGTTAACTCTGCTACATTGGAGCACAAATATCTTGTCAACATTTGTGCGCTAATATGATCCAATATCAAATTTCCCCTCTGAACCCAAATAGTCATTTATTTGAGGTGTTATTGTCATTTAAAAGTACCCCAGGCCAAAGCTACACTTTGTCTTTACCCGCCTGGCTACCCGGCAGTTACATGATCCGCGATTTTGCCAAGAACATTACGGAAATCAGCGCGTTTGATAGCAATGAGCAAGCGATTAGCTTAAGTAAAGTTGATAAACAAACTTGGTCATTGCAGGCCAGTAATGATC
Organism: Colwellia sp. C1TZA3; assembly: GCF_007954265.1. Lineage (GTDB taxonomy): Bacteria > Pseudomonadota > Gammaproteobacteria > Enterobacterales > Alteromonadaceae > Cognaticolwellia. Next base: position 120,156 of record NZ_VOLS01000001.1, on the reverse strand, counting down.
AAGTTCAAGTGCGCTATCAAGTGTTCGCTTTTGACTTATCAGTACGCACGGCTTACCTAGATAGCCAGCGCGGATTTTTCAATGGCAGCTCAACCTTTTTGCAAGTACAAGAGTTAAGCGAACAAGCATGTAAGTTAGTAATTGCACCCTCAACGTTAGCTGAACATAGTCAGTGGCGAGTGGCGACGGGCTTAACACGAGCGAAAGCAACAGAAAAATACCAATTTGGTGAATATATTGCTGATAATTACCAGCACTTAATTGACTGCCCAGTCGCTATTGGTGACTTTGACAGCACTGAATTTACGGTCGAAGGGGTAGTGCACCATTTAGTATTTACCAGTAAACACTATGGCGATACTCAGCGTTTGGCTGCTGATATTAGTAAATTGTGTCAACATCATATTAGCTTATTTGGTGAAGCACCTTTTCAAGAGTATTGGTTTATCACTCATTTACAAGCGCACGGTTTTGGTGGATTAGAACACAAAAACTCCACTATTTTACAAGCCAGTCGCTTCGATTTACCCAACCCTCAACAAGCAGCAACAGAGCTAAATGAGAATTATAAAACCTTCTTAAGCTTGTGTTCACATGAATACTTTCATGCTTGGAATGTTTGTCGGATAAAACCAAAAGAATTTGTGCCTTACAACTTACAACAAGAAAGTTATACCCAACAGTTATGGGCCTTTGAAGGCATAACATCTTACTTTGATGACTTTTCACTTTTTCGTACTGGCTTAATTAACTTTGAAGACTATTTAACACTATTAGCGAAAACAGCCACGCGGGTTTATCGCGGTGTCGGTGAATTAAAACAAAGCGTCACCGCTTCAAGCTTTGACGCTTGGACCAAGTTTTACCAGCAAGGCCCTGATGCGGTTAATAACATTGTTAGTTACTATACCAAAGGAGCGTTAATTGCTTTATGGTTAGACTTAACCATTCGCAGCAAATCAAACAACCAATATAGTTTAGATACCTTAATGCGAGAGTTATGGATTCACTTTGGTCGCACTAATATCGGTACCAGTGAAGAAGACTTTATCAACATTGCTAACCTGCTATGTGGTGAAGATATTTCATCAAGATTTAAACAGCATTTATACAACAATGAGCGTATTGATCTAACCGCTGAGCTAGCAACGTACGGTGTTGAATTACAAAAACAAAAATTCAAAAAATTAAACAGTGTAGAAACTACGTCTGCAGTGCATTACCACGCTTATTTAGGTGCACAATATAAAGCACAAGCGCTTGGCTTAACCATTACGCAAGTACTGGAACAGTCACCGGCCGCAAAAGCAGGTTTAGCGGTTAATGACACACTGCTCGCGATAGATAAAATCAAAGTAACTGAGCAATCAATACAAGCCATACTTGATCATCACCCTGCAGGGCGTGAGTTAACTTGTGATTTCTTTCGTGATGACCAATTGCTAAGCGCAACATTGCAAGTGATTGACTCGCCATTAGCGGGTATCGCCTTTAAAGTTGTCGATAATAACTTAGTGAAAGCTTGGCAGGATATTATTCCTAATGGATAAATTTGCTTTGTAAACTTGTCCTGTAAATGAAAGCGTACGTAATTACTGACAACATTTAGTGATTAAACTCGCTAGAAAATTAGCGCGCCTTATCAAGTTATGGTAAAAATTAACTCAATTCGAGAGCCGTTTAACTGCTAACTTAACTTTAACTTAAGTAATAATATTATGATTAATGTAAAACGTTTACACCATGTGGCCTATCGCTGTAAAGACGCGAAAGAAACGGTTGATTGGTATGAAAAACATTTAAATATGGTACTGACTGTCGCCATTGCAGAGAATGAAGTGCCATCAACAAAAGCCCCAGATCCATACATGCATATATTTTTAGACGCAGGTATGGGCAATGTGTTGGCTTTTTTTGAACTCCCTAACTCTCCTGAAATGGGCCGTGATGAAAACACCCCGCAATGGGTACAACATATTGCTTTAGAAGTTGAAGACGTTGACGCCTTGGTTTCAGCAAAAAATGACTTGCAAGCACATGGTTTAGACGTTTTAGGCCCAGTTAATCATGGTGTATTTAGATCTATTTATTTCTTTGATCCCAATGGCCACCGCTTAGAATTAGCGGCGGACATAGGTACGGTTGAGCAATATGCTGAACTTAAACGGGTAGCACCATTGATGGTTGAAGAATGGTCAACAACTAAAAAAGCACCAACACATGCGGCTTGGTTGCATCAACTAGACGACTAATACATAAAATAGCGCTACAAGTCTCTATTAACGAAGAGTTTCGTAATTAGGGAGCAAAAAAAAGCTCTACATTTGCCCGATCTTGTTGACATAAAGTAAGGTGATTTTTTGTTAGAAAATAAAGCTACATTTATTAACAAATAATTACAACTAAAAACAATGACTTGCTAAACATTAGACTTTAGTGCAATAAATAAACGAAAAAATAGCTTGAAGCTTTACTCAACTCACGTACAGTGTGGCTAGCTACATAGATAGCACTCGACAAAATGGATAGTATTTGCATGGAAAGCAAGAAGCGTTAACTAACGCAGTATATTATTTAAAATAGGGATTGTTTACTAAAACTCAGGATGAGTACTGAAATATTTTGCCCAAAAGGGCATCAGGGATAAGACTAAAAAAGTGTCAGGATGACCGAAAAAAATAAAACTTAGCACAAACAATAACAATAATAATATTGAAAACTATAAAATTCACATGGATTGTAACAAAAGGCTAGGACAGCCATTTAAGAATCGGAACTATAGATGCTGGCTTATGTCACATTTTCTCCAAAAGCGACGTTATTAACGTCGCTTTTTTTCTTTCTGTCGCTGTTTAGTGTAGAATGTCGTAAAATAAAAGCAATTGTTTATTATTTTAAGTTATTACTATGTCTCGTACTAAAAAATCACGCAAACCCGGCACCGGTTCTCTTGGCATCGTTAAAGATGACAAAAAAAAACTAGTCGAACCAACACCTCGCAGAGCCAAGAAAGCAAATGGTAAAGCAGCGGGTAATCGCCAAAAAGAAGCCAGCCCTACTATTACTAATGGCCAGAATTCTGCCAAAAATAAAGATCCTCGCATTGGTAACAAAACACCTATTGATTTAGGTAAGCAAGTGGCGGCACCGATTAAAACCAAACCAGCTAAAAAGGTTCAAGACAACTCACCTATTGCCGCAATTCGTGCAGTTGAAGTTAGTGAGTCATTAGCCGAGCAATTAAGCCGTATTGAACAGGACGCTAGATTGCTTGAAATACTTGAAATGCAAGATGCTGACGCAACACTAACGCCTGAAGATGTTAGCTATTTCAATACGCTAATGGAACAGCATGAAAAAATTAGTCAAGCATTAGGCCTTGATGATGAAGATGAGATTGTAGCACCCAATAAAAAGTCAGACTCTGAAGATGACTTATGGGATAAGTTCGATAATAGTGATTTATCAAAATTTGAATAGGAGTATTTAATGCTATCCAACCCTTGGATATACCTAGCTTTATTAGCTATCGTTATTATTGGTGTATTAGCAGCAGTAGCCACTAGGTTGCTACGCCAATTGAAACAACAAAAGCTTGAGCAAGAGCAGAAAAAAATAGATCAACAACAAGCCCTGCAACTGCATGATAAAAAAATTATCTCCAGTGTTATTATTATTGTGCGCGCGATGAAAGAAGAACAATGCGACATCGGAGAAGGTTGTTGGCGCTTAAGTGTATTGCTAGATTCATTAAAGTTAAGCCAAGACTTAAATGTGCAATTTCCAGCAGTATTTAAGTTTTATGAAGCGATAAAACATATGCCTATTTTAGCGGCACGTAAAAAACTTGATAAACAGTCTCGGATGAGACTTGACTTAGAGCGCATGAAACTTGAGGCAGAAATGGCCGAAGATATTCGCCAAGATATCGAATTACTGCACCAATACGCTAATGAACGAAATAGCATGCTGAGTGAGTCGCCAGTTTAACTTAGCTTCAAATAATAAGACGGTTAGTTTGCAGCTAACCGTTCACCCCCTGTAGTCATTAATCAAATCAGTGATAAATACCGATAAGTGACAATGATGCCGTTAGCATTGAGCCTGATCAATGTTTGCGCGGCTAGTTTATCTATAATAGTGTCAAATAGATAAACTGGAATGCTTATGCAAGCAGCTCAATTTTTTGATAGCGTACTCTTAAAAAAATATAATACTAATGGCCCACGCTATACCTCATACCCAACCGCCTTAGAATTTCATGATCAATTCAAACATGAACATTTAAAGCAAGCGATAATCGCATCACCGAACCGTGAATTGTCTTTGTATGTGCACATTCCTTTTTGTCACAGTCTTTGTTATACCAGTTCCATTAAGTTTGTGATCTTGTTGTGCGCAGGAAAAATAACTCAAGGTAAGGCGCTCGATTGAGCAATAGCTGGCTATTGGGATTGAGAGCAACACAGCCTTGAGCTATTTTAACCATTAAAAATGAGCAGGTAATTAATCAACTTGGTATTACTACTGTGGCTGTAATAAAACTATTATCCGTCACCGTGATAAAGCTGATATTTACCTTGAGTTTCTTGCACAAGAAATTGCCTCTAAAGCCACATTATTTAAAGACTATACCGTTAAGCAACTACATTGGGGCGGTGGTACACCCAGCTTTTTACGAGATGAACAAATGACCAAGCTAGTGGCACGGTTAAAAGAGAAGTTTACCTTTGCAGAACAAATCGACATGAGTATTGAAATAGACCCACGTGAAATTGAAATGAACCTAGCTGAACATCTTTATAGCCTAAGTTTTAATCGTTTAATACCAATTTCATTAATTAGGTGGTCTACTTTATACCCAGGAAAAACGACCCAATATAAGGCATTTATTTTAATAATACCAGTTCCATTAAGTTTGTGATCTTGTTGTGCGCAGGAAAAATGACTCAAGGTAAGGCGCTCGATTGAGCAATAGCTGGCTATTGGGAGTGAGAGAAACACAGCCTTGAGCTATTTTAACTAGTACAAGTGAGCAATAACTTAATGGGATTGGTATAACTCGTTGTTCATGACAATATGCTCCTGCATTGTTTAATAAGCTGCATCCATGCAGCCATAATGAGTAAATAAATAACGCCGTAGTGGATTGTTTTGACCAGGTGAAATGATCAGATAATTAGTGAGATTGGTATTAGTTCTCTAGTTTCCCTAAACTAAATCTATGTTCCGCGCTGAAAAATACTAATTCAGTGCCGTTACCATTGTTGTCTTCACGGGCTAAATCTACCCATTGATAATAAACATTACGATGCACCTTCGCCTGCAAATTTCGTCTGACCGTGACATATAAACCACCATCTTCAGTGATTTCTAATGTATGCTCAGCATTTAAGGTAAAGCTGTCATCTAAATTAGTGGTCACTTGCATACTGGTTTTTTGCTCATCTAACCATTGCCATTGGGTTAAAATAAATGGCGCATCAGCAACCACAATGCCAATTTTTTCGACAGGTGTGACTAAAAAATAGTTGTCATCTTCTTTTTTTAATACTGAGGCAAAGAGCTTAACCAAAGACAAACGTTTAAAGGCTGTACCGTTGTAAAACCAACTGCCATCTGATTTTATCTCTAAATCTATATCACCACAAAAAGGAGGATCCCATAACTCAACTGGCGGCATCTTTTTCACATGACCTTGTTGCGAATCGGAGATTTGGGCAGAAATTTTTTCTAATGACATAATAGTTATCCTAATTACTGACTTTATCTAATGGTAGCAAGTTAACAGTAAAACTTAAAATAGCCAGATAAATAAGCGTTTTTATCCGCTTATGTGCAGTATCTAAAATCATTAAACGCTAGAGTAGTTAAATTATCGCCTAATTTAACTACGCTCTATAACTTTATTTTTCGTTAACGAATTAAATGATAGCGATACTAACTAATCATTATTTACCCACACCGTAAAATTCAATAAAAGTGAGTGAAAAAACAATATTTTACTTGTCATGCCACTATAAAATGCAATACAATCCTCGCGCCTTACCACTAGGCGCTTTCAGTAATATCAGTGGTGGCTATAGCTCAGTTGGTAGAGCCCCGGATTGTGATTCCGGTTGTCGAGGGTTCAAGTCCCTTTAGCCACCCCATTCTTCCCCTTTAAAATCAAAGCCTCTGGGCAATCATCTACTATAATTAGCACTTTCTGATAACTGCTCCTGTGCATATTCTGTGAGTATTTGAAGCTAATTAGGTCTAATCTACTACACGTATATCCAACTTCTAGCGCATATCCTCACCATCGACCGGAACTGATTAACTTTGCCTGATTAGGGAGTTTACTGTCTGGTTCCTGTGCTGTTTTCAAAAAGTAGATATGCAATGTAGCTATAACAGCCAAAAGAGTATGCTTAAAGAAGTGCCTATGTAAGAATGGTAAATTATTACATCGATACTTTAATGCATCACAAAAATTAGGGATGATTTATGACTGTTGGTTCAAAGTGGTTTAAGTTTGACTTCCACAACCATACTACAGCTTCTGATGACTATCAGGACAATACAGTTACAGATAGAGAATGGTTACTAGCTTATATGCGTCAAGGGGTTGATGCTGTAATCATCAGTGATCACAATACAGCGGCTAAAGTAGACCCTTTAAAAAATGAATTACTTGCAATGCAACGGGATTTTTCTACAGGGGAGCTTCCTGACTTTAAACCTTTGGTCATATTTCCCGGAGTAGAGCTAACAGCTACAGGTGACGTACATATATTAGCCATCTTTGATCAAGATAGTACCACTACTGATATTGAACAATTAATTGGGCAATGTAACGGTGGGGAAAGTATACAAAGAGGCGCACGGAATCACGAACTTGTTTTACAAAATACTGTTACCCAAATCATTGGTAATATTAATAGAAACCCTCATGCTATCAGTATTCTTGCGCACATAGACTCAAGAAAAGGAATACTTGAAACCACTAACCAAACTGAGCTAGAAGCAGCTTTCAATGCGAAGCCAAATGCAGTTGAAATTAAAGGTGAGCTATCTGAAATAACAGATGGTACAAGTCGTCGTTTAATTAGCCAGATTTCAAAAGTAAGAGGGTCAGATGCGCATCGCCCTGATAGAGCTGGTACTCGTACATGTTGGCTTAAAATGTCAGAGTTGAATTTTGATGGTTTAAAGATCGCATTACTTGATCATAAAAGCTGTGTACTTCTGGACTCTGAACCACCACAAGTACCTGCGATGCACCTTACTAAGCTTCAAATAAAAACCCGTCTATGTCGTGAAGATGGAGGGGAAGCAGTATTACTTGAACTTAGCCCTTTTTATAACGCTATTATAGGTTCACGTGGAAGTGGAAAATCAACATTGATTGAGAGTATTCGTTTAGGAATGCGAAAAGACCAAGATCTACCTGAAACTATATCAGATCAAATAAGTAGTTTTAAAACTGTTGGTGAGGGAATGAGTTCAGATTCTTCAATTGATTGTTTTTATAAGAAAAATGGCACAGACTACAAGCTTAGCTGGCGCGTGGGTGATATTACATCATTACAAGTCTTAAGCGATGGTATCTGGGAGGATGATACAAATTGGTCTAATGATAGGTTTAATATTTCTATTTTTAGTCAGAAAATGCTTTATCAATTGGCTTCAGATCAAGGTTCATTTTTAAAAGTATGCGATGAAAGTACTTTTGTAAACAAGCGCGCTTGGAATGAGAAAAAGGAACGACTTGAGAGAGAATACAAAAATGAACGTATTAAGTTACGAGGCTTATTAAGCGAAAAATTGTCTGAGTCTGCTTTACAAGGTGAGTTAATTGACGCAGAACGAGCAATTGATCAGCTAAAAGATAGCTCTTACTATGGTGTAAGAACCACCTTGAATGAACTTGAGTCAAAACTAACACAAATAGACCAAAAATTTCAGGATGAAAATACTATTCTTGAAAGTGTTCTTAGTTCTTTTCCTGAAATTCAAGAAGTTGAACAAAGTGCTTTAGAAGTTGCTGAAGGCCAATCTGATACAGAAACTACTGAACAAGAACAGATCGCCCCTGAATACACATCATTTCTTGATCAATTTGATACGATAAAAGAACTATTTAAAGCACAAATTGTAACGGCTATAGAAACTGCCCAAACCAGTCTAGATCAATTACAAACTGACCAATACGTTACGACTTTAAAAGCTAATATCTTAATTGCGCGTCAACAAGTTGATACAGAAGCTGAGAGACTCCGTACAGAAGGCTTAGACCCTGAAACATTAAATGCACTTGTACTACAAAAAAATAGGATAACAGCCGACTTGCTGGTATATCAGGATCTTGATTCAAAAATCATCACATCAGAATCTGAAGTATCTAGGTTAGCAGATGAAATGTTAGAACATCGTAAAGATCTAACTTTACAAAGAAATAATTTCATTGAATCACTTGAACTTGATGGTTTACAAATAAAAATATTGCCATTAAATGCAAGGCAAGATCAAATAATAAGTGGCTATCAAAGTGCTACAGATATCAGTTCATTTAATGATCGCATATATGATTCAGAAGCAGGAACAGGTATTCTCAAAACATTTATCGAACACCCTACGTTTTCACCACGTCAAGTTGATATTGATATGAAATATCAATATTTAGATGAATTAAAAGAACTTCATAGAGAAGTGTCTGCTAACAACTTAACTAACGCTAATCATATTCATGGCTCCCTAAGAACAAGAGTTTCGTCTTTATCAGATGAAGCTATAGATAAGTTATTTTGTTGGTTTCCAGATGATGGTATCCAAATTCGCTACAGAGCATTAAGCGGTAACATGGAAAATATAGAAACAGCATCACCAGGACAAAAAGCAGCTAGTATGCTTGAGTTTCTATTATCTTATGGAGATGACCCTCTTATACTGGATCAACCTGAGGATGACTTAGATTGTTTAATGTTAAGTAACAGTGTTATTCCAGCAATAGTAACGAATAAACAACGAAGACAGCTTTTAATTGTTTCACATTCTGCACCTATCGTTGTTAATGGGGATGCTGAGTATGTGATATGTATGAAACACGATTCGCAAGGATTACGCTCTAATATAAAAGGTGCTCTTCAAGAACAAACAGTTAAAGATAATATTTGCAATCAAATGGAAGGTGGGGAAACAGCATTCCGCTCTAGATTTAACAGGATATTGAGTTAACCGTAGCGCTAACGTAACTCGTGAACTGAATCTAAAAATCGGTTCATGATTTATACTTTTTATTACAAAAAAATGATCTTTGAAAGTTTTAAGAAAACATAACGTCCAAACGCCCAACATGCCCGTTAGAAAGAGTTGGCTAACTAATAAAGTTAGCCTGTATTTTATATTTTAATTAATCATCCAAGATAAAACCAACAATCCCCCCAACAGCAACACCTATTACGATGCCTTGTGGACCAAATCGTGCGCCTATCAATGCACCAGTCGTTGCTCCTTTCATAGCGCTATCTGAAATGTTATTACTCATTCAATTATTTTCCTTAGTTTTTGTAGTTCATACTGACAGCCGAATATTTAATACGTTTTCCAGTGAAGATTATTTTAGGTAAGTAAGTCATTACACCATTAAATTTAATGGCGTAATGACCACTCAGTTTTAATGGACCACTTGCTGTAGCTAACCCCTGCCCATAAAAGGGCGTGTTGGGCGTTTCATTTATAGATAAAAACAAACAGGTGCTGTAAGCTGGTATTATTAAGTGACCATTAGGACTAGATTATGCAATCAAAATTTTCAGAAGATGTCATTCCATTATCAGATCTTAAAATCAATCCGGGTAAGGTAGTTAATCATGCTAAAGATTCACATCGACCGATATTAGTAACAAGTCGTGGCCGTGGTATCGCTGTTGTTCAAGGCTTAGATGATTATGAAAAAGCGATTGAAGAACTCGCTTTTACTAAAGCGATAGCTAAAGGCATGTTAGATATTAAAGAAGGTAATAAATCTAGTCTCAACGATGTTAAAGCAAGGCTTGGTTTATCTTTGTGAATATTGAGTTTTCAGAATCTGCTATATATGATTTGGAGGACATCATAATATATTACACGGAGCAACAAGTACCGCTTGTTGGCGAGAGTGTTATTTCTGCAATAATCGCTCATATTGAAACATTACCTGCTAACCCTAAAATAGGCAGACAGGTACCTGAGTTTGCTATGTCATCAATCAGAGAGTTAATTCATTCTCCCTTTCGTATCGTTTATGTATTAAACGATACGAATATTCAAATAATCAGGGTGTGGCGAAGCGAAAGATTAATGCAATTACCATAAAGTAATCTGGTGCTATTCTGTGAGTTTACCAAACCAATTGATTACGTTTTATTCCAAGGTATAACATGAGTAACAAACGTAGGTTCTAACGTTATACAGCTTAATGGAACTGGTATAATACGCTGCATCCATGCAGCGATAATGATTGAATAAATAACTATCATTAAACGCTGCTATTTTATGAGCCATTAAGTACGATTAGATAGTAAAGGTGCTTATTGCTTGATATAACTAGATGTTTTAATAAGGATGTCTTTATTATGATTTCATTATCCGCAGAGCAATGCCGTGTTATTGGTGTGATGCTAGAAAAAGAAACCACCACACCTGAGCAATGTCCGCTTTCTATCAACAGTATTACTTTAGGCTGCAATCAAAAAAGTAACCGTGACCCTGTGATGTCACTGGCAGAAAATGAGGTGCAAAACGTCGTTGATGAACTGGTACAAATGAATCAGTTAATGCTTGATCACCAAGCTTCAAGCCGAGTAAATAAATACTTTCACCGTTTCTGTAATACTGAATTTGGCAATTTACAATTTTCAGCTCAGCAAAGAGCCATTATTTGCCTGTTATTCTTAAGAGGACCCCAAACGCCGGGAGAATTAAGAACACGTACTAATCGTTTAGCTGATTTTGCCGATGTCAGTGAAGTTGAAACGGCCTTAAATCAATTACAAAACCTCAACAATCAAACCCTGGTCAAAAAACTCGAACGAGAGCCAGGCAAGCGCGAATCACGCTATGTACATTTATTCTCAGACCTTGACGAAAGCGACTTAGCTGAATCAAACGTTACTCAAGCAGAAAATATTGCCTCAGCCAGTGATCATCAATTAACTCAGAGAGTAACGGCGTTAGAGCAACAAGTGGCTGCATTAACAGCACAAATGGCCTGTTTAACTGAGCTGCTTGAAGACAAGTGATGATTAATTAAACGCAGTGTGGAGTCAGTCTAGCTAACACTTATACTTGATTCAATTCTTTTGATTATTATTGCAGATGCACTAATCCAGTATCGTCACGTTCAAAACCATGACAGATATAGCCGCTTGGTGGGCGTTTTTTCTTGGCAACTTGATGGAAATGCTCGAAGCCGACTGAAAAGGCAAATGGGTTGGCGTTGTAGTCGGCATAAGATTGATCACTGCCGTTTTTTGCTTCTCTGGCGCCAGCAGTGAATGAGCTTAAAAAGTCATCTCTGTTATTGAGCAAAATGCTGGAGGCGCCACTGGTGCCTTCAACCAGTTCAATTGCACCGAGGGCAATATACTTATCAACAACTACGTTATTGAAGACACCATAGTATTGTTCAGTTTCTTTATCATAAGCCACAGGTGAGTCATCGGTGGCTTCCATTAAAGAGACAAATAACTCTCTTACTTTTTTTGAAATCATAAACTATTCCTTTTCAAGCCGTATTTGCGTTGTCAGCTTAGACCTAAGCTTTAACGCTTGTTTGCTATTACAAAGCTTTCATTAATTTACACGGCGATGCTGTGCGTATTGCTATAGCGTAAGGCGAACTTTAGCGGGTTAAGTTGATACCAGCCAACTTAGCCCACATTGCGCTTAGCTAATGACTATATTAACTGCCTAATATTTTAAGTGGTAGCGACAACGCGTCATTGCCTGTTTGGCCCACTAGCCAAATAATGGCAGATAGACTCCCAACGGTAACGACATACCATAATGCGGATACAATTTGTGCATAGCGATTAAGTGGCAGTAACTGGCTTAAATGCCGGCGTTTGTATTCAAAAAATATTTCTATGCTACCAATAGCCAGTAAAAATCCTAATAGCGCTAAACCAAAGTAATAGCTGAGATAAATACCCAGTGCTGCGCCTAATGCACAAGCGACTAAACCTACTTTAGAATTGATCGAAAAAGCGATACTTTTCAGAATATGGCCACCATCTAACGGCAATATGGGCAATAAATTAAATAAATTGAGCAGGGCATTAAATACTGCCAAGCCGGCTAGTATTTCTATATCGGTCAGCCAATAACCCACTAAGCAGGCGAGAGAAAGTATTAAGCCAAAAAAGGGTCCCATAATTGAAATAACAATATCTTGCCAACGGGTATTAATTTTGTCATCGCTCAACGCTAAACCGCCGACAAATGGGATGAGATATATGCCTTTAGTTTTCAAACCAAAGTATTTCATCGCTCTGATATGACCATATTCATGAAAAACGAGGCAAAGAATAAGTGCAATGGCAAACTCAATAGAGAACAACCAGCTATAAGCCGCTAAACTGCCGGCAGCAAACAGCACTTTAATCACCTTAGCACTTTTCAATAGCTTTAAGCCAAGGCCGGCCATACCGACTAAACTAAATTTAATCGGTTGTTTTTCACCTTGGATAATTTGACGTTGTTCTATGTCTTTTTCATGAAGGGTATTGTCGTGTAACAGCTCATTACTGACTAACAGTTGAAATTGCAGCGCAAAAGGTTGCCATTGCAGTGAGCCATTTAGCTCAACAGGTAATTCGCCTTGTTCACTTTGTAGGGTAAATTTATGTGAAAATGACTCACTGTCGGCATTAGCATTAATTTGTGAGACACATTGCTCATCCCAAAATAGTTGCTGCCATCCTGCCATTGATCCTTCTAATCTTAGTGTTTTTCCTAGACATTCTACTTCTAATAATTGCAATTAATTAACTCAGCATATAAAACCTTGCCCGATTATCGCTATATTTGCAGCAGCATCAAGGTTTATTGACAAAACATTCACTACAGTTCATGTTTTTAAAATGTTTGGAGGCCATTTATTTGGCTCTGTTGTCGTTAATTTTTGGCGCCTTAGATAGTATTAACTTGGTTATTGATATTTTTTCCATCAGGTTAATTGCCTGTTTAATGGTTGAAAGACTGAAGTCTGACCGACAAAAAAATAGCCCAACGCTATATTATTATCCGTAAAAGCAATTTTAGCTAAAAGACTTACCTTTTCCCTAAGCATCGACCGTACTGTGGGGTAGAGCCATTTATTTTTTATTGATCAGTTCGTGTTACCGCTAAAACACTGGTGACTAGGTAATCAATATGTTGCTCTGGAATTGATGCCAGATTAATGCGTCCGTTATTCAAACCGTATATGGCATATTGCTCTCTGAGTATTTCCATTTGCTCTGCTGTTGCGGGTAACATGGAAAACATGCCTTCTTGAGATAAAATATAATCAAAATAATTATCGCCTGAGTGTTGACGAAAGGCCGCACAAAGCTTTGCTCTTATGGCTTTAATTTTAATATTTATCTGTGCAAGTTCATCCGACCAAACTTTGCTCAGCTTGGGGCTTTTAACAATGGTTTTTACAATTTCAGCGCCGTTAGACGGGGGCACCCAATAAGTGGTTTTACTCATAATAGCGAGTTGAGCTTGTGCCTTGTCTGCTTCCTCTGCTGTTGGACTTAGAATATAAGCCGCGCCAACTCGATCACTGTATAAACCGAAGTTTTTCGAACAACTTACGCAAAGTGCTAGGCGTTCAACCGTATTGGCGATAGTCAGTAAGCCGGCAGCATCCTCATTTAATCCGTCAGCAAAGCCTTGATACGCGGTGTCGATTAAGGGTAAAAAGCCAGTAGATTTTGCTAGCTGGGCAATTTGCTGCCAATGTTGCAATGTTAAACGCAACCCTGAAGGGTTATGGCAAGAGCCGTGCAATAGCACAACATCATTTTTGCCTAATGCTTCAAGGATATTGAACATACCAATTTCATCAAGCATCATGGTTTTTTTGTTAATAAAAGGGTATTCCTCATAAGCCAAATCGGCGGCTATAATGGTTGGAATATGGTTAGCATAGGTTGGATCACTTACCCAAATTTTGGCCTCAGGGTTGGCGAGCTTAATTAAATCTAATATAGCTCGTAAGCCGCCACTGCCGCCCGCTGTTTGAATGCCATTAACGAAGCCATTTACTGTTTGGTTTGCAAACACCATCTCTTGTAGTAGTTGCACATATTCAAGATCACCTTTTGAACCAACATAGCTTTTATTTCGACCGGCATTGGCGAGCTGTTGATCGGCTTGCTTTACTGCTTGCATTAGCACAACCTTGTCATTGGTATCTTTATAAATACCTACGGTTAAATCAATTTTAAAAGGCCTTTCATCTTTAGATGAACGCGCCATTAAATCTATAATTTCGTCAGCAGCAGGTAGGGGAATATTGTCAAACATGAGCTCTCTTTAATTAACTAATAAATAATAACGTAATCGAATACATTGAATACGGGATTATACGCTATTATCTGTGAAGATTTCTGCTAGGGTTACAATGCAAACCCCCATGTAAAGTATTAGCTTCGATAACTGCATCGGTTAAGCTCAAGGCAGAAAGTTGATAGTCATATTATTCAACTTTTCCATAAATTTAATAAACACCAAAGGCTGATACATTAAGTACCAGTCTTTAAGTTTAGCTAAAGCACATTGATGTTGATCAGCACTTCGCCATGCTAAACTTTCAACTCAGAAAAACTAGCTGAATGAGATGTTACGATTTATGCTGGTTAAGTTATTCAGTTTCAGAATACCCAGACCAAATATCGGCATTGATTGTGGCTTTCTTTTTGCGTTTTTTCTTACCGCTGCCTTCAGGCGCAGCCATGGGCTTACTTTCAGCTAATAGTTCGGCTAACAGTTGCTCATTGATCACCTCATCAACTTCAAAACCCTCAACTTGCTCACGTTCAAGGCGAATTTCATTCTTCTTTTCGATGACCTTAAAGTGATGATAATCTTCATGATCGATAAGTGATATCGCTAAGCCTACTTCGCCAGCACGGCCACTTCTGCCGATACGGTGCATATAGTCTGATGGACTTCTAGGTAAATTAAAATTGATCACCACAGGCAGCTTTTCAATATCTAGACCACGGGCAGCAATATCAGTGGCAATGAGTACTTCAATCTCGCCAGCTTTAAAACCGTCAAGCACTCGACTACGTTCGCCTTGGCCTTTATCGCCATGAAATACAGCAGCGGTAATGCCACGTTTAGCCAATTTCTCAGCTAAATGTTCACAGTGGTGTTTGGCATTGACGAAAATAAGCGCCTGTCGCCATTGCTGTTGCTGAATTAAATGCGCTAACACCGCTGTTTTTTCGCCCTGGTTAACAGTAAAAACCCGTTGTACCAAGGTACTGGCATCGCGACTTTGTAATTGTATTTCAATTGGGTTGTTAAGCAGTTCTTGGGTTAATGCCTTGACTTGCTCAGGGAAGGTCGCTGAAAACAATAAGGTTTGCTTTTTCTTCGGCAATAAAGCTAACAGTGCAGAGAGTTCTTCAGTAAAGCCCAGGCTTAACATTCTATCGGCTTCATCAAGTACTAAGGTGTTGACCTTATCGAGCTTAATCGCATTACTTGAAATTAAATCCAGTAAGCGACCTGGTGTTGCGACTAAAATATCACTGCCACCACGTAAGGCCAGCATTTGAGTATTAACGGAGACACCACCAAAAACTGCCACAGTTTTAATTTTGCCGTTAAAATGCACAGCATAAGATTTAATGCTATCAGCCACTTGCTTGGCAAGTTCACGGGTAGGCACCAAAATTAAGCCAATAACATAGTTACCTTTGCTGCTATTACCCGCTAATGATTTTTCAGTGTGCGATTGCAAAGCAAGTTGCTGTTGCTGTATTTTTTGCAATAGCGGCAAGGCAAAGGTGGCGGTTTTACCCGAGCCAGTATTTGCCCCGGCAATTAAGTCACGTCCGGCTAATACACTTGGAATAGCTTGCGCTTGAATGGGCGTGGGCTGTTGATATTCCAGCTCAGTTAATCGGGCTAACAAAGGTGGAATAAGGCCAAGTTCTGTAAAGTTGGCTGGTGTTGTGACAGAGGTCATTAATATAAAGGGCCCAAAGCTAAGGTAATAACCTGTTATTTTAGCCTATTTCTGCTCTGTTAAGTTAGTGAAATTGATCTAAAGAGTGGCGTAATGTTATTGAGTTTTATTTAAGGTAAGCACAGTGCGAGTTTGACTCGACATTGTGACGATAGAGTCAAGGAAGATAAAATGATTTGTCTTAGTACATGCGCTTTTAAGAAACCCAGGGATAGCAACCATCGGCACAATAAAACTGATTTACTGTCAATTGAAGATACATTTTGCTTTTAAAGCAAAGGCACTTCAACATGAGTCAATTTTTGCCGATGGTATATTTACATTTTTATTGTGGGATTTCAGCGTTTAGGAAATCTTCCTGATGTGCATCACCCGTTGAATTGCTTAAATTAGCATTAGTCTCACTATTGTTAAGTAACCAATCTCTTGTCTCAGCAAAAGCACTCCCGTCAGGGTGTAGTGAGATGGTTTCTAAATAAAGTGCTAAAACACCAGCAACGTGAGGAGCTGCCATAGAGGTACCACTCATGGTTGTTGTTCCGCCACCACTTTTGGTCGATAGTATATTTACTCCAGGTGCTGCAATAGCCACTGGCGCAGATTGGTGCTTAGTCCAGTTTGCTGCTCCATTGCCCCAGTTCGAAAAGCTGGCCCAATCATCATTTATATTGGTTGCACTTACTGTGATCACTGCGTCGTCATAGGCTGCAGGTGTAGCTTGGTCAGCATTTTCACCATCATTTCCTGCTGCTACAGCAAAAATTACGCCTTGATTTTTAGCATTACAGATAGCGCGATGAAAGTTATCGTTACCAACAAAACCGTTGTTTGTACAAGTGCCAGTTTTAGTTCCACTACCACCTAAACTCATGTTAGCAACTACAGGTACAGCTAAAGACGCAGCCTGTTGTGCTACCCAGTCAATGCCAGCAATAACACCTGAATTAGAACCACTGCCCGCCGCATTTAATACTTTAACTGCGTGCAAAGTCACCGCTGGTGCAACGCCAATAACATCTAAATTATTATCTAACGCGCCAATAGTGCCAGCAACGTGCGTACCATGGCCTTGGTCATCATCCCAACTATTTGCACAGTCTAAGCCGAGACACATTTCCACACTATAGCCATTTGATATATTGCTAGCTAAGTCATCGTGGTCAGAATCTATACCGGTATCAATAACATAGACATGAACACCCGCACCAGTATTTTCAGTGGTATTAGCACCAATTCGGCTCACTCCCCAAGGGCTTTGCTGCTGATCTGTTTGACAACCAAATAAAACGTTACAGGCAGCTATTTGATTTGAATTGCTTTTGGTTGCGTGTACGTTGCCATCTACTGAAACACTTAAAACGCGTTGATCCTGATTTAGTTGTTCTAGCATGCCCGTTGGAACTGTCGCAGAAAAACCTTTAAAAACATGACTGTAAGTGTACTTGCTGGTTATAGCGTAATCCTTGATAAACTCAGAGACACTAGCGATTTGGTTAGCATTAAGGCTAACAATGATATGACTTAATAGGGCATCTTCTGCAGCAACCGCAGGCAGTGCAATACAAGAGGAAATCATTAAACTTATTAATTTTTTTTTCATTTTGGCTCCACATAGCATTAAGTTTCTTAAGTTACTCTAAGATTGAGCAGTTAATTTTTATTTCTATAAGATATAAAAATATGTTGTTAACAATGTAGAGTCTAGATACCGGTTAGGCCATCAGGGAAAACCCCTATCTTTTATAATAATAATCCCCTATTGCTTCAGTTGAATTTTATGAAATCACAACTAAATATCTGTTTTACTGAATAAAAAAAGCTTTTTAGAGAAGATGCTATTGAAGATGTTTGTCTCGAGTGCAAGTGATATCTAGGTTATTAATCTTGTTAGCCCAAAAAATTTATTAGCATGGGCACCATAAGCTGCATTGAAGGTTTTAAGTCTCAGTGGTATTATTCGTATGAAATATGAGTAATCCGCAATCAGTAGCAAACCCTGAAAGTTCTATTACTGTACTTAATACTTTTATCCTGTTGAAAAGATATAACGACTTAACTTTTCAACTTACCCATCTATTTGAGTTCTTAATAATTAAAACCTTATGGCTAAAAACACGTTTACACCTGAGTTACTTGAACAACACTTTACCAAAAATGAATGGAAAAAAGGCACGAGAATTTTTCAGGCTAAAGGTATTAAAACCTGTGCTCTTGATGGTGACACAATTCGTGGCGTAGTTTTTAGCGAGCGCTCTCGCCAGGTAGGGTATTTAACACGGTTAGTTTTTGAAGAAAAACAGGATGATATTGCTAGTTATTGTGACTGTTATATTGGTCGTGATTGTAAACATGGCGCCGCTTTAGCGCAGTATTTTGTTGATGAACACTTTGATCACAATAGTATCGCTTCATCTGAAAAAATAGTGGATAAATGGTTGACCCGCTTTCAAGCCCAGCCAAGCAGATATCAACCTAACAGCCAACAAAAGTCGTTATTGTACTTTTTAAAGCCCAACAGTTACAACGACGATGATTATTTTACCTTAGGGATTAAATCAGCTCGACCAAAAAATAGTGGTGGTTGGAGTCATGCGCTTGGCAGTGAATATTCTGCCAGTTCGTTAATTAATAGTGCCTATGCGACGAACGAAGATGTTGGGGTGCTAACCGAGCTTATTCGCACCAATCAATATGGCGATAACATTAAATACTTTGATTTATTTGCCCGTATTATAAAAACTAATCGCTGCTTTTGGCAGACAAATTATGACTTGAACGACGCGATTACCTTAGGCAAACCTTTAGAAGCGCAATGGCAGTGGCTAGCATTGGGTAACCATTTACATACCTTGCAGCTGGTTTTTATGCAGCCATCAAGCAGTATTCTTATTATCAAAGCACAACCGTTGTGTTATTACGATGAAGAGCAAAATTGTTTT
This sequence comes from Colwellia sp. C1TZA3, assembly GCF_007954265.1. Classification (GTDB taxonomy): domain Bacteria; phylum Pseudomonadota; class Gammaproteobacteria; order Enterobacterales; family Alteromonadaceae; genus Cognaticolwellia. The sequence continues at coordinate 101,001 of NZ_VOLS01000001.1, read as the reverse complement.
GGGGAAATTAATACCAATACTCAATGTGATTTTGAAGCCGACTTACTCAATTCACCTATTTTTGAAGAAGACAAACTACCTTGGGTAATGAGTAAGCTGTCAATGTCATTAGGTGATGCGGTGCAGCGCTTGCCGAAACCAAAAACAGAATTCTCTCAAGAGTTAACTAAGCCTGAAGTGCATTTGCACTTCTCTACGCCTGCAGAAGCTAATCCACAGTCAGGTTTTGTACGGGTTAATTTCTCTTATCAAGGTAATTTAGTTAATCCGCATAATGACAGTGTCACAGTTTCACCTGTTAACCTAACGGACAGTGACGGCGCTAGTAAGGTAAAGCTTTATCGAGACTTATCTTTTGAACAAACAGTTATTGATAAACTGACGACGTTAAAGTTTAACGCTCAGCCTAAGCCCAAGCGTTACACTTTTACCAATGAAGACTATTTGAATAAAGACAAAGTGCCTAAGTTTTCAATGCTAATGCAAGGGCGCTATACTTGGCATCACTTTTTACATCAAGAATTACAAGTACTTAAAGATTTAGGCTGGCATATTAGCTTTGCGGATAATTTTTATTATAAAGCACTGTCCACCGATAGCATATTTGATGCTGAAGTAATTGAAACTGATGATCATGATTTTTTCTCATTAGGGTTAAACTTAACCATTGATGGTAAGAAAATGCCGGCGTTTCCTATTTTACTAGGTGCCATTGAACAGCTACCTAAATCAGTATTATTTGATCGTGATAAAGCTGATGGCGACAAAGTGGGTAGCGAAAAAACACAGCTTATTGCCCCTGACTCACCTATTTATGTTGATTTAGAAAATGGTGACTTTGTTGCCTTGCGTTATCAAAGCGTACAGCCAATATTAAAACAATTTATTGAACTGTTTATGCCCAATGCCTTAAATAAAGATGGCACGATGGAGTTATCACGCTTTCAAGGACATCAAACACTATCGATGTTAGATGACCAAGGCATGATAGCAACAGGCACCAGTAAGTTAAGATCATTGGCTGATAAACTGAAAAACTTTCAACAAGTTACCACCGTGCCTGTACCCGCAGGTTTAAACGCCACGTTAAGAACTTATCAGCATCAAGGACTAAATTGGTTACAATTTTTACGCGAGTATCAATTAAACGGTATTTTGGCAGACGATATGGGCTTAGGGAAAACCATTCAAGCCTTAGCGCACTTACTGGTTGAAAAACAGCAAGGTCGACTTAATAAGCCGGTATTAATTGTAGCGCCCACCAGCGTAATTTTTAACTGGGCAAATGAGATAGAAAAATTTACCCCGCAACTTTCATATCAAGTATTACATGGTAGCAAACGTCAGCAGCACTTTGATTGCTTTGACCGGGGTGAAGGCGGTGAAAATCCAGTTGATATTATCATTACCAGCTATGCGTTAATCATTAAAGACTTAGAACATTATTGTGACCAACACTTTTATTACCTTATTCTTGATGAAGCGCATTATATAAAAAACACTAAAACTAAATTATATCAAGCGTTTATGACACTGAAGGCGCAGCATAAACTATGCTTGACGGGCACGCCTATGGAAAATCATTTAGGTGAGTTTTGGGCGCAATTTAATTTTTTATTGCCAGGATTTTTAGGCGGACAAAGACAATTTACCAAGCTTTTTAGAACCCCAATAGAAAAACATGGTGATCATGAACGTAAGCAGCTATTAAACCAGCGTATTAAACCGTTTATTTTACGCCGAACTAAAGACAAAATAGCCACAGAGTTACCACTAAAAACTGAAATAATTCAAAAGTTACGTATTGAAGGTAAGCAAGCTGAGCTCTATGAGTCAGTACGCTTGGCTATGGACAGTCGCTTAAAAGATATTATTGCCGATAAAGGCTTAAAACGTAGTCAGATAGAAGTTTTAGATGCATTATTAAAACTAAGACAGGTATGTAATCATCCTAAGTTGTTATCACTTGATGGTGCTAAAAAGGTCAACCAATCGGCTAAGCTTGATTATTTAATGGAAACGCTGCCAGAGCAAATTGACGAAGGCCGTAGAATATTAATATTTTCACAGTTTACCAGTATGCTGGCTTTGATAGAGGCAGAGTTGATTGAAGCGAATATTGGCTATGTTAAATTAACCGGTTCAACCACCAAAAGGCAAGAGGTCGTTGATAAGTTTCAAGGCGGTGAAGTGCCGGTATTTTTAATTAGCTTACGAGCGGGCGGTGTCGGCTTAAACTTAACTGCAGCCGATACCGTTATTCATTTTGACCCTTGGTGGAACCCAGCGGTAGAAAACCAAGCCACAGATAGAGCGTACCGTATTGGCCAAGACAAACCAGTTTTTGTGTATAAATTGATTATTGAAAATTCAATAGAAGAAAAAATTCAAAAAATACAACAAAACAAAGCCGAGCTTGCAAAAGCCTTGTTATCTGAAGAAGTCAGTGATAATAAATTGAGTTTAACCGATGATATTTTAAGTTCACTGCTTGCACCGCTAAGCTAGCCTAAAAGATAATACCCATTAAATTAATGGGTATTATTTTGCCGCGAAAATACAGCAACCACCTCGCTTAAATAGCTCAAGCTAATAACTGAAGATACTGCATACCTGATGACGAATATAGCCAGAATAACAGCGCTAAATTAATTATTACCGTGCTCCAAAAAACATTTTTGAAGGTGTTTTTTGAGGATTTATGCCGAATAATTTGTTGTGCAAGAGCTGCACCTGGCCAACCGCCTATTAAAGCAAGAATATGCAAAGTGCTTTCTTGAATGCGCCATGCACCACGTTGTGCTTTTGATTTATCGACCGCATAACTGAGAAAAGTTAAAAAACTCAAACCTATATAGAGAGACATTAATTTTTGTGGCAGATAGCCCAAAGTAAAAGTGATCATGACGGTGGCTAAAAAAATTAGCGAGAGATAAATAGGATATGGATTGATTTTTTTAGGCTGCTTTTTCTTAAATTTTTCACCTAAGAAGGTAGCATCACAAGCGCAGTATCGACCCGCTTTATCTTTGGTGATTGAAAAAGTAATTATGTCACTAATTTGCGGTATTCTATTGCTATTAGCAAAAGCAGATTGATGAATAAAGACCTGACTGACAACATCATTGGGGGCAATAAAGCCAAAAGCTTTATCAGCATGCCATTTTGTTAACTTCCCTTTAAAGCGCATTGTGTTGTTTCCCTTCTACTTTGCATCTTCCTGATGAGTTATACCAAGGTGGCTAATGAATTGGCTAATTTGATCTTCAACTTGGTCTTCAATTAGATTTTCAATTGGGTATGTAATTCAGTATTCATTATAGCTATGTCGTAACTATCTCATAACATTAAATAAAATGCCAGACAGTAGCTTAGTTTTTTAGTGGTTAAAATTACAACATAAAACTTTATCAAAAATTATTAAATTCGCACGCTAGCGTCGCTTTTATGATTGTCATACCATGGTGCTATATTCTCTTTAATAACGGTTATTTATGCGCCTTAGTTTATTTTTTTTACTTTTTATTCTGGTCACTTTTCACTCTGCTGCCCAAACACCCTTGAATTTTTTTAATCTCGATAAAGTGCCTGAATTAGGCAAAATGACCAACTTTAACGCTAGCGCTTTGTGTGATGTCGCGAAAGCAACGCAGCGTTATTTAACAACATTTTCAGCGGACAAGTTTGCTGTGCACGCAGGTAAAGTATTCGATCACAGTGTAACGCTGGTGAGGGTAGAAAAAACGCTAGCATTTATTTGTCAAACTTATCGTGAAGATGTGCGAGCAAAGCGCCATAGTCGATTGCATGATGAAAGCTTTTTAACCGCAAATTTTGACTTTTATCGTTGGACGCCAGATGTAGCTACGGCAAAAAAAATTGCACTAAAAAGCACTCATGCCAGAAAAACTAGTATGTTAAATGCCATTTCTAGTGAAAAAATATTTCTAACTAAATATTACACTAAACTATTAACCGCCAGCGCAGTTAAAACCTCAGTCTATAATCAAGCACTTTATGCGCTGCCTTATGATGAATTAGCTTTAACACTAACCGAAGCCAATAACGACCTAACAATTACCCGTCACCAATATACCCGCCAAGACATTATTGCTGGCGCTTTAACAGAAAAAAAATTAGCTAAGGCGTTAATTTGGCTAACTGAGGAAGCCTTACATGATGTGTTATTACAAGGTACCGGTGTGGTTGATGTTAATGGCGTGCGACGCTATTTTAATGTTCATCGTAATAATGGTATTGCTTATGACTATGCCATAGGTAAACGTGAACAAGCACGTTATTGGTATTTTGCAGAGGTACCTAGCATTATGGGTTATGGCAAAACACTTGAGAGTAAAATAGCGCTGAAACCACAGGTTTCTTTTGCTGGTAATGTGGCAGAGCTTGGTTTAGGTAAGTTGTTTATGGTGAGTTATCTGCAGGCGGATAAAAAAATATCACGCTTAGGTGTGCTCGCTGATCAAGGTGGCGCCTTTGATAATAATCTTTTTCAGCTCGATCTATTAACTGATAGTTATTATGGTTGGCAAGATTATCATCAAGCCAATAAGCACTTACCTGATTACGCTAAAGCCTGGTTAATGTTAATGAAGCCATAATAGCCCACTAATGCTAATTTATACTTACAATTATAAGCTTGCTTGACGCCGTTATTATTATATTAAGAACTTTGAATTTGATATAACGCCAATAAATGCTTTATATTAATTAGGAATGATAAATAATACAAATGATATTGATTCCCATTCAACTATGTGATTAAATGCCTGCAATCAAACTAATTGTTTCTTTTATAGGCTTATCCATGCAAATTTCTTCTCTTTTTCAACCCGCGTTGCTCGCGCTATCTGTCGCTAGTGCTATTTTAAATATTGCTGTTGCCGATGATGATATGGAACATTTAACTATTTTTGGTAATGACCAATCAGTTAATGATGTACCTGGCAGTGCTCATATGATTTCTCAGGCAGAATTAGAGAAATTCGATTTTACCGATATTATGCGTACCTTAACATCAGTGCCGGGTGTTTATGTTTTAGAAGAAGATGGTTACGGTTTACGTCCAAATATTGGTATGCGCGGTACCGGCCAAAACCGTAGTGAAAAAGTGACTATTATGGAAGATGGTGTTTTAGCTGCACCTGCGCCGTATTCAGCACCTGCAGCGTACTACTTTCCAACCGCGGGTCGTATGCAACAAATTGAAGTGCTAAAAGGCACATCAAGCGCAATGTATGGTCCACGCACTACCGGCGGGGTGATAAACATGCTCTCTCGTACCATCCCTGAAGCAGCATTAGCAGGACAAGTTAATTTAAGTGCTGGCCAAGACGGTTTTGCTAAAGCTCATGCCTATGTTGGTGGTGCAGGTAAAAATGTTTCGTCAGTGGTGGAAATATTTCGTTATCAAGCGGATGGTTTTAAAACGGTCAATCATACGGGTGATGATACCGGCTTTGTAAAAAATGACATCATGGCAAAAATGATGATCAACAGTGATACTGATGCAAAATATTATCAAGAATTAGAATTTAAATTAAAATATTCAGATGAAAATTCAGATGAAACCTATATGGGTTTAACTGACGCTGATTTTAACACCAATCCATATTCTCGCTATTCTGCATCACAGTTAGATAATATGGATACTGAGCATAAACAGTTGCAAATTAACCATCATATTCAGTTGTCTGATCGCTTTAATTTAGGCACATCAGCTTACTATAATGAGTTTAGCCGTAACTGGTATAAAACCAGTAAAGTTAATGGTAAGAGCTTAAGCAGCGGTGCCATCAATGATGCTGCTGCGTTCGATAATGGTACCTTTAGCGATGAAGAAATCAGTGTCGATGTTAAAGCCAACAATCGTGCCTATCAATCAAAAGGCATTCAAACGGTATTAAATGCTGACTTTGGCGCACATCAAGTTAAATTTGGTGCCCGTTACCATGAAGATGAAATGGACCGCTTTCAATGGGTTGATAACTATACGCTCGACAATAGCTATGAAATGAACTTGATCAATGCTGGTATCCAGGGTACGAATTCTAATCGTATTGATTCAGCAGAGGCGATAGCTTTATTTGTGCATGATGAATATAGCGTGGGTGATTTCATTATCAATGCCGGTTTACGTTACGAAGATATGACTATTTCCCGTAAAGGCTGGGCAAAAGGGGTTATCGATAGAAAGGCACCTTTAAAGAAAGATTTGAGCAATGACGTTGAGGTGTTGTTACCGTCTTTAGCCGTAACTTACCGTATTAACAATGATTTAATTATTATTGGTGGCGTACAAAAAGGCTTTGCGCCGCCGGCACCTGGCAATGATAAAGCAGAAAATGAAGAAAGTATTAACTATGAACTGGGCTTTCGTTACAACCAGCAAGCATTCAACGGCGAAGCCTTATTTTTCTATTCTGATTATGAAAATATGCACGGCAACTGCACTGCGAGTCAAGGTTGTGATGAAGAAAATATTGGCAACCAATATAATGCTGGTGAAGTAAAAGTTTCTGGTTTAGAAGTTAAAACCGGTTATGAGTTTTTTGCTGGTGCATTAAGTATTCCGGTTGATTTAACTTATACCTTTACCAGCACAGAGTTTCAAAACTCTTTTCAATCAGGTTTAGACACTTGGGGCAATGTGAACGCGGGTGACGAATTATCTTATGTGCCAGAAAATCAGTTGCAACTTAGTGTTGGTTTGGTTGGCGAGCAATGGCGTAGTGATATTTTAGTACGTTATGTTGATGAAATGCGCACTACTTCAGGCCAAGGGGCAATTACTGAAGGCGAGTCAATTGACAGCCGTACTGTTGTTGACATGGCCGCTCATTATAATCTTGCTGATAATCAAGAGATTACCTTAAATATTGATAATTTACTTGATAAGCAATATATGGCGACACGTACACATGGCTCGATTATGGCAGGTAAACCACGCAGTTTAACGCTAGGTTACAAGTATAGCTTTTAAGTTACTGCGACCCTTGTTTTAAAAGCGAGCCACTGAGCTCGCTTTTTTGTTTGGTTAAAGCAGGTGATACTGGTTAAAATGAGTCAACATTGGCCATAATACCAAGTTGATTAATTATCTGCGCTTTTTTTATGAGGAAAAAGGTAATCACTTAATTAATAAAATTGGTATAAGTTATTGTTAATAAATGGCTTTTGTCTTTGGTTAGATGATTGAGGCTAAGTTTGTACTCGGCTATAAATAAACCAGATTAAATAGCAGGTTATGATCTGTTGAGTGCGACCAAACGGATTGATTTTCGCTAAGGCGCCAATAAAAAATTTAACTAACTTACTGCAGCAATAATGCGTTAATTTCTTGTTGATAAGCTAATTTTTTCTCTTGATTAAAGCCCACGTGTGCGCTGACGATTTGGCCTTCTCGGTTAATAATGAAGCTGCTGGGCATGCCCTTTAATTGGTACTTTCTTGCAATGGTGCCTTTAGGGTCATAAATAACTGGGAAGTTAGCCGGTATTTGCGCTAAAAATTCATCGGCTAATACTCGACTATGATCTAAGTTAATACTAAGGATGACTAAGCCTTGTGCTTGATACTGTGCGCTTAAGTTATTCATCCAAGGGAATGATTTACGGCAAGGAATACACCATGAGGCCCAAAAATCAACATAGACAACCTTACCTTTTGCGTTGTCAAGTTGCTGATCTAGTGACTCAATAGCACTTAGGTTAGTACTTAGGTTAATCTCTTCGCTAGCCCATAGTGGGCTAGAAAAAGTCAGTAGTATAATGAAAAGAAGCATGTTTTTAAATTTTAGTCTCACGATATAGTCAACATTATTAACACATATTTTAGACATTTAACCACGTTAAGCGGTATTAGCAAAGTGTCGTTATTGTTTAATAGACTTATCAATGGCAACATTGCTGGGTTTTTAATAGTCGAATGAAGTAGTCAAGCTAGGGAATACCTTATGATCATCAAAATATTGAATCAGAAAAAGACATCTTTTTTCTTTGCTAGCCTGCTGACTATGTTGGTCAGTACGCCGCTACAAGCTGCGCAGAGCCAATCACTTGAGATGAAGCAATGGTTAAAGGCACGCTTTGGCGCTCAACATCAGGCACTCATTCCCATTGTTGCGGTGGCAGATATGCTTTATAGCTGCCAACAGCAGAAGCAAAAAGGTGAAAATTTAACCATTAAAGCCTTAATTACCCAATTGGATAAAAATACTTTAGCGGAGCAACTCATCACTTGTTTGGCTGGTGAGTCACCTAAGTCAAATATTGCATTAAATTATGCTTTGCAGGGCTGTTTTCATGAGCAATTTAATCACTTATCTTTAGTAGAAAAGCAGCAAAAAATGGCTTTAGTGAGACAGACTATTGCCACGCTTTCAAGGAGTGAACGACAAAAAAGCTTTACCCAATGTGTTACTGATCAAGCGATTCACTATTTGCGTTAGCGATGGTACTGATACTAAATTGCTTAACATGATTACTGAGGTGGTTTTTTGCCATCAACAAATGAGCTTGGTAGTATTTCGACCCCAACCCAACGGCCAATTTTTATCACTAGAGGTATAGTAATAGGAGCAAAGGGCAGAATAGCGAAAATACCAATGCCAAGGCCCTTTAAAATATCAATAAACTGTTGGTTGGCAATGCGCATTTCTTCGGCACTTGCTTCACGCTTAGTGTAGCGCTTGTATATACTGAGCATTGCTCTGGTTTCTATTCTCTCTTGAGCTAAGGCTATTTTCACCTTAACCATACTGCGCTTAAGCTGGACAATATTGCGCCTTTTACTGATGCGTAAAACACGTAGGGGTACTTTGTGAAAATGGATCCAAATACTCATTAGCATATTCTGCCACAATAAGACCAGTTTCACTAATTATCTGGTCTACTTTACACCCAGGAAAAAAAGCCAAATACAAGGCCTTTATTTTAATAACTAGTTGTTCATGACAATATGCTACTGCATTGTTTAATAAGCTGCATCCATGCAGCGATAACTATTAAATAAATAATACCAAATTGATTAATTATCTGCTCATTTTTAACCAGTATAAATGAGCAGATAATTAGTGAGATTGGTATCACTAGCCAAAGTAATACCAGTTCCATTAAGTTTGTGATCTTGTTGTGCGCAGGAAAAATAACTCAAGGTAAGGCGCTCGATTGAGCAATAGCTGGCTATTGGGATTGAGAGCAACACAGCCTTGAGCTATTTTAACTAGTACAAGTGAGCAATAACTTAATGGGATTGGTATAAGTCATTCAATTAAAGACATGCCGCCTGTAGTTAGGTTGATCAGTGCCAGTGTGGCATATCAGTTAAGCTGTCATTTGCTTTGTTTTACTAGGTAGCGTTGTGGTCAATAATTAATTTAAATGATAAAATTTACATAATATATACTTTAAATAAGCTTTATTGTAACATCGTTTGTGATAGATACGATAAAGTTGAGACGGAACAGGTTTTTATATTTCAAGTAAGCTGATTTATAGTTAACCTTTATTAAAAATAAAAATGGAACAAGTATGATGGGATATGAAACACCGAAAATTTTGGTAGTTGATGATGATATGCGTTTACGTGCCTTACTAGAGCGGTACTTAGTTGAACAAGGGTTTGTTGTTCGCAGTGCGGCAAACTCAGAGCAAATGGATAGATTACTCGAGCGGGAAAATTTTCATCTATTAGTACTCGACTTAATGTTACCAGGAGAAGATGGCTTATCTATTTGTCGCCGCTTACGCCAAAACTCTAATGATATCCCAATTGTTATGTTAACAGCCAAAGGTGATGAAATAGATCGTATTATTGGCTTGGAGCTTGGCGCTGATGATTATATGCCTAAACCGTTTAACCCACGTGAATTATCAGCTCGTATTAAAGCGGTGTTACGCCGTCGAGTGCAAGAAGCTCCCGGTGCCCCCTCACAAGAAGAAAATGTTATTGCCTTTGGTGATTATAAGCTTAATCTCGCCACTCGTGAAATGGTTAAAGGTGATGTTAACATGCCATTGACTAGTGGAGAATTTGCGGTATTAAAGGCACTGATCACCCACCCTAGAGAGCCACTATCACGTGATAAGTTAATGAACTTAGCGCGTGGCAGAGACTATTCTGCTTTAGAGCGCAGTATTGATGTACAAGTGTCACGCTTGCGTCGTATGTTAGAAGAAGACCCAGCAAAGCCACGTTATATTCAAACGGTTTGGGGTTTAGGTTATGTATTTGTTCCTGAAGGAAGGTCGGTTGGATAAATCTGCTAAAATGCATTGAAAATAACACTAAGCTAGTAAAAGTCTATGAAAATATTGCCGCGCAGTGCCTTTGGTCAAACGGTGCTCTTAATTGGTGTTTTGCTGTTAGTAAACCAAGTCGTATCATTTATATTGATGTCGATATATATTATTCAACCCAATGCGCAACAGGTTAACCAGCTATTAGCAAAACAAGTACGTGTTGTATTTATCGATATCGCTGATGAAGCAATAAGCCCCGCTATGGGTGAGGCGTTTCAGCGAGAAACCGGTATTGGTGTTTATCGCGAAGCTGCAGCGATGAAACTGGGTTTGCAACAGGCGGTATATTACGCTTTTCGTTCTGATGAAATGTCTAGCTTATTAGGTGGTCCAGCAGAAGTGAGGATTTCTCAAGGTGACGAATATCTATTTTGGATTCGCCCACCCCAAGCGCCGGAATACTGGATTAAAATCCCTATTAATGGCTTAAGAGAAGAAAGTTTTTCACCCCTTATTTTCGTGCTAATAATTTTAGGTATTTTGAGTGTGATGGGCGGCTGGTTATTTGTTCGGCAACTTAATCGTCCGTTAGCTGCATTACAACATGCGGCCCATGATGTAGGTCGTGGTGACTTTCCTGAGCCATTAACAGAAATAGGTACCACTGAAATTGTTGCAGTAACTCGGGCTTTTAACCATATGTCGAAGGGCATTAAGCAACTAGAAGACGACCGAAATTTATTGATGGCAGGTATATCTCATGATTTACGCACACCCTTAACACGTATCCGCTTAGCCACCGAAATGATTGCTGAGGATGAATTTTTAAAAGCTGGTATTGAAGGTGATATTCAAGACATGAATACCATCATAGACCAGTTTATTGATTACATTCGCCATGATAGTAAAGATAAAGCTGAGTTAAGTGATATCAACCTCTTGATCGACGAAGTGGTGCAGTCTGAAAGTATTTTAGAACGAGAAATTATTTTTACTGCCCAGCCGCTACCTAAAGTTCCGCTGCGTTATGTTGCTATGAAGCGAGTATTAGCAAATTTAATTCAAAATGCCCTACGTTACTCCGATGGTAAGACTACTGTAACTAGTTCATTTAATAAAGATAAACAAGAGGTTTGTTTTTGTGTTTTTGATGAAGGCCCAGGTATTGCTGAAGTGGATATTGAACGTTTATTTCAGCCTTTTACGCAAGGTGATGAAGCAAGAGGCACTGGCGGTAGTGGCCTAGGTTTAGCTATTATTAAACGTATTGTTGATACCCATGGTGGCCGGGTTGAGTTGTCTAATCGAGTAGCAGGAGGGTTAAAAGCGAAAGTTTGCCTACCTATTAGCCATGGCTAGTCAATTTTATTGAGTTTGAAAATAGTAATTATTAAAAAGCCGTCATAGTTATGACGGCTTTTTATTTTATTGTAGTGCTGATTGAATTAGAGTTTAGGACCTGCCGCCACTAACGATTTACCGTTGTCGGTATCAGTAAACTTATCAAAATTATTGACAAAACGAGTGGCTAAGTTTACGGCTTTATCCTGCCATTGTGCTGGCTCAGCATAAGTATTACGTGGGTCTAAAATACCATCATCAACTCCGTCAATGCTGGTTGGAATATCTAAGTTGAACAAGGGTAAAACTTTTGTCTCTGCATTATCAATTGAGCCATCTAGAATCGCATCAATAATAGCACGCGTATCTTTAATTGAAATACGTTTACCTGTGCCATTCCAACCGGTGTTAACCAAGTAGGCTTCAGCACCAACCGCTTGCATACGATTGCGAAGCACTTCAGCGTATTGTGTTGGGTGTAGACTTAAAAACGCGGCGCCAAAACAGCTTGAAAATGTTGGTGTCGGCTCTGTTATACCACGCTCAGTGCCGGCAAGTTTTGCTGTGAAACCTGATAAGAAGTAATACTCTGTTTGTGCAGGGGTTAATTTAGCAACAGGTGGTAGGACACCAAAAGCATCAGCCGTTAAGAAAATAACTTTTTTCGCATGACCGGCACGAGAAACGGGTTTAACGATATTATCAATATGATTAATGGGGTAAGAAACACGGGTATTTTCAGTTTTCGAATTATCGTCAAAATCAATCGTGCCTTTTTCATCAACCGTAACATTTTCTAGTAAAGCGTCACGACGAATAGCATGGTAAATATCAGGTTCATTCTCTTTACTTAGGTTGATGGTTTTTGCGTAACAACCGCCTTCAAAGTTAAAGACACCGTTTTCATCCCAGCCATGTTCGTCATCACCAATAAGTTGGCGTTTAGGATCAGTTGATAATGTGGTTTTACCCGTACCAGAAAGGCCGAAGAAAATCGCTGTGTCACCATCTTCACCAACGTTAGCACTACAATGCATTGAGGCTATGCCTTTTAGCGGGAGAAAGTAGTTCATCATTGAGAACATACCTTTTTTCATTTCGCCGCCGTACCAAGTACCACCGATAAGTTGTACTTTTTCAGTTAAGTTAAAGGCAACAAAGTTTTCTGAATTTAAGCCTTGTGCTTGCCAATTTGGATTGGTGGTTTTTGCGCCATTCATCACAATGAAGTCAGGTTCGTAATCTTCTAATTCTGCATCAGTAGGGCGAATAAACATATTTTTAACAAAATGTGCTTGCCAAGCTACCTCAGTAATAAAGCGCACTTTTAAGCGAGTATCTTCATCTGCGCCACAAAAGGTATCAACAACAAATAAACGTTTGCCGGATAACTGCTCAGTTACTAAGCTTTTTAGACTAGTCCAAGTCTCTTGGGTCATGGGCTTATTGTCATTTTTACCTTGATCTGACCACCAAACAGTATCGCGCGTAGTATCGTCACGAACAATATATTTATCTTTAGGTGAGCGGCCAGTAAAAATGCCAGTATCAACTGAAACCGCGCCGAGTTCGGTAACGACACCTTTATCAAAACCACAGAGATCAGATCTTGTTTCCTCAGCAAAGAGCAACTCATAAGATGGATTGTAAACTATCTCAGCAACATTACTGATGCCGTATGAAGATAAATCGATTGAGTTTTCTAAAGCTGCCATTGCGAATTCGCTCCTAAAGGTATGACGATTTTTTAAATGATTAGTTTCGGTGTTCCGAGTTTGGAAAACAATTTTAGGCGATCAATGAACAAAACGAAAGTGTTTTTTCTTTCGTTGTGAAAGTTTTCATACTAACTTTCATTAATTTTTAAGCAAAGACCTTTATGATGAAAAATAATTAATGAAAAGGTTATGGGTAAATACAGCGAAGTTCCTCTTTGTATTTAATAAAAACAAAGAGTTATGGGTTTTAATTTGTTGACTGACTGGTCAGGAAGGCATCACTTAAACTGTGTTGTAAAAGTAATATAAAATTTGAATATGTTCTAAAAAATTGCGAATAAAAACAAATTTTCCATTCGCAGACTTTCCTAACGAAACTTTTAGTAATGATGGTTAAATTTTTTATCAGAAAACATCGGGCTGTCAAAGTCAGTTCGAAAGCTCACACAAGCTATGTTTAATCGAATATTCCATCTTCACTGTTTGTCTCTGAACCACCATCAAGAATTTGACTGCTAATGTCTTGACTAATGTATTCAGTAGGCGCTGTGCCTAATTCAAAATATTCAAACCGACTTGATCTATCGGTTTTTGTGCTTAATTTACCTGATACTTTATCTATGCGAACTGACATCAAAGCTTCTGGCTGTTCAAAAGGCTCAACAGGAAGCTCTGCGAGTGCCACTTTCATAAAGTTTATCCAAGCGGGCTGAGCTGATTTAGCACCAAACTCTTTACCCGTGGTTTGCTCTTTACCTAAGTTGCTGTTGTAGGTTGTTTGACCCAGTTTACGGCTGGGGTTGTCAAAGCCTATCCACGATGTTGTGACTAATCTGCGACTATAGCCAGAGAACCAAGCGTCTTTTGCTTGATTGGTGGTGCCTGTTTTACCCGCAATATCTCTACGTTTAAGTGCTCGTCCACGAAAGCCAGTACCTTGCCAAAAAGGTTTTATGTTCCAGTCCGCACCCCAGATGGCTGAGTTAAGTGCTTCGGTCATTAAAAAGGCATTTTGAGCACTAATAACACGCTGAGCTTTATTAACTGTTTTTGGTGCCAGCTGGTTATCTTCAGCCACCGCTGAGTCATAGTTTTCGAGCATATCAATCTTGCCAGCGATGTCATCAAAAATATCATTCTCTTCTGTAGTAATTTTTGTTATGGCCTCTTCGCAACGATCACATGCTATAGCCGGATTGGCTTGAAATAAGACCTTGCCAAATGAGTCTTCAATACGTTCAATTAGGTAGGGTTGAATTAAAAACCCACCATTAGCAAAAGTAGCGAAGCCAGTCGCCACTTCCAACGGCGTTAAAGATGCCGAACCAAGTGCTAAAGACTCGTTACGCGGTAAATCATCAGGATCAAAACCAAAAGAGGCTAAATAAGGAATAATTTTATCTAGGCCAACATCTCGAAGTAAACGCACTGCGATAACGTTTTTCGACTGTGCTAATGCTAAACGCAGTCGAATTTCGCCATTATAAACCGGTGGCGAATTTTTTGGACGCCAGACCACGCCTGAGCTTCTATCCCACTGGTTAATTGGTGCATCATTGACTATCGATGCTAACGTATAGCCGCTGTCTAACGCTGCTGAGTATATAAAAGGCTTAATGTTAGAGCCGACTTGGCGTTTTGCTTGGGTAACACGGTTGAATTGGCTATGCTCAAAACTAAACCCCCCCACAGCCGCTTTTATGGCGCCATTATCCGTCGCTAGCGAGATCAGTGCTGAACTGACATCGGGTAATTGGCTTAGGCGATAGCCAGATTCTGTCGCAGCAACCATAACAACATCACCGAGTGTGAGTACATCACCAGCTGTGACGGGTGGCGATGCTTGCTTGTCATCATTAATATAAGCTCGTGCCCACGATAAACCCTGCCAGCTAATTTGTACTTCAGAGCCATCTTGTAATTTTACTTGTGCAGCCCGCTCAAAGGTTGCTGTAACAACCGCAGGTACCAATGAGTGATAGCTCGACATAGAAGCGAGTGCTTTTATCACTTCGTCGTCACTTATTGGCGTACTTGCAACAGTGTTTAAGTCATCTATACCCGTAGCTTGAGCTTTATCATCAACAGGGCGTAAAGTGCTAAGAGGGCCGCGATAACCATGGCGTTGATCGTAAGCTAAAATGTTGTTAACCACCGCTTGTTGAGCGGCATATTGCAGACTTGAGGTGACGGTAGTAAAGACTTTATAACCACCAGTATAGGCGGCTTCTTTGCCAAAACGATCGATCATTTCTTGATGGGCCATCTCGGCGATATAAGGCGCGCTCAACTCAATTTCCGCACCATGTTTAATGGCAGTAATCGGTTCTTTGTTTGCTGCTGATAACTCTTCAGCACTGATATAGTCAGCGCTATACATACGCTGCAATACCACTGTTCGTCGTTGCATTGCTCGATCTGGCCGACTAATTGGGTTCATGGTTGAGGGCGCTTTTGGTAAACCGGCTAATACCGCTATTTGTGCTAAAGTCAGTTCCTTAGTTTCTTTACCATAATAGACCTGTGCGGCGGCACCAAAGCCGAAAGAGCGATGGCCTAAGGAAATTTTATTCATGTAGAGCGTAAGAATTTCATCTTTGGTTAACAGGCTCTCAATATGGAAAGAAATAAATATTTCGCGAATTTTTCGGACATAGGTTTGTTCACGAGTTAGAAAAAAATTACGTGCTACCTGCATAGTGATGGTACTTGCGCCACCTTTGTTTTGTCCGGTGAGTTGTCCTAAAATAGCTCGACCCATACCAATAGGATCAACGCCAAAATGGAGATAAAAGCGGTCATCTTCAGTGGCTAAAATGGCATTGATTAACTGCTGTGGCATTTCTTCTAAGGTAAGGGGAATACGTTTCTTTTCACCAAATTGGGAAATTAGTTTACCGTCAGCACTAAAGATTTGCATTGGCGTTTGCCATTGTAAATCTTTTAGTGATTCTACACTGGGTAAATTTGAACGCATCGACAAGTAAATTCCGGCCAATACCAAAATTCCAGCAAATACCAATACAACACCCGTTTTTAACAGGTTTTTTATAGAAAACACAAAAAAAAGCTCAATAAAAGTTATAAAATTAGAAATAATAGTACTAGTATATCCTGTAAAAGCATGTGATAAATGAGTTTATGCCAATTTTTTATCTAATATTGTAAAAATAAAATGTTCTAGAAGGATTCTATGTTAAGTAGTTTATGGAAAAAAAAGACCACTTTAATGGTTGGGATTGACATTGGTTCTCACTCTATCAAAGCGATTCTACTAAACCAAAATGATAATGGCTATGTGCTTGAAACTGTTGCGATTGAGCCGATGCCAAGAGGAGCTATTGTTGATAGAGAAATCCAAGACATTGATGCTGTTGGTAAAGTTATAGCAAAAATACGAAAAAAAATTTCCTCGTCTGTGCGACAAGCCGCGTCTGCGGTATCGGGACAAACGGTGATCACAAAAATAATCTATATGGATGTAGCATTAACCGAGCAAGAGTTGGCTAGTCAGATAGAAATTGAAGCTGATAGTTTAATTCCCTACCCCCTTGATGAAGTCAGCTTAGATTTTGAGTCACTGGACATTAATGAATCAGACCCGAGTAAAATGAACGTTTTACTCAGTGCAGCGCGTACAGAGTCTGTCGAAGCAAGAGTTGCTGCATTAGAGGCGGGTGGTTTCGACACTAAAGTTATTGATGTTGAGTCTTACGCCATTAGTCGCGCCTATGATTTAATCTTAAGACAATTACCTGACGATGCAGCTAACAAAGTCATTGCTACCGTCGACTTGGGCGCAACCATGACCTTATTTTCGGTCACTGAGTCGGGTAATCATATTTATAGCCGTGATCAACTATTTGGCGGTGAACAATATACGCGTTCTATTGTTTCTTATTATAATAAATCCTTTGAAGAAGCAGAGTTGGCGAAATTAACTGATGATCTGCCACCTAATTATACCTTTGAAGTTTTAGCACCTTTTCATACCGTATTAGTGCAACAAATTCGTCGTGCAATTCAAATGTTTTTGACCACCAGTGGTAAAGCAAAAGTCGATTACCTGGTTATTTCTGGCGGTAGTGCTTTAGTAGAGGGCGTTAAGCAACTCTTATCAGAAGAACTGGGTATTCATACGGTAGTAGCTGATCCTTTTGCTGGCATGGAAATTTCGAGTACGATCAATCAAAAAGCGTTAGCTAAAACAGCACCACGCTATATGGTGGCAGCTGGTTTAGCATTAAGGAGTTTTTCCCCGTGGCATATATAAATCTATTACCATGGCGCGAAGCAGCTGAAAAAGCCCGACAACGAGAATATTTTACCTTGCTGACCCTAGTTGCAGTAGTGGCATTGTTCATCGTGTTTTCAGTGAATCAGTTTTATCAAATGCGTATTGATGGTCAGAATACCCGTAATGAATTTTTACAAAATGAAATTCAAGTACTGGATCTACGAATTGCGAAAATAAAGTCGCTTAATAAAAAGAAAAAAGAGCTTAAAAAGCGCACCAGTGTTGTTGAGCAACTGCAACGTAGTCGTAATGTTGTGACCCAGGTGTTAGACGAAATAGCTAAAGTAGTCCCCAATGGAATTTATCTTACCCGTCTAGAAAAACAAGATAATAGCTTAAATATTATTGGTAAAAGTGAGTCGAATAATCATTTAGCTAACATGATTAGGGAGATTGAACGCTCTGATCTATTTGAAGACGCGATACTTGAGTCAATTACTTCAAACGATGCAAAAAGTAAATTATTAAGTGATTTTAAAATGCGTGTCCGCATTAAAGGTTTGATTAATTTGAATGAACCGACTGAGCGAGGAGCACCATAATGAACTTTGATTCATCAGCATTTATGGCGCAATTTGAAGGCTTAGAGCTTGATAATATTGGCCAATGGCCAAAAGCAGCTAGAATAGTATTATCAATATTTTTAGTGGTTTTAGTCTCAAGTTTGGGTTATGTGTTAATGATCAGTGACCAAATTAAGCAACTTGAACGTGTGACGGCACAAGAGATAACCTTTAAGCAAGAATACCAAGCTAAATATCATGTAGCCGCTAATTTAGAAATATTTGAACAGCAAATGATCGAAGCAGAAGCGCTGTTTGCCAAGCAGTTGAAAAGTTTACCTGAAAGCCATGAAACGCCAGGCCTGCTAGATGACATTACCTTTGTCGGTACCACTACCGGACTTGATTTTGTTAAATTAAATTGGCAGCCAGAAATAGAGCAAGAAATTTATGTTGAGTTACCCATCGATATTGAAGTGTTAGGCTCTTATCATCAATTTGGTGAATTTGTCAGTCGAATTGCTGGCTTACCGCGTATAGTTACCCTGCATAATTTTGACATTCATATGAAAAACCAAGCTTCGGGATATTTAAAGTTAAAACTTCAAGCTAAAACCTACCGTTATCGGGAGGCAGACAAATAATGAAAAAATTTATTATATTAAGTGCTGTTTTACTGACCGGTTGTTATAGCAACACCGATGATTTGCAACAACATATTGCTGATGTCCAAGCGAGCAGCTCTAGTACAATAGAGCCAATGCCTAAAGTGATAGTTTTTGCTCACTTTGATTATTCGGCAAATATACTTCGTAGCCCGTTTGATGTGCCAAAACCTGAAGCTATTCAAGAAAAAATTCAACAAATGTCAGGCTGCTTAAGTCCAGATCCGCGTCGAAGAAAGCAGCCTTTGGAGAAGTTTTCATTAAGTGATTTAGTGATGCGTGGCACCTTAGGTGAATTAGGTGTTACTTGGGCACTGCTTGAGGCGTCTGACAATACCTTGCACAGAGTTGCGGTTGGTAGTTATGTCGGTTTATATTATGGGCGAATTACCACGGTAAGCCAAGACAATGTAAAAGTATTAGAATTAATCCCAGATGGTGCAGGTTGCTGGGTGGAACGTGAAACTGTCGTTACCATGACACAGGCAAGTGCAGAGGGGCAAAGGAAGTAATGTTGCTATTTAATAAAATAAAAAACGATAATCTTATGACACATTGTAAAAAAATAAAGTTAATGACGGTCGCCTATCTATGCATGCTATCTACTTTTTCTTGGGCGAACGAATTAACAGGCATTAGCTATAACACCATTCAAAATAATGAAATTGAATTGGTATTCGAGCTATCAGATAAAATGGTTGTGCCACCAAAAGTGACCACGTCAATGACGCCGGCACAAGTAAAAATAACCTTTGATGCTGAGCAATTTAATCCTGCGATAGCGACTACACTGATTGAGCATGCAGGGGTAAAAGATATCACTGTGCAAAAAGTGGCTGGTAAAGTTGTTGCCAATGTAAATTTGCAGCATTTATCAATTTTCGACGTTATCCAAAAAGATAATACCTTTGCTTTAACTTTAAACACCGGCCGGGTAAATAACGCGGTAACGCAGCTAATCCCCCTTGGACATGGTTTTATAAATCAGATAGATAATATTGATTTTAAACGTGGTCAGCAAAATGAAGCACAACTTTTGGTTAAGCTTATCGATAGTAAGGTGGCTGTCGATGTCAGTGATAAACTCGGAAAACTTTATATCGAATTTCATAATACTGAAATTCTAGAAGATCACATTTATAAATTAGATGTCACTGATTTTGGCACACTGGTTACCGGTATTGAAACCTTTAAAGAAGGACGTAATGCGCGCCTAGTGGTTAATATTGACGGACCGTTTGAATATAAGCATCAACAGTTTAATGATGTGTTTTCATTGACAATAAACGCTAAAATCAAAGAGGACGGTTACCTAGGCGAAGAAGAAAATTTTAGTGGTAGGGCAATATCATTAAATTTTCAAGATATTTCGGTACGCACTGTCTTGCAAATTATTGCTGATTATAACGGTTTTAATTTAGTGACCAGTGACACGGTTGTCGGTAATATTACCTTGAGATTAGATGGCGTACCTTGGGATCAAGCGCTTGACATTATTTTAAAGGTCAAAGGCTTAGACAAACGCATGCAAGGCAATATTCTTATGGTTGCGCCCAGTGATGAATTAGCCGCTCGAGAAGCACGTGACTTGCAGGCCCAGCAACAAGTTGAAGAACTAGCACCGTTATATTCTGAATATGTGCAAGTTAACTATGCAAAAGCCGCTGAATTTGCTGAATTAATTAAAAATGAAGACAACAGCATCTTATCTACGCGCGGCAGTGTCAGTGTTGATGAAAGAACCAACACCTTACTGCTCCGCGATACCGCTAAAAGTATCGAAGACATTAAGCGTATGGTCTTGGTATTAGACATCCCTGTTCGCCAAGTGATTATCGAATCTCGTATGGTGACAGTAAAAGATAACATTAATGAAGAATTAGGTATTCGCTGGGGCGTAACAGACTCTGATGGTGAGTCTTCAACATCAGGTACTTTGTCAGCTGCTGGAAATAGCTCCATTCCTTCACTAAGTGAACGATTAAATGTAAATCTACCGGTAGCAAACCCAGCGGGCAGTATTGCTTTTCAAGTTGCCCGCTTAGCTGATGGTACTATTCTTGACCTTGAATTAAGTGCGATGGAAAAAGAAAATAAAGGCGAAATAATTGCCAGTCCGCGCATTACAACGGCAAATCAAAAAGAAGCTTATATAGAGCAAGGTGTGGAAATTCCATACCAAGAAGCTGCATCAAGTGGTGCTACATCAACACAATTTAAAAAAGCGGTATTAAGCTTAACGGTAACACCGCATATTACCCCTGATGATAGAATTATTTTGGACTTGGTGGTAACGCAAGATACGGTGTCTGATCTTTCAAATGGCACGGCACCTGCTATCGATACCCAGAGAATAGGTACGCAAGTTTTAGTGAATAATGGCGAAACCATCGTACTGGGTGGAATTTATCAACAACAAATTATTAGTTCAGTGTCAAAAGTACCTGTTTTGGGCGATATTCCCTATTTTGGTTGGATGTTTAGGAATAGCAGTAACTTTAATGAGAAAAAAGAACTGCTAATATTCGTTACACCACGCATAGTTACCGAAAGATTTTAAGTTAATTTGCCTGTAAGGTGGTGTTTTCATCTTACAGGCTTGCAATTTGTACCCAACAATTGCGATAATTGCGCCCTTGAAATTTTCGAGAGAGGTTCTCTCTTACCTGTTCACGTAATAAATAAACGAGTATTAATTAATCTAATGGCAGAAAAACGTAATATTTTCCTTGTAGGCCCAATGGGCGCAGGCAAAAGCACCATTGGTAGAGAATTAGCGGATAAGCTACATCTAGAGTTTTTTGATTCAGATCAAGAAATCGAACGTCGTACTGGTGCAGATATCGCGTGGGTTTTTGATCTTGAAGGCGAAGAAGGTTTTCGTATCAGAGAAGAGTCAGTTATTGAAGACTTAAGTGAAAAACAGGGAATTGTTTTGGCTACTGGTGGTGGATCTGTGATCAGCGCTCAAGTACGTAATCGCTTGTCAGCACGCGGCATTGTAGTTTATCTAGAAACAACCATAGATAAACAAGTTGCTCGTACTCAAAGAGACCGACGTCGTCCGCTACTACAAACTGATGAAGAACCGAGAACAGTACTTGAAAACTTAGCTGTAGAGCGTAATCCGTTATATGAAGAAATTGCCGATGTTATCGTGCAGACGGATGACCAAAGTGCGAAAGTTGTTGCAAGTAAAATAGTTGAACGCTTGGACTTTTAAACGACATATCTATGACAACACTTCAGGTTAAACTGGGCAAACGCAGTTATCCAATCTACATAGACAGCGGACTATTAGCAAATAGTGAACTGTTGTCTAGTCATATCCGCAGTAAGCGTGTCTGTATTGTCAGTAATGACATCGTTGCACCACTTTATTTAGAGCAAATGAAACATAGCCTCAGCGGTTTTGAGCTTGATGAAGTGATATTACCTGATGGTGAAGCGCAGAAAAGCTTAGCAAATTTTGAACGGATAATGTCACATCTGCTAGCGGGTAATCACGGCAGAGATACAACCTTAATCGCGCTAGGTGGCGGGGTGATTGGTGATATCACAGGCTTTGCTGCCGCGTGTTATCAGCGTGGCATTGATTTTATTCAAATACCCACTACTGTACTGTCTCAAGTTGACTCTTCAGTGGGTGGAAAAACAGCCGTTAATCATCCTTTAGGCAAAAATATGATAGGCGCGTTCTATCAACCTAAAGCGGTATTTATTGACCTAGCAAGCCTATCAACTTTACCGGTTAGAGAATTTAATGCTGGCATGGCTGAAGTTATTAAGTACGGTATATTAGGTGATGGTGATTTTTTTACTTGGCTTGAACAGCATATTGACGCAATAAAAGCGGGTGAAAATAAGATTTTAATGCAGATGATTGAACGTTGCTGTCAATGCAAAGCCAACATTGTTGCTGAAGATGAAACAGAAACCGGTGTGCGTGCTTTATTAAATCTAGGACATACCTTTGGCCACGCTATTGAAGCTGACCAAGGTTACGGTAATTGGTTACATGGTGAAGCTGTTGCTACTGGCATGGTACTTGCTGCTAAGTTATCAGTAACAATGAATTTGCTTGAAGTGTCAGATCTTCGTCGTATTGAAACTTTACTGTCTGCCTTTGATTTACCGTTAATTGCACCAGAAAATATGGGTTTTGATGAATTTATTTGTCATATGCGTCGCGATAAAAAGAACTTAGCCGGAAAGCTACGTTTTATTCTTCCAACCGCTATTGGCCAATCTGAAATCAATGACGAGGTTAGTGAGCAACACCTTCAACAAATTCTGTAATTTTATTCAGCATAGGTGAAGCATGTCAGCGTTAATGAAAAATATTGGCATATCTAATGATAATACCAGTGTCACTAAAATTAGTGCCTACGCACGCATAGACTATATTCTACGTTTTTCAAAACAAGCTATTTTAGTTATCGACGAAAGCGCTGAACAAAACGCTCCTATTTCCAGCCAGTTTCTAGCCAGTTTACCAGAGCAGCATAATGCTGCCTATATCTCACTTTCTGCCCAGTTTAATAATATTCAAATTCGTTGCCGTATAATCGAACAGTTATATACGGGTGAATTATTTGACCCAGAAATATCGTTAGCCGTTAGTGTGATTAATTTAGCGAAAAAATCGCAGCAGAGTATTAGTATTGTGCTCGACAGTGCTCAGCATTTATCATTGCAGTTATTTCATGAGCTATCACAACTAGCCGCTATCGCTAAAAAAGCCAATTTGATGGTTAATATTGTGATGTTTGGCTCCGCACATGCGGGTAAAACTGTGGCGAATAATAAAAGCTTATTTGACAATAAACTGACATTATTATCGGCACAATCAGGGCAACTCCTGTCAACGACATCGGCAATATTTAAAAACACTCGGCCAAAATGGCATTTTATTAATCAAAATAAATGGTTAATTGGTGCTTTAGTCTTTTTACTTGGCCTAGCCATCTTGGTGGTTAATTTATTACAGTTAGACAGTTTTAATTTTTCAAGACTAGTCATCGCTAACAAGCAAGCAGACATATCATTAACCGAAGTATTAGCAAAACCGCAAACCATGGTATTAGCTATTAATCGTGCAGAGATTGCTGAGCCTGAAACTAAAACTAAAACTAAAACTGAAACTGAAAGTACTAAGCTTGCCGCCAGACCTAAAGATATTTATTCTTCGTTAATCAATCCATTACCAGTGTTGCCGAAAAAAGTGCCAGCGTTACCGGCATCGCCTGCTGATGTTATATCTGCAATAACAGCAGAAAGTGCAAATAGTCTAGCAGCCACTGGTACAGTGTTTAAGCCTTTAGCGAGTCGGCGTAAAGTACAGGCGATAATAGAGCAGAATAAATTAGCTAATCAAGTTACCGTCAACAATGATTACTACAGTAATAACCTTGGTTATGTTATTCAATTAGCCGCCTATAGCGATGTGAAATTGCCAAGTACATTATTTGAGGATTTAACGACAATCGACTATCAGGTTTATCAGCGTTTATTA
The DNA here is from genome assembly GCF_007954265.1 of Colwellia sp. C1TZA3. Classification (GTDB taxonomy): domain Bacteria; phylum Pseudomonadota; class Gammaproteobacteria; order Enterobacterales; family Alteromonadaceae; genus Cognaticolwellia. The sequence continues at coordinate 76,703 of NZ_VOLS01000001.1, read as the reverse complement.
AATAATAAACCGCTAATAGTTATCACCAGCTCTGTGTATGCAGATAAATCAGCGGCACAGTCTGCCTTAGCAGGGTTACCAAAATCGTTATCAGCACGGCAACCCTGGATAAAGCCAGTTACAGTTATTAATAACGAAATCAATGTATTTCTGCTCTCCCAATAAAGGCTAATTCAGGATACAATCCCCGCTTACTTTTCAGATGCTCAGTATCTGTTGCTAAATTTTTGGATTTGTAGGTGCTATGAAGAAAAAACATCGAGCTTTTTTAAAATGGGCGGGTGGTAAATACGCACTAACCGATGTCATAAATTCTATTTTACCAAAAGGAAATCGTCTGATTGAACCTTTTGTTGGCGCCGGTTCTGTGTTTCTAAATAGTGATTATGACGAATATTTACTTAATGATATAAATCAAGATCTGATCAATTTATATCGTATTGTGCAGCGAACACCAGATAAATTTATCGCTGATGCTCGTCGATTTTTTTCACCTGAAAATAATCAGGCAGAAAGTTACTATCAACTGCGAAAAGACTTTAATGCCAGCTCAGACCCTTACTTTAGATCGCTAGTGTTTCTCTACATGAATCGCCATGGCTATAATGGTCTATGTCGATACAATAAATCTGGCGGTTATAATGTACCTTTTGGTCAATATAAACGTCCCTACTTTCCTGAAGCTGAGCTGCATTATTTTGCCGAAAAAGCGGCAAAAGCGGTCTTTATTTGTGATGGTTATCGACAAACCTTTGCTCATGCGAAATCAGGCGATGTGATTTATTGCGATCCTCCTTACGTGCCGCTAAGTAAAACAGCGAGCTTTACCAGTTATTCAGGTAACGGCTTTGGTTTAGATGAACAAGCTGATTTAGCTAATGCGGTAGAAGAAGTGACCAAAAGTCGCCAGATATCAGTATTGATCAGTAATCACGATACTATCTGGACGCGAAAAATATATCAGCATGCAAAAAAACATCATGCTATAGAAGTGTCTCGAACCATTAGTCCAAAAGGTAATAACCGTAATAAAGTGTCAGAGTTACTCGCGCTTTATTAAGTAATGGCCACTAAAGCAATTAAAATGGGTGTATCTACTTACATCAAGTGATGCTTAATAGTTAACAAAAGATAAGATAAATCAATGTTTTAAGGTGAAGTTATAAGCCCTTATTTTTAATGATGTTTAACGTTTAGTTCACCGGTACTGAAACTTTGCTGTACTAACTAGGTAAAATGAAACTAACAATGGCAATTAATGTGGCAATAAATAACACCACGGCAATTAAACCAGCAATAACGAAATGACTAAATTTACCTTGAGTAAAGTCTCGTTCCCTATTCTTATCACTTTGCACGCCAAAAAATGCTGCGCCAACACTTTTGAGTGTTTCTTTAAAGTTGCTTGAAGCCATTACTATCCTTAATTGCCAAAGTGGCAAATTTGTATATTACCTTAGGGTCTAGTCAGTATGTTCTAATGCACAGTCTCGATCAAGTGCTGCTAATATAACCGTATTTTTTAAGGTTTTGTCTCGCCAGTTACTTTAGTATTGACATTTTAACGAATTTGTTCAATGTTAAGCAGTATTATCGATTGTTAACTCACCCGATTGCGCAAGCAAGTACTGAAAAACTTCACTTGATTAGCACGACCACAATCAAATGAATATATTCACTATTTAGTGAGCTCAATAGCAATCTACTCACATCACAAAATGCATGAAATATAGCTGATATACTTACACATTTAGTTTGTTCTAAGCTGGTTACTTAAGCGTTAGAATGACCGCACTATTATTTTAATGGCTATTACAGATACGAATGGAACTCATGTTGAAAAATTTCTCTGGTGATACTAAGTTTACTGCAAAGGTCAAAATTTTATTAATTAAAATTTACGGACCTAGTCCTTTAAAAGATTCTGTCTTGGAAAGGGCCATAGCATTTTACGAGCTAGAGTCGCTCTCACAAGGCAAAGTTAATGTCCTTAAAAATGAAATGACCAAGTTAGTACAAATTGATAGTGACAAAAGCAACAAGAAACTTTTTAACCTTGAACGTGAACAGCAAGTATACTTAAAATCGATAAGTGCAGAGCGTAATGAACGCGCGCAACATTTACAGCAGATCTGTCGAGATATCCTCGAACTATGTGAAGGTGAAAGTCTGGTTGAAACTAAGCGCAAATCAGCAGAGCTATTAGGCACTATTCAATTATTATTGCCGACTGAAGGCAGTAAAGTAGCTGTTGAAAACGAGCGCAGTAAACCTTTGTATAGAGCTGTACTGGCTTTAAGGTTGCTAGATCAAGCTTGCTTAAAAAATCCTTCGTCAGCAGACGCTTTAACACAAGAATTAGCTGACATAGTGGCTGTTGATTTTAATGAATTACGTAATGGCAGCGCAGAGGCCTTTCGCCAATTTGCCGATGATGTGAAAATCCCGGTGATAATGGCTGCCATACTACAAGATATTGGCCATTATCATCCTAAGGCACAGAACATCATAAAAGGTCTTGACGGCAAGTTAGACCATTTTCGTACTTTACAGGTTGCAGAGCGTAAGGCCTTATTACAGATTAACTATCGTGAAACCACTAAGTATCTTCTCAATGGTATTGGTGCGGTAAATTATCTAGGTGACTCTGTTGCTGAAAGAGAGGCTTTCGCGAGTACACAAATCAAAACCTTGCGTTTTGTTAAGCAACTGCTAATGAGTAGTGTCCAACCGAAGTTAGGTGTGGGTAATCTATTAAAAATACCCCAAATATATACCAGCATTGTCTTATCAACTAAAGATAATTATAACTACAAACTATTACCGAGAGTATACCAAGTCTTATATAAAAATGCTGAGCGAGGTCGTTGTAGTCGCAGTGTTGTTGATGCTTTATATCAAATTACTGGCGATTTTCCACAAGGATTTGGGGTGATATACATGCCAAATGATGTTTACCAGGAAGCTCGCTACGAATATGCGATAGTCACTCAGCTCTATCCTGATAAACCTAATGAACCTAAATGCCGTGTAACCTCTAGACACCTGACCTTTATTGGCCATGGCCATGACTTGGTAGTAAAAAAAAGCAATAACTTATACTTTGTAGAAACAGCGCAAAATTTTTCCAGTATGAGCAAAGCGCGGCTAAATGAAATTCTGTCATTGTTGTCATCAAACTATCTTGAACGAAAAGAACTCGATTTATTGCCACGTTGTTGGCAACCAGTGGAATACTTTTCCAACAAAGTTAACCAAAAACTCTGGAGTCGTGCCCGCTAAGCATAAATAGGGTCTACATTAGCGGGTAAGCTTAATTTTATTTCGCCAACTGCCTTTTTTGACTTATTAAAAGTTAAAAACAGTAATGATGAATAACTTTAGTCAGTAACAGCTCAGTTTTTGTAATTTCACTATGGGCTAAATATTCATTAGGTTGATGTGCCTGATCAATTGAACCTGGGCCCATAACAATAGTTTGACAACCCAATTGTTGAATAAATGGTGCTTCTGTTGCGTAATTTACCGCGCAACAAGTATGGCCAGAAATTTTTTCAGCGGTCAGGACTAATTCACTTTCAGCTGTTTGTTGAAAACTGGGTGAACTCGGGTCAAGCTCGTCTATGGTCAGTCGTCCGGGATATTTTTCAGCAATAGGCTGCAAAGCTTTTGCTAACCACGCCACTAGTTCTTCATCTTTCATACCAGGTAAAGAGCGCATATCAATATCAAGCTCACAATGACCACAAATTCGATTCGCATTGTCACCACCTCTAATAGCTCCTAAATTCATTGTCGGTGTTTGAACATCAAAAGCTTCATTTTGATAGCTTAGGCTGAGTTTTTCTCTAAGTTTGAATAATCCACTGATCACCTGATGCATTATTTCAATGGCGTTAACCCCGCTTGCTGGTTTGCTTGAATGTCCAGCCTGGCCCTTAATGCTAATTTTATGAGACATATGGCCTTTGTGCATCACCACCGGCACTAAATTTGTTGGCTCACCTATAATAGCAACGTCAGGTTTTATTATTTCACTGTTAGCAAAAAATCGTGCGCCAGCCATGGTGGTTTCTTCATCGGCAGTCGCTAAAACGTATAACGGCTTCTTTAATGAACTTAGGTCAATGTGTTGACAAACTTGCAAAATAAAAGCAAAAAAACCTTTCATGTCACAGCTACCCAGGCCAAAAAGTTTATTATCGTTATCCGTGATTTTTAGTGGATCTGATAACCAACTGTTTTCATCAAAAGGCACGGTGTCGCTGTGGCCTGCAAGTAATAAGCCCCCTACGCCGGTACCTAATTTAGCTAACATATTAAACTTACCTTTAGTGTCTGGAACCGCTTGGATAGTGACAGTAAAGCCTAAGGTTTCAAACCAAGCTGACAGTAAATTTATTACCCCTTCATTACTTTGATCCCAGCTCGATTGCGAAGAGCTAATACTTGGCTGGGCGATTAATTGGCTAATGGCTTGGGTAAAATTGGGGAGTTTTTTATTTAGCTTTTTCATTATATTTAACAACCTAGATTATTTTTGGGTAATTATGCCGATAAGTTGCATAACTATTTATATGGTGGTACTTTAGCAACACAATGTAAAGAGCCTAATTCAACCATACTATGAAAATGTTTATAATGTATCCAACGAAGCGACGACAATAGCGTCAAATATTAGTTCTGTAAGTCTCGATTTTCTAGATAGTGATATGTTTTTGGTCATAAAGCTAGAAAATAATGGGTTGAAGCTGAATAGAATTGCAAAATTCACGCATAAATAGTACCGTGAATTTTGATTTCTAATCGTAAGCAAAATGGTAAGTAAATGAACGTCATAGTTATTGGTGCAAGTGGGTATGTTGGTGCTGAATTAATTGGCTTATTAACCCAGCATAATAAAATATCAATTCAACATTTATTGGTGTCTGAAAACAGTACGTCTAGTGGTAAAACTTTTGCACAATTACATGCTCGTTGGCAAGGCGTTTGTGATTTGTCCCTACAGCCATTTTCTGCACAATGGTTTGAGCAATATATTACTACTCCTGAGCATAACATTGATGCGGTATTCTTTGCCACACCACATGAGTTCAGTGCGCAATGGGCCCAAGCCTTTATTGAGCAAGATATTAAAGTATTCGACTTGTCGGGTGGCTTTCGTTTAAAAGACGCGAAACAATATCCCGTGCATTACGGTTTTGAACATCAAGCGTTAAATGCCCTACAGCAGGCGCAATATGGTTTAGCCGAATGGCAAGCTGCTGAGATTGCTACCAGCCATTTAATTGCTGTGCCAGGTTGTTATCCCACCGCCAGTTTATTAGCGTTAAAGCCCATCACCAATAATGGCCTGCATCAAGAAAATTCATTAGTTGTAGTTAATGGTATCAGTGGCGTCACTGGCGCTGGTCGTCAGGCGTCATTAGCGACAAGTTTTTGTGAAGTGAGCTTAACTCCATACAATATTTTGCAGCACAGGCATCAGCCCGAAATTAGTCAAGAAGCTAACGTTGAAGTGATTTTTAATCCGCATTTAGCGCCCTATAAACGCGGGCTATTAGTGACGGTGACCTTACAATTAAAAGCTGGGGTTACTGCTGAGCAAGTTGACAATGTCTTTGTGCAAGCCTACCAAGATACGCCACTGGTAAGAATAGTAAACACTTGGCCTAAAATAGATAATGTTGCCCATACGCCATTTGCAGATGTACATTGGTTAGTTGATGAAGAAAAACAGGTGGTGGTAGTAAGTTGCGCTATAGACAACTTGTTAAAAGGTGCGGCGTCACAAGCCATACAATGCGCTAATATTAGCTTGGGCTTGCCCAGCCAATATAGTTTATTAAGCGCAGGGAACTGTTTATGAAAAAGCCTGTGGTGATTAAAATTGGCGGTGCTATTTTAGATGGCTACAATCAAGGCAATAGCTCTGCCTTAGCTGCATTGTTAACGGTAATTGCCAGTTTAAAAGATCAACCGGTAGTGATTGTCCATGGTGGCGGTTGTGTGGTTGATGAGATGCTGGCCCAAGCAGGATTTGTTACTGAAAAAAAACACGGTTTACGGGTGACACCGAAAGCGCAAATACCGATTATTAGTGGTGCGCTAGCCGGTAATGTTAATAAAGCTATTGTGGCGAGAGCGGCTAGTTTAAAACTACCCGCTGTTGGTTTGTCACTTACTGATGGCCAAATGGTGCAGTGTCAATTAAGCCCATTAGCGTTAGGACAAGTGGGTGTACCTAAGCCCTATAGTAGCGCGCTACTAGATACGCTATTAAAAGCAAAATTTTTACCTATTGTTTCATCCATTGGTGCTCTAGGTAATGGCGACTTAGTGAATGTAAATGCTGATGATGCCGCGGTAGTGATATGTCAGTTGCTTAATGCTGATTTATTGCTGCTAACTGATGTTAATGGCGTTAAAGGCGCAACGGGCGAGTATTTAAGTTCACTGAACGCTCAGCAAGCAGAACAACTGATTAAAAGTGGTGTTATTGCCGGCGGCATGACCGCTAAGGTAAACGCGGCATTGCGAGCGGCGAATCAGTTACGACGAAGTATCGCGGTTGCCAGTTGGCAATCGCCAGAGCAAATTGTCGATTTGCTCAACGGTGTCAGTATTGGCACTCGTATACAACCTACGGGTTGTTAATTTCATATAAGCCATTTCAGTGGGCATAAGACCAGCTGTTTACCCGTTTCGCACAGGATTAAAGATTGATGAACTTACCACATTTCTTGGCTGATGATCAGCTAAATAAAGAACAAATACTCGACTTGATTGCCTTAGCACGTGATATAAAACAGCAACCAAAAAATTACGCTCAGGCCTTGGCAGGTAAGTCAGTCGCAATGATTTTTGAAAAGCCCTCGTTAAGAACCCATGTTAGTTTTGATATTGGCATTAATAAATTAGGTGGTCATGCCCTGTATTTAGGCCAACAAAATGGTAAATTAGGTGAACGTGAGCGCGTTAGCGACTATGCTAAGAACCTTTCTTGTTATGCTGATGCTATTGTTGCACGTGTTTTTAGCAACGATTCGATAGACCAATTGGCTCAACATGGCAGTGTCCCGGTGATTAATGCGTTGTGTGATGTCTATCACCCATGCCAAGCATTGGCTGACTTTGTCACCTTAGCAGAAAATTTTTCTGAGCTGAGCAAAGTAAAACTTGCCTATATCGGTGACGCGAACAATGTTTCGAACTCATTGATGTTGATGGCGGCAATCTTGGGTGTTGATTTTACTTTAGTCTGCCCAGCAGGGTATGGTCCGGATGAACAAATATATAATAAAGCCGTGAGCTTTAGTGCAGCATCAGGAGCTAAATTCTTGTTAACTCATGATATAGCTGAACTAGGACAACAAGATGCTATTTACACTGACACTTGGATATCTATGGGTGATAATGCCAATGTTGCTGATATATTAGCGACCTTTAAACCGTATCAAGTAAATTATCAAGTAATGGCAGCTGCAGGGGCGAGTATTGTCATGCATTGCCAACCAGCGCATCTTGAAGAAGAAATTACCACCGAGTTGTTTGATAGCGAAATGTCAGTGGCTTTTCAATCAGCTGAAAACCGCATGTGGGCACAAAATGCAGTGTTAGTGACTTTACTAACAGATTAATGCCGCTGTTGTTATGAACAGGTAAAGCAAATTAAATTTAAAAACTATTTCAAACTAGCCAATTATTCATTGTTGGTTAGGCCGATAATAAAAATTATTAAGGAATTAAATCATGGCGTTAGCCGAAAAAAAAGACATTAAAAAAGTAGTATTGGCCTATTCAGGTGGTTTAGATACTTCAGCTATCATCCCGTGGTTAAAAGAGAATTATGATGGCTGTGAAGTGGTGGCATTTTGTGCTGATGTGGGGCAGGGCGAAGAAGAACTTGTCGGCATTAAAGAAAAGGCCATCGCATCAGGCGCTTCAGAGTGCTATGTAGTTGACTTAAAAGAAGAATATGTAAAAGACTATATTTACCCTATTATCAAAACCGGTGCGGTTTATGAAGGCCAGTATTTATTAGGCACGTCAATGGCACGGCCAGTGATTGCCAAAGCTCATATCGAAATTGCTTTAAAAGTTGGCGCTGATGCGGTTTGTCACGGTTGTACCGGTAAAGGTAACGACCAAGTACGTTTTGAAGCCTGTTTTGCTGCCTTAGCACCACAGTTAACGGTTATTGCCCCTTGGCGTGAATGGGATATGGTTTCACGCGAAGACCTATTAGATTATTTAGCTGAGCGTAATATCCCTTGTGCGGCATCATTAACTAAAATTTATAGCCGTGACGCTAATGCTTGGCATATATCGCATGAAGGTGGCGAGCTAGAAGACCCTTGGTGTGAGCCTTCAAAAGAAGTGTGGACTATGACAGTTGACCCTATGGACGCACCCAATGAAGCGGGCAAAGTCATGCTCAGCTTTGATAAAGGTGAGTTAGTTGCTGTCGACGGCGAGCCAATGTCAGCCTATCAGTCATTAATGTATTTAAACGAAAAAGCCGCTGCACATGGTGTTGGCCGTATCGATATTGTCGAAAACCGTTTAGTTGGTATGAAGTCTCGTGGTTGTTATGAAACCCCAGGTGGTACCGTTTTAATGGCGGCTTACAAAGGGCTAGAGTCATTAATATTAGATAAAGAGTCATTAAAGTATCGCGAATCTGTTGGTCATGAATTTTCACATGTTATTTATGATGGTCGTTGGTTTACACCTCTGGCGAAAGCGCAACTTGCCTCTGCTGCCTCTTTTGCTGAAAAAGTAACCGGTGATGTGGTGGTCAAACTTTATAAAGGTATGGCACAAGTGACTCAACGTCGTTCACCAAACAGCTTGTACTCAGAAGCGTTTGCTACCTTTGGCGCTGATGATGTTTATGACCAAAAACATGCGGAAGGTTTTATTCGTTTGTTTAGCTTATCAAGTAGAATTACCGCACTTAAACAAGCAGACTCAGTAATTACTGCAAAAAAATAAAGGTAGAGGAATTTAGTCATGGCATTATGGGGTGGACGCTTTAAAGAGCAAGCCAGTGTACAGTTTAAAAAGTTTAATGACTCTTTACCTGTTGATTATCGTTTGGCAGTGCAAGACATTGTTGGGTCTATTGCATGGGCTGAAGCATTAACCACGGTTGATGTGTTAAGCCAAGCAGAGTTTCAGCAATTAAAAGCAGCGTTGTTAGAATTAAAAGCTTCAGTTGAAGAAAATCCAAAGCAAATTTTAGCGTCTGACGCAGAAGATATTCATAGTTGGGTGGAAATTAACCTGATAGAAAAAACCGGTGATTTAGGCAAAAAGTTACATACCGGTCGCAGTCGTAATGACCAAGTAGCCACTGACTTAAAACTTTGGTGTAAAGAAACTGGCAGTGATTTACTTTATGCTTTAGTGAATTTACAACAGGCGGTATTAGATCTGGCTGAACGTGAACGTAATACGGTATTGCCCGGCTATACCCATTTGCAACGCGCCCAACCGATAACTTTTGGCCATTGGTGTTTGGCTTATGTAGAAATGTTTAACCGTGATATTGGTCGCCTAAAAGACGCCTTATATCGCGCTGACACATCACCACTAGGTTCAGGTGCCTTGGCCGGTACAGCGTATCCGATTGACCGTGAGCTACTTGCCCATAATCTTGGCTTTCGCAGTGCAACACTGAATAGTTTAGATGCGGTTTCAGACCGTGATCATGTCATTGAATTATTATCCACCGCTAGTATTAGCATGATGCATTTATCGCGTTTTGCTGAAGACTTGGTTTTTTACAATTCAGGTGAAGCCGGTTTTGTAGAAATGAGCGATTTAGTTAGCTCAGGTTCGTCATTAATGCCCCAAAAGAAAAACCCAGATGCCTGTGAATTACTGCGCGGTAAAGCAGGGCGAGTGATGGGTTCACTCACCGGTATGATGATGACTATGAAAGCTTTGCCACTGGCATATAATAAAGACATGCAAGAAGATAAAGAGGGCTTATTTGATGCCCTTGATACTTGGCAAGAATGCATGCAAATGGCAGTGTTAATTGCTGAAGGCTTAACGGTCAATCGTGCGCGTACTTTAGCCGCGGCTCAGCAAGGTTACGCGAACTCAACCGAGCTTGCTGACTATCTTGTTAGTAAAGATATTCCCTTTCGAGAAGCCCATCATATTGTTGGTGAAGTGGTGTTGGCGGCCATCGATGCTGGACATGCGTTGGAAGATTTTTCGATTGCACAATTACAAAAATTTAGTGACAAAATTGAACAAGATGTCTACCAACACTTATCGATTGAATCTTGTTTAGATAAGCGAGATGCCATCGGTGGCACTTCGCCTCAGCAAGTCGAAAAAGCCTTAGCAGAAGTTCAGTCAGGTAATATTTTAGCTGATAACCAAGACACCTTAAACACCCAAGTTTTAGGCGCGCCGAGTAAAACACAAATTAACTTGACCTTAAAACAAGTAAAACAACGTTTAAATGCCCAACGTGCCGCAGCCATGTCGGTGCGAAGAGCAAGAATGTCAGATATTGACAGTATCTCGGCTTTGGTCGATTACTGGGCCGAGCGCGGTGAAATACTGCCACGCAGTCGCGATAATATTATTCACGCGGTACAAAATTTTGTTGTTGCTGAAGTTGATGGAGCTGTAGTGGGCTGTGCGTCACTTTATATCTACCAAACAGGTCTTGCCGAGATCCGTACCGTGGTGATTGATAAAACCGCCCATGGTCAAGGTCAAGGGCAAGCACTGGTGCAATATTTATTAGAATTTGCTCATCAAATGCAACTGCAAAAAATTATTGTGCTGACTTATATTCCAAACTATTTTCAACAGTTAGGTTTTAACTTAATTGATAAAAATTCTCTAGCAGACAACATCATAGAAGACAGTGAGCAAAGCCCTCATAAAGACCCTGCCGATGAAGTTGCTATGGAATATATTGTTAATCGTTGTGCTGAAAAAGTTTAGCCACTTTAATGTTTATAGCCACTCAACCCTAAGTTGCCCAAATCTATATTTTGGGGTTGAGCGGGTATTTATAAGTTATCTATAAGTTATACATAAGCGATAAATATTAGTGATCAGATGTCATGAATAGTAATGAAGATAATGTAAAGTGGTTTAGGAATGCAGCGCCCTATATAAATGCGCATCGTGGTAAAACCTTTGTCTTGATGTTTGGCGGCGAAGCTGTTCAGCACGCAAATTTTGCCAATATCATTCATGATATTGCTTTACTAAGAAGTTTGGGTGTTAAGTTGGTCCTGGTGCATGGTGCGCGTGTGCAAATCGAAGAACGGCTCAAAGCTCGTGCCCTACCACAACAAATTGAAGGTAATATACGTATTACTGACGCCGACACCTTGATGGCGGTAAAAGACGCCACGGGTTCGTTGCGTATTCATATTGAAGCGTTGTTAACCATGGGCTTAGTTAACTCGCCGATGCACGGCGCGCAAATTCGGGTTAGTACCGGTAATTTTGTTATTGCTAAGCCCATTGGTGTGCGTGATGGTATTGATTTTAAGCATACCGGTTTGGTGCGGCGTATTGACGCGGAAGGTATTAATACTCAATTAGATTTTGGTTCAATAGTGTTGTTGTCGCCGGTGGGTTATTCATCAACCGGTGAAGTGTTTAATTTAGCGCTAGAAGATGTGGCAGCAAAAACTGCGATAGCGTTAAAAGCCGATAAACTGATCACTTTAACTGAGCAAGCGGGCTTACTTGATAAAAAGGGCGCTTTAATTCGAAGTTGTGGTGTGGCGACGGTCAGCCAATTACTTGCTGAGCAAGATGATCATGTTCAGCAGTTACTGTTAAAAGCGATTATACAATGTGGCAAACAAGGGGTTGAGCGTTGCCATAGTGTTAGTTACACCAGTGATAGTGCTTTATTGCAGGAGCTATTTACCCGTGATGGCGCAGGAACTCTAATTGCCAAAGATCACCAAGAACAATTGTCAGCGGCTAGTATTGATGATGTCGGCGGCATAGTAGAGTTAATTGCGCCACTGGAAGCAGAAGGTGTGCTGGTTAAACGCTCGCGCGAGTTACTCGAAATTGAAATCGACCGCTTTACCGTGATTAAAAAAGAAGATGTGATTATCGCTTGTGCGGCACTTTATCCTTACCCAGAGGCAAGAACAGGTGAAATAGCTTGCTTGGTTATTCACCCAGATTATCGTGGTGGTAATCGTGGTATTCGTCTTATTCAAGCACTAGAACAGGCGGCGAAAAGACAGAACCTTACGTCAATTTTTGTCTTGACCACTGTGAGTGCACACTGGTTTATTGAACAAGGCTATAGCGAACAAGCTATTGATAAGTTACCAGAAGGTAAGCAGGAAATGTATAATATTCAGCGTAAGTCAAAGGCGTTTACTAAGCTTATTTGATCACCTTTGTAAATTTAATAGTAAAAGCAACCACATGGTTGCTTTTTTTATGTCTATAAATCCAGGAGTTATACCAGTTCCATTAAGTTTGTGATCTTGTTGTGCGCAGGAAAAATCACTCAAGGTAAGGCGCTCGATTGAGCAATAGCTGGCTATTGGGAGTGAGAGCAACACAGCCTTGAGCTATTTTAACTAGTACAAGTGAGCAATAACTTAATGGGATTGGTATAACTACTGACTAAATTTTATGCCTTGTATTTAGCCATTTTTCCTCATGAAAAAGGTGATCACTTAATTAATCAAATTGCTATTAGACGAGTAAATTATTTATAATAATAGGTAAATTTGAGTTATAAACTTCTCTCGGCGCGCTGCCATTGTTTACGGTCAGCGTATTCAGTACGGTAATTCAGGCAGAATATAATGACAAACTGGCTATTTATACCAATTGGCTGGCGAAGTGCTACGGTGTTAGTGAGCGATGTTGTTGGCCAATTTTAAAATAATTTAAGTATTGCTGCTACTGTTGGTACTGAGCGAGTTAAAATATCCTATGAGACTTTTTTGGCGCAGTTGTGACAGGACATTAAAACCAAGCGAGAACAAATATTCGCAGGTCTTAAAATGTTGCAACAGCTTGATGCACCCCTCGAAGGTATGATGATTAACCACAGTGAAAATATCGCTACCGATAAATATCATAATAAATATTACACTGAAGGTAATAATATCATTAATCTTTCCGCAAGAAAGCGTGGTTAACTGTAGCTAATAGAGTTTATACGGTGGCTGTTTTTGCGTACAATAGGGCAAATTTTTTATAGTCACTGTTATGAAAACACGCGCTAACTTTCCTTTACAAGCATTTAATAGCTTAAACGTGCCAGCTGTTACCGCTGAGATATTTCTCCCATCTACCGTTAAAGAACTGTCTGAAATAACCACGGATAAAGCGCTTAGGTCTTATATTCTTGGTGAAGGCACAAACACCTTGTTTTGTCAGGCAAAGGCACCGACGATTATTAAACCCAGGCTAATGGGTATTGAGGTCACTGAAAATGATGAATATTTTCAGGTCAGCGCCGCTTGTGGTGAAAATTGGCATAATTTGGTTTTGTTTTGCATTAGTCATGCTATATATGGTTTAGAAAATTTGGCCTTAATTCCCGGTAGTGTCGGTGCCGCGCCGGTACAAAATATTGGTGCTTATGGTATTGAGGTGAGTGACTTTATTGAGCGTGTTACTTGGTATGATTTTGCCGAAAAAAAGTTGGTGGATTTTAGCAACGCAGCGTGTCAATTTGGTTATCGTAACAGTATTTTTAAACAGGCATTAAATGGCAAAGGCATTATTACCCATGTGCATTTTTTATTACCAAAAGCCTGGCAGCCGGTTGACAGTTATCAGGGCTTAAACACTATTATCTCTCCGGTAACCCCACAGGCCATCATGGCAAAGGTTATACAGCTGCGTCAGACAAAATTACCTGATCCTAAACTACTGCCTAATGCGGGCAGCTTTTTTAAAAATCCGCTCGTTACTGAAGATTTTTTTCATGCTTTACAGCAGCAGTATCCGAAAATACCTTATTATCGACAACAAAGTGGTGAGATAAAATTAGCCGCGGGTTGGCTGATTGAGCAAGCAGGTCTTAAAGGCTTTCGTGACGGGGGCGTCGGTGTGCATGAAAACCAAGCCTTAGTGATCATTAACTATGACAGTAAGCATGGTCAGGATATTGTCGCGTTATCAGTCTATATTCAGGAAAAAATTATGGCTAAATTTAATCTTCACTTGATACCTGAAGTTAGGTTTATTGGCGCTGATGGTGAGCTAAGTCATACTAATAGAGGGTGTCAGTAATGAAAGCAATTCGTGAACAGTTGATTAAAAAGCTGGTTAAAGGTGAGTTTTTGTCAGGGCAAGTCATAGGTGAAGAACTCGGCGTTAGTCGCGCGGCTATTTCAAAGCATATTAGTGCACTACAAGAAATGGGCTTTGATATTTTCAGTGTTACTGGCAAAGGTTATCGCTTAGCCGAACCCATTGAACTGCTCAACGAAAGTCTTATAGTTGCAGAGTTGGCCGAGCAAAACACTAGCGCCAAGGTAGAAGTTCATAACTTAATCGACTCAACTAATAGTTATTTAATGCGCCGTTTGCCAAACCAAAATGTTGTTGGGCAAGCCTGCATTGCTGAATATCAAAGTGCTGGGCGAGGGCGCAGGGGCCGAAAATGGATTTCACCTTTTGGCTCACATATTTACTTATCTATGTATTGGTATTTAGAGCAAGGCATGTCAGCAGCCATGGGCTTAAGTGTGGTTGCGGCACTGGCAGTGAGTGATGCAATAAAGGCCCTTTATCAGGTTGATGTTGAATTAAAGTGGCCAAATGATATCTATTTTAATGGCGTTAAACTTGCGGGCATCTTAATTGATCTCGAAGGTCAAGCGATGGAGCCTTGTCATTGCGTTATTGGCATTGGTCTCAATATTAAAATGCCAGCTAAGAGTGCGGTATTGGTCGATCAACCCTGGATTGATTTGTCGAGTGCTATTGGCGTTGATATTGATCGAAATATTTTAGCTGCTAACATCATTGCAGCTTTGCTTAGACGCTTAAAAGTACATAGCGAAACAGGCATCAATACCATGGTTGCTCAGTGGCACACACAAGACTTTTACTTTAACAAACCGGTGGCTTTGATTACTGGCGAAAAAGTGACTCGGGGTATTTGTCGTGGTATTAACGGCCAAGGGGCATTGATGTTAGAGGTTAATGGCCAAGTAAGTCCAGTATACGGTGGTGAAGTTAGCTTAAGGGCTAGGTTATGAGACTGTTAGTTGATGTCGGTAATACACAGGTAAAATATGTTTTTCAAACTCTTGGGAGCTCTGCACCACTTTCTGAGATTGTTTATCTCGACTATCACGCTTTTCAAACGCAGTTATCACAAGGTAAATTTTCACAGGTTAGCGAAGTTATTCTTGCTAACGTGCATGGTAACGAAGTGTACGATGCGATCGAAAAGTGGGTAGCACGCTATAATATTGCTTTTGTACAAGTACACAGTACAGCAAATGCCTTTGGTATATCTTCGTCGTACCAGCAGCCAGAAAGTTTAGGCGTTGATCGTTGGCTGGCTATGATAGGGGCAAAACAACTTTATCCACAACAAAATATACTGGTTATTGACGCAGGCACGGCGACAACCGTTGATCTGTTAGCGGCTAATGGCCAGCATTATGGTGGCTGGATCATGCCGGGTGTACAAACGCTATTTGATAGTTTATTAACCCGCACCACTAAAATTATTGCTACACCTAAAGTTACCGCAAGTATAGCTTTTGGTCAGGACAGCTCAAGTTGTTTGAACCATGGCAGTTGGGCCATGACCATAGGAGCGATTAAAGAAGCTATTATTCAAGCAAATAGTTTATTAACACTCGACAAGGTACTGATAACCGGTGGCAATGGCGAACAAATTGCTCAGCTACTGGCTGAACACTGTCAGCTTGAGCCAAAGTTAGTTTTTCTTGGTTTAAGCTGTTTTTAAGCGAGTTCGGGTAAGTGTTTATAGTTAAAAATTTGTGATTGTGGGTAAAAAACCATCAAACGCATAAAAACATGCTTATTTTTTGCATTTTGCTGTTGCAAGCACGAAAACATTACTCTAGAATTCGCACCACTTAATGTAGTGCCGACTTAGCTCAGTTGGTAGAGCAACTGACTTGTAATCAGTAGGTCGCCAGTTCGACTCCGGCAGTCGGCACCATTAATACATTACTTGTAATGTGACATTAAAATTTGGAGGGGTTCCCGAGTGGCCAAAGGGATCAGACTGTAAATCTGACGGCTCAGCCTTCGGTGGTTCGAATCCACCTCCCTCCACCATTTTAACAGAGATAATCTGATAGAATTTAGCGGGTGTCGTATACTGGCTATTACCTCAGCCTTCCAAGCTGATGAAGCGGGTTCGATTCCCGCCACCCGCTCCAGTCTTTATAAAGAAATGCTGATATGGCTCAGTTGGTAGAGCGCACCCTTGGTAAGGGTGAGGTCGGCAGTTCGAATCTGCCTATCAGCACCATTTCTTTAGACCTTCTATAGATTAATCAATGTTGACTAAAAATTAATAGATTTAATCTACCCAGAGGTACTTTAAGATGGCTAAAGCAAAATTTGAACGTTTAAAACCGCATGTTAACGTTGGTACTATCGGTCACGTCGATCACGGTAAAACAACTTTAACAGCCGCTATCTCTGCGGTATTAACTAAAGTTCACGGTGGTGAAGTTAAAGATTTCGCCCAAATCGATAACGCCCCTGAAGAACGTGAACGTGGTATTACCATTAACACTTCTCACATCGAATATGATACTGCTGCACGTCACTATGCACACGTAGATTGTCCTGGTCACGCCGATTACATCAAAAACATGATCACCGGTGCTGCACAAATGGATGGCGCTATCTTAGTAGTTGCTGCTACAGATGGTCCTATGCCACAAACACGTGAGCACATCTTGTTATCACGTCAAGTTGGCGTTCCTTTCATCATAGTATTCATGAACAAATGTGATGTTGTTGATGATGACGAATTATTAGAATTAGTAGAAATGGAAGTGCGTGAACTTCTTTCTGAATATGACTTCCCAGGTGATGATTTACCGGTAATTCAAGGTTCAGCACTTGGCGCTCTTCAAGGCGACGAGAAATGGGAAGCGAAAGTAATCGAACTTGCTGATGCATTAGATAACTACATTCCAGAGCCAGAGCGTGCAATCGACGGTGCATTCATTATGCCTATCGAAGATGTATTCTCAATTTCAGGTCGTGGTACGGTTGTAACAGGTCGTGTTGAACGCGGTATTGTTAAAATTGGCGATGCAGTTGAAGTTGTCGGTATTCGTGACACACAAACATCGACTTGTACGGGTGTTGAAATGTTCCGTAAATTGCTTGACGAAGGTCGTGCAGGCGAGAACTGTGGTGTACTTCTTCGTGGTCTTAAGCGTGAAGACGTTGAACGTGGTCAAGTACTATGTAAGCCTGGTTCAATTTCTCCTCATACTAAGTTTGAGTCAGAAGTTTACGTACTAAGCAAAGATGAAGGTGGTCGTCATACGCCATTCTTTAAAGGCTACCGTCCACAGTTTTACTTCCGTACAACGGATATTACTGGTGCAGTAGAGCTTCCTGAAGGTGTTGAAATGGTTATGCCAGGCGACAACTTGAAGTTTGTTGTCGAGCTAATCAACCCAGTTGCGATGGACGAAGGTCTACGCTTCGCTATCCGTGAAGGTGGTCGTACGGTTGGTGCTGGTGTTGTATCTAAAATTATCGCTTAATTTTAGTCTCCACTAATACTTAAAAAGACGCTTTGGCGTCTTTTTTGTTTTGTGGACTTATTTTAGTGAAGTGTAAGTAGGTTAATAGATGCGGGTGTTGTATCTGCTTTTACCTTAACGAGTTATTGCTTAGTTTTAGTCTCCACTAATACTTAAAAGGACGCTTCGGCGTCTTTTTTGTTTTGTGGCTTAGAAGCTAGATTTGAGTGGGAATACTATTTATAAAAGCCAATAAGTAGGGTGAAAAAGCAAGGCTGTTGCAGCATCTACTTAAAACTCGAAAATAGTCCTTGAGTAAAATATTTTGATTAGTATAATAGCGCCTCACTTCTAGAGTCTCTCTTAATTCCCAAACAACTAAGAATCACTCGGTAAGTGTAAGTACAGATTGAAGGGGTATAGTTCCAATTGGTAGAACAGCGGTCTCCAAAACCGACGGTTGGGAGTTCGAATCTCTCTACCCCTGCCATATTTGAGTAAAGTGCTTATTAGTTAAATAATAGGGGCTTTAGATTTTAACCTCGATTATATCGGGGTGCTTTGTCTTAGATTAGACACGTAATTACAGGTAGTAGATATGAATGCAAGTACTGAAACTGAACCAAGTGGTTCATTTGATTTTTTAAAGTGGAGCGTAATCGTTTTGCTTTTGGCTGGCGCTGTTTTTGGTAATTACTTTTTTGCTGAACAATCAGTTCTCGTTCGCGCCATAGCGGTAGTTGCTGCTATTGTTATTGCAGGGCTTATTGCTATGCAAACAGTCAAAGGTCGTACTGCTGTAGCATTTGCTAAAGAGTCTCGCACTGAAGTACGCAAAGTGGTTTGGCCAACACGTCAAGAAGCCGTGCAAACAACGGGTATAGTATTAGTAGCAACATTAATTATGTCTTTATTGCTTTGGGGTTTAGATTCAGTTCTGTTCTGGGTAGTTGGATTAATTACTGGATTAAAAGTAGGTTAAGGTACCGTCATGACTGAAGAAATTACAATTACAGATACGCCTGAAAAAAATAACAATCCTAAATTACGTTGGTATGTAGTCCAAGCGTTCTCTGGTTATGAAGGTCGTGTACAAAAAACACTAGTTGAGCATATTGGCATTCATGGCTTAGAAGAAAAGTTTGGTGATATACTTGTGCCGACTGAAGAAGTCATTGAGATGCGTGCTGGGCAAAAACGTAAAAGTTCACGTAAATTCTTTCCAGGCTATGTTTTGGTTCATATGGAATTAGACGATGAATCATGGCATTTAGTTAAAAGTGTGCCACGTGTTTTAGGTTTTATTGGTGGTACTAAAGAAAGACCTGCACCCATTTCACAAAAAGAGGCGGATCGAATTTTACAGCGCCTTGAAGACACTGACAAACCTAAACCTAAAACATTGTTTGAACCAGGCGAAGTGGTACGCGTTATTGACGGTCCATTTGCTGACTTTAACGGTGTTGTTGAAGAGCTTGATTACGAGAAAAATCGCATTAAAGTATCGGTGCTTATTTTTGGTCGTTCAACACCTGTTGATTTGGAATTTGGGCAAGTCGAAAAAGGCTAGCATTACATATTCCCTAAAAAGCCAGAGTTCTACTCTGGCTTTTTTATATCCTCTGATCTATTGCTTCTCCTGTAGTCCTCCTGCTTTTCTTCCGGTGAATTATTTTATTGATTTTTACAGGAAGGAAACAATGAGAAAGGAATGAGTCGATATTTACAAATCTAAAGACTTTTGATCTATTGCTTCTCCTGTATTCCTCCTTCTTTTCTCCCTGTAAATTATTTTATTATTTTTTATAGGAATAAAGTAATGGGCAGGGCATGAATAGAGACTTAACAATTATAACGTTTCTTGATCTACTGCTTTGTTAAAGTCGACCTGCTTTTTTTCCTTTGAATAATTTTATTATGTTTTTATAAGCAGGAGCTGATGAGAAAACAATGAGTAGATCCTCCGTTTGCTTACTGATTACGTTTGTCGCTCTTTTTTTATACAAATTAAGCATGATGTCTTGCACTACCCCCTTTGAATAATATATAATCCGCTGCCGATTTTATCTGATGAAGAGAAAATCGATTTTTTGTTAACGGGGAGCTGATTCTAATTATTAGCGTTTGAACCCATACTAAAGGTATTAAAACCATGGCTAAAAAAGTCACAGCTTTAATCAAGCTACAAGTTGCTGCTGGCGCAGCAAACCCGTCACCGCCAGTTGGTCCTGCACTAGGTCAACACGGTGTTAACATCATGGAATTTTGTAAAGCGTTTAACGCAAAAACAGATTCTTTGGAAAAAGGCGCTCCAGTACCAGTAGTTATTACTGTTTATGCTGATCGTTCTTTCACATTTGAAACAAAAACTCCACCTGCTGCTTACTTACTTTTGAAAGCTGCTGGTCTTAAGAGTGGTTCAGGTCGTCCTAACACTGATAAAGTTGGTACTGTTACTACAGCTCAACTTGAAGAAATTGTTAAGATTAAAGAAGCTGACCTTACGGCGAGTTCTTTAGAAGCGGCAGTACGTACTATTGCGGGTTCTGCTCGTTCAATGGGCTTAGTGGTAGGAGACGAATAAATGACTAAATTATCAAAACGTACTCGTCTTATCCGTGAAAAAGTAGACGTATTAAAAGAATATGACATCACTGAAGCACTTTCTTTGTTAAAAGAATTGGCTACTGCTAAATTTCGTGAAAGCGTAGATGTTGCCGTTAACCTTGGCATTGATGCTCGTAAATCAGATCAAAACGTACGTGGCGCAACGGTATTACCAAATGGTACAGGCCGTGATGTTCGTGTTGCTGTATTTACGCAAGGCGCTAACGCTGATAAAGCGAGAGAAGCCGGTGCTGACATCGTAGGTATGGAAGATTTAGCCGAGCAAGTTAAAGCCGGTCAAATGGACTTTGACGTTGTAATTGCTTCACCAGATGCTATGCGTGTTGTTGGTCAATTAGGTCAGATTTTAGGTCCACGTGGTCTAATGCCTAACCCGAAAGTTGGCACAGTTACACCTGACGTTGTTACTGCTATAAACAACGCAAAAGCGGGTCAAGTCCGCTACCGCAATGACAAAAACGGTATCATCCATACTACGATTGGTAAGGCTGATTTCGACGATGCTAAATTGCAGGAAAACCTTGAGTCATTATTGGAAGCGCTTAAAAAAGCAAAACCAGCTAATGCTAAAGGCCAGTACATTAAGAAGATTTCTGTTTCAACGACTATGGGTGCCGGCGTTGCCGTTAACCAAGCTAGCTTGACGCAGTAATTTTCTGTGAGGTGTTGATTATCGACACTTTACAAGGGCGAAGTTGTAGACTATAATTTCGCCCCTTAAATTTTGGTAGGTGTTGTCTACTAAATAAGCATTAATTTGCTTTAGACAACCCCGTCAAAGACCGTAGGTGCCAAAACGATTCTTCGTTAAAAGCTTAATTTTCCTACGTAGATGGTGATTACCCAGTATTTCCTAATTCTGGTCCTCGCCGTAACGGCCTAGGTAAACATTAGTTTACTTAGGGATAGTAAATACCGGTTTCTTATTGCCGGTGAACCAGGAGTAAAGCCAATGGCTATCAATCTTGATGACAAAAAAGCAATTGTTGCTGAAGTTCAAGAAGCTGCTAATGGCGCTCAATCAGCTGTAATCGCGGATTCTCGCGGTGTTGCAGTTGAAGCAATAACGACTTTACGTAAAGAAGCGCGTATTAACGGTGTATGGATGAAAGTTATCCGTAACACGTTAGCACGTCGTGCTTTACAAGGTACTGACTTTGAATGTGTTGCTGACACATTAGTTGGTCCATCGTTAATTGCATTCTCAAACGAGCATCCAGGTGCAGCAGCGCGTTTATTTACAGACTTTGCGAAGAAAAATCCATCGTTTGAATTAAAAGCAGCCGCATTTGAAGGTAATGCAGTAGACGTAAACATGTTAGCTAAGCTACCAACTTACGACGAAGCAATTGCCCGTTTAATGAGCGCAATGAAAGAAGCATCTGCAGGCAAATTAGTCCGCACGATTGCTGCAGTACGCGAACAGAAAGAACAAGAAGCGGCTTAATAATTGTTTACCTCTGCTATTACTTAAACATATGCAGAGCACAATTCGCACTTTTTGTATTTATAGTTATTTCAAACAGCCAAAGGCTGTTTATTAAAAAACAGGAAATTTAAAATGTCTATTTCTAAAGACGATATCCTAAACGCAGTTGCTGAAATGTCAGTAATGGACGTTGTTGCACTTATTGAAGCAATGGAAGAAAAATTTGGCGTATCTGCATCAGCTGCTGTTGCCGCTGCTGGACCTGCTGAAGCTGTTGAAGAACAAACTGAATTTGATGTAGTAATGACTAGCTTCGGCGAGAAGAAAGTTGCTGTAATCAAAGCAGTTCGTGGCGCTACAGGTCTTGGCTTAAAAGAAGCTAAAGATTTAGTTGAATCAGCTCCAAAAGCAATTAAAGAAGGCGTTGATAAAGCTGAAGCTGAAGCGCTTAAGAAAACTCTCGAAGAAGCAGGTGCTTCTGTTGAGATCAAATAGTCTGTTTTTAAACAGATTATTTGCCTGAAAAGGCAATGGCTGGTGATTTAAACGTCACCGGCCTTTTTGCGCTAAAGAAAGTGGTTTTTTTTTAAACCAAAACAGTGCATTATTTGATGCTTGATAAAAAAAGTATCACTGCTATATCCTGTCTTTTTTAAGACAGATTCGGCCATAACCAGCAAGCTGAGGAACCCCATGGTTTACTCTTACTCTGAAAAGAAACGTATTCGTAAGGACTTTGGTAAAAGTGTTCAAGTAATGGATTATCCATTCTTGTTATCAATCCAACTCGAATCTTTCCGTAAGTTTATTGATATTGATCCAACAGGTGAAACAGGCCTAGAGGCTGCATTTCATTCTATTTTTCCAATTAAAGCTTATTCTGGTAGCTCAGAATTACAATTTGTAAGCTATCGTTTGGGCGAGCCGTTATTTGACGTTAAAGAATGTCAAATTCGCGGTATCACCTACTCTGCGCCATTACGCGTTAAATTACGTTTAGTCGTTTATGATAAAGAAGCGGCGGCAGGCACAGTAAAAGATATCAAAGAACAAGAAGTATACATGGGTGAAATACCATTAATGACTGACAACGGTACGTTTGTCATCAATGGTACAGAGCGTGTTATTGTTTCACAATTACACCGTTCTCCAGGTGTGTTTTTCGATCACGATAAAGGAAAAACGCATTCATCAGGTAAAGTGTTATATAACGCTCGTGTTATTCCTTACCGTGGTTCATGGTTAGATTTCGAATTTGATCCAAAAGATAACTTGTTTGTTCGTATTGACCGTCGTCGTAAATTACCTGCGTCGATCATTTTGCGTGCTTTAGAGTACTCAACAGAAGAAATTCTAGCTATCTTCTACGATACAACAGACTTTACTATTAAAGGCGATAAGCTAGTAATGGATTTAATTCCAGAACGCTTACGTGGTGAAACGGCTACTTTCGATATCACATTACCTAAAGGTGATGTTTTAGTTGAGCAAGGTCGTCGCATTACCGCTCGTCATATTAGGTCGTTAGAAAAAGCTAAGCTTGAAAAACTAGAAGTACCTGCTGAATATATCGTCGGCAAAGTATTGTCTAAAGCTTATATTGACAAATCTACCGGTGAAGTGATTGCTGAAGCAAACGCTGAGATCACACTAGAAATGTTAGCCGAGCTAAGTCAAGCTGGGCATAAAGTACTTTCTACTTTATATATGAACGAATTTGATGTTGGTTCATATATGTCAGACACCTTGCGTGTTGACAATTCAACCAACCGCTTAGAAGCGTTAGTTGAAATTTATCGTATGATGCGTCCAGGCGAGCCGCCAACAAAAGACGCAGCAGATACACTATTTAACAACCTATTTTTTGCATTAGAGCGTTATGACCTATCAACAGTAGGTCGTATGAAGTTCAACCGTCGTGTTGGCAATGCAGATGATATTGGTACCGGTGTGTTGTCTAAAGAAGATATCATTTCTGTAATGAAAACCTTAATCGGCATACGTGACGGTAAAGGTGAAGTTGATGATATTGATCACTTAGGTAACCGTCGTATTCGCTCTGTTGGTGAAATGGCAGAAAACCAATTCCGTGTTGGTTTAGTACGTGTTGAACGTGCTGTTCGTGAGCGTTTAAGTCTTGGCGACTTAGATGCGATCATGCCACAAGATTTAATTAACGCTAAGCCGATTTCTGCTGCCGTTAAAGAATTCTTTGGTTCATCACAATTGTCACAATTTATGGATCAAAACAACCCATTATCAGAAGTGACACATAAGCGTCGTATTTCTGCTTTAGGGCCAGGTGGTTTGACCCGTGAACGTGCCGGTTTTGAAGTTCGTGATGTACATCCAACTCACTATGGTCGTGTTTGTCCAATTGAAACACCGGAAGGTCCAAACATTGGTTTGATCAACTCGTTATCGTGTTATGCACGTACTAACGATTTCGGTTTCTTGGAAACACCTTACCGTAAGATTGTTGATGGTTTAATCACTGACGACATCGATTACCTTTCTGCTATTGAAGAAGGTAACTTTGTTATTGCACAAACCACAGCTAAAGTGGATGCTGAAGGCAAATTAATTGCTGGTTTAGTGGCTTGTCGTCATAAGAACGAATTTACTTTGATGTCTGCTGAACAAGTTCAGTATATGGATGTTTCTCCACAACAAATCGTTTCTGTTGCTGCGTCACTTATTCCATTCCTAGAGCACGATGATGCTAACAGAGCTTTGATGGGTTCTAACATGCAACGTCAAGCGGTACCAACATTAAGAGTGGATAAACCTCTTGTTGGTACGGGTATGGAGAAAATTGTTGCTGTTGACTCTGGTGTAACTGTTGTGGCAAAACGTGGCGGTGTTGTTGCCTACGTTGATGCTTCACGTATTGTGGTTAAAGTTAATGAAGATGAAATGCACGCTGGTGAAGCGGGTATTGATATTTACAACTTAACTAAATACACCCGTTCAAACCAAAACACCTGTATCAACCAGCGTCCATTGTGTCGTATGACTGAACCGGTAGTGCGTGGCGATGTATTAGCTGATGGTCCTTCAACCGATATGGGTGAATTGGCACTTGGCCAAAACATGCGTATTGCGTTTATGCCGTGGAATGGTTACAACTTTGAAGATTCAATGTTGTTATCTGAGCGTGTAGCTACTGAAGATCGTTTCACTACGATCCACATTCAAGAGCTAACGTGTATCGCTCGTGATACTAAGCTTGGTAGCGAAGAAATTACCGCTGATATTCCAAACGTTGGCGAATCTGCATTATCTAAATTAGATGAAGCGGGTGTTGTTTACATTGGCGCTGAAGTTAATGGTGGCGACATCTTAGTGGGTAAAGTTACTCCTAAAGGTGAAACACAGTTAACACCAGAAGAAAAATTATTACGTGCTATTTTTGGTGAAAAAGCAGCTGATGTTAAAGACAGCTCTTTGCGCGTACCTAACTCAGTGTCTGGTACCATCATCGATGTACAAATCTTCACCCGTGACGGTGTTGACAAAGATGCTCGTGCCGTTGAAATCGAAGAAATGCAACTTAAACAAGTTAAGAAAGACTTGGGTGATGAGTTTAGTATTTTAGAAGATGGCATCTATGCACGTGCGAAAAAATTATTGTTAGGCTCAGGGTTAAATGAATCTGATCTTAACAGCATGTCTCGTGATAAGTGGTTAGTTCAAAACTTGGCTGATGAAGGTCAACAGTCTGAGCTTGAACAAATCGCTGAACAATACGACAACATTAAAGCAGACTTTGATAAAAAGTATGAAGTTAAACGTCGTAAAATCACTCAAGGTGCTGATTTAGCACCAGGCGTGTTGAAAATTATTAAAGTGTACTTAGCGGTTAAGCGTCGTATCCAGCCAGGTGATAAAATGGCCGGACGTCATGGTAACAAGGGTGTTATTTCAAACGTAGTACCTGTTGAAGACATGCCTTACGATCAATACGGTGTTCCTGTTGATGTGGTACTTAACCCATTGGGTGTACCATCACGAATGAACATTGGTCAGATCCTAGAAACGCATCTAGGTATGGCAGCACGTGGTATTGGTGAGAAAATTAACCGTATGTTGGAAGCTCAATTAGAAATTCATAAATTACGTGAATTCTTAAAAGAAGTTTACAACCTAGGTGAATCTCGCCAAGAAGTCGATATTGATTCATTCTCAGACGACGAGATTATGCGCTTAGCGGGTAACTTACGAGCAGGTCTTCCTATTGCTACACCAGTATTTGATGGTGCCAGCGAGAGAGAAATTAAAGACTTATTTAAGCTTGCCGATATGCCTGAAAGTGGTCAATTTACCTTGACGGATGGCCGTACTGGTCGTAACTTTGAGCGTCCTGTGACGGTTGGTTACATGTATATGTTAAAACTAAACCATTTAGTTGATGACAAAATGCATGCACGTTCTACGGGTTCATACTCGCTAGTAACGCAACAGCCTCTAGGTGGTAAAGCACAGTTTGGTGGTCAGCGTTTTGGTGAGATGGAAGTATGGGCACTTGAAGCATACGGTGCTGCTTACACCTTGCAAGAAATGTTAACGGTTAAATCTGATGATGTTAACGGTCGTACTAAGATGTATAAAAACTTAGTTGACGGTGATCATCGCATGGAGCCGGGTATCCCTGAATCATTCAACGTATTGTTGAAAGAAATTCGTTCGTTGGGTATCAACATCGAATTAGATCAGGATTAAGCTACCTCAAGCTACATTGCTGACTTTTAGCACCAGCTGAAGTCAGTACAGGGAGAGAACAGATAACTGTTCTCTCCGGTATTTAACTCCGACAGGAGAGAGTGTGTGAAAGATTTACTTAAGTTTCTTAAGCAACAAAATCAAACAGAAGAGTTCGATGGTATTCGCATCGGACTAGCTTCACCTGACATGATTCGTTCATGGTCATTTGGTGAAGTAAAGAAACCTGAGACGATTAACTATCGTACTTTTAAGCCGGAACGTGATGGTTTGTTCTGTGCGCGTATTTTTGGCCCAGTTAAAGACTACGAATGTCTTTGTGGCAAATACAAACGCCTTAAGCACCGTGGTGTAATTTGTGAAAAATGTGGCGTTGAAGTTACATTGACTAAAGTTCGTCGTGACCGCATGGGTCATATCGAGCTAGCAAGTCCAGTTGCCCATATTTGGTTCTTAAAGTCATTACCATCTCGTATTGGTCTATTATTAGACATGACGTTACGTGATATTGAACGTGTGCTTTATTTTGAATCTTACGTTGTTACCGAACCTGGTATGACAACATTAGAAAAAAGCCAAATTCTAACCGAAGAAGAATATCTTGATGCGTTAGAAGAGCACGGTGACGAATTTGACGCGCTAATGGGTGCTGAAGCAGTACTTGCGTTATTGCAACAGATTGACCTTGACGGTGAAGTAGCGCAAATGCGTGAAGAATTACCTGAAATTGGCTCTGAAACAAAACGTAAGAAAATCACTAAACGTTTAAAGTTAATGGAAGCATTCGCGGCATCAGGTAATAAACCTGAGTGGATGATCATGAACGTTTTGCCAATTTTGCCACCAGATTTACGTCCGTTGGTACCATTGGATGGTGGTCGTTTTGCTACTTCAGATTTAAACGATTTATACCGTCGTGTTATTAACCGTAATAACCGTTTAAAACGTCTGCTTGATTTAGTAGCACCAGATATCATTGTACGTAACGAAAAGCGTATGTTGCAAGAATCTGTTGATGCTTTGCTAGATAACGGTCGTCGTGGTCGTGCTATTACCGGTTCTAACAAACGTCCGCTTAAATCACTTGCCGATATGATCAAAGGTAAGCAGGGTCGTTTCCGTCAGAATCTATTGGGTAAACGTGTTGATTACTCTGGTCGTTCTGTAATTACCGTTGGTCCAACACTGCGTTTGCATCAATGTGGTCTACCTAAGAAAATGGCATTAGAGTTATTCAAACCATTTATCTACGGTAAATTAGAAGCGCGTGGTTTAGCCACTACAATTAAAGCGGCTAAGAAACTGGTAGAGCGTGAAGGCGCTGAAGTTTGGGATGTGTTAGACGAAGTTATTCGTGAACACCCGGTTATGCTTAACCGTGCACCCACACTACATAGATTGGGTATCCAAGCGTTTGAACCGGTACTAATTGAAGGTAAAGCGATTCATTTACACCCGTTGGTTTGTGCGGCCTATAACGCCGATTTCGATGGTGACCAAATGGCGGTACACGTACCGTTGACCATCGAAGCACAAATGGAAGCACGTACGTTGATGATGTCAACGAATAACGTACTTTCTCCAGCGAACGGTGACCCTATCATCGTACCATCACAGGATGTTGTATTAGGTTTATATTACCTAACACGCGATCGTGTCAATGGTTTAGGTGAAGGTATGGTTTTTACCGACATTAAAGAAGCTGAAAAAGCCTATCGTACAGGCTTTGCTGAACTTCATGCCCGAGTGAAAATTCGTATTACTGAGCATGTACGTAACAGCGATGGTGTTTTTGAACCGGTAACTACGCTACGCGATACTACAGTTGGCCGTGCAATCTTATGGCAAGTATGTCCAGACGGCATGCCTTATGATCTTATCGATCAGCCACTAGGTAAAAAGCCAATTTCAAAACTGATTAACCATGCGTACCGTAACTTAGGTCTTAAAGATACTGTTATCTTTGCTGATCAAATTATGTACACAGGTTTCCATTACGCGATGATCGCGGGTGCTTCAGTGGGTATCGACGATATGGTTATTCCAGCGGCGAAATACACCATCATCGAAGATTCAGAAGAAGAAGTTAAAGAAATTCAAACTCAGTTCGAGCAAGGTCTTGTAACTCAGGGTGAAAAATACAACAAAGTTATTGATATATGGTCATCTGCCAACGAGAAAATCTCAAAAGCGATGATGGACAACTTATCAAAAGAAACTGTTATTAACCGTGACGGCGAGCCAGAAGAGCAAGACTCTTTTAACTCAATTTACATGATGGCCGATTCAGGTGCTCGTGGTAGTGCTGCTCAGATACGTCAGCTAGCTGGTATGCGTGGTTTGATGGCTAAGCCAGATGGTTCAATCATCGAAACACCAATCACCGCTAACTTCCGTGAAGGTTTGAACGTATTACAATACTTCATCTCTACTCATGGTGCGCGTAAAGGTTTGGCTGATACGGCATTGAAAACAGCTAACTCCGGTTACTTAACTCGTCGTTTAGTTGATGTTGCACAAGATTTAGTGGTTACCGAACATGATTGTGGCACACTAGACGGCCTACAAATGACGCCATTAATTGAAGGTGGCGATGTTGTTGAACCGTTACGTGAACGTGTGTTGGGTCGTGTTGTAGCTGAAGATGTGGTTAGACCGGGTACGAATGAAGTTTTACTTCCTCGTAATACTTTAATTGACGAAGCTTTATGTGATTTCATTGAAGAAAATTCAATTGATCAAATGAAAGTACGTTCAATTATTACTTGTAAAACCGATTTTGGTATTTGTGCTCATTGTTATGGTCGTGATTTGGCTCGTGGTCATATGATCAACCAAGGTGAAGCGATTGGCGTTGTGGCAGCACAATCTATCGGTGAACCTGGTACTCAGTTAACTATGCGTACGTTCCACATTGGTGGTGCGGCATCTCGTGCATCAGCAGAGAACAATGTACAAGTTAAGAACACAGGTACGCTGAAATTACAAAACGCTAAATTTGTAACTAACTCTGAAGATCACTTAGTGATCACTTCACGTTCATCTGAGCTAACAGTAATTGATGAGCTTGGTCGTGAGAAAGAGCGTTATAAAGTACCTTACGGTACCATTCTTAATAAGAAAGATGGCGAAGTACTAAATTCAGGCGATATCATTGCTAACTGGGATCCGCATACGCATCCTATTATCACAGAGGTTGCTGGTAAGATTCGATTCGTTGAGCTTATTGATGGCGTAACTATGGTTCGTCAAACTGATGATCTTACCGGTTTATCAAGCATTGTAGTTACAGATGTTGGTCAACGTAATACTGCAGGTAAAGAAATGCGCCCAGCGGTTAAATTGATTGATGCTAAAGGTAATGATGTGATGATTGCTGGCACTGAAATTCCAGCACAGTACTTCTTACCGGGTAACGCGATTATTAACCTAGAAGATGGTGTAGAAGTTGGTATTGGTGATGCGTTAGCGCGTATTCCTCAAGCGTCGTCAAAAACGCGTGATATTACCGGTGGTTTACCACGTGTAGCTGATTTATTTGAAGCGCGTAAGCCAAAACTTCCCGCTATATTAGCTGAGAAAACAGGTATTATCGCTTTCGGTAAAGAAACGAAAGGTAAAGTACGTTTATTAATCACTCAACCCAGTGGTGAAGTATACGAAGAGATGATCCCTAAAATGCGTCAGTTAAACGTCTTTGAAGGTGAATCTGTACTTAAAGGTGAAGTTATTGCCGATGGTCCAGAATCTCCACATGATATTTTACGTTTACGTGGTGTGGCACCAGTAGCTAACTATATTGTCAACGAAGTACAAGAAGTATATCGTTTACAAGGTGTTAAGATTAACGATAAGCACATTGAAGTCATTGTCCGTCAAATGATCCGCAAGTGTGAGATCCTAGATGCTGGTGATAGTACCTTCCTTAAAGGCGAAATCCTGGAAGTTGCTCGTGTCAATATCTCTAATCGTGAATTAGAAGCTGCAGGTAAGCAACCGGCTGAATACGAAATGCAAATGATGGGTATTACTAAAGCATCATTAGCCACTGAGTCATTCATCTCGGCAGCCTCTTTCCAAGAAACGACACGTGTACTGACTGAAGCAGCGGTAGCTGGCAAGAAAGATAAACTTCGTGGCTTGAAAGAGAATGTTATTGTTGGTCGCTTAATCCCAGCAGGTACAGGTTACTCTTACCATCAAGAACGTGCGCGTGCTAAAAACGCCGTTCCTGTAGAAGAAGTCACTGTATCAGCTGACGACGCAGCGCAAGCATTAACGGACGCTTTGAATGCAGATTTGTCATCTTAGTAAATAGTTTTGATAAATCGGTTAAAGCAGATGATTAACCTGTCTATTGCGAGTAAAGCTTGACAGGTTAAAGCTTGACCTATAGAATTCCGCGACCCCGTATTCCCTACTTTTATGTATTGAATACGAGGTCGCGGATTTTCACGTTTATAAGGGTGTAAATTTCCCCATTGATTGGAATTTACACAAATTTAACTAATCGGGAGCTATTTAATGGCAACTATTAACCAATTAGTACGTAAACCACGTGTAAGACAAGTAACTAAAAGTAACGTACCAGCGTTACAAGCTTGTCCACAACGTCGTGGCGTATGTACTCGTGTGTATACAACTACACCAAAAAAACCTAACTCAGCATTACGTAAAGTAGCTCGTGTTCGTTTAACTAACGGCTTCGAAGTAACTTCATACATCGGTGGTGAAGGTCATAACTTACAAGAGCATAGTGTTATCTTGATTCGTGGTGGTCGTGTTAAAGATTTACCAGGTGTGCGTTACCACACCGTTCGTGGTGCACTTGATTGTTCAGGTGTAAGCGACAGAAGACAAGGCCGTTCTAAATACGGTGCTAAACGACCTAAATCTTAAGCTATTTTATTTCTTTAATTAGAGATAGAAAGCGTTAAGTAAGGCCAAATAAAATATTAAATTTTGGGTTATACCTGAAAACAACGGAGAATTAAGATGCCAAGAAGACGCGTCGTAGGGCAACGTAAGATATTGCCAGATCCTAAGTTCCATAACGAACTTTTAGCAAAATTCATCAACATCCTTATGGTTGATGGCAAAAAATCTACTGCAGAAAAAATTGTTTACGGTGCATTAGACATTTTAACTGATAAAAACACTGAGAAAACTCACCTTGAGTTATTCGAAACAGCATTAGACAACATCCGCCCACAAGTGGAAGTAAAGTCTCGTCGTGTTGGTGGTTCTACTTACCAAGTTCCAGTTGAAGTTCGTCCTGTGCGTCGTAATGCACTAGCCATGCGTTGGTTAGTTGAAGCATCTCGTAAACGTGGTGAAAAATCAATGGCTCAGCGCCTAGCTAACGAAATGTTAGATGCGTCTGACAGCAAAGGTTCAGCGGTTAAGAAACGTGAAGACGTTCACCGTATGGCCGAAGCTAACAAAGCATTCGCTCACTACCGTTGGTAGGCACTATGAATTAGCAAAAATTGCTAATTCATAGTAACAAGTGTAATGCCGTGGTTATCACCAAATATCATTATTGATATCAAGTGATAACCACAACAGTTTTATAATCTGAGATAAAGTCTCAGAAAGAGGAAGATATTGTGGCACGTATAACCCCTATTGAGCGCTACCGAAATATTGGTATTTGTGCTCATGTCGATGCCGGTAAAACGACAACAACAGAAAGGGTACTTTTCTATACTGGTCTTTCACATAAGATCGGCGAAGTTCATGATGGCGCAGCCACTATGGATTGGATGGAGCAAGAGCAAGAGCGTGGTATAACCATAACTTCTGCGGCAACAACTTGTTTCTGGAAAGGCATGCAAGCCCAGTTTGAAGACCATCGTATTAATATCATCGACACCCCTGGCCACGTAGATTTTACAATTGAAGTAGAACGTTCATTACGTGTATTAGATGGTGCGGTATTAGTATTATGTGCATCTTCAGGCGTTCAACCACAAACAGAAACGGTTTGGCGTCAGATGGAGAAATACTCTGTTCCACGCTTAGTTTTTGTTAATAAGATGGACCGCACAGGTGCAGACTTCTTATTAGTAGTTGAGCAACTTAATTCTCGCTTGAAAGCTAATGCAGTGCCGATTCAATTAGCAATTGGCGCTGAAGAAGATTTTACTGGTGTTGTCGACTTAATTAAGATGAAAGCCATTAACTGGAACGAAAGTGACCAGGGCATGACTTTTACTTATGAAGACATCCCAGCAGAGATGCTAGAGCAAGCCGAACATTGGCATGAACACCTAGTCTCTGAAGCTGCAGAAGCCTCTGAAGAACTAATGGATAAATACCTTGAAGAAGGCGATTTATCCGAAGCAGAAATAAAATCTGCGCTACGTACCCGTACGCTAAACAATGAAATTGTCCTTTGTGCTTGTGGCTCAGCTTTCAAAAACAAAGGCGTACAAGCAGTACTTGATGCTGTCGTAGAATTTTTACCTTCGCCAACAGATGTTGAAGCGATAAAAGGTATTAATAATGACAAAAACGAAACTGAAGGTCATCGTGAGGCTAATGATAAAGCACCATTTGCTGCTTTAGCATTTAAAATCGCCACTGACCCATTTGTCGGCACGCTAACGTTCTTTCGCGTATACTCAGGTGTAGTAAAAACTGGTGACAGTATATACAATCCTGTGAAAGGCAAAAAAGAGCGTTTAGGTCGTATTGTACAAATGCATGCAAATGACCGTAAGGAAATTAAAGAAGTAAGAGCGGGTGATATAGCTGCGGCTATTGGTCTCAAAGATGTCACTACCGGTGATACTTTATGTGATGTAAATCATGTGATAACGCTCGAACGAATGGAGTTTCCTGATCCTGTCATTTCTGTAGCAGTTGAGCCAAAAACTGTCGCTTCCCAAGAAAAAATGGGCATTGCGTTAGGTAAATTGGCCGCAGAAGATCCGTCATTTAGAGTCGTCTCTGATGAGGAAACGGGTCAAACCATCATCTCAGGTATGGGGGAATTACACCTCGATATTTTAGTTGAACGTATGAAACGTGAATTTGGCGTTGAATGTAATGTCGGTAATCCACAAGTGGCTTATCGCGAAACTATTCGTTCAGCAGTTGAAGTGGAAGGTAAATTTGTTCGTCAATCAGGTGGTCGTGGTCAATTTGGTCATGTTTGGTTGAAAATGGAGCCCTTGCCAAAAGGTGAAGGCTTCGAGTTTGTTAACGAAATTGTTGGTGGTAGTGTTCCAAAAGAATTTATCCCCTCAATTGAACAGGGCTGTAGAGAGCAAATGGACAGTGGTGTGTTAGCGGGATACCCGTTACTAGACATCAAAGTTACGCTTTTTGATGGCTCTTTTCATGACGTTGACTCAAACGAAATGGCGTTTAAAGTCGCTGCATCAATTGGTTTTAGACAAGGGGCGCTAAAAGCGTCACCGGTAATTCTTGAGCCTATGATGAAAGTTGAAGTTATTACGCCAGACGCAAACATGGGTGATGTTGTTGGTGACTTAAACCGTCGCCGTGGCATGATCGATGGCATGGACGAAGGTCCAGCTGGTTCGAAGATAGTGAATGCATTCGTGCCA
Source organism: Colwellia sp. C1TZA3 (assembly GCF_007954265.1). Taxonomy (GTDB): domain Bacteria; phylum Pseudomonadota; class Gammaproteobacteria; order Enterobacterales; family Alteromonadaceae; genus Cognaticolwellia. Next base: position 42,606 of record NZ_VOLS01000001.1, on the reverse strand, counting down.
CTATCTGAAATGTTTGGTTACGCTACAGCGTTACGTAGTGCAACTCAAGGTCGCGCATCATACTCAATGGAGTTTCACGAATACAGTGAAGCACCAAAGGCTGTTGCCGACAAAATAATTGAATCTTAGTAAGGCTTTTTGAAAGTCTGGCTCGGTCTTTTGGCCGGGCTTTTAATGAACTTTAAGGTAATTGAAAAATGGCTAAAGCAAAATTTGAACGTTTAAAACCGCATGTTAACGTTGGTACTATTGGTCACGTCGATCACGGTAAAACAACTTTAACAGCTGCTATCTCTGCAGTATTAACTAAAGTTCACGGTGGTGAAGTTAAAGATTTCGCACAAATCGATAACGCTCCTGAAGAACGTGAACGTGGTATTACTATTAATACTTCTCACATTGAGTATGATACTGCTGCACGTCACTATGCACACGTAGATTGTCCTGGTCACGCCGATTACATCAAAAACATGATCACCGGTGCTGCACAAATGGATGGCGCTATCTTAGTAGTTGCTGCTACAGATGGTCCTATGCCACAAACACGTGAGCACATCTTGTTATCACGTCAAGTTGGCGTTCCTTTCATCATAGTATTCATGAACAAATGTGATGTTGTTGATGATGACGAATTATTAGAATTAGTAGAAATGGAAGTGCGTGAACTTCTTTCTGAATATGACTTCCCAGGTGATGATTTACCGGTAATTCAAGGTTCAGCACTTGGCGCTCTTCAAGGCGACGAGAAATGGGAAGCGAAAGTAATCGAACTTGCTGATGCATTAGATAACTACATTCCAGAGCCAGAGCGTGCAATCGACGGTGCATTCATTATGCCTATTGAAGATGTATTCTCAATTTCAGGTCGTGGTACGGTTGTAACAGGTCGTGTTGAACGCGGTATTGTTAAAATTGGCGATGCAGTTGAAGTTGTCGGTATTCGTGACACACAAACATCGACTTGTACTGGTGTTGAAATGTTCCGTAAATTGCTTGACGAAGGTCGTGCTGGCGAGAACTGTGGTGTGCTTCTTCGTGGTCTTAAGCGTGAAGACGTTGAACGTGGTCAAGTACTATGTAAGCCTGGTTCAATTTCTCCTCATACTAAGTTTGAGTCAGAAGTTTACGTACTAAGCAAAGATGAAGGTGGTCGTCATACGCCATTCTTTAAAGGCTACCGTCCACAGTTTTACTTCCGTACAACGGATATTACTGGTGCAGTAGAGCTTCCTGAAGGTGTTGAAATGGTTATGCCAGGCGACAACTTGAAGTTTGTTGTTGAGCTAATCAACCCAGTTGCGATGGACGAAGGTCTACGCTTCGCTATCCGTGAAGGTGGTCGTACGGTTGGTGCTGGTGTTGTATCTAAAATTATTGCTTAATTTTAGTCTCCACTAATACTTAAAAAGACGCTTCGGCGTCTTTTTTGTTTTGTGGACTAGAGGTTAGAGTTAAGCAGATATTGGCCAGTAGATGCGGGTGTTGTATCTGCTTTTATCTTAACGAGTTATCGCTTAGTTTTAGTCTCCACTAATACTTAAATGGACGCTTCGGCGTCTTTTTTGTTTTGTGGACTTATTTTAGTGAAGTGTAAGTAGGTTAATAGATGCGGGTGTTGTATCTGCTTTTACCTTAACGAGTTATCGCTTAGTTTTAGTCTCCACTAATACTTAAAAGGACGCTTTGGCGTCTTTTTTGTTTTGTGGACTAGAAGCTAGAGTTAAGCAGATATTGGCCAGTAGATGCCGGTGTTGTATCTGTTTTTACCTTAACGAGTTATCGCTTAATTTTAGTCTCCACTAATACTTAAAAAGACGCTTCGGCGTCTTTTTTGTTTTGTGGACTAGAAGCTAGAGTTAAGCAGATATTGGCCAGTAGTTGCTGGTGTTGTATCTGCTTTTACCTTAACGAGTTATCGCTTAATTTTAGTCTTCACTAATACTTAAAAAGACGCTTCGGCGTCTTTTTTTTTTGTGGACTAGAAGCTAGAGTTAAGCAGATATTGGCCAGTAGTTGCTGGTGTTGTATCTGCTTTTACCTTAACGAGTTATCGCTTAATTGTAGTCTTCACTAATACTTAAAAAGACGCTTCGGCGTCTTCTTTGTTTTGTGGGTTTATTTTAGCAAAGTAGATCGGTTGATTGTTGCTGGGTATAGCTCTTATGTGGGCAATGATAGAAAGGTGCAGTTGAACTTATCTGCTTTATCGCTATCACTTATTGAGGTTATACCAGGTTAATCAAATTGGTATTATTAAGTTTTTAAGAGACACACATAAGATAAAAGAAGGTTAGAATACACCTAAAAATAGGCAGCTTGAGTGGAAAGCTACCTATTATTTTGTGCGTTTAATCACCCATGAATTTACACCATGGCGACTTTTAGTCTGCCACAGAACTTTTGTCTAGGCTAGACGTTAAACTGGTTGACGACTTTTGACAATGAATGCGCTTGACCAGATAAATCTGCTAGACTCGCTTTCATTGTGGTTGAAACATCAACAGTATCGTCAGTTAATACCCTGACGTTTTCAATGTTTTTTGACACTTCTTCGGCTACATTCGCTTGCTGTTCCACTGCATGAGCCACTTCAAAAGTTTGACTCTGAAACTGACCAATAACCTCAGCAATATCAGCTAACACTTGTTGTACTTGTTGTGTTAATTGCACACTATTCTCTGCCTGCAGACAGCTCGACTCCATCACTGCAACAGCATTTACCGCTGTCGCTTGTAGCTCTTCAATGATACGTTGGATATTGGCGGTAGATTCTTGTGTGCGTGACGCAAGCGTGCGAACCTCGTCAGCAACAACAGCAAAGCCTCGGCCTTGTTCTCCGGCTCTAGCTGCTTCAATGGCGGCGTTTAACGCTAATAAATTGGTTTGTTCAGCAATACTGCGTATTACGGTGACAACATCACCAATGGTTTGTGTGCCTGTTTTTAACTGTTGCACAACTTGTGATGCGTCATCAACATTATTTGAAAGTTGTTGAATACCAATGGTAGCTTGGTTAACAACATCAGAGCCTAAGGCTACTTTTTCTTCAGCACTAGTGACCAGTTGCTTTGAATAATTGGTGTTATTAGATATATCGATGCTTGTTTGAGCTAACTCGGTGGCTGCAGTGGCAACAAGATCTATTTCTCGTTTTTGCGCTTCAACAATATTAGCGGTTTTTTTGCCAATTTTCTCTGCAGCGTCACTTGAAGATGATACCTCTCTAGTAATAGTGACAGTTCGGCTTACCAGTTGTTGAATTGAATCAACAAAAATATTAAATTCATCAACCAACTTGCCAATTTCATCATTTTTTAATGGCGCTATCCTTTGGGTTAAATCACCATCGCCATCAGCAATATCTTTCATGGCATTTCTAAGGCTTGTTATGCGCTTAACGAAAGGTAATACGCTTAGCCACACCACGATGGCAATCATAATAATAATCGCGACAACGATAGCAACAGAAGACCTAAAGGCGGCCTCCACTGGTTGTGATATAAGTTGCTCGGGAACTAAAAAGCCAAGCTTCCAATTCATTAAGGGGTATTCGCTTTTCACTTGATTAAAAATAACTTGATAATTTATGCCACGTAAAGAAACTTGGGTAATACCACTATCATTTTGTGCAAGGGTTGTTTGTAATTGTGAAAAGCCTGATGTGTTAGAGAAATGGCTATCGACACTGGCCATAGAATCACCTGGTTTGAAATCATTATTAAAGCCAGGAAAGAAGACTAACTTACCTGTGTCTGTCATTAAGAAGGCTTCACCTTGGTTTTTGTATTTAATCGGGGCGAGCAAATCATCACCTATAGTGGTAATTAAAATGTCCATACCGCCAATACCTAATAATTGACCATTGGGTAAATAGTAGGGAGAAGTAATGGTTGCTGAAATTGAACCGTCGTTATTGTCAACTGCGGGTTCAGTAACATACATTCTTGCTGCGCTAAGACTACTTGACCACCATGGCCGCTCATTGGTGAAATATTTTGCATCGTCATAACGACCATTGAGATCAAAATATTCATGAGTATTCTCACTACCAAAAAATACACTTTTTATTGCAGGGTCTGCTTCTGAAAAGAATTTAAAATAGCGGGTAACATCTTGGTATTGTTTATTATCATTAATATTGGACAGTCGTTTATCGTAGCTTTTAAACCAATCAATAACCAAGGGGTTGGAAAATACACTATGATTTATTTGGCCTTTTGCTACAAAGAACTCTTTCACTTTAGTGGATTGCAAAGTAACAATATTTTCTATATCAGAGATGAGTCGCTCTCTGGTGTTGTCACTAACATTGGATAAAATAAAAAATGAGGTAATGACCAGTAGCACGGCAACCGCGCTTGATATGGTAATGACCAATTGGCGCATTATCGAACGGCTAAAAAAATTGAACATACTATTTTATACCTATTTAATTAATTTTATTAAGGGGTAGAGTGTACTAGCTTCAATAATAACGCCAGCAATAACAAATGGATGAAACAATCAGAAAATATCAGCACTTAAAGAAAATAGTATCATGTGCTTTATCTTATGGCTAGATTTTGCAGGTGCTTGCTAAGGATATTTCAGGCAATAAAAAAGGATGCCGTAGCATCCTTTTATAAAAAGACTAAAAGTAAGGGAATTACTTTTTAGCTTTAGCTGCTTTCATTTCTTTTACTTCAGCAATAACGGCTTCTGCTACGTTGTTTGGACATGGAGAGTAGTGAGAGAATTCCATAGAGAATTGACCACGACCTGATGTCATTGTACGTAAAGTTCCGATGTAACCGAACATTTCTGAAAGAGGAACGTCAGCTTTAATACGAACACCAGAAATACCGGCATCTTGACCTGCGATCATGCCACGACGACGGTTTAAATCACCAATAACATCACCAACGTGATCATCAGGCGTAAACACATCAACTTTCATGATAGGTTCGATTAACTGGGCACCAGCTTTTGGAATTGATTGACGGAAAGCACCACGAGCAGCGAGTTCAAATGCAACAGCAGATGAATCGACAGCATGGAAGCCACCATCGTATAATTCAATTTCAACGTCAAGCACAGGGAAACCAGCAAGAACACCAGTATCCATCATGCCTTTGAAGCCTTTTTCAATAGCCGGGAAGAATTCTTTTGGTACATTACCACCAACAACTTTTGATGAGAATGTAAAACCAGAGTTTGGCTCGCCTGGACGGATGAAATAATCAATTTTACCAAATTGACCAGAACCACCCGATTGCTTCTTATGGGTGTAGCTATCTTCAATTTCTTGAGTAATAGTTTCACGGTAAGCAACTTGTGGTTTACCAACAGCTAATTCAACACCGTAGGTACGTTTTAGAATATCTACTTTGATATCTAGGTGAAGTTCACCCATACCAGATAAGATTGTTTCACCTGAATCTACGTCAGTTTCAACTTGGAATGTTGGATCTTCAGCAACCATTTTACCGATAGCAATACCCATTTTCTCAGTTGAACCTTTATCTTTTGGTGTTACAGAGATTGAAATTACAGGCTTAGGGAACACCATAGCTTCTAGGACGATAGGGTGCTTGGGATCACATAATGTGTGACCTGTCTGAACATTACTTTTCATACCAACAATTGCGATGATATCACCAGCTTGAGCTGAAGTAAGTTCGTTACGGTCATCAGCTTGCATTTCACACATACGGCCAACACGCTCAGTTTTTCCTGTTGCAGCATTAAGTATGGTATCGCCTTTCTTCAATGTACCTGAATAGATACGTACGAAAGTTAAAGTACCAAAACGGTCATCAGTGATTTTGAATGCTAACGCTTTGAATGTTTCATCTGCAGAAACGATTGCGTATTTACCATTAGGCTCACCTTCTTCATCAGTAAGTGGCTGTGGATCAACATCCACTGGTGACGGCAAATAATCAACAACGGCATCAAGAATATTTTGAATACCTTTGTTCTTAAAAGCAGAACCACAGTAAGTAGGGAAGAAATCCATAGTACGTGTGCCTTTACGGATACAACGTTTGATATCTTCCATAGAAGGCTCTGTGCCTTCTTCTAAATATGCTTCGAAAAGATCATCATCTTGCTCAAGAGCAGTTTCAAGCAGCATTTCGCGGTATTCTTCTACTTTATCAACCATGTCTGCAGGCACATCTGTGATTTCGAAGTTCTCTGGAAGACCGGTTTCATCCCATATCCATGCTTTACGGGTAAGTAGGTCAACAATACCAACAAACTCATCTTCTTCACCAATTGGTAAAACCATGATAAGTGGGTTAGCACCAAGTACTGTTTCAGTTTGTTTAACAACACGATAAAAATCAGCACCAAGACGGTCTAATTTGTTTACAAAGATAATACGGGCAACTTTTGAGTCATTCGCATAACGCCAGTTAGTTTCTGATTGTGGCTCAACACCACCAGAGCCACAAAATACACCAACACCACCATCAAGCACTTTAAGTGAACGGTAAACTTCAACGGTGAAATCAACGTGACCAGGAGTATCAATTACGTTAAAACGGTGATCGTTCCAAAAACAGCTTACCGCAGCAGACTGGATGGTAATACCGCGCTCAGCTTCTTGTTCCATGAAGTCAGTCGTAGATTCACCGTCATGTACTTCACCTGTTTTATGGATCTGACCCGTAAGTTTTAAGATACGTTCAGTTGTTGTGGTTTTACCCGCATCAACGTGAGCGAAGATACCAATGTTTCTGTATTTAGATAAATCTGCCATTACTTTACTCTATTTTATTGAATCACTAAAAGAAGTGGAATTGTTGAAAATTTGCGCGCGAGTATATCATTACTTAATGAAAATCGACATAAAAAATCATTTAAGTTTGTTAATTTTTGTTCAGCGCAGTAAAAAAGGTCATATATGCAGCAAATTTGGTGGTATTGAGATAACAAAGCCAAAATTAACAAACCAATAGCTCTGCTTATATAGGACTATTAAATGTGTGTTAGAAACGATTATTACGCATCAATCACGACAATGTCGGTTTAAATATCATTTTAATGTTTGCTACGTACTCGATGTAACCTAAAATACAGACTTCAGCTAGCCTATAAAGAATTATCTCCTGTGTCTTTGATTTAAACAATAAACAATAAATAATGACTCATGTTTTGACATCCTGCTTTGACAACCTGCTTTGTTTCATCTTAACCACCCAGGGTGTTGCCTTTGATGTATGCCACCATTAATCTTTTCTTGATTTGCACAAATCGGTATTTTGAAGTGGAGCGAATATATCTTCTAATACCTTTAAATAAATAGTTGAAATTATCATCGCTCCCTGTATACTACGCCTCCACGTTGAGCTTGTCTTTGCGTGTTTATCAGTTAGCGTATTAGTTTAAATTATTAATAGTTAACACACAGCAGCTCCGATATGGAGTTGAATGTTATAGCGATACTCCCCCCTTTTACATAAAAAGGTGATGGGTAGTATTTTGTTGTTCTTTAAAATGGGGATTTGTCTAAATGTCAAATCAAAGAATTCGCATTCGTTTGAAAGCGTTCGATCATCGTTTGATTGATCAATCAACAGCTGAAATCGTTGATACTGCTAAACGTACTGGCGCTCAGGTTCGTGGTCCAATTCCACTGCCTACACGCAAAGAACGTTTCACTATCTTGACTTCACCACACGTTAACAAAGATGCACGTGATCAGTACGAAATTCGTACTCACAAACGTATGATTGATATCGTAGAGCCAACTGAGAAGACTGTAGATGCATTAATGCGTTTAGATCTTGCCGCTGGTGTTGATGTTCAAATCAGCTTGGGTTAATAGGAGTTTTAACATGACTATAGGTCTAGTTGGACGTAAAGTGGGCATGACTCGCATCTTCTCTGAAGATGGCGTATCTACTCCTGTAACCGTCCTAGAAGTTGAAGCGAACCGTGTTGCTCAGGTTAAAACTGTTGACAACGATGGTTATTCGGCGCTTCAAGTTACTACGGGAAGCAAAAAAGCTAACCGTGTTAACAAGCCAACAGCCGGTCATTTTGCGAAAGCTGGTATCGAAGCAGGCCGTGGCCTGTGGGAATTCCGCTTAAATGCAAATGAAGGCGAAGGTCTTGTAACTGGCAGTGAAATCACTGTTGAGTTATTTAATGACACGAAATTAGTAGATGTTACTGGCACCTCAAAAGGTAAAGGTTTCCAAGGTGGTATTAAGCGTTGGAATTTTTCAATGCAAGATGCGACTCATGGTAACTCACTATCTCACCGCTCAAACGGTTCGATAGGTATGTGTCAAACACCAGGTCGTGTTTTCAAAGGCAAAAAAATGTCTGGTCACATGGGTGCTGCGAAAGTTACTACGCAAAACCTTGAATTGGTTCGTGTTGATGCAGAACGTAACTTGCTCCTTATTAAAGGTGCGGTTCCGGGTGCAATCAACGGTAGCGTAATCATCAAACCAGCTGTTAAAGCCTAGTCCAGGAGATTTGTGATGGAATTAGCATTAAAAGACGCTTCAGGCGCTCTTGAAGTTTCTGAAACAACTTTTGGACTTGAGTTTAATGAAGCTCTTGTACACCAAGTAGTAGTTGCTTATGCAGCTGGTGCTCGTGCAGGTACTCGTGCTCAAAAGACTCGTTCAGAAGTTAGTGGCGGTGGCGCAAAACCATGGCGTCAAAAAGGTACTGGCCGTGCACGTGCTGGTACTAGTCGTGGTCCAATTTGGCGTACAGGTGGCGTAACATTCGCTGCTAAGCCACAGGATCACAGCCAAAAAGTAAACCGTAAAATGTACCGTGGTGCGATTAAAAGCATCCTTTCTGAGTTAGTTCGTCAAGAACGCTTGATTGTGGTAGAAAATTTTACAGTTGAAACACCAAAAACTAAAGAGTTAGTAGCTAAACTAAACGCACTGGAGCTAAAAGACGTATTAATCGTTACTCCAGACGTTGATGAGAACTTGTTCTTATCAGCACGCAACTTGTATAAAGTTGACGTTCGTGACGTAGACGGTATTGACCCAGTTAGCTTGGTAGGTTTCGAAAAAGTTTTGATGACTGCATCAGCAGTTAAGCAACTTGAGGAGATGTTAGGATGATAAACGAAGAACGTTTACTGAAAGTGCTTTTAGCACCGAACATTTCTGAGAAAAGCACTATGGCTTCTGAAGTTAACAACACCGTTGTTTTCAAAGTTGCTACTACTGCTACTAAAGCTGAAATCAAAGCTGCTGTTGAGAAACTTTTTGAAGTTTCAGTTGATGGTGTTCGCACATTAAATGTCAAAGGCAAAGTAAAACGTACTGGTGCTCGTTTTGGTCGCAGAAGCGATTGGAAAAAAGCATACGTTACACTTGCTGAAGGCAGCGACATCAACTTCGTTGGCGCGGAATCATAGGAGTTTACGAAAATGGCTATAGTTAAATGTAAACCTACTTCTCCGGGTCGTCGCCACGTTGTTAAAGTGGTAAACACGGAGTTGCATAAAGGTAAGCCTTACGCACCATTACTAGACACTAAGTCTAAGTCTGGTGGTCGTAACAATAATGGTCGCATTACTGTTCGTCACATTGGTGGTGGACACAAGCAACATTATCGTATGGTTGACTTTAAACGTAATAAAGATGGTATCCCTGCAAAAGTAGAACGTTTGGAATATGATCCAAACCGTAGTGCAAATATTGCACTAGTACTTTACGCTGATGGCGAACGTCGTTACATCTTAGCCCCTAAAGGCTTGAAAGCTGGAGATTCAATCCAGTCTGGTGTCGATGCTCCTATTAAGCCAGGTAACACTTTACCATTGCGCAACACACCATTAGGTAGTGTTGTTCACGCAATCGAACTTAAACCTGGTAAGGGCGCGCAAATTGCACGTGCTGCTGGTACTTATGCTCAACTAGTTGCTAAAGACGGTGCTTATGTCACTTTACGTCTTCGCTCTGGTGAAATGCGTAAAATAGAGTCAGATTGTCGTGCTACTTTAGGTGAAATCGGCAACGCTGAACACATGCTTCGCTCTTTGGGTAAAGCTGGTGCTTCACGCTGGCGTGGTGTTCGCCCAACTGTTCGTGGTGTTGCCATGAACCCAGTTGATCACCCACACGGTGGTGGTGAAGGTAAAACATCAGGCGGTCGTCACCCGGTATCACCTTGGGGTGTACCAACTAAAGGTTACAAGACTCGTTCTAACAAGCGTACCGATAAATTTATCGTGCGTCGTCGTGCTAAATAATAGTACTTTTAATTAAAGAGGAATCACCATGCCACGTTCTCTCAAGAAAGGTCCATTTATAGACCTACACTTGTTGACGAAGGTAGAGACAGCGGTGGAAAGCGGGATTAAAAAGCCAATTAAAACTTGGTCTCGTCGTTCAATGATCATCCCTACGATGATCGGATTGACCATCGCCGTCCATAATGGCCGTCAACACGTACCTGTATTTGTAACTGATGAAATGATCGGTCACAAATTAGGTGAATTTGCACCAACTCGTACTTACCGTGGCCATGTCGCGGATAAGAAAGCGAAGAGATAGGGGAAATTAGATGGAAGCAATTGCTACACATAAATTTGCCCGTGGCTCTGCACAAAAAGCACGCTTAGTTGTGGATCAAATCCGCGGCTTGCATGTTGAAAAAGCACTTGAAATCTTAACATTCAGCAACAAAGCTGCTGCCGTTTTGGTTAAAAAAGTACTTGATTCAGCTATTGCTAACGCAGAGCACAACGAAGGTGCAGACATTGATGAACTTATCGTAAAAACTATTATGGTTGACGATGGTCCAACAATGAAACGTATTAAGCCTCGTGCGAAAGGTCGCGCGGATCGAATCCTTAAGCGTACAAGTCACATTACTGTGATTGTATCTGATAGCTAGGAGATATTAGAATGGGTCAAAAAGTCCATCCAAATGGTATTCGCTTAGGTATCACGAAACCTTTCGCGTCTACTTGGTTTGCAAGTACTAAAGATTTCGCAGCTAATTTACACGGTGACCATTTGGTTCGTGAATATTTAACTGAAAAGCTTAAGCGTGCTTCATTATCAAAAATTGTAATTGAACGTCCAGCTAAATCTATCCGCGTTACAATACACACGGCTCGTCCGGGTGTTGTAATCGGTAAGAAAGGCGAAGATGTTGAGAAACTACGTTTAGCAGTTTCTAAAATTGCCGGTGTTCCTGCTCAAATCAACATTGCCGAAGTGCGTAAGCCAGAAATGGATTCGCAGCTTGTTGCTGACAGCATCGCTAGTCAATTAGAACGTCGTGTAATGTTCCGTCGTGCGATGAAACGTGCTGTACAAAATGCTATGCGTTTAGGCGCAAAAGGCATCAAAGTACAAGTAAGTGGTCGTTTAGGCGGTGCAGATATTGCACGTGCTGAATGGTATCGTGAAGGTCGTGTTCCATTACACACTTTACGTGCTGACATTGATTACTCAATTGCGCGTGCTGATACCACTTACGGTGTTATTGGTATCAAAGTATGGATCTTTAAAGGCGAAGTAATTGGCAACATGCCATTACAAGTAGAGCAACCAGCTGCTAAGCCTAAAAGAAAACCTAACCGCAAGACCAGTAAGTAGGGGAATAAGTAATGTTACAACCAAAACGTACTAAGTTCCGCAAGCAATTTAAAATGCGTAACCGCGGTCTTGCACATGTAGGTAGTTCAGTAAGCTTCGGTACTTTCGGGTTAAAATCAATGGAACGTGGTCGTATGACTGCGCGTCAAATTGAAGCGGCTCGTCGAGCAATGACTCGTCACGTGAAGCGTCAAGGTAAAATCTGGATCCGTGTATTCCCTGATAAGCCAATTACTAAAAAACCTCTTGAAGTTCGTATGGGTAAAGGTAAAGGTTCAGTGGAATATTGGGTATGCCAAATTCTACCTGGTCGTGTTCTTTATGAAATGGAAGGTGTTTCGGAAGAGATTGCTCGTGAAGCATTTGCTTTAGCAGCAGCTAAACTTCCGTTCAAAACAACTTTCGTAACTAGAACGGTGATGTAATGAAAGCTAGTGAATTGAAAGAAAAAAGCATTGAAGCGCTAAACGCTGAATTGCTTGAGTTGTTACGCGAACAGTTTAACTATCGCATGCAAGCAAGCACAGGCCAGTTAACGCAAACTCATTTGCAAAGAAATGTACGCCGTAACATCGCGCGTGTTAAGACTATCATAACTGAGAAGGCAGGTAAGTAATGAGCGAAGCAAAAATTCGTACACTACAAGGTCGTGTCGTCAGTGACAAAATGGATAAGTCTATCACTGTCCTGATCGAACGACGTGTTAAGCACCCTATGTACGGTAAGTACATGACGCGTTCAACTAAGTTGAAAGCGCATGATGAAACTAACCAATGTGCAGCTGGTGATTTAGTTTCTATTCGTGAATGTGCACCAATTTCTAAGACTAAGTCTTGGACTTTGGTAAGCGTATTAGAAAAAGCTTAATCGCCGGCTCTAATTCACAATAAGAACTTTAAAAAGGCTCTGCTTCTGCAGAGCCTTTTTTTTTGACAAAAATTATTTATACCTTTTTTAAAACTATATTTATGCCACATCATTAATTATTAACAGCCCTTATATAGTGCATTTCCCCGTTATAGTGCCAGCAATCATTCTACAGACCCTTCCTAGCATAGTGGTTACTTTTTAGCTAAATAAAGTATCACTTTTAAATCACCGGTGTTATAATCTCGCGCCCGCTCGTTGTGAGTGGGATTTAGAAGGCAGTGACGGGTCAAATTTCTGGCCTTGAATTTAATCTTTTATGAGATAATTTAGCGGAGACATATTAAATGATCCAAATGCAATCACAACTGAACGTAGCTGATAACAGCGGCGCTCGACGTGTACAATGTATAAAGGTTCTTGGTGGTTCGCACCGTCGCTACGCACGCATTGGTGACATCATTAAAATTGCAGTGAAGGAATCAAATCCTCGCGGCAAAGTTAAAAAAGGTGATGTCCTAACTGCAGTAGTGGTGCGCACTAAGAAAGGTGTTCGTCGTTCAGATGGTTCTACCATCCGTTTTGATGAAAATGCGGCTGTAATGTTAAATGCTAACTTACAACCAATTGGTACTCGTATTTTCGGTCCTGTGACTCGTGAACTTCGTAATGAAAAATTCATGAAAATTGTTTCACTTGCACCAGAAGTACTATAAGGAGTCACGATAATGGCATCTAAGATTCGTCGTGATGATGAAGTAATCGTACTTGCAGGTAAAGACAAGGGCAAAACTGGTAAAGTGACCAAAGTTCTTGTTGAAGACAGCAAAGTATTTGTTGAAGGTATCAACTTAATCAAGAAGCACACTAAGCCTGTACCTCAGTTACAGCAGCCTGGTGGGATTGTTGAAAAAGAAGCACCTTTAAATGTATCCAACGTTGCGATTGTTAACCCGGCTACGGGCAAAGCAGATCGTGTTGGTTTTAGAGATGAAGACGGCAAAAAAGCACGTTTTTTCAAATCTAATAACGAATTAATTTAATTGGAGTAAACGATGGCGAAACTGCATGATTTATATAAAGATACAGTTGTAGCTGAATTGCAAAAGCAATTTGGTTATAAAAGTGTCATGCAAGTCCCTCGGATTGAAAAGATCACCCTTAACATGGGTGTTGGCGAAGCTATTTCTGATAAAAAAGTTTTAGAACACGCCACAAATGATCTTACTGCAATCTCAGGTCAAAAGCCGGTCACGACAGTAGCACGCAAATCAGTTGCGGGCTTCAAAATTCGTGAAGGCTATCCTATAGGCACAAAAGTAACTCTACGTGGCGAACGTATGTGGGAATTTTTAGAGCGTTTAATCTCTATTTCTATTCCTCGTATCCGCGATTTCCGTGGCTTAAACCCTAAGTCATTCGATGGCCGTGGTAACTACAGCATGGGCGTACGTGAGCAAATCATTTTCCCTGAAATCGAGTACGATAAAATCGATAAAATTCGCGGAATGGATATCACTATCACTACAAGTGCGAAGAATAATGAAGAGGGTCATGCATTAATGGCTGCCTTTAACTTCCCATTTAAGAAGAAGGTGTAGAGTTATGGCTAAAACGTCAATGAAGGCTCGTGAAGCTAAAAGAACCAAGTTAGTCGCACAATATGCTGAAAAGCGTAGTGCACTAAAAGCTATCATCTCTGGTGCTGATTCTTCTGAAGAAGATCGCTGGGATGCTGTATTGAAACTTCAAAGTTTACCTCGTGATTCGAGCAGTAGTCGTCAACGTAACCGTTGTAACATTACTGGCCGTCCACATGGTTTCTTACGTAAATTTGGTTTAAGTCGTATTAAATTACGTGAAACTATGATGCGCGGTGAAGTTCCAGGTCTTAAGAAAGCTAGTTGGTAATTCACGGGAGTAAATGGTTATGATGACTGATCCTATCGCGGACATGTTTACACGCATCCGCAACGGTCAATCTGCAGCAAAGACTGCAGTAAAAATGCCATCTTCTAAGGTAAAAGTTGCACTTGCCAACTTGCTTAAAGAAGAAGGTTACATTTCAGAGTTTACAGTTTCAAGCGATGCAAAGCCTGAGCTAACTGTAGAATTGAAATATTTTGAAGGTAAAGAAGTAATTGAAGTGATCAAACGTGTTTCACGTCCAGGTCTTCGCGTATACAAAGGAGCTCAAGAGCTTCCTAAAGTATTAGCGGGAATGGGTATCGCAATTATTTCTACTTCTAAAGGTCTAATGACTGATCGCGCCGCTCGCAATGCGGGTCTTGGCGGTGAAGTTCTTGGTTTCGTAGAGTAAAGGAGCAGAATTATGTCTCGTGTTGCAAAAGCACCTGTCGCAATCCCTGCTGGCGTTACTATTACGTTATCAGGTCAAGACATCAAAGTTAAAGGTCCAATTGGCGAGTTGTCGCATACGATCCATAGTGCCGTTGTTGTTTCTCAAGAAGAGAATGACATCATCACAAATATCGTTGCCGATACCAAAGGCGCTTGGTCTCAAGCCGGAACGGTACGCGCTTTAATCAATAATATGGTTGAAGGTGTTAGCAAAGGTTTTGAAAGAAAATTATTGTTAAACGGTGTTGGTTACCGTGCTAAAGCTGCAGGTAAGGTTTTAAACTTATCTTTAGGTTTTTCACATCCGGTCGAGCACGCAATCCCTGAAGGGATTACCGTTGAAACTCCTACCCAAACTGAAATCATACTGAAAGGTGCTGATAAACAGTTGGTCGGTCAAACTGCAGCGGACATCCGCGCATACCGTAAGCCTGAGCCTTATAAAGGTAAAGGAATTCGTTATAGCGATGAGAATGTCCGTCGTAAAGAAGCTAAGAAGAAGTAGGGTAATACTATGGATAAGAAAACATCTCGTTTGCGCAGAGCTAAACGCTCTCGTGCAAAAATTAGCGAGTTGGGTGCGAATCGTTTAGTTGTATTCCGTACTCCTCGTCATATTTACGCGCAATTGATCGCACCATCAGGTTCTGAAGTAATCGCATCAGCGTCTACTTTAGACAAAGAAGTTAGTGCTCAGTTAGAAAAAACAGGCAACGTTGAAGCAGCTACGGCTGTAGGTAAGGCTATTGCAGAACGTGCAGTAGCTAAAGGCATCACTAGTGTTGCTTTTGACCGTTCAGGTTTCCGTTACCATGGTCGCGTGAAAGCGTTAGCAGATGCAGCTCGCGAAGCTGGTCTTCAGTTTTAGGGGGTTGATAATGGCTAATCATAATCAAGAAAACTCACAACAAAGTGATATGGCTGAAAAGCTAATCGCAGTTAACCGCGTTTCAAAAGTGGTTAAAGGTGGACGTATTTTCAGTTTCACAGCATTAACCGTAGTTGGTGATGGTGCTGGTCGCGTTGGTTTTGGTTACGGTAAAGCACGTGAAGTGCCTGCTGCAATCCAAAAAGCAATGGAAAAAGCGCGTCGTAATTTAGTAACCGTAGATTTGAAGGGTACTACTCTTCAGCATGTCATTATTGGCAAGCATTCTGGTTCTAAAGTTTACATGCAACCAGCTTCTGAAGGTACAGGTATTATCGCCGGTGGCGCTATGCGTGCAGTACTTGAAGTTGCAGGCGTACAGAACGTATTGTCAAAAGCATACGGTTCTACTAACCCAATAAACGTAGTTCGCGCTACTGTATCTGCTCTTGCGAATATGCATTCGCCTGAAGCTGTTGCAGCAAAACGTGGCAAAAGCGTTTCAGATATCTTGGGGTAATTGAGCATGGCTAAAACAGTTAAAATAACTCAGTTAAAAAGTTCTATCGGTCGTTTACCGAAGCATAGAGCTACATTAAAAGGTCTTGGTTTACGTCGTATTCGTCAAACAGTAGAGTTAGAAGATACTCCCTCTGTACGCGGTATGATTAATCAAGTATCTTATATGATTAAGGTGGAGGATTAATAATGCATTTAAATACTTTATCTCCTGCACCAGGTGCTAAGAAAGCCAAGAAACGCTGCGGGCGTGGTATTGGTTCTGGCATAGGTAAAACAGGTGGTCGCGGTCACAAAGGTCAGAAGTCTCGTTCTGGCGGTAGTGTACGTCCTGGTTTTGAAGGCGGTCAAATGCCATTGAAACAACGTTTACCTAAGTTTGGTTTCACGTCACGTAAATCTTTAGTTAGCGCTGAAGTACGTCTACATGAACTAAACAACATCACAGGTGATGTTGTCGATATCTTTGCCCTTAAAGATGCTAACTTAATCACACGTAATATTGTGTTTGTGAAGATCATGCTCTCTGGTGATATCGCACGTCCAATTACCGTACGTGGTTTAGGTGTTACTAAAGGCGCACGTGCAGCTATTGAAGCGGCAGGCGGAAAAATCGAGGAATAGTACAGGTTATGGCTACACCAGGAATTGATAATAAAGCAAAAGGCGGCTTGTCTGAGCTTAAACAAAGATTGTGGTTTGTATTCGGTGCACTTATTGTGCTTCGTTTGGGAACATTTGTGCCAATCCCTGGTATTGACGCCGCTGTATTAGCTCAGTTGTTCGATCAACAAAAGGGCACCATTGTAGAGATGTTTAACATGTTCTCTGGTGGTGCACTTGAGCGAGCCTCTGTATTGGCACTGGGTATTATGCCGTACATTTCAGCTTCAATCATTATGCAATTGCTTACGGTCATGCACCCGGCAATGGCAGAATTGAAAAAGGAAGGTGAAGCTGGACGACGTAAAATCAGTCAATACACCCGCTACGGCACTTTAGTTCTAGCGACTGTACAATCAATTGCAATAGCAAGAAGTTTACCGGGAATGATGCCAGGTCTAGTAATGGACGCAGGGTTTGCATTCTACTTTGCTGCGGTAGTAAGTTTGGTTACTGGTACCATGTTTCTAATGTGGTTAGGTGAACAAATTACTGAACGCGGTATTGGTAACGGTATCTCTGTCTTGATATTCGCAGGTATAGTTGCTGGTATGCCGTCAGCTGTTGCTCAAACAGCAGAGGCGGCGCGTCAAGGTGAATTGCACTTATTAGTATTATTGCTGATTGGCGTAATTATATTTGCTACTACTTTCTTTGTAGTATTTGTGGAACGTGGTCAACGACGTATTGTTGTTAACTATGCTAAACGTCAGCAAGGCCGTAAGGTTTTCGCTGCCCAAAGCACGCATTTACCGCTCAAAGTAAATATGGCAGGTGTTATTCCACCAATTTTCGCTTCAAGTATTATCTTGTTTCCAGGCACGCTTGCGAGCTGGTTTGGCCAAGGTGAAGGTATGGTTGCTGATTTCCTACAAGAAGTATCAATTGCTATTTCTCCAGGACAGCCGTTATATGTCATGTTACTTGCTGCTGCGATAATATTTTTCTGTTTCTTTTACACGGCGCTTGTTTTCAATCCGCGTGAAACGGCAGATAACCTGAAAAAATCCGGTGCGTTTATTCCTGGGATCCGTCCTGGTGAGCAAACGTCAAAATATATCGATAAAGTTATGACTCGCTTAACCTTAGCTGGTGCGATGTATATTACCTTTATCTGTTTGGTACCTCAGTTTATTATCATGGCATGGGACGTCAATTTTTACTTTGGCGGCACATCACTACTTATTATTGTAGTTGTGATAATGGATTTTATGGCACAAGTACAAACCCATTTGATGTCTCATCAATATGACAATGTACTTAAGAAAGCAAACCTTAAGGGCTACGGTCGTTAGACTGAGTCATTAGGTAACGGAGTATATAGAATGAAAGTACGTGCATCCGTAAAAAAGATTTGTCGTAACTGTAAAATTGTTAAACGTTCTGGTGTTATTCGTGTAATCTGCGAAGAGCCAAAACATAAACAACGTCAAGGCTAAATCTTTAAGCAGTAGCATTATGCAGATAAGTCTGTATAATGCCGCTTCGATTTACAAAGAAATGCGGCCGGTTGAGTATCCTAACGGGCTTTTCAACTGGTAAATTTTAATTTAAAAGTAGGAGATGTGTTTAGTGGCCCGTATCGCTGGCATTAACATCCCTGATCGTAAGCATGCAGTAATCGCCATTACTGCGATCTTCGGTATCGGAGCAACACGTGCGAAAGCAATTTGTGTTGCAACTGGTATTGCAGAGTCAACTAAGATCAGTGAATTGGACGAAGCTCAAATTGATTTGCTTCGTGCAGAAGTGGATAAATACACCGTAGAAGGTGATTTACGCCGTGAAGTTTCAATGAACATTAAACGTCTTATGGATTTAGGTTGTTACCGTGGCATTCGCCACCGTCGCAGTCTTCCTCTACGTGGTCAACGCACTAAAACTAATGCGCGCACCCGTAAAGGTCCTCGTAAGCCAATTAAGAAGTAAGAGGAACTAGACAATGGCTAAAACACCTGTACGTACGCGTAAACGCGTAAAAAAACAAGTTGCTGACGGCATGGCTCATATCCATGCATCTTTCAACAACACAATCGTAACTCTTACAGATCGTCAAGGTAACGCCTTATCATGGGCGACTGCTGGTGGTTCAGGTTTCCGTGGTTCACGTAAATCTACTCCATTTGCTGCGCAAGTAGCTGCAGATCGTGCTGGTAAAGCTGCACAAGAGTTTGGCTTGAAGAATATTGAAGTGTTCGTTAAAGGTCCGGGTCCAGGTCGTGAATCTGCTATCCGTGCTCTAAATGCTGCTGGTTTTAAAATCACCAACATTACAGACGTAACACCGATTCCTCATAATGGTTGTCGTCCTCCTAAGAAACGTCGCGTTTAATCGCACTTTTATTAGGATTGTTGGAGAGAGAAAATGGCTAGATATTTAGGTCCTAAGTTAAAGCTTAGTCGCCGCGAAGGTACAGATTTGTTCCTTAAAAGCGGTGTTAGAGCAATTGACACTAAATGTAAAATCGAAACAATACCAGGTCAACATGGCGCCCGTCGCGGTCGTTTATCTGATTACGGTATTCAGCTTCGTGAAAAACAAAAAGTTCGTCGTATTTATGGCGTACTAGAAAAACAATTCCGCAACTACTATAAAGAAGCGGCTCGTCTAAAAGGCAATACAGGTGAAAACTTGTTGCAACTTTTAGAGAAACGTCTTGATAACGTAGTATACCGTATGGGCTATGCCAGCACTCGTGCTGAAGCTCGTCAACTCGTTAGCCATAAAGCTATCGTAGTTAACGGTGTTGTTGTTAATATTCCATCTTTCACTGTTAAAGCTGAAGATGCAGTTTCTGTACGTGAAAAGTCTAAAACTCAAGCGCGTATCATCGCTGCTTTAGAATTAGCTGAACAACGTGAGAAGCCAGTTTGGATTGAAGTAGATAACAAGAAACTTGAAGGCGTTTTTAAACGTGTTCCTGATCGTTCTGACTTGTCTGCCGAAATTAATGAACAGTTGATTGTTGAACTTTACTCTAAGTAAAGTTGCACTTTAAGAGAGGACATAATGCAGGGTTCTGTAACCGAATTCCTTAGACCACGATTGGTTGGTATCGAAACTATTAGCCCTACTCGTGCTAAAGTAACTTTAGAGCCATTAGAACGTGGTTTTGGTCACACTTTAGGTAATGCGTTACGCCGCATTCTTTTATCTTCAATGCCAGGTTGTGCTGTAACTGAAGTTGAAATTGACGGTGTACTTCATGAGTACAGTAGTAAAGAAGGTGTGCAAGAGGACATCATCGAAATACTGTTAAACCTTAAAGGATTAGCTATAAGTTTAGAAGGTAAAAATGAAGCTGTTCTTACCTTAACTAAATCTGGTGAAGGCCCTGTAACGGCAGCCGATATCCAACATGATGGTGATGTAGAAATTGCAAACCCAACTCATGTAATCTGTCATTTGACAGGTGATGGCTCTATCAGTATGCGTATAAAAGTTGAAATGGGACGTGGTTATGTTCCTGCTTCAACTCGACGTGATGCCGAGGAAGAAGATCGTGCAATTGGACGTTTGTTAGTTGATGCTTCATTCAGTCCTGTTGTAAGAATTGCCTATGACGTTGATTCTGCACGTGTTGAACAACGTACAGATTTGGACAAACTAGTCTTAGACATGGAAACTAACGGTACGTTAGATCCTGAAGAAGCAATTCGTCGCGCTTCAACTATTCTAGCTGAACAGCTAGATGCGTTTGTAGAGCTTCGTGATGTAACTGAAGTAGAGCCAAAAGAGGAAAAACCACTGTTTGATCCTATTTTGCTTCGTCCTGTTGATGACCTTGAACTTACTGTTCGTTCAGCAAACTGCTTAAAAGCAGAAGCAATTCAATATATTGGCGACTTAGTACAGCGTGCTGAGGTTGAACTTCTTAAAACACCTAATTTAGGTAAGAAGTCTTTAACCGAAATCAAAGACGTTTTGGCGTCTCGTGGTTTGTCTCTGGGCATGCGCCTAGAAAACTGGCCACCAGAAAGCATAGCTGATAACGACTAAGTCGATCATCGTTTTTTAATAGTTGAGATAAGGATTAACTTATGCGCCATCGTAAAAGCGGTCGCCAGTTAAACCGTAATAGCAGTCATCGTAAAGCGATGTTCCGCAATATGGCTAGCTCTTTAGTTAAGCACGGTTTGATCAAAACGACTGTAGCTAAAGCTAAAGAACTACGTATGGTAGTAGAGCCATTGATTACATTGGCTAAAACCGACAGTGTTGCAAATCGCCGTTTAGCGTTTGCTCGTACACAAGATAAAGAAGTAGTAGGAATTTTATTCAACGAACTTGGTGCACGTTACCAAGAACGTCCAGGTGGTTACACTCGCATTTTAAAATGTGGTTTCCGTACTGGTGATAAAGCCCCTATGGCTTATGTTGAACTTGTCGACCGCCCAGCAGTAGAAGATGCAGCTGAAGTAGTTGAAGAAGTTAGCGCAGAAGCATAATTTAGTACTTGTACTAAATTTATTCTGACGATATTAAAAGCGGAGCTTAGGCTCCGCTTTTTTGTGTGCTAAAATTACTCATCACAAGACAAGTACATTAGCTAAAACTTGACCCGCCTAGTAATACCTCGTATAACAATTGTCCATTAATAATAAGGTCAGCCATTATGTCGTCACGAAATCCTATCATCGCTGTTACCGGTTCCTCGGGTGCAGGCACTTCTACGACAACAGAATCGTTTGAGCATATTTTCCGTTCACTAGGCATTACCTCAGCAACAGTTGAGGGCGATAGTTTCCATCGCTACTCGCGCCAAGAAATGGATTTAGAAAAGCGTAAAGCGAAAGAACAACAACTTAAATTAAGCTACTTTGGCGCGGCAGCCAATGATTTTGATGCCTTAGAGAAGTTATTTAAAGACTACTCAGAAACAGGCAAAGGTAAGATGCGCCGTTATCTACATACCTTTGATGAAGCTGTGCCTTATAACCAAATGCCCGGTACTTTTACTCCATGGGAAGCATTGGGTGAGGGAACTGACTTGCTCTACTATGAGGGGTTACATGGCGGGGTTGTTACCGAGAACAATGACGTTGCCAAGCATGTAGATTTACTCATCGGGATGGTACCGATTGTCAACTTAGAATGGATACAAAAAATAATACGCGACACTGACAAGCGTGGTCATAGCCGTGAGGCGGTAACGCAGAGCATTGTTAGAAGTATGGAAGATTATATTTCATTTATCACGCCACAATTCTCGCGTACTCATATTAACTTTCAAAGAGTACCCACTGTTGATACCTCAAATCCTTTTAGCGCTAAAGCGATACCGACACTAGACGAAAGTTTTGTCGTTATTCGCTGTCGTGAATCAAGCCAATTAGATTTTCCTTATTACCTTAGTATGATCGATGGTTCATTTATGTCTCGTATGAATACCTTGGTTGTCCCTGGTGGCAAAATGGGTTTAGCGATGGAGTTGTTATTGACACCATTGATTAGAGAATTAATGCTTAGAAAGAGTGAAGCAAACAAACAACTTGACTGGATGAGTGATCTGTAGCTGTAGAGCAATGCTATATTTTGATTTGACCTTTACTTCTCCTGCCGTCCTTCCGCTTTTCCCCCTGTGAATTGTTTTTTTACAGGGAGGAAATAATGAGAAAAGAATGAGTAGAGACTTAAAAGATTATGGGCAAGCTGTAATTATATCAAGTCGATTAATACAGGCCAGTGAGTGAGGTTTAGTATTTTGATATTGTCTGTTCAATAATAATGCTGTTTTTAGCTTCAGCAGTACAATATAAAAAGCTTAAAGCACTGCTAGGGTAAAAAGAGCATTACCCCAGCAGTCAGAACGATGGAAAAATAGTTATATGTCAATAATCTCGAAATCGTGAGTAATATTAACTGACTTATTAAGCATCAATGCGACCGAACAATATTTATCAGCAGATAAACTAACCGCGCGCTCAACATGCTTAGCACCAATGTCCTTACCTTCAATAACAAAATGTAAGTGAATATCAGAAAATAATTTTGGCACAGAATCAACGCGCTTAGCAGCTATTTCAACTTTACAGCCGGTAATGTTTTGTCGTGCTTTTTCTAATATACTCACCACATCAACTGAAGAACAAGCACCTAAAGATATTAATACACTTTCTAATGGACTGGGCGCCAAAGCACCTGCGTTTGCATCTAATACCATTGTGTGGCCACTTTCAGATGTGCCCATAAACATTTCTTCGCCGATCCATTTTACTTGTGCTTTCATTAATACTTTCCTGAGTGTTAAATTCAGCTGAATTTTAGCCATTTATAATAACTTTAGCTACTAATACCAATCCCATTAAGTTATTACTCACTTGTACTAGTTAAAATAGCTCAAGGCTGTGTTGCTCTCAATCCCAATAGCCAGCTATTGCTCAATCGAGCGCCTTACCTTGAGTTATTTTTCCTGCGCACAACAAGATCACAAACTTAATGGAACAGGTATAACTCCATTGAAATTTATTGCCGTAATAAGATAGGTCTAGGATAGGTAAACCTAAGTCTATCGATGTTCTATAAATAAAATCTTTTAAGTCAGCGTACAAACTGGTAGCTACTATATAAATTTCGTTGTTGGCTGATTGTCAATAAAATGATGGCAAAATGGTGAGTTTCACTGTAAATTTATCGCCACAAATTTGTAGTTTTTTCCATTTCTAAATTAAAGGTGAAAAAGTTGTTGTTCAATAAATACTTTCGTTTACACACCCTAGCTATCGCTATAGGTACATCATTTACTTGTTTACCATCTTTTGCTGCTACGACAGCGTCTGTTGATGAAAATTTAGAAACTATTGCCGTACTCGGCTCTCGTGTTTCAAGTAGAACAGCAACTGAGTCAAGCTCCCCAATCGATATTATTTCCAGTGAGTCACTGACCAAAGGTGGTTTTAGCGAGTTGGGTCAAAGTCTTCAGGCGATGGCTCCGTCATTTAACTTTAGTAGAACACAAGTATCAGACGGTTCTGATTTATTTAGACCGGCAACACTTCGAGGCCTACAGCCAGATCAGACTTTAGTATTAGTTAACGGCAAGCGACGTCATAATCAAGCAATTTTTGGTTTAAATGGTACCGTTGGTGCCGGTGCTGCCGGTACCGATATGAATGCAATACCCATGACAGCGCTAAAAAATGTACAAATATTACGTGACGGTGCTGCTGCGCAATACGGCTCTGATGCTATCGCAGGTGTTATTAATCTTGAGCTTAAAGATAGTACAAACGTGACATCGGGCTTTATCCAAACAGGTGCCGCTGGCGAAGGTGACGGTGATGTCTTAGCCGCAGGGTTAAATACTGGTTTTGATCTAGGCAACGAGGGCGGATTTATTAACTTAACCGCTGAATATAGAGATTACGACGGCACTAATCGCGCTGAAAAAGATACCAGCGGCAGTTCAAACACACCACCAGGTACTTTATCTAACAAGGTACGATGGGGCCAAGGAAACGCTGAATCTAGATTTCAGTCATTTTTTTATAATGCTATGTTGCCGTTAGAAAATATCGAGCTTTATGCTTTTGGCGGCTATTCAAATAGAACCGCTTTAGGTAATGGTTTTTATCGTAGCTTTAATGAAGCTGAAAAGAATGTACCACAAGTTTATCCGGATGGTTTTTTACCGCGCATTGATAATGAAGCACAAGATATATCAACGGCATTTGGTGTAAGGGGCGAGCTAAGTGATGATTGGAGTTTTGATGTTTCAGCTACCTATGGCGAAAATGAATATGACTTTTATTCTAACAATACTATCAACGCTTCTTATGCTGCTGAATATTTAGCACTGAACCCGACAGCAAGCGAGCAAGACATTGCCAATAATGCTGGACCAACATCAGGTTACTCTGGTGGCTTTAGGTATGATCAATTAACCTTTAATGCTGACATTTCAGGCCTTATTGAAATGGCTAGTGGTGAAACCCTGTTTGTTGCTTTTGGTGCTGAATATCGCCAAGAAAATTATGAAATTGTTGCTGGTGAAGTAGCCTCTTATGCTTGTGGTGCAAATAATAGCTCAACATCTTCTCCCTCTGTAATCGACAGTAATACTTTTGCGGCTTGTGGTTTTCAAGCGTATCCAGGCTTAAGACCAGATGCAGCAAATGATGCAGACCGTCACAGTTATGCGTTATATCTCGATCTTGAACAGCAAATAACAGAGCAATGGAACTTAGGCGCAGCTTTGCGTTATGAAGATTTTTCTCAGGCGGGTAGCAAGCTGATTGGCAAGTTATCAACGCGTTATGAGCTAACAGAAAGTTTAGCCGTCAGAGGAGCGCTATCAACAGGTTTTAGAGCACCGTCACTGCAACAAAGTGCATATACTGCCTACACCACCAATTTAGGTGCAGGTGGCGTGTTATTGTCATCATTCACCGCAACAGCGGGTTCAGCATTTCCTTCAGCGTTAGGTGTAGAGGGTTTGCAGCTTGAAACATCGAAAAACTTAAGCCTAGGGCTGGTATACGATGTTAACAGTGCGCTATCGGTATCTTTAGATGCTTATCGAGTAAAGATTGATAACCGTATTACTTTAGGCAGCCTGCTAAACGCTAGTGATGTGTCATTCAACACTGAGGCAGTAGCTGCATTAAACGCTACAGGAGCAGTACAAGGTAACTATTTCTCAAATGCAGTTAATTCCACCACCCAAGGGCTTGACCTTGTTATTAGCTATCAGGCCGAGTTATTAGCTGGCAATTTAAACGTAACACTCGCCGGTAATTTAAATGAGACTGACATTGATAGTGTCAATTCCCCAGCTGGTATTCCAGCAAATGTTGCGCTAGACGACTTACAACGTAGCTTTTTAACGGACGGACAACCAAAACAACGTGCTACTTTGACCTTTGATTATAGCAACGAAGCATGGAGTGGTGTTGTCAGAGCCAATTACTATGGTGAAACTGACATTATGTATTTTGGTAATGATCATATCGGTCTACCGGGGTTTTTATCACCAACAGGTAGCTTTAAACCGAGCAGTGTTGTCGAGTCAGCGGTATTAATTGATGTTAATTTAGCGTACCAACTTAGTGATACCTTACAATTATCTGCCGGCATAAATAATTTATTTGACAAGACACCCGATGAACTTGGTGAAGATGAAGTATTAAACTTTATTACCAATGGCGCATTTAAATACCCAGTAAGAGCACTACCTTATGGCTTTGACGGTATGACTTATTACGCAAGGGTAAACTTTAGTTTCTAGTTGAGAAAGTTAAATTTTATTATCATTAAAGCACTACACCCTAGTGCTTTTTTATTTAATAACGCGCATAAGCTAAAGTTTGAATAAGCGTATGGTAAATAACTGAGATTAATCCAGGGATTTATTGAAGAAGTGGCCCACCCGACAGGAATTGAACCTGTGACCACACGCTTCGGAGGCGTGTACTCTATCCAGCTGAGCTACGGGTGGTTTTTGACTTGTGCTACATTGATATAACAAACAATAAATTGTCATTCAATATCAATAAAATTATCTTAATAATCAAATTGATTGTTAAAGCTTTATTATTCAACATCCCTTTGAGAGAGCGTGCTCTGTCTAGCTAAACTATATCAGCATATTGAAAAGATTTAAGCGCGGCAAATATTATAGATTATCGCCGTTTATGTCTAGAGGATTACTGAATTTATTACGTAAAAGATTAACTTATGAGTAATTTCTGTCAATTAGCCTTAAATTTGCTATTAACCTGCTTACATAACAACGCGTTTACGCGGCTTGCACTATGTTGCGAACAGGCCGATATATTAATATATTGTTAATATAATGGCGGAAAAAGATGTACTTTCGTCATGAAGATGCCTAAAGTGAAGGCTATAATATCTTTTATCTCAAGACCCTATAAGTAAACACTTGGCTATGAAACGATTCTCAATTGTATTTACTCTATCACTTATTTTAATGGCGAAACCATTATTGGCTCAGACATATGATACACAAATTATCAATGCTGAACTTTATCGTGACACTATTGAACGAACGGGAAAGCTTGATTACAAGAGAGCCTTGAGCCTTTCATTTAAAACGAGTGGCTACTTAACGTTGCTCAGTGTTGATGAGGGTGAGCAATTTAAGAAAGGGCAGTTGTTAGCGTCGCTTGATACTACAGAGTTAACAGAACAGAAAAACTCCAACTATGCACAAATGACACAAGCAAAACGTGAAGTGAAACGCATTAGTGGTTTAATGGCTAATAAGCTAGCTTCTGAGCGTGATATGGACACCGCCATCACTCGAGTAGCAACTACTGAGGCGGCCTATCAAGTCGCTGATTATAATTTAGTCAAAGCGAAAATATACGCACCATTTTCAGGGGTTGTTTTGGCTCGCGACACAGAACTTGGTGAGTTCCAAAGTCCAGGCCATCAAGCACTGAAAGTTGCCAAGCTAGACTGGGTGGTAAAAGTGGCATTAACCGGGCAAGAAATTAGCCAAGTTCGATTAGATCAAAAAGTTAGTGTTGCCTTAAGTGAAATCGGTATTGTTAAAGGCGTTATTAGTAAAATACCTGCTATGGCTAGTGACAGCAGTCACTTATTCATTATTGAGGTTTTGTTACCAAAAGTAAAAATAATGTCAGGTATGATCGCGGGGCAACTTGCCAGTGTTAGCATTGCCTTTGAAAGTGAAAAATTTGTTTATCAGTTGCCAATAGGGGCACTTGTTGCCGTTGATGAAGAAGGCAAAGCCATTGTTATTGTCCAGTCACCAGATAATTCAGTTTTTAAAGAACATAGCTTCCAAGTCTTCCAGATAGACAATGATTATGTCTACTTAAAAGCTGTGCGTAATGACCAAGCTTTAAAAATAGTCACTAAAGGTTGGCAAAATATTGTCGTGGCTGGAAACTAGTTATTATGCAGCTCCCTCGCATCGCCATAAAAAATGCCCAGTTTACTTTTACTATTGTTGTGCTGATGGTACTTGTCGGCATTGTTTCATATTTTCATATGCCTCGTTCTGAAGACCCTCAATTTGATATTCCAATTACCTTGCTGGAAATTATCTACCCAGGCGCGTCACCTACTGATATTGAAAGCTTAGTAGTTGACCCACTCGAAGAAGAATTTTCTGATATTGAAGGCATAAAAAAAATTGAGTCACAAATTAAAAATGGTGGCGCGCGCATCGAGGTCACTTTTTTATATGGGAGCGATCCAAATACCGCTTACAACGAAGTTAAACAAGCGGTATCAACGGTCAAGCCAAGCTTACCTGAAGGTGTACAAGATGTTTTAGTGTTAAAAGCGACACCCACCAGTGTGGCTATTATTCAGTTAGCTCTTTGGAGCGAAACAACTGACTACAAAAGTATGGAATTTCATGCAAAACAGCTCGAAAAACGTTTGGAAGCTATTGAAGCGGTAAAAAAAGCCGATATATGGGGTTATCCAACACAAGTTGTCGCTGTAGATTTAAACCTTGCGATGTTAAAGCATTACGGTATCAGCATACCCACCATTAATAACGTGCTACAAAAACGGGCTATTAACATTACACCAGGATTTGTTGACGCTAATACACGGCGATTTAACGTTAAAACGAGTGGTAACTTTCAACATATTGACGAGCTTAATAACACCGTTGTGTTTTCTAATGAAAACGCGGTTATTCGTTTAAAAGATGTCGCCGATGTTGGTTTTTCTAGTAGAGAGCCTAGCTATTTGGCTTACTATGATACTAAGCCCGTGATATTTTTGACGGTAGAACAAAGGCTGAATACTAATATATTTGCGCTCACTGAGGCCATTGATGAAGAAATTCTAGCCTTTAAACAAACCCTACCTGACACCATTAAAACAGCCATGCTGTTTAAACAATCTGACGGTGTAAAAAATCGCGTTAACGGCTTTTTTGATAACTTATGGCAAGGCTTAATACTTGTTGGAATAATGGCATTAATATTTTTAGGCATACGCGAAGCTATTGTAGTGATTATTGCCATCCCTTTATCTTTTTTAATTGCAATTGGTTGGCTTGATTTTGCAGGTTTTGGTCTGCAACAAATGTCTATCGTGGGGTTAATTATTGCCTTAGGTTTGTTAGTTGATAATGCCATTGTTGTCACCGAGAGTATTCACCGGGAAAAGAAAAACGCACCAACTTTGGCACAAGCCTCGGCCTTAGGCACCAGTAAAGTCGGCTGGGCTATTACGAGTGGCACAGTAACCACCATGTTGGCTTTTTTACCTATGCTGATGCTAGCGAGCGACACAGGTGATTTTGTGCGTTCGATGCCCGTGACGGTGGTGTTAGTACTGTTGGCCTCTTTGTTGATTGCCTTAACACTTACGCCATTACTGGCTAGTAAGTTTTTTAGCCAAAAACCGAGTAAAGTTAAAACGCTACAACATTATGTCAATATTTTTGCTGAGCGTTATTATGTTGGGTGGCTAGGTCGTTTAATGAATGCAAAACTTATTATACTAGTAGTCGCCTTCGTTGCCTTATTTGCTATGGCATCTCTTTTTGGGCAAGTAGGTGTGAGCTTATTTCCTAAAGCTGAGAAAGCAATGTTGTTAATTGACGTTGAAACACCGGCTAATTCATCATTAGATTATACCAATGACGTTATGCACTCGATGACAGCGTTTATTAAAACTCAACCCACTGTAGATAAAGTTGCCCTTAATGTTGGTAGCTCTAATCCCCGAATTTACTACAACGAAATCCCTAAACGTGGTGTCGCAAGTTATGGTCAAGTGCTATTGGTATTACAGTCATATGATGAAACCGCAGTAAATACTTTGGTTAAGGTGCTACGAGCAGAATTTTCACAGTGGCATCAAGCAAAAATTACTGTCAAAGAATTTACTCAAGGCCCAGTAACTGATCAGGCCATTACCGTTAGATTGATCAGCGAATCGTTATCTGATCTTGAAGATGTTGCCAGTGATTTAGCGACTCAAATGGCAGCAATTCAAGGAGTGATTAATCTCGATAATCCTATTGGTATTGCTAATACCGAATTAGTCTTAGCGATAGACTATGATAAAGCAGCACTTTCAGGCATTGAGATAAACCATTTAGATAATAGTATTCAAACCGCACTTTCGGGTACATTTATTGGTCAGTTTAATGATGTTAATGGTGAAAACTACCCTATTTTAGTGCGTCGGCCTAAAAGTGGTTTAACCGGACTTTCTGATATAACGATCGTTAATCAACAAGGTGAAAGTATTCCTTTAGGGCAATTTGTTAAGATAAAATTACAGAAAGGTCGGACAGATTTTTTCCATTATCAAAAGTTACGTATGGCACGTGTGTCAGCTGATGCAGCCCAAGGTTATTCAGTGCAAGTGATCACCAACGAGGTGGTTAACTACTTAAACAACTACGCGTTGCCAGCAGGTATGTATTACCGCTTAGGCGGAGAAGAAGAGTCTCGACAAGAGTCTTTTGCTGGGCTGTCACAAATTATGCTAATAACAGCGATTGGTATTTTTGCTATTTTAGTCTTGCAATTTAAATCATTTTTACAGCCACTGATTATTTTTACTTCAATACCTTTTGCTATGGCAGGCGCAGTATTTGGCTTATATTTAACTAACTTATCATTTTCTATGATGGCTTTTATTGGTTTAATAAGCCTCTTTGGTATTGTAGTTAATAATGCCATTATTTTAATCGACACCACCAACCGAAATTTATCGACAGGTTTAGATAAAAAACAAGCTATTTTATCTGCCAGTGCCACGCGTTTTACGCCAATATTATTAACAACCATTACTACTATTGGCGGTTTATTACCCTTAACACTTTTTGGTGGTAGTTTGTGGCAGCCGTTGGGTGTGGTTATTATTTCTGGCTTATGTGTTTCGGCCATCGCGAGTTTTATCATCGTACCCATACTCACCGAATTATTTACAAAAACAGGCTTTTCAAGAAAGATCAAAGCATAATTTATGGATTTTATTGGTTTATTAGGTTTCTCTTTAGCCGTGGTGGTTTATGCACTACTCGCACTGCTAATTATTGCTGCCCGCAACCGAAGCTTAGTTGCACGCGCGGTATTATTTTGTACCTTAGTAACGTTAAGCAGTAATGTAGTCGCTGCCTTGCAAATTAAATTAGCTTATAGCCTGCAATGGGCGATGTTAGCAGATGGTTTTAAAATAGCCTGTTGGTCGTTATTAATTATTTTATTTAATACTGAGCATCGCAATTTTAAAGCGCTGGTCAGTAATTATTATGTGCGACAGTACGTCGGTGTTTGGCTACTTTTGATCTTGGGTTGTTGGTTGACAACTTACTGGCTAGATTACGCTTACGAATATATATTTCTGCTGTTTATCGTGCTTAATTTGTCGATATTGGTCTTGCTTGAACAGCTTTATCGCAATGCCAGCCTACCAGTGCGTTGGGCTATTTGGCCGTTAGTTGTTGCTCTTGCCAGCGTCGCTATATTTGACTTTGTGCTGTATGCACAAGCAACCATGGTTGATGGCATTGATTTTAACTTTTGGTTTAGCCGGGGTTTCTTAGCGCTATTTGTGGCACCACTTTTATTAATTAGCATCCGCCGTATTAACAATGGCGAAGTACGCATTTTTGTTTCTCGTCACGTTGTTTTTTATAGTTCTATGTTAATGATAGCAGGTGCTTACTTACTGCTAATGTCATTCACAGGTTATATTATAAATTACCTAGGTGGAGAATGGGGAGGTTTAGTCAGCATTGGATTTTTAATGCTCAGTGGTATTGTCCTCGTTGCTTTGCTCATTACAGAATCGTTACGCCGTCGCGTTAAAGTTTTTATTGCTAAAAACTTTTTTGCCAATAAATATGAATATCGTGACGAGTGGTTAAACCTAATTGAAAAAATTGAAACGACCAGCGGTGAAAGCCATTATCAAATGGCAACGCACATTATGATGTCCAAAGTTGATGCATCACGTGGAGCGATTATTAAAAAATTTTCTAACCAACAATATCAAATTCAATACAGCCATGGTATTGAAATAAATGATGAAATAGAAAGTCAGCTCTCAGAGGTTGGACTATTTTGCCACCAACAAGGTTGGATAGTTGACATCAACGAATACGAAAACGCCCCTTTGCTTTATCCCGAGTTAACCTTAGATATAGCGTTATTTCGGAGCAAAAACATTCAAATTATAGTGCCAATATTTATTGGTAAAGCATTTTATGGCTTATTTTTGCTTGCGGATGAAAATGAACTTAAAGGACTAAATTGGGAAGACAGAGATTTATTATTTGCCATATCTAAACAACTTGGCAATTTTATTTCACTCTATGAGGCCACCGATAAACTCAGTGAATCAAAGCAATTTGACGCCTTTAATCGAATGTCAGCATTTTTGGTACATGATCTGAAAAATGTTCAGGCGCAATTAACTTTAATTACTTCAAATGCCGAAAAGCATCGAAATAACGCTGACTTTATTGATGATGTTTTTGAAACGGTTGAGTCAGCAACACTAAGACTAGAAAAAGTGTTGTCTCAACTGCGAAAAAAACAGATTGAGCAGTCTTCTCATCGCCAGACAGATTTAGCGGCAATTGTTAAAAAAGTGCTTTTACAATGTAATTCAAGCTTACCAGGGGTTGAGTTTGAGCAACATGGTAGTTGTGTTACCTTTATAGACAGCGAGTCTTTTCAATCAGTTATGCACCATTTAATACAAAACGCACAAGAAGCAACAACGAAAAACGGTTGGATAAAAGTATCCCTTGTTGAAAAAAAACGTACCATTAGAATTATCATTGCAGATAATGGCTGTGGAATGACTGAAGAATTTATTAAAAGTCGACTGTTTCGACCTTTTGATTCCACCAAAGGCAATGCTGGCATGGGCATTGGTGTATTTGAAGCAAAGCAATTTTTTGAAAATATGGCGGGTATTATCAAAGTGGCAAGTACGCCCAAACAAGGTACAGTTTTTACTATTGATCTGCCATTAAGAGTAGCGGGTGCAATAAGTGGTCAAGATTTATTATAAGGATCCAATCAGCATGGAAAAGTTGTTAATCGTAGACGATGATAAAGGAATCCAAAAGCAATTAAAATGGAGTTTATCTGATTACGATGTTGTACTGGCAGGCGATCGTGAAAGCGCGATCGCTGCAGTTCGCCGTCATGAACCTAAAGTTATTACCTTAGATTTGGGCTTACCACCAGATGCAGCTAATGCGTCAGAAGGCCTCGCTGCACTGCAGGAAATGTTAACCATTGCGCCACATAGTAAAGTTATTGTTATAACGGGTAATGATGATCGAATCCATGCGTTAGCAGCCATTTCTGCTGGCGCCTATGACTTTTATCAAAAGCCAATTGAAACTGACGTGATTAATGTCATTGTTGCTCGTGCATTTAGTTTGGCGGCGATTGAGGCAGAAAACCGTAAAATGCGTGCGGTTGCTGGCAGTGACATGGGTATTATTGGTAACAGTGAGAGTATTGAACGTTTGCGCATGATGGTAAAACGTATTGCTCCAACAAGCATAACCGCTTTACTGTTGGGTGAAAGTGGCACCGGTAAAGAGGTAGCGGCTAATGCGGTGCACTTAGCTAGTGATCGTAAAAATAAGCCTTTTATTGCGATAAATTGTGCCTCTATTCCAGAGACATTATTGGAAAGTGAATTATTTGGTTTTGAAAAAGGCGCTTTTACTGGCGCGCATCGAACCACCAAAGGGAAAATTGAATGTGCCGAAGGCGGTACATTATTTCTCGATGAAATTGGTGATATGCCCTATAGTTTGCAAGCCAAGTTGTTACGCTTTTTACAAGAAAAAAATATAGAACGCCTTGGCGGCCGACAAGAAATTTCAGTTGATGTCAGAGTCGTCTGCGCGACTAATCAAAATCTTGAACAAATGGTTGCTGATAAGACCTTTCGAGAAGACTTGTTTTATCGTGTCAGTGAAATTACTTTAAATATTCCACCGTTACGTGATCGAGATGAAGACGTGATCATCCTTGCACAGTACTTTCTTCAACATTATGCTATGGAATATAAGCGTAACGTTAAAAGTTTCTCTGAAGACGCATTAAGCGCGATTAAAGCGCATAAGTGGCCAGGTAATATACGTGAGTTACAAAACAAAGTGAAAAGTTCGGTTATTATGACCACGGGCACACAGGTAACCGCGATAGACCTAGGTTTCTTTGATCATCAAAATAAAAGTTTTGAACTCTCACTTAATTTACGGGTAGTGCGCGAGCAAGCTGAATCAATCGCCATTCAAAAAGCTTATACACTATCTGACGGCAACATGTCCAAAGCAGCTGATTTACTGGGTGTAACTCGGCCAACACTTTATTCATTAATAGAAAAGTATGCCTTAAAAATTAATGGTTAAACATTACAGCCAATGCGTTATTAACCAAAAAATAAAAACCGGCTTAAGGGCGGTTTTTATTTTAATCTACTTGGCATTAAGTCAGGAACTCAGTTTCAAGGTGTAATTCTCAACTGCAGATCGGAATTCATGTCGAAAACAGTTAAATTTCATTTAACTTGATGGACTGAAGTCCAAGCTAAATAATGCCTACAGGTGACAATGTCGCGTAGGGTAATTGTTTTTTGTAGGTCGGACTTCAGTCCGTCAACCGTACAGCGGGCAATTAACCTGATGGGCCAAAAAACATCTGTAGCGGATATTATTTTCTCGCTCGGCATTTATGCCAAAAACGGTTAAATTTCATTTAACTTGATGGACTGAAGTCCAACCTACATAAGGTCTACGGGTGATAATGTCGCGTAGGGTAATTGTTTTTTGTAGGTCGGACTTCAGTCCGTCAACCGTACAGCGGGCAATTAACCTGATGGGCCAAAAAACATCTGTAGCGGATATTATTTTCTCGCTCGGCATTTATGCCAAAAACGGTTAAATTTCATTTAACTTGATGGACTGAAGTCCAACCATACATAAGGCCTACAGGTGACAATGTCGCGTAGGGTAATTGTTTTTTGTAGGTCGGACTTCAGTCCGTCAACCGTACAGCGGGCAATTAACCTGATGGGCCAAAAAAAATCTGTAGCGGATATTATTTTCTCGCTCGGCATTTATGCCGAAAACGGTTGAATTTCATTTGACTTGATGGACTGAAGTCCAACCTACATAAGGCCTACAGGTGATAATGTCGCGTAGGGTAATTGTTTTTTGTAGGTCGGACTTCAGTCCGTCAACCGTACAGCGGGCAATTAACCTGATGGGCCAAAACATCTGTAGCGGATATTATTTTCTCGCTCGGCATTTATGCCGAAAACGGTTAAATTTCATTTAACTTGATGGACTGAAGTCCAACCTACATAAGGTCTACGGGTGATAATGTCGCGTAGGGTAATTGTTTTTTTTAGGTCGGACTTTAGTCCGACAACCGTTGAATGGGCGATTAACGTGATGGGCCAAAAAACCATAAAGCGGGTTATTTTTTGGTGCTCTCGTCAGTATTGGTGTAAATACGGCTTTTATGTTTGAGTATTTTATCAACGTAACGGGCCATTTTTATTTTGTGTTTTATATTACCCTCCAGTATTTCTTCTACTTCTCGTAATATCTCTTTAATACTTTCTACTTTTTCTGAAGAATTAACCACAACTTGGCTTGGCTCATTGCTGGCTAGCTCTGCGGTATTAAGTGAGCCAGTAAGTTCTACTTCCATTTCTTGTGCAACTTCATTAATCGCATCAAGGTCTATACTTTTAAGTTCTTCTAAAAAGCCAAACAAAAGTAACCTGTCGACAAATATATTTATCTTGCGTGGCACACCTAATGTTTTCTCATGAATGAGGTCAAATGCCGCATCACAAAATAAGTCATCTTTAATGCAAGCGGCTTGGTGTAACCGATGATTTATGTATTCTTTCACCTCTGCTTTTGATAGCGGTTTTAAATGTGCAGAAGCGATAATTCGTTGGCGAAACTGCTCCATATTAGGCGCTTGTATAATGCTTTTTAGTTCTTCTTGGCCAAGTAAAAAGCTTTGTATTAAAGGTTTATTATCTAGCTGAAAATTAGACAGCATACGCAATTCTTCAACGGTTTCACTCGGTAAATTTTGCGCTTCATCAACAATTAATAAGGCTCTTTTTCCTTGTTGATGTAATTGGATCAGAAATTTTTCAATAGCTTGTAGTAAATCTGCTTTGCTATTACCGATAACAGAGATATTAAATTCTGAAGCGACTAATTCTAGTAACTCTTGAGGATTCAGTTTAGTAGTAACAAGCTGAGCTGCTACGATACTTTTATCACCTAAATTATTTAATAAATTGCGGGCGATAGTGGTTTTTCCAGTACCTATTGGCCCAGTAACCACAATAAAGCCTTCACCTTGATCCAAGCCATATTGAAGGTATGACAGAGCTCTTTGATGATGACTAGAAGCAAAAAAGAATCTCGGATCGGGGCTTAATTGAAATGGTCTTTCTTTAAAACCATAATAACTTTCATACATACGACTAGAAGCCTTTGGTAATTTTGGCGCTAATGCGGCCTTCTTCATAATTGAGCGGAGCATTGCCAGAGCTTCTATTTAGATAGCTCACAGCGACATTAAAAGACAATGCACTATTTAACGATGTTTCGTAGTTTAATTGGTAACGTCGATACCTATCGGTACGCTCTAGCTCGGTAGTAATTTGCAAGCTAGTTTCAGTATAAGATAAATCAATACTGACACTAGAACGACCACTCACTTTTCGCGTTATGCTGACACTTGCTGCGCTTAATTCGTCTTCGATACGGGTATCGAGATTTTCGCGATTTTGCCGACTCGTATTAACATTAATCGTTGTGCGCGGTAGCGTCAGTGTAGAGTTCCAGCTCAGTGTTTTATTAAGTGAAAAAACGTTATCCTCTATTAAAGTAAAGTCTTGAATTGGAAAGATCACAAAGCCCTGATCGTCTGGCTCATTAGGGTTATCAGGAGCAATATTGTCACCCTCATTGAGAATACATTCTTCGATCAGTAAAGCATTAGTATTAGGGCAGAAATAAAACCCAATGATGTTAGCAGCAAAATTATTACGGGTTAGGGTCTGAATATCTTCAACATAACTAATGGTGTTGGTTAAACGTCTATTTCTATGAGTTAAATCAAGTCCATAACTATTACCATAAAAGCGTTCAGAAAAGTTTGCTGACAGTTTGGTACGCGTTGATGGTTGCCATAGAACCGCAGCATCAACATAGGCTTTTTGTTCATCGCCATCAATATCGAGTTTGTCGCCAATCGGCTGGTTATACGACGTATCAAGACGCAGTCGTGGAGAAATTAACCAGCGTACACCTAAGCCGTATGAATTTGATTCTATCGAACGATTTGAATTATTTAAATTACCGCTATTGTCTTCATTGTAATAACGAACAAAAGGATTGATTTTATAGTCAGTTATTAACCCTATTATGGCTTCACTTTGGCTCTGTTTACCCTTTAGATTATTATTTTCTTGTTCTTGATAATTATGATCTAAGCTCCAAAATATATGTCGAGCGCTTGTGCCGTTGGTACTGCTGAGCTTGGCAACCACGCCTTGACGATTACCGATATTATCTTCTGAATTGGTTTGACGATAGCCCAACGTAGAATCTAAGACGAAATCACTATTACTGACATTATATTCAAGGCCAGCATTATAGGTTTCTACTTGCACAGTATCGGCTGAGACAATATCTGCTAAGGCATTTCTACTGCGATTACGGGCTTGGTTTGAAATGTTCATAGTACCGAAAAGTACAATACCATTAGGCCAGAGCTGTAACCGTAAATCACTCGCTATTGTGTGGTAGTCATTATCAAGTTCGTGATTATGACTATAAAGCGCATAATTACTTTGCGATGACAAATTGAATTTTGCTTGTTGTGCACTATAACTGGTTTTTATATTAACCCCAGCTTGGCTTACTAAGCTAGATTGTTCATTGCGAGCAACTAAACCAACATTGTCAGTATAGGTTTCATTAAGATTAATGCTCGGGTCAAATTGCCAATCACCTGAAAAAGTAAAATTAGAGTAAATCAATGCAAAAAAAACAGTAGTGAGTTTAGTTCTGTGTGCCATACCCATAGCCGTAATAGCCATACAAATCCTTATGAGATCTTATTGCTTTATTAAGTACCAGCCCCAAAGCTAAATTTTCGTTGAGGTGTTCAGTTGCCGCCTGTATATCAACAATTGAGGTTTTTGATTCCTCAACAACAATCAGTGCTTGGCCCATTAAATTTGCTAATACTAGTGTCTCTGTGACACCAATTAATGGTGGGCAATCAAAAATAACGATACGATCAGGATAACGATTAGCCAACTCATTAGCTAATATGGCCATTTTTTCACTGGCTAATAATTCGTTAGACAAATGGTGCAGTTTCCCTGCGGGTATTAATTTTAATTTATCAATATCGGTATTGTAAATTATATCGCTTACTTGCTCTGTTTTACCGAGTAAATAATCAATTATACCCAACTGTTCTTCGATACCTAACTCACGCATAACACTAGGTCGCAGCACATCTGCATCGATCAGCAACACCGTTTTATCTTGTTCAAGCGCTATGCTTAACGCTAAGTTAATCGCGACAAAAGTTTTACCTTCGTTAGGTTTAGCACTACTGACCATAATTAAATTGCTGTGGTGTAATGTTTTCGCCGCATTGCCAAAAGCATTATTTAGCAAGATACGCTTGATTTGGCGGAATTCGTCTTTGATACTTTTTCGGGTCCCGTTATCAATTAAATAACCGCGCTCTGCTAAACCTATTTTATCAAGGATTAATTCGTTCTTTGGGCTTGTGGCAAAAGTCTCTTTGACGACCTCTTCACCTGAGGGATATTGAGCCACTTTAACCGAGGTTTCCAAGCTTTTCTGCTGTTGTTTTGCTAGCGCTTTTTCGATAATACTCATAAATTATAAAATCCCTTTGATCGGCGCTAATATCACGTTTGGCGCAATGGCATAGAGCATAAAAAATGCCAGCATGATGATGAGCACGGTATTAGAAATAATAAAAATCAGGGTTTTTCGTTTATGCCAACGCTGCAAGCCAAGATTTTCTGTAGCTGACACCACACCAAAGACAGGAATGCCGGTAATTTTTGCTACTTGGCTACTAGAAGTAACCACGGGATTAATCTGACTAAATAACAGTGATAAGCCAACACCAATGCCAAAAGCAAAAATAGTTGAGCCCACTAAAAATAGCATGCGTTTGGGGCCAACGGGCGTAGTAGGGGCTCGAGGTGGGTCAATAACTTTAAATTGTATCGGGTTAGTTGTTTCATTAGCTTGTTGAGCCAACTGTGCCGTTTCTTTACGGTTGAGTAATTGTTCATATTTTTCTTTTGTAATGTTATAACCACGATTCAATGAAGTTAATTCTGCTTCAATTTCTGGCAAAATGTGAACTTTACTCTCCAGATCCTTAACTTGCTGGCGATAATCATTGGCTCGAACGGTAGTTGATGCCACTTGATTTTCCAATTGATTCACTTGTATTTGTAATTGTTGAATCACGGGGTTCTGGCTGCTTAAAAGTTCACTGCCATCGTTATTTTTAGTGCTACTTAAATAGTCATCAATTTCATCACTGCGTTTATTGTTTAAGTGAGCAAGTCTGCGTTTAACTTCTTTAACATCGGGGTGCATTTCAGTGTAACGTAATTGTAGTGAATCTAAAGTTACGGTTAATTCAGCAATTCGACCATCGTAAGTGGTTTGAATACTATAGGAATTCTTAATGTTATTTTGAGCATTACCGCCACTAGACGGAGACGAGTTTAATTGTGCTTTCGCAGACTTTAATTGCGTTTCTAACTCACGCAAATTTAAATCGATTACTTTTAGTTGCTCTTTTACAAGATTTAACTTTTGATAATAACCGCCATATTGACCGGGTAAAACACCACTATATTTTTGTTTGAAATCGGTCAACCTAGCTTCAGATGCTAATAAACGATTTTCATAGTCTCTGATCTGGGTATCTAAGAATTTCTGTGCTGAGTTGGAATCGTTTCGATTTTCACCTAAAGTATTCTCAATAAAAACGGTTAATGCAGAATTAACTACATTTTTTGCCATTTCAGGGTCTTTATCTAGATAAGAGATAGTAAAGATATTTTCTCTGCGACCACCGGTTTTTCTAATCGTAATATTAGATTTCAAGCGATTGATTAATGCCTCATAAGCTTCAGGCGTTGTCGCTTGCACATCTAAATCTGTCATTCGCGTTATACGTTCTAAATTTGGGCGACTTAACAGCGTTTTAATCATTAAACGAATTTGCGATTGGGGGTCTGTTTTAACCGTTAACCCTTTTAACAACGGACCAAGGATACTTTGAGTATCTGCGTATATACGGGCCTCAGACTCATAAACATTATCGAGTTGGGCAATATAAACCCAGGCTAATGGGCATATTAACCAAGTTGATATAATAATAAAGCGACGCTTAAGCCAAATCCCTTTAAGATAATCTATAATTTGTTCTATTATTTCTTGCATTCCCGACCTCTAAAACAGGTAAATAAAGTTATTATGTTTAAAACCATGTTTCAGGTATTACGATAATATCGCCAGGCAATACATCAACGTTAGCCGATATTTCCCCATTTTTAATTAAGTCTTCAATAAAGATATCATATTGTTTTTGTAGACCATTTTCTATTCGAACTAATATTGCCCCGTTACCATTGGCAAATTCGGTTAAGCCGCCAACACGGATCATAACGTCTAATAAGGTCATATGTTGAATGTAGTTTACTGCTTTGGGCTGGGCTGCTTCACCAATAATGCGAATTTGTTCGCTGAAGGGGCCAACAAAATTATTGACCGTTACGGTCACAACGGGCTCTCGCAAATAGGTAGCAAGTATTTTTTCAATTGAGCGGGCAAGTTCGGTTGGTGTTTTGCCGGATACAGGAATATCTTCAACCAGCGAAGTGGTGATCATACCATCAGGGCGAACAATAAACGTGCCAGAAACTTCAGGATTACGCCAAACAAAAATATTGACCACATCACCAGCACCAATTAAATATTTGTATGAGTCAACATCAACAGTGTTGGACTGATGAAGCTTGGCGGGGGGTAATGTAGCTGAACTACATCCGGTTACAATATAACCCAGTGTAATAAATATAAGTGCTTTAAATGTATTAGTTATGCATTTTTCCATGGTATTAACCTTCTTATTTACAACCGTTTTTTATATAAGCAAACAGATTGTATTTGATTTTTACATCTGATGCACATTATTTAATATATTGTAAAGATATTGTAAATCAAGTACTTTAAATATACTAACGTTTGCACATACTAATTTTTACATTTAGCAATGAATCAACACGAATAAACACCTTAGAAAATAAAAGCATTTCATGCTGGTTATTTTTTTCATTAAAAAGGAACTTTCCAACCTTATGTCGAGCCCTAAATTTCGCGATTTATCTGCGGGTAGCAAATCTTTAATCTTAATTGAGTTTTTCTGTTTTGCTGGCGCACTTTTGCTGAGCTTATACTTAAATAGTTTATTTCATTTTGTTGCTTACGATGCTCAAAGCATCGCGTTAAACATTTTGTTTATCCATGCAGTTGTTTTTGCTTTAATGGTTCAGCTTTCATGCTTGGCAATGGGACTTTATAACTCAAAATTAAGAGAAAACTTGCGAGGCGTGATGAGAAGGTTACTGGTGTCGGTCGCTATTAGCTTCTTTATCGTTTCTTTGCTTAACCCTATCTATGGTACTGGCGCATTAGCTATTGAGTTACTGGCTATGGCGTCCTTAATAAGCTTGTTCATGGTAAGTGCTGTGAGGTATTTAACACTACGCATAGACTTCTTCGGTTTCAATAAACGCAATATTCTTGTGTTAGGAGGAGGCGAACGCGCTTCAATTATAGAAAAACGCATGCGCCGTGATGTCGACCGACAAAACTTTTTTATGCATGGCTTTGTAGTGCTTAACGGTGATGCTGACCAGGGTATTATCAATGAAAATATCATCAAATTAGAGACTTCATTAGTCAGTTACGCGTTAGAGCATCAAATTGATGAAATTGTTGTCGCCAACGACGAGCGTCGAGAAAATCTACCAGTTGATGAACTTTTTGCCTGTAAAATCAGGGGCATTGAAATAACAGAAATTCTTGATTTTATAGAGCGTGAAACCGGTCAAATTGCCGTTAATTTAATTTACCCAAGTTGGGTTATATATTCTAATGGCTTTGCATCCTCT
Source organism: Colwellia sp. C1TZA3 (assembly GCF_007954265.1). Lineage (GTDB taxonomy): Bacteria > Pseudomonadota > Gammaproteobacteria > Enterobacterales > Alteromonadaceae > Cognaticolwellia. The sequence continues at coordinate 521 of NZ_VOLS01000001.1, read as the reverse complement.
AATCATCTACGTAACACTTTAGACTGGATATTTAACGCCAGCATGGGCTTTATTTTACTGATAGTTACTTGGCCTATTATGCTCATGACGAGCTTATTAATTAAGTTAGATGAGGGATTTAAAGCGCCTGTTTTTTATTCCCAAGAGCGTGTCGGCGTTGATGGCCAAGCCTTTAGTATTGTTAAGTTTAGAAGTATGCGACTTGATGCAGAAAAAAATGGTGCTCAAATGGCCTCAGAAAACGACGACAGAACCACAAGAATTGGCAAGTTTATTCGCAAGTATCGCATTGATGAACTACCGCAAATATATAATACCAATTACATTAAATTTGTGATCTAATGGTAGTTATGAAATATATTACTAAAAAACAATTATCTGAGAAATTGGAGCTTATTAATTTAAAGGCACTTATTGCTCAAGAAACCAATGGCAGAATGAGAATTCGCCTATTAGCTTTATTGCACATTAAGGATGGAGCTGACAGAACTCAAGCTGCCAAACATGTAAAAGTAAGCAGG
>NZ_VOLS01000019.1 GCF_007954265.1 Colwellia sp. C1TZA3 | reverse complement strand
CAGGAAAAATAACTCAAGGTAAGGCGCTCGATTGAGCAATAGCTGGCTATTGGGATTGAGAGCAACACAGCCTTGAGCTATTTTAACTAGTACAAGTGAGCAATAACTTAATGGGATTGGTATTAGTAGATGCTTGCGCTATAGCGGTTTTGGTTTTGCCGCTTCCACCTGTGCAGCCTTGCCGCTCAAGTTGCCATGATTTTTATTTTCTTCTGTAAAAAGCATAGTAGGCATCGATGCAGAAAGTTTCTGTTTTTGTTTTTGTTTTTGTTTTTGTTTTTGTTTTTGTTTTTGTTTTTGTAATGAAAATATCTTACAGGGCTCCTAGTCTTCTTAGCTTTAATTACACTTAACTATTGTTAAGTGTAATTTGGCTCAGATGACCTTATTGTAGAATTATTAATCCGCTGGGATTAAGCCAAGTTGTCGATAGAAAAGTAAATTATCTAAAAAATCTTGTTCTTGTGCTATTTTCCCATCTTTCATTTTAACCAGTGTTACTCCGTCGATATCCACTTGTTTTCCAGAAGCAGCAATACCAAAAAATTCACCCGTATGAGTTCCTTTAAAATTCCAATGTTTAACAATCTTATTACCTTGTCCAAAAACATCAACAAGGGTGAAGGTAATATCAGAAAATCCAGTCAAATAGTGTTGGTAATAAGCCTTAAAACCTTCAATTCCAACTATATTTTCGGGTGATGTGATCAACGTGATACTAGTGTCAAAATTAGTTGCGTTTATTTTATCAATTTCTCTTTTATTGATAATATCGTCCCAGACAATTTTATACATTTTAAGGTTATTGTTTAATTTTTTCTCAGCGCTCTCTAAAGTAATATTTTTGGCTGATGGTAAATTTTCAGCTTGATTTTCATAACTCATCATCGTTAATAAAAGTAGTGAAAAAATGACTCCACTCAATAAGGTCTTGCTTAATTTCATCATTATATCCCTTTAATATCTGCCTACTCTAAAGCCATTTTAGGCTTAACCCTTGGTGCTATTCAACATCACTGCCTATACGTTTATTACCCATATAAAATGAATGACTTTGTGTCATATAGTTGTTTTATACCAATTTGATTAATTAAGTGATCACCTTTTTCATGAGGAAAAATGGATAAATACAAGGCATAAAATTTAGTCAGTAGTTATTCACCTTATAAATTTTATAACGCTGTAGTTATTCATTTTAACCATTAAAAATGAGCAGGTAATTAATCAACTTGGTATTATATACCAAGCAAAGCATAGACCTCATCCCTGAACTACACAATAATACCAATCTCATTAATTATCTGATCATTTCAAACCTGGTTAAAACAACCAGCATTAATGAAATTAGTGTAATACCAATCCCATTAAGTTATTGCTCACTTGTACTAGTTAAAATAGCTCAAGGCTGTGTTGCTCTCACTCCCAATAGCCAGCTATTGCTCAATCGAGCGCCTTACCTTGAATTATTTTTCCTGCGCACAACAAGATCACAAACTTAATGGAACTGGTATAATATTAACTTAGAAATAATGTACCAAGCGCTTTAAGTACTATATGTTAGCTGCATCAGCATTATTTGATTGAAAAAACTATGGCGTTAAAAGCAGATTTAAAACATTTTCTAGACGAAGAAGGTAAGGTACTCGCGCTTACTGAACAAGCAGAAACAGTATTCAAATTTCTCAGTGAAATTGTAATGTCGGTTTCCAAGCATATCAAGCAACCCCTTATTGAGATTGACTTAGTTGCTGTAGATTTGAAATGCAACACCCGCGCTGAGCAACTGACTTGTGATGGAAACATTGAAGCAAGGTGTATCAGCACTAGGGTAATTGAGTGGCATTGCGACACCTGCGAAGCGGTGGGAACAATCTCGAATTGGCAAGGAAGTATGTGGGACAAGCAACAACACACAATTCATTAGTTCATCGTTTGCTTCTGAAAGTTTTACCAATTTAATGAAATGATCTATTTTTTCATGGGAAAATGAATAAATACAAGACATAAAATTTAGTCAGTCGTCATTCTAGTTATAAATTTTAACCGTTAAAATGAGTAAATAATTAATCAACTTGGCATTAGTCTTAAAAGTGTCGTCTTAACAAGTTTAGGGGCACAACAAAACAGGGCAACGATATCAATTTAATCAACACTAAAAGTGTCTGCTTTTATATCAGGATTACTATTATAAAACTTGGAGTTGACTTACTATTGATAACTTACAAGCTGTATCTTGTAAGTTATTAAAACAAAATAGCTGTCTATATCACCATATACTATAAAATAAATGATACTCTAAACAGCTATATAATGTTGGTTTATGTATCGTTCAATGAACCTTGCTGTGTCCATGAACTGCTTGGTTTCCACTCATCTCGCCAATCAAGAAAATTTTCACTCGGCATAGGGCGTGCTATAAAATAACCTTGGGCAAGTTCACATCCAAGTTGTAATAATACTTCCCCGTGTTCTAAGGTTTCGACCCCTTCTGCAATAACCTGCATACCAAAAGCATCAGAGAGTCTGATAATACCTTCTATTATCGCAAGATCATTTGAGTCTTCTAACATATCCCGCACAAAACTTTGGTCAACTTTGATATAGGTGAAGGCTAACCTTTTAAGATAGCTTAGTGAAGAATAACCAGTACCAAAATCATCTAAAGCAAAATGTACACCAAGTTTCCTACAATGGTTGATCACCTTTGATGCTTTGGATAAGTCTTCAAGGCCACTGGTTTCAAGGACTTCCACTTCTAACAAAGAAGGTTTTACATCTGGAAATTCAAGTAAAATCTTTTCAAATTGTTCAACAAAATTATTTGATAAAAGTTGCAGAGCACTGACATTAATACTTATGGGTATATCTATTCCCAAACTCTGCCAACGTGCTATTTGCATAAGAGCAGTTCTCATTACCCACTCGCCAACAGCAATAGACAATGAATGCCCTTCTATTGCAGGTAAAAAATCATTAGGCGGTACCAGACCTTTCTCAGGGTGTTGCCAGCGTATTAAAGCCTCTACCCCTACAACCTCCCCAGTTCTCATATTAACTTTTGGTTGATAATAAAGCACAAACTCGTCAGCATTAAGTGCTCGACGTATACGTTTAATCTGTTCAAAACGCTCTCGAGCTAAATCGTCTTCCTTAGCATCAAAAATATGATAGCGATTTTTTCCAGATAATTTTGCTTCAAACATCGCTTGATCCGCTTGGCGTAAAAGATGATCAGGAGCAATTATTTCAGTTTGAGGATAAAAAGTGATACCTATGCTAGCTGAAACTTGCAACGATAGCTTATTAATGAAGAATTGTTCGGCCGCGGCATTAAGTATGCGAGTTATTAACGGCAAGCTACTTTCAATATCAACTAAATTTGACAGTATGATAACAAACTCATCACCGCCAATGCGAGCAAGCGTATCTTCTTTACGTAAGATATCATGCATTTTTTTTGACAAGGCGATAAGCAACTGATCACCTATATCGGTGCCGTAGGTGTCGTTTACTGCTTTAAAGTTATCAATATCAAGCACAACAACAGCTAATGATTGCTTGTTATGCTCTACTTGCTTCATGTTTTTCTGTAGACGATCAGCTAATAATATACGATTACTGGGTAGACCTGTTAAAGTGTCGTAATGGGCCATATAGACCAGTTTTTCTTCCGCTATCTTACGGCCAGAAACATTATTAAGTAGCAACCGTAACTCGAATACATTGTTATGTTTCTCGATGGTTGCACTTAAGTGCGCCCAAAATACTGTTTTATCAGGTTGTACAAGTTTCAATTCACACTCTGTGTACTGGTGAGACGCTAAAAGTTTTTTAAAAAAAACTTTATAGGTTTCTTGATAATCTATGTGGATAAAATGTGAAAAAAGCTTATTTATCAATTTTTTTTGCTCAAGCCCCAACAAGTTTGCCGCGGTAAGGTTGGGTTCTTGAATAAGTCCTTGCTCACTCAGTGTACAATAGCCAATAGGCGCCAAATTATAAAGGTCGAAATAGCGTTGCTTGGTTTCTTTCAGTTCTTTTTGACTCTGTAGTAATCCTACTGTCTGTTCATTGACTAAGGAATCAAGATGTTTGTTGAAAAAAACTAGTTGTTTTTGTTTGGTAAAAAGCTCTATATAAACACTTACTTTTGATAAGAAGCTATACTTTTCAATTGGTTTGGTAAAATAATCAACTGCGCCAAGTTCAAAACCATGACGAACAAATTCTTCCTTTTTAAATGCTGCGCTTAAGAAAACAATAGGAATATTTTTTGTTTTAGCGTTTGATTTTAAAAATTTAGCTACTTCAAAGCCATTCATATCTGGCATTTGTATATCTAAAATGATCAGATCGATCTCTTCACTTAATGCAATTTGTAAGCACTGCTCGCCACTGAATGCTTTTAGGGTGCTTAAGTGGTCAAGTTTCAATTGTTTAAGTAGATTGTCTAATATGTAAAGATTCTCACTTAGATCATCAACAATAAGAATATTGATCTTTTCATTTTTTTTATCTGCCACAACAACTCCTTTTTTTATTATTATTACAATTAATTGTATATAAATTTACATATTAACACTAAGGCCTAACTTAATTATAACATTTTGATAATAAACAACAAAAGATACAAGTGCAGCGTAACACGAATTATTCTCTTTGTCAGAGTCCGACTATTGCTTACATTACCTTTACTTTTTTACTGCATGATCCTTGCTCGCGCTACTGTTGATTGGATACCAACGAGACACCCCATAATACCTTTCCTGAAAAATCCCTATGCTTTACTGCCGTGCCTACTACAAATAACTACGCTAGCAATATTAATCTGTAGAGACCCAATACCAATTTTATTAAATTATGGCTCATTTATACTGGTTAAAATACACTAGGGCTGCGTTACTCTGATGTATTTTCTCTGCGTACAACAAGCTAAAAAGCTTAATAAAAATAATATAACATCGGCTGAATTTCTTAGTTAATTAGCTGAATATTTAGCTGGTATTATTTAATAGTGTATTTCGTTGGTTACTAAAATGGCTAAAAGCTGATTACTTGTTTTTATCTATTTTCCTTGATAATTAGTGCTATAGTGCTAAAAAATCAAGTGCTAAAAATAATAAAAAGGAAGTGCCGATGTTCAAAAATATGACACTAATTAAAAGAATTACTCTGCTGAGTTTTTTTTCTATGCTGGGCATTATTATCATTTTGACGTTAGGTCTATATAGCCTTAGCGTGATGAATGATAATTTCAATAAAGTGATAGAAGAAGATGCAACAAAAGCTATTTTAAGTAAAGATATAAAAGTCAGTTTACTTGAGATGCACAGAGCAGAAAAAAACGTCATATTATCATTAACTCAAGAAGAGATGCGCGAGTATAACACTGACTTTTTGGCCGCCCAAAAAGATATTGAAAAAAATATTGTTGACTTAACTATACTGATAGATAAAGAAAACCTTGTAAAGTTGGAAGCGATTAAAACTCTTTATGCTAGGTATTCCTCTATTTATGAGGATATTTATAACTTAACAAAACAAAATTCAAATCAAAAAGCTAAAGCGCTAATGAGTATTGATGCTAGAGATAAAATAAAAATTGTTGATGCACTCACTGATGAACTTGCTTTAATTATTAATGAAGAGCTGCTAGCCGTTGTAGCAAATATTAAGACTAAGGCTGATACTAAATCTATAGAGTCGAAGCAACAAACATTAACACTCATATCTAGTATAGAGTCTAATATTTTAAAATCTGTACGAGATGCAGGTCGGTCAATTTTATCACCTGATTCAAATGAAATTAAAAAGATGGTTGAGCGTTCAAACTTCTACTTATCTCAAGTTCAGAGAGATACGAGAAAACTTAGAACTATTACAGATAAAGATAAAAACACAAAAATTGATCAGATAATATCAGCACTTAGAACCTATGACCAAGTGCAATCTGAAGTACTGAACTTAGCAATACAAAACTCAAATCGAAAAGCACTAGTCCTATCTACAACAAAGTCAAAAGAATATATTACTCAGTCAAAAGGTTTGATAAATGAAATATTAAACTATAACGATAAAATGATGCACCAAGCAACCCTGCTTTCTGACATTAGGTATAATGAAGCTTTTAGTCGTTTATTTATCGTTTTTAGTACTGTTTTTATCTTCTTGATTTATTTTTCTGTGGTCACCTATAAATATTTTAATAACAGACTCAAAGCGGTATATAACAAAATAGACATTCTTAAAACCGGTAGATTTGAAGATGATAAAGCAGAGAGTGTAACTAGTGACGAACTAGGCATGATAACAAGTGCTTTAAGTGCGGCAATAAAACTCTTAAGAGACAGCGGTATTGAATCTAAAAATAAAAATTGGATAAAAGAAGGGGTAAACACCTTAAATAAAGTATTGAGTACTGAGACTGAAGTAGTTGAAGTGAGTAGAAAATCAATTGATTTTTTATGTAGCTATCTTAACGCCGGTATTGGTTCATTATATATTTTTGATGAAGAGACAGAAACATTAAAGCAGTATGCAAATTATGCTTATGTGCAACGAGAAGAGATAGCAAACAAGTTTGCCTTAGGTGAAGGTACCGTTGGACAGGTCGCACGTCAAAAAAGCCCAATACAACTAAAAAATATTAAACGCACACATCTGCTAATAGACACAGGCACAACCAGTGAGCCCCCTTTAAATACCTATACCTTCCCTTTAATCTACCAAAATAAACTTTTTGGCGTGATAGAGCTAGGCTCTAGTGAGGTCTTTGATGCCAATGCTGCAGAGTTTTTCTTATTAGCCAATGAGATTATTGCCACCGCACTGTCTTCTGCTAAACAAAGTCAAAAAGTTCAAATATTGCTCGAAGAAACACAAAATAAAAATGCAGCGATTGAAAAAGCAAATGTACAGATGCAAGAACAACAGCAAGAGCTTGAAGAAGCAAACGCTCAAATGGAAGAGCAGCAACAACAACTTGAAGAAGCAAACGCTCAAATGGAAGAGCAGCAGCAACAACTTGAAGAAGCAAATTCTCAAATGGAAGAGCAGCATCAGCAACTTGAAGAAAAAAATCTTAGCTTAGAAGAGTCCCAGCACACTTTAGACAAACGAGCAGATGATTTGGCGATGTCTAGCAAATACAAATCGGAATTTTTAGCTAATATGTCACATGAACTGAGAACGCCACTTAACTCAATTATCTTACTTTCAGATATGTTACAAGATGATATGTTTGGACATCTTGATAAAGAAGAGATTAAAAAAGCGTCAATCATTCATAATAGTGGCAATGAGTTACTGAGGCTTATCAACGATATACTTGATCTTTCCAAGGTAGAAGCAGGAAAAATGGATGTTATTCTAGACGAATTTGAATCAAGCACATTTAATGATGAAATTAGCACACAATTTGAACATCAAGCACAAGAAAATAATCTAGCATTCATTGCTTCAGATCATTATAAAGGCCTAATTAATAGCGATAAAGCTAAATTAGCGCAAGTTGTGCGTAACCTAATCTCTAATGCTTTAAAATTTACCCAGCAAGGAACAGTCTCTTTAGATATAGACAATGTTGACCATGACAGCATTAAAATATCGGTGAGCGATACTGGCATTGGTATACCTAGTGATAAATTAAAAAGTATCTTTGAAGCCTTTCAACAGGCTGATGGTGGTACCAGTAGAACCTACGGTGGCACCGGACTTGGACTGTCTATCAGTAAAGAACTTATCCATATGTTAGGGGGAAAAATAAGCGTAACCTCTAAGATTAATGAAGGTAGTACCTTTAGTATTACCATCCCAAAGATGAATAAAGCTATAAATTCAAATGCAAATGAAGAAAGAGATATATACAATCATCAAGCAACAGCATTAAAAGAAGATAATACGCCCAGTAGCGACAGTATTATTGATGATAGAAAGCTTTTAACAGCAGTAGACAAGGCATTTTTGATTATAGAGGATGACAGAAATTTTGCTGATATTTTAAGAGCAAGAATCAATAAAGAAAATGAATATGCACTAATAGCACTCAATGGTAAAGATGGCTTACAACTGGCAAAAGAGTATGAAATAAAAGGGGTTTTGTTAGATTTAGGACTGCCTGATATGAATGGAATAGATGTACTAAAAGAATTTAAAATGAACCCAAGCCTGAGAAAAATACCCGTCTATGTGATTTCAGGCGAGGAGAAAGCCAAAAAGACATTAGCACATGGCGCAATAGGATATAGCTTTAAACCCGTTGCTAGGCATGACATTTCCAATGCTATAGAAAAAATAAATTCATTTAATAACAAAAAAATCAAAGACTTACTGTTGGTGGAAGATGATGACACACAAAGAGAAGCGTTACTTGAATTTACCCAAAGCGGTAGTGTTAAATCAACCGGAGTTTCTTCAAAAACCGAAGCACTTAAAGAGTTAGATAAAGGTATTTATGATGGCATTATTATTGATTTGGGCCTAAATGATGGTAACGGTTTTGAGATATGTGAGTATATTAAAGCAAATAATATTCAAATTCCTATTATCATTTATACCGGAAAAAACCTCAGTACTGACGAAGAGAAAACATTACGACAATACACAGATACTATAGTCATAAAAACCGTGGCATCACAAAAGAGACTGTTAGAAGAAGTTGATATTTTTATGCACAGGGTAAAAATTAAGAGTAAGGGTAAAGTACAAAATATTAATGATATAGATTTAAGCGGCGCAAAAATTCTAGTCGCTGATGACGATATACGCAATATTTATGTGTTGAGTGAAGCCTTAGGCTCTAAGGGTGCTGAAATTATAACGGCAAGTGATGGTAAAGAAGCCGTTGAAATTTTAGATGCACATAGCGATATAAACGTGATCCTGATGGATATTATGATGCCTGTTATGGATGGCTACGAAGCGACAAAAATCATTAAAAGTAATGCTAAAACAAAAGATATTCCTATTATTGCCGTGACAGCAAAAGCGATGGCAGAAGACCGAGTAAAAGCACTCGAAGCCGGGTGTGATGACTATATATCAAAACCTTTAAAAATGGATATTTTATTGGGTATAATGAAAAGCTGGATTAGATAAATATGTTACATATTGCCTTAAAAAATAATATAAAAAAAATACTGATTGAAGACACTATTGACGTTTCAGATACAGTCGTGTTGAAAAGAGAGTTATCCTTAAATTTAGAAAACATTACCTATGAGGTAAGTTTTATATCTATTGATTCAATACCCTATTGGCTAGTAAAATTATTTTTGAAAATGAAAAATCAGATCACTATTGAAACTACCCATAGTGCTTTATGGGGGTATTTATCAAAATTAGGCATAAAAAACAGTTTAAAAAACAATCACTACGAGGTCGATGTCTCTATAACTAAACCGCCGGTTAAGGCAATAGTTTTTGGTGGCAGTGCCGGCAGTATTGAGAAGACATTAGAACTTATAAAACAGCTACCCTATGTGGATATCGCTATTTTTATTGTCTTGCATCTTAGTCCAGATAAAAAAAGTCTTTTAGTCTCAATTGTACAAAATGTGACGCAATATAAAGTGCAAGAAGCGGTTCACAATACTCAGGTAAAAACTAATTGTATCTACATTGCCCCACCAAATTATCATTTAACCATTATAGATAATTACATGTACTTAGATAGTACGCCTCATGTCAGCTATTCAAGACCCTCTATAACGACGACATTTAAGTCTTTGGCGTATGAGTATCAAAGTGCTTTAGTTGCCGTACTTTTGTGTGGCTATGGCAGTGATGGCACACAGAGCATTGTGGATTTAAAACAAAATAATAGTGAAGTTATTATACTTGATCCTCAAGAATGTGAAGCTACTGCTATGCTTGAAAATGCTATCGAAACGAATAATCATAGCAAAATATTAACATCTCAAGAGATAGCAACATATCTTAAATCACTGTTAAGTGCTGAGGTTGACTTAGCCGATGAGCTTGAAATTTTTTTAAAAAACATAAAACTCACTTATGGGTATGACTTTATCAATTACGATAGAGGCTCTTTAAGTAGAAGAATAGAATTAACCATGAAACAAAGCATGATAAGTAGCTTTAGCGAATTTAAAAAAACAGTTTTTAATGATGAAAGCTTATTTGCAAAACTGCTTAGCTCTTTTTCAATAAATGTCACCACTTTCTTTAGAAATCCCGAAGTTTTTAAAACCTTAAGAGAAGATGTTATTCCCTACCTGGAGACTTTTCCATCAATAAGAGTCTGGTGTGCCGGTTGCTCTCGTGGTGACGAACCTTATAGTATCGCCATCATGTTAGATGAACTGGGTTTATTAGATAAAAGTTTAGTGTATGCGACTGACTTTAATCCCCGTGTGTTAAAAGAAGCGGGCAATGGTTTATTTTCTAGAGAAGATTTTACTGATTTTGAAGCAAATTATATAAAAAGTATGGGTAAAAAACCGTTACGAAATTGGTTTGAGTTTGAAGGAAAGGTTGTTGAAATAAAAGAACATATCAAAAAGAAAGTGCTTTTTTTCCAGCATAATTTAGTGACTGATGATTCTATTAATGAGTTTCATTTAATTTTTTGTCGAAATGTGCTTATCTATTTTAATCGCAGCTTACAAAAAACCGTGTTTAAGACTATCAATGATTCACTGTTTAAAGGTGGCTTTTTAGTGCTTGGAGAAAGTGAAAAACTACCTGAAGAATATGATTATAAAATAATAGACAAAAAAATATATAGAAAAGGATTGGTGACCTAAGCGCACCATTAAACTGTGCGCTTAGTTATAATCGCTACTCTTGAACTAAAGTAACATTTTATTTTTTGATAGAACCGGTATCCCAAAATGGACGATGCCAGTAAGAAACTAGCAATCAGCTCTAAGCTTATTTATGATTGAGGATCGTTCAAAGGACTTTTTTTAAAACAGTCCACTACATAAAATCTGTTATAGGCTCAATTAAGCCTGTTGTTATTTTCTGGCTGATTAATATGGATAAATGATGACATTACTCTTTATCGATACTTCTCAATAGTTGATTTAAAATCTAATCTGTTGCAACTGACGAGGCTTTGATAGGTTGCCACATCGGAAAGTATCATTAATCCAAAAATAGGCCATGAACCACACTTAGTTGATTGAGCGCTACTCATTTACTATTTTTCATTTAATGTAATTTTTTGATTTAAACCAGCAAAAATCATCACTGAATATGAATATTGATTCATATTTTAATGCCAATACTCCAGTGCTATAGTTTTCTGGTAATAAAAAACCAATATATGCAATTTAATTCATATACTTGTGTTAATAAAAGCAAGGTAGTTAAATTGATTGTCAAAAAAAGATATAAAAACTTTAGTTGTTTTTAACTCTAAGGCTTTTATAAAAACATACATTCAGCTTAATTATTCTCTTTTTTTATACTTGGTACAGCTTAGCTGTGAATAATTTAGAACAAAGAATAACGGTAAAGCATTGTATGTTTTATGCTCAAAAAAAATTTTGAACATCAATAGCTGCTGTCATTACCATTCATCGTGTTCTAGTTGTACGTGTATAAATATTTATATCAAGCTGTAGCTACAAGGTATTAAATAATGTCAAATAAAAGTGGGGGCTTTTTCTCTTTCTTAATGAAAGATAAAATAATTGCTAAATCGGGGTTTAATCGCTGGCTAGTCCCACCAGCATCTATTGCAATTCATTTATGTATTGGCTCTGTTTACGCATGGAGTATTTTTAACCCTGCGCTTATTAAAGAATTAGGGGTAGTGACGAGTTCATCTGGAGATTGGTCTTTAAGTAACGTTGTTTGGATATTTTCTGTTGCTATTGTTTTTCTTGGCTTATCTGCCGCAGTCGCTGGAAAATGGCTAGAAAAAGTCGGTCCTCGCTGTGTTGGTGTTGCTGCCGCATTTCTTTGGGGTGGCGGTTTTATTATCGGTAGTATTGGTATATCAACCCATCAATTATGGCTTGTTTACCTAGGTTATGGTGCACTTGGGGGCTGTGGTCTAGGTTTAGGCTATGTTTCACCTGTCTCCACTTTACTGCGTTGGTTCCCTGATAAACGCGGTATGGCTACGGGTATGGCCATTATGGGATTTGGTGGCGGTGCGATGATCGGTGCTCCACTTATTGCTGCTTTGTTAAAATTCCATGCTGTTGCTCCTACTTATTTAGGTACAGAAGGTGCGGTAAAATTAATAACTGAAGCGGGTAAACGTTTTGCAGAAACAGCTTCTGGTACAGTAGAAGTTATTGTTGCAACCGCTGGTGAAGCCGCAAGTATGGCTTTTCCTGGTGATGCAGGGGTTTATATTGTAGGTACGGGTGATACCGGTGCGGCAGGAACATTTTTAACCTTAGGTATTGTTTACTTTATTGTCATGATTGTCGCTTCTTTTGCGTATCGTGTCCCTGCTGAAGGATGGACGCCCGAAGGTTGGACTCCACCTGAAAAAGATTTTTCAGCAGAAAGTTTGATCACTCATAATGATGTTCATATTGACCAAGCCATGAAAACGCCTCAATTTTGGAAATTATGGGTTGTTCTTTGTTTCAACGTAACGGCAGGTATTGGTGTTATTGGTGTAGCTAAAACCATGATGGTTGATATTTTTGGTTCGACCCTACCTGATGTAGCTACCGCCGCCTTTGCGGGTACTTACGTATTGATGATTTCGGTATTTAATATGTGTGGTAGATTCTTCTGGGCTTCAATTTCTGACTTTATTGGTAGAAAAAACACTTACCACTTTTTCTTTGTGTTAGGAACGCTACTTTATTTATCAATACCTTACGCTGCATCTCAAGTAAGTGCAGATCCATCAACGGTTTGGTTACTTATGTTCTACGGTGCCACAATGATTATATTCACTATGTATGGTGGCGGTTTTGCAACTATTCCAGCTTATCTAGCCGATATATTTGGTACCTTACATGTCGGTGGTATACATGGTCGCTTGTTAACAGCATGGGCAACCGCTGGTGTTTTAGGTCCGTTTGCTATTACGTATCTTAGAAATATGTCGGTTAATGACGCCATAACCGACTTAGTCGCAAAAATAGATCCTGCAGTATTCCAGGCTAAATTTGGCTCTGCCGTTAGTCAGTTAAATGAACTTGTGGCGGCAAAAACAGTTACGGTGAGTAAGTTAATGGAATTAGTGCCAGCAGGTACTATTGACCCAACACCAAGCCTATATAATACCACTATGTATACTATGGCCGCTTTGTTAGTTGTTGCTTTCTTTGCCAACTTAACCATTCGTCCTGTAGAGGCTAAGCACCATGTTGAAAATACACACCCTAAGGGTTAATACTTTTAACTTGTAAACTGCAATTTAAACCGCTTTAAATTTATTTAAAGCGGTTTTATTTTTATCATGACCATCAAGGTAACAAGCGCTTTAAAATTAAACCTGCCAGGGTAACATATCTTCTAAATCCACAATATCACCACAAGCAATAGACTCATAACCCGCTAACTTTGATACCTCCTCATGAAACTTATCACTTTTTATCTCCGCAATTAAACGCTGTACAGATGGTTCTTTCAGGGTCTTGTGATGACAAACTAACACATAATGTTCAGTAGTTAATGGGATGAAATTCAAACCAAATTGACGAGCTGCAGTTTCAATACCAATACCAACATCAGCCATACCTGAAGCTACATAAGCGGCAACGGCAGAATGTGTAAATTCAAATTTATCAAAACCAATCACTTTTTTAGCGTCCACAGATGATCTTGCCAGTAATTCATCTATTAATAAGCGTGTACCTGAATGTTTTTGCCGATTAATAAATGTAACCTCATCCTGCATTAAGTCTGAAATTTTAGTGATATTTTTAGGGTTATCTTTTTTAACAATCAAGCCTTGTTTACGGGTCACAAACCGAATGACTTTATAGGTATTAGCTTTAAAATATTTATTATAAATATCAATTAAGCTTTGGCTAACAATATCAGTGGGTAAGTGAAATGCGGCAATATTACATTCACCTTTACTTAACGCATTAAATGACTCTTCATAGCTTTTATATTGCAAATCTAATTTAAATTTATTGGTAAAATCAGGCAGCAAAGCCACAGCATAACCATAACTTGCAGCAATTTTTAGCAGAGGGTCTTTCACCATTAAGTGTTTTTGTATTTCTAAATTTAATTCTGACGCTATGCTAATTAACTGAGGTTCAAATCTTGCCTGAGCTCTTTGTTCAGCCCAAAGTAGCTTTTCACCTAACGGCGTTAAAAGTGCCCCTTTGCCTTTTTTTAGTTCGACTAAGTCAGAGCCAAAAAAGTCAGTCCATTTTTTTAGTACATTCCAGACATGACGATACGACATACCTAGTTTTGTTGCCGCTACCGTCAACTTGCCATCATTGTGTACCGCATTAAGCAAGACAAAAAGTCTAGGGTCTACATACTCACCCTGCTCATCATAAAATGACCATGCGGGCTTAATTTGAATTCTCTTTGCCAATGCTGTTTTATTAGTCATTTTTTCACCTGTATATTATTGTTAGTTATATTGTTAGTTATATTGTTAGTTATATTTTTTGTTGTGTATTTTGTCTGTTCTAGTAACTGATAATACTTAAAGCTGTTGACCGATAAATTTTATATTTAACTGCCAAACCTTGTCTTTAAAGCCATCCAAAAAATCACTTATTTATGAATAAAAGTTCATATTCTTATACTAAAGCAATGCTGCTATAGTCAAGTAATAAAGAACTATAAAACAATAACAAATATGAAATTTGTTTCACATATATATTTTATAACAGGCCTTCGGAGTTAGTATGAAAATAGAATTTTCTTCCCCCTTATCAAATGTGGAAAACATCATTGATTCTTTAAAAAATAAAGAAGGCTCTCTGTTACCTATATTACATGCCATTCAAAAAGAAGTGGGCTATATAGCTCCTAAAGCGATTGAGCGAATAGCGACAAAGCTAAAACAAACGCCCGCAGAAATTCATGGTGTTATTAGTTTTTATCATCAATTTCGTACAACTCCTCCTGGTAAATATCAAATTAAAATTTGCCGTGCAGAGGCCTGCCAAGCTCGAGGGAGTCGAGCACTTGAAGCACACGCTAAAGATTTTTTAGCTATTGATTATCATCAAATGACGAGTGATAAAAAATTTAGCTTGGATAGTGTTTATTGTCTCGGTAACTGTGCAACTGGCCCTAACATTAGAATTAATGATGAGCTTTATGGTCGTATTTCTAATCAGAGATTTGACCAAATTCTTTCTAATGTCGACAGCGATTTAAAGTGAGATAGACCATGACAACAAAAATTTTTATTCCACGAGAAAGTACGGCTATTTCTTTAGGAGCACATCAAGTTGCTCAAGCATTTACCCACTATTTATCACAGCATGATCTTGACATAAAGGTCATAAGAAATGGCTCGCGTGGCTTATTTTGGTTAGAGCCTATGGTTGAAATAGAAACAGCACAAGGCCGTATGGCATATGGCCCTGTAGCACCCGCTGATGTTGCAAGTATTATGGAAGATATTAGCCAGAATATCCTCCATGAAAAGCCACAATGCCATGCGCTAGCCTTAGGCTTAACCGAAAACATTGCCTATCTAAAAAAACAAACTCGCCTTACATTTGCCCGTGCAGGTATTACTGATCCCGTCTCGCTTGATGATTACCTTGCCTTAGATGGCTTCAAAGGTTTACAAAAATCAATCGCGTTATCGACTCAAGAAATTGTCACCGCTGTTGTAGACTCTGGCCTTCGTGGCCGAGGTGGCGCTGCTTTTCCTACCGGTATAAAGTGGCAAACGGTAAGAGATGCTACTGCGGATAAAAAATATATTGTCTGTAATGCCGACGAAGGCGATTCAGGGACCTTTGCGGATAAATTAGTGATGGAATGTGATCCCTTCATGCTGATTGAAGGCATGATTATTGCCGGATTAGCGGTCGGTGCTGACCAAGGCTATATTTACTTACGCTCAGAATACCCTATTGCTGATGCAATATTACAACAAGCTATTGAGGTTGCTGGTGTAGCCGGTTATTTAGGTAATGACGTTTGTGGTAGTGGTAAAAGCTTTAATTTAGAAGTGAGATTAGGCGCAGAAGCTTATATTTGTGGCGAAGAAACCGCCCTATTAGAATCACTAGAAGGTAAAAGGGGCATGGTGCGCTTTAAGCCGCCACTACCGGCTTTAGAAGGATTATTTGGTAAACCCACCATTGTTAACAATGTACTCTCCCTAGCCGCTATTCCTTTTATCATGAGTGAAGGCAGTCACGCCTACCAACAATATGGCACAAATCGTTCACGAGGCACCTTACCTTTTCAACTTGCAGGTAATGTCAAACAAGGTGGATTAATTGAACTGCCGTTTGGCTCAAGCTTAAAAGATCTAATTGATGACTTTTCTGGTGGAACCGCCAGCAATCGGCCAATAAAAGCTATTCAAGTCGGTGGTCCATTAGGTGCTTATTTACCTAGCCATAAACTAGATATTTTGCTTGATTATGAAGCATTCTCTAAAGCCTCTGCTGTGTTAGGTCATGGCGGTATTGTCGTGTTTGATGACAGTGTTGATATGCTTGAACAAGCACGTTTTTCAATGGAATTTTGTGTAGTTGAATCTTGCGGAAAATGTACCCCCTGTAGAATTGGTTCAACGCGCGGTGTCGAAGTTATTGATCGTATAAAAAATGATGAGCGCCGCGCTGAAAATATGATTTTACTTAACGACCTTTGCGACACCATGATTGATGGCTCTTTATGTGCAATGGGCGGTATGACGCCAATACCGGTGCGCAGTGCTTTTACTGATTTTCCTCAAGACTTTTTTTTAACCACACAGGAGAACCACCATGATTAATTATTTTGATCCAGCCACTAATACCACGTCTAATAAACCCATCGATTTTAATAAAGATTATGGCACGCCTGCCAGTACCTCAACACAAACAGTGTGTCTTGAGATTGACGGGGTAAAAATAACCGTTGCTGCCGGTACTTCAGTGATGCGCGCGGCCGCAATAGCTGATATTAATATTCCTAAACTTTGTGCAACTGATAACATCGAAGCCTTTGGCTCATGTCGTTTATGTGCGGTACAAATTGAGGGTATGAGAGGCTATCCAACCGCTTGTACAACATCGGTTAAAGAAGGCATGATGGTGTCTACTGAGAATAATGACATTGCAAAATTACGACGCAATATCATGGAACTCTATATATCTGATCACCCACTTGACTGTTTAACTTGTTCAAGTAATGGTGACTGTGAATTACAAGATATGGCAGGAGCTGTTGGCTTACGTGAAGTACGTTATGGTTTTGATGGCGATAATCATCTTGATGCCAAAATTGATGACTCTAATCCTTATTTTACCTTCGAACCCAGTAAATGTATCACCTGCTCTCGTTGTGTTAGAGCCTGTGAAGAAGTTCAAGGCTCCTTTGCTTTAACGATTGAAGGTCGTGGTTTTGCTTCAAAGGTCAGTGCTGGCACCAGCGAAAATGACTTTTTATCCTCTGATTGTGTTTCTTGTGGCGCCTGTGTACAGGCTTGCCCGACGGCAACACTAATGGAAAAATCAGTGATTGATAAAGGGCAACCAGAGCACAGTATTATCACCACTTGTGCTTATTGTGGCGTTGGTTGTTCTTTTAAAGCTGAAATGAAAGGCGAAGAAGTTATACGCATGGTGCCCTACAAGGGCGGTAAAGCCAACCAAGGTCATTCTTGTGTAAAAGGCCGCTTTGCCTTTGGTTATGCGACTCATAAAGACCGCGTCACTGAACCTATGGTGCGCGACAGCATTGATGAAGAGTGGCGAGTCGTCGGTTGGGATGAAGCCTTAGAGTTTGCCGCCAATAAAATTAAAAACATTCAGGCTAAATATGGCCGTGAAAGTGTTGGCGGTATTACTTCATCTCGCTGCACCAATGAAGAAACCTATTTAGTACAAAAATTGATCCGCGCTGCTTTTGGTAATAATAATACCGACACCTGTGCCCGTGTTTGTCATTCGCCAACAGGTTATGGACTCAAAGCAACTATTGGTGAGTCTGCCGGCACACAAACCTTCGACTCAGTGATGCAATCTGATGTTGTTATGGTTATTGGCGCCAATCCAACTGACGCTCACCCAGTGTTTGCCTCGCAGTTACGTAAACGCTTACGCCAAGGTGCAGAGTTAATTGTTGTTGACCCTAGAACCATTGATTTACTTAATACCGCTCACATCAGTGCTAATCATCATCTGCCACTAAAACCTGGTACTAACGTTGCTATGATCAATGCCATAGCGCACGTCGTTATCAGTGAAGGCTTAGAGGACAAAAATTTCATTGAGCAGCGCACCGATGAATATAACGCATGGCGTGAATTTATTCTTGATGACATAAACTCACCCGAAGCAATGGCAGGTATTACCACCGTAAATGCTGAACAAGTCCGTATTGCTGCTCGTGCTTTTGCCAAGGCAAAAAATGGTGCCATTTATTATGGCTTAGGCGTTACCGAGCATAGCCAAGGTTCAACCATGGTTATGGGTATAGCAAACTTAGCATTAGCCACAGGTAATATCGGTCGTGAGGGCGTAGGCATTAATCCATTGCGTGGCCAGAATAATGTTCAAGGCTCTTGTGATATGGGTTCATTCCCACAGGAACTCCCTGGTTATCAGCATGTGAGTGATGATGTCTTGCGCGCTAAGTTTGAAAAAAGTTGGGGCGTAAGTTTAGATAACGAACCGGGCTTTCGTATTCCGAACATGTTTGATGCCGCCATTGAAGGTACGTTTAAAGCCATGTATGTACAAGGAGAAGACATTTTACAATCAGATCCTAATACCCAACATGTACAGGCGGCATTGTCATCATTAGAATGTTTGATTGTTCAGGACATTTTTTTAAATGAAACCGCGCTATATGCCCACGTATTTTTACCCGGCTCTTCATTTCTAGAAAAAGATGGTACCTTTACCAATGCAGAAAGACGCATAAATCGGGTGCGTAAAGTGATGAAGCCATTGGCAAAATTCGCCGATTGGGAAGTCACTCAAAAGCTGTCTAATGCTTTAGGTTACCCGATGAATTATCAACATCCTTCAGAAATAATGGATGAGATAGCCTCATTAGTACCTACCTTTAGTATGGTAAGTTATAAGAAATTGGACGAACAGGGCAGTATTCAGTGGCCTTGTAACGAAGAGTTTCCTGATGGTTCGCCCATCATGCATGTGGACAGCTTTCCCATTGGCAAAGGGCGTTTTGCCATTACGCCCTATCTTGCTAGTGAAGATCGCGCAAACAAGCGCTTTCCGTTATTATTAACCACGGGGCGAATACTCAGTCAATATAATGTCGGCGCACAAACACGACGTACCGCTAACCAAACTTGGCACCAAGAAGATTTGCTTGAAATACATCCTAATGATGCCGAAGAAAGAGGTATTAATGATGGTGACTGGTTAGGCATTAGCAGCCGCGCGGGTGATACGGTACTAAAAGCTAAAGTCAGTGAGCGTATGCAAAGCGGTGTGGTATTCACTACCTTCCATCACCCAATTAGTGGCGCCAACGTTATTACCACCGACAGTTCGGACTGGGCAACTAATTGCCCTGAATATAAAGTCACCGCTGTGCAAGTGGAAAAAGTCACTTCACCGTCAGCTTGGCAGACGCGTTATAAAAAATTCAGTGCACAACAAAAAGAGCACTTTAAACGTTCACCTAAAAAACAAAAAGCCACTATAGGAAGTTAAGTTTGACATTGGAAGACGAACCAAAATTGCAAGCGAGTTATTTAACACTACCTGTTCACTATTGGCAGCAAAGTAGTGGGCAAGAGCAAGAAAAACTTGACTGTATCGCAGAAGAAGTGCCTATTGCCATGGTTTATAATGGCATTTCTCACGCGGTTATGATGGCCTCACCAGCCAATTTACATGAGTTTTCTTTAGGCTTTAGTTTGTCTGAAGGCATTATTAATAATGCCGCTGAAATGTATGATATTGAGCTGGTAGCCAGTGAAAAAGGCATAGAAGTACGTATTGAGATTAGCTCTGAACGTATGATGTCTTTAAAATCACACCGACGTAACCTTACTGGCCGCACCGGCTGTGGTTTATGTGGTAGTGAATCACTGGAGACAGCGATTCGGCCAATTAAGGATGTAACGCCACAAGCGCTACCCTCATCCCAAGTCATTCAATATGCACTGTCACAGTTAAGTGAGCATCAAAAATTACAAGCATTAACCGGTGCAGTGCATGGTGCAGCATGGTGTGACGGTACTGGCAAGATTACCCTCTTGTGTGAAGATGTCGGTCGGCACAATGCTTTAGACAAATTAATTGGCAGCTTAGCGCTGCGTAACATCAACACCCAAAGCGGCTTTGTTGTCATTTCAAGCAGAGCAAGTTATGAGATGGTACAAAAAGTAACTAGCGTTAATATCGCCACATTAGTCGCGGTTTCAGCGCCCACTAGGTTAGCAATAACCCTGGCAAACCAAGCTAAACTTAATTTAATTGGCTTTGCTCGCCCTGGTCGACATACTTTCTATACCAAATTCGATAAATAAATAAATAAATAGGAAAATAGTGATGAGTAGTTCTCAAATTGACAATCTAGTTAGTATGCTCAACCAAATTGCTAATAATAATAATTACAAAAAAACTGACGAAGAAACGGCTAAAATAGTTGCTAATCACGTAAAGAAATTTTGGGCACGTTCAATGAAAGCAAACATAACAAAGTATGCTGATAGCGATGGTTCACAATTATCCCCCACCATAAAACTAGCATTAGCCCAATTGTAAAAGTCGGATTATCATGTTTATCTAAATACAGAGGTTTAGAGTTAGTTAGCTGATAATCGGCTTATCGTGTATGGGTAATGTTGCGAAATATTGTGTATAGATTTGATGACTAGTAATACCAAGTTGATTAATTACCTGCTCATTTTTAATGGTTAAAATGAATAACTACAGCGTTATAAAATTTATAAGTATAATAACTACTGACTAAATTTTATGCCTCGTATTTATCCATTTTTCCTCATGAAAAAGTAGATCACTTAATTAATCAAATTGGTATGAGTGCCCTGTTCGGGCATATATTGACCGTTTTTAATGAAGGCCTGTGGCTTAAGCTTCTGGCCTTTTTTCACACTCGATTGGGTGTTTTTATTACCAAACTTAAGTAGAGCACCGTGACACTTTTAAGCCTAAATGTGTCGACATATTTAGGACTAAAATAGTTGAGCTGACTTATGTGTTAGCTCAACAAAAGATGAATAATTTAAAAGCATTTAAAAAGCGTCAGGTTCCGTTTTGAACAGCCAACTTTGTGTCATGTTTCATCGTTCGGTTGCTTTGCACTTGCCATTAAGTAAGGAGCAAGTGCACCTTTAAAATCCAGTGTTGCACCTAACTTATTGGCTAGCAATATCATGCCTGTCACTTTACGATTCACTAATGCAACCTCAAATATAGGAGATGCTGCGGCTGTTTTATCAGTAATTAAGGGCATAGTTACCTCTTGAATACGCTTAATGAGCTGTTGTTTTTTTAAGTTATAGCCCGTATCACTTTGCAAGCAATCACTAGCTTCAAAACACGCCTTTAGCACAGTATCGATAGCCACAGCACTCATATTATTGTCAACTAAACCAAGCGAATACAGGGCTGAACGCATGTCGTTAGTATTTTGGCGCTGCATAGCATCAGCCATAGCGAGATAATGCACTGAGGTCTGCTGAGAAATCTGCCGGCAAGCGCCGAAATCGAGTAACACTATTTTTTGTGTATCGCTTTGATACAAAAAATTGGCAAAGTTGGGGTCACTTTGCATGAGTTTATCGGTGAACAGCTCTTGGTAGGTTAAGTGCATTAACTGGCTACATACTCGATCGACAATATCAGTACTCATGGTACTAATATCAGTGATAGGAGAGCCTTCAATGTATTCCATCGCAAGTACATTTTGGTCAGTCAGCTCGTCAACGACAAAGGGCACAATAAAACGAGGGTCGTCGCACAGATTTGCCCGATAAGTCTTAAGAAATTCGGCCTCCTGCAAATAATTAGCTTCATTTTTAAGTTGTACTTTTGCTTCCGCGAGCAAGCTAGTCAAATCGATATGTTTAGGTAATACATTGCTCAGTTTTAGTAAACTCATGACGTTATCAATGTCACTGTCAATGCTTTCTCTTACGCCCGGGTATTGGACTTTAATCGCCAGCTGACGACCATCTTTTAGTGTTGCTCTGTGAACCTGACCTATGCTTGCCGACGCAATAGGGGCAAATGAAAAATAACTAAATTGTTGATGCCAATCTTTTGACCAAGACGCTTCTAGGGTTTTGAGTAATTGCGCCTTAGGCATGGGGTCAGCTTCTTGGCGCAGCCGTGAAAGAATGGGTTCCCATTCAACCGGCAGTAATTCACCTGCATCCATGGAGAGTAGTTGACCCAGTTTCATGGCTGCGCCGCGCATATGTGCTAGACGCTTGGTGATAGATACAGCATTGTCGATATTAAGTAAGGACTGAGTTAATGATGGCCGCTGACCACTGAGCATTTGTTTTGTAGCGCCTTTAACAATATTGCCGGCCACAGCTGAGGCCAAACCACCAAGTTTAGCGAAGCGAGCAATTCTTCCGGACGGTACTTTCCGCTCGTTGCGTTTTTCTGTCATAGTAAAATTGCTTTGTTGGGCATGTTAACTTTTCTACCTTTGTGGTGTTTAATGCAACCTCCCTGGTATTTACAGCGAGGGGGGCGATAAGATTAACAAAAAACATTAGCAAAATTAAGCCAGCAACCAGTAATATTAAAATCAAAAAAGACTGGCTGCCAATTTGTTCTATATGCAAAATTTATTTGCCAGATATTACTGTGTTTAGACCCATATACCCGCGCCACTTCAAGGTACAGGTATAAATAACGCCGTAGTGGGTTATTTTAACCAGGTGAAGTGATCAGGAAATTAGTGAAATTGGTATTATACCAATCTAATCGACTATGTCTCAAGTATGTCTCAAGTAAGTGTTTACCGACAAAAAAGCCTCAATATTGCTATCGAGGCTGATTGTAAAATAGTTAAGCTGACGCATAAACCAGATTTTATAATAATTTTTAATTTATCGATTTACAGGCTTTTCATTCATAACGTCTTAAATTTTTCATCTCAGATATCGAAAATCAGGTTATCTTTAGGTCTGCTAATCACTAGAAGCTAACATTAGGTTTAATTCCTGTAATGGCGACTGTAAGCAATTTTCTGTCGTTATCAGTATTAGAATATGAAACACCAGCAGAGAAATTTAACCTGTATTGCATCCACTGGTTGAATTCAAGGCTCATAGCTGCCGTTGATATTAAATTTCTAAACGGCAGCTTTTGCCATATTCGAGACATTAACAAATATATTGTAAGCAATACATTGGATTAGATTTTTATTGATAACGCCTCATTAAGAGACAAATAATAGTTGCTGAAAATAGCGACGAAGGAGCAAATAGCCAACTGTTACTTTTTCCTTTTAAGTGACTTATATTTTTAATGCACCACCTCACCACTGAATCTATCACGGCCTTTCCAATAGTTGCATTCAGGGCAATAACCATCTTCAGGATAATCAATTCCTTCTTCATGAGGGCAGCCTATTATCTCCTGTATCATACTAACGGATTTCACTCTGTTTTCATCAATGAAACGTAATATTTCACTGATAACCTGTTCTGATTTTCTTAAGTCCGATGAAGAAAACCACTTTTTCATTGGTTCAGCTTCTGCATCTTCATGGCTTATTATTGCGCAAACGACTTTTGTTGCAAGATCATTGTTTGGGCCATAAAAAGCAATCGTTGCTATTGGATAACCTTTATCACCTTTACGAACCTTCTTGGTTAGTAATTTCTTATTGTTGCCTTGAGCCATTCGGATACTCCAACATTAAAAAAAATATAACGCCTCACTAAGAGACAAATAACAGTGGGTTAAAATAAGCGACGAAGGAGCAAAAACCAACTGTTATTTGTCCTTTTGAGTAACTTATATGCCGAGGCGCTACACCTGTACCAATAAACGTACATGAATACTTTGGAATTACACATGGATGCAATAAGTTATACAGCCGCTAGAGCAAATTTAGCAAGTACAATGGCGCATGTCTGTAATGATCACGCACCAATTATTATTACCCGTAAAAGTGAAGCTCCAGTAGTAATGCTGTCGTTAGAAGATTATAACGCCATGCAAGAAACTACTTATTTACTTAGATCTCCAGCAAATGCTAAAAGCCTTTTAAACTCTATTGCCGAACTTGAAGCAGGTAATGGCACTGACAGGGATCTTATTGAATGAAATTAACATTTGCAAAAAAAGCTTGGGAACAGTATCTCTATTGGCAAACCACTGACAAAAAAATACTGAAACGTATTAATACCAGAGCCTTTGAAGCACGGATTATCAGGGTATTGGTCTCGAAGAATAAACGATGAACAGAGACTCGTTTATAAATACCAAGATAGCACTATTCTAATTGCACAACTCCGATACTATTACGGCATATATCGCCCTGTTAATCGGCAAAAATTAGTTAGCTATAATGTTGAGGAATGAAAACAGCCAACTGATTTTTATTCTATTAAATAGCTTATAGCGCAATATCACCTGAACCCAACAGCTGACGACTATTTCATAATATTAAAATTTTAATCTCATTTTAAATTTTATAGACAATACGATAGCTAGCAAATATTATTTCTCGGTAACTTGAACCTAATAACACAGGAACCGCACAGCCCATTTCAGGTTGAGATCCAAGTAAATCTGTTTGATTAAATACATCATTCACCCATTTATCAGCGGCAGATGGCTTATCAAGAGCAATAAATTTAGCTGCTGTTATTTTCCGTTTAAAGCGCTTGCTAGCACTATTTTTGTCCGATTAGCTCCATCAGCTGACGTTTTGTTAATGAGCCACTTTTTCTAATTATTTCATCACCATTTTTAAATACTATAACAGTAGGTAAGCTTCTTACTGCGTATAACTTACTTAGCGTTGAGTTTAAGGACACATCAACTTTAACAACCACCACCCTTTCTGCATATTCTTGCGCTATGGTATTTATGGTATTGTTCATTAAAAGGCAAGGACCGCACCACTCCGCCCAAAAATCTACCAACACAGTAGCTTGTTCAGAAACTATTTTCTGAAGTTCATTATCAGCAGTTATATTAATGGGATCGCCTAAAGCTAACTCTCTTTTACTAAGTCTTTTAGATAGGGCGGATACAGGCCATTTACCAATTGCTATAAAATTAGTAATAATCAAGGCTACAAGCAAGACTATCCAACCTAATATCTTCAGAGGAAATAAGTAAATTGAAGATTTTTCAATAAAATCCTCAATGCTATTTAACTTACCTGTAATTTGATTTCCCAAACTCAACTGAAACTCCTTATAGTGCTAACAGCGTATTAATGCGCACTTCGGTTTAATACAAAATAAAATTCGAAATTAAGTGAGGAAAAACACACTTTTTTATTAATAATATTAGTACGTTATCAGCAATCCCCTCCCTTTTCAAACTTCACACTGCTTGTCGAAAGTGAGTATTGAGAAATGTGAGCCGTCGCATGGTACATCACATACGAATAGAACATAAAATATCCTTATAAAACAGTAAATTAAAAACAAAACCCTTCATATTCGTGTCATTTAAAAAATCACGTAACGTGCCATGTCCTTGTCTTGTTTTAGACTTAGTTCGCGCTGAATTAAAAACAAAAAATACAGTTTTAATATCTACTTTAGTGAAATAAAGTTAAAAAGTAATATTTATAACCACTGACTTGAGAAACCATTAATCACCTCTGAAATATGAATTTATTAATCAGAATATTAAGCTCTTCAAAAGCAGTATAGCCAGCAGTTTAGAGCAAGCCCTGAGTATTCGTTTATCAGCTTAGCAGTACCTACAACATTAAAAGCAAAACGGGAAACATTAAAAGTGTTTAGAGCTTGATATTCGTATAAAGCAGGCACATGATCTGAACCAGTTAAGTAGACCCTGTAACAAAATCTGTGTAATACCAATCCCATTAAGTTATTGCTCACTTGTACTAGTTAAAATAGCTCAATGCTGTGTTGCTCTCACTCCCAATAGCCCGCTATTGCTCAATCGAGCGCCTTACCTTGAGTTATTTTTCCTGCGCACAACAAGATCACAAACTTAATGGAACGGGTATAACTGCCTATTATTAATACCCATATAGGATTTAGGATAGGCAGACTATCAAAAGCTTGAAGCTGACGTCAGGGGTAACGAGTTTTTCGCTTTAGCTAAGCTTAGCTGCCATTAAACTACCTAAATTTCACAACGTTATCAGGCACAGATTGTTCCTTTCGTTTGATGCTAAACGCTGATCTATCTCCGTTATGAATATAAATAATACCTTCACCCTCAAAAGGGCTTAGAAACTCAATTTTTCCTCTACCACTAACATGCTTTGCATCAT
This sequence comes from Colwellia sp. C1TZA3, assembly GCF_007954265.1. Classification (GTDB taxonomy): domain Bacteria; phylum Pseudomonadota; class Gammaproteobacteria; order Enterobacterales; family Alteromonadaceae; genus Cognaticolwellia. The sequence continues at coordinate 38,436 of NZ_VOLS01000019.1, read as the reverse complement.
CAGTGCCTTCCCATGAAAATTCTAACTCGGGTATTCGTGTATTCACAACAATGTCCATATCACCTTCAACTGCACAAAAGGTAAATTGTCCTTGGTCATCTTCATTAAAGTGAAAATAAGCTTCTTCAACTAAATCTACCATGTCTTGTGACCAAACTTCCATATCGATGATGCGCCACTTACCAACAAATTCATTCATTATTAATCCTTAAAGTGTAGATGCAAAAAAGTCCCAACTTGTTAGAGTCAGTGCTTTAAGATTAGATAACCGCGGTTAGCCTTGAACTGCCATGTCTTGTGAAAGATATTTTGAAAAGAGTCTGTACTCAAAAAATTGTTGTAAATTACGTCCGGTACAGTACTTTAATGACATGCCAACCAAATTTAGTTTTAACGAGGTGAGGCTTTAATATTGCGCCATTAAAGGCTATTTTATCAAACTGCGGTACCATTTGACCTCGTTTAAACTCGCCTAAATCACCACCCTTTTTACCAGACGGACATGACGAATATTTTTTAGCTAACGTTTGAAACTTAGCGCCTTTACCTAACTGCTCAATAATACCTTCTGCTATTTCTTTGTGCTTAACCAATATGTGAAGTGCATGCGCTGTTGCTACCATAAAAAACCTTGTTAATGCCGTTTGATAACTAAAGCATAAGTGTACTAATAAATATTATCTTTTGGGATAGAAAAAGCCCAACTCTTTCAAATCAAGGCTTCATATGAAGATATCGCAGGAAAAACGACCAAATATAAGGCATTTATTTTAATAACTCGTTGTGATAATTATTAAATAAATAAACAATGCAGTAGTGGGCTATTTTAACCAAGTGAAGTGAAGTGAAGTGAAATGATCAGATCATTAATCAAATTGGTATTCGTTAAACTCTACCCATCTAATCAACTATCTATCAAATAAGTGTTCACCCACAAAAAAGCCTCGATATTGCTATCGAGGCTTATTGTAAAATAGTTGAGATGACGCATAAGCCGGGTTTTGTATCTCTTCCAAGGAAGAGTGACAATCATTCGTCTAGGCTATAAATCGCTCTATAGCTCAAGCAACCTACCCGGTTTCCACGCGAACCACGCTTATACTATGAGAACTTGCGTTAACATAGTCATGAAACCCTATTTGGTCTTGCTCCGGGTGGAGTTTACCCTGCAATTACTGTTACCAGCAATCCGGTGCGCTCTTACCGCACCCTTTCAGCCTTACCTGTGAAACTTTCGAAAAAGTAACCATCGGCGGTCTTCTCTCTGCTGCACTTGTCGTGGGCTCGCGCCCCCCAGGCGTTACCTGGCACCCTATTCATTGGAGCCCGGACTTTCCTCCCCTCTATCTGTTTACCGCTTATTAAAAATAAGTGATACAACGACAAAGCAGCGATTGTCTCGTCAACTCGGGGCGCATTCTACCCCATATATTCACTTAGGTCTAAATTAAATATCACGGGTATAAATCTGCTGTTATAGTAAGCTAAAAAATGACTTAGGCTTTATTTATGATTGAACTTTGGCACTGCCACAACACCCGCTCACTCCGTGTTTTGTGGGCTTTAAAAGAAATGCAGCTTGAATACACCTTACATACATTGGCATTCCCACCGCGTTTTTTAGACCAAGCTTATTTAAAGACTAACCCTTTAGGCACAGTACCTTTTCTTAAAGATGGTGATACCACGCTGACCGAATCAAGTGCAATGTTGTTATACCTAGCAGAGCGTTACCCTCAAACTCATTTGAATATAGCCATAACACACCCAGAATACGGTGCCTACCTGAATTGGCTATTTAGTAGTGATGCTACGCTGACATTTCCACAGACTCTAGTCTTGCGATACAGCCAGTTTGAAAAGCCTGAGCGCCAACAGCCCCAAGTAGTTAAAGACTATGCTATTTGGTATTTAGCGCGCTTAAAGCGCTTAAACATCCATTTAGAAAACCATCACTATTTGGTCGACAATCGCTTCACCATTGCCGACATTAGTGTCGGTTATGCGCTTTACTTAGGCGAACTGCTCGGGCTAGCCAAGCATTATCAGCCACAAACTCAAGCCTACTTACAAAAGCTTAAAAGCAGAGAGAGCTTTATAGCGGTAAAAGATATCGGCCAAAAAAATAGTAACTACACCATTCAGCCGATAGAGATAACCTAAACAGTTACTCTTTCATTGCTAAAGCATATTCATAAAGTGCGTTTTTCTTCACGCCATGAATTTCTGCCGCAATAGCGCAAGCTCTTTTTGGCTTCATTTCTGACAAGAGTAACTTCAGTGTTGCCACCACATGAGCGGGAATATCATTGGGATCAATTTTTTTCCCTTCGATGATCAGCACCATTTCACCTTTAAGCTGATTAGGATCTGCTTGTAAAAAAGCTAATAAGTTTGCCGCGGTGTCTGAATGAATAGTTTCAAAAGTTTTGGTTAATTCTCGCGCCATCACAACATAGCGTTCACCACCAAGAGTTTTAACGATGTCTTCAACGGTATCAATGGCACGGCGCGGCGCATCATAAAACACCATAGTTCGGGGTTCGTTGGCCAGTTCGTTTAATGTTGATTGTCGCGCACCTGTTTTTGACGGTAAAAAACCTTCAAAGGTAAATCTATCAGTGGGTAAACCGGCGACAGACAGCGCAGCGATAGCGGCACAAGCACCGGGAATGGGTGAAACTTGCAGCCCTTGTTGGCGACAATGGCGTACTAAATGAAAACCCGGGTCACTAATTAACGGTGTGCCAGCGTCTGACACTAAGGCGACACTTTTTCCTTCTTTTAACAAGATGGCAATTTGTTCTTGGCGCTGACGTTCGTTATGATCATGCATCGACATGGTTTTATTTTTAATCGCATAAGCTGATAACAAACGTTGGGTATGCCGAGTATCTTCACAGGCAATAATATCGACCTGTTCGAGTATATCCCGCGCCCGTTGACTAAGATCACCTAGGTTACCGATAGGTGTGGCAACTATATATAAGGTGCTGGGCTGAATTTGAGAATCCGACATAATAAAATACTTGTGTTGAGACTGAAGAGGATGAAGTTTATTATAAAGCACTATTAAAAAGTATGGATTTATTAACTTTGACACTCACTAATTGGTTTTCATCTTATAAAAGTGGTCTTTGTGCGTTTATAACAGTCGCTATTTTGGCTAGCTGTTCAACAACTAAGCCAAGTAAACCAGCAGAGTCAGCTGAAAAACAAGCTGAAACTATGCAAGCGCTTGCAACAAATTTAACCGCTGAGCAACTAGTTGCGCAAGCGGCATCACAAGTTTCAGCCAACCAACAGGATGAAGCCCTTAACTCGTTATTAAACGCCAGTGAGTTATATCTAGCACAAGCTAAACCCCATAAAGCGCTTTGGTTAGCTAAGCAACTCGATGGTTTAGCGCCATCGCCAATAGAGCAATATCGCCTAGCTATTATTGAGGCTAAAAGTTTCTTAGCCTTGGCAATAATACCTGATGCTTATCTAGCACTCGAAAACGCCAATAATATTAAAGAAAAAGCGCAACTGACTCACCGCCTTGACTATTTTCAAACATTAACTCAGGTGCAAACACAAAGAAACCTGCCCATTGCCGCACTAGATGCGAACTTAAGAGCCTTTGCTGAAAGCTCACCGGCAACTGAATACGATATTGACATTATTTGGCAACAACTTTGTCAATTATCACCTTGGCAGCACCAACAGTTAATTAAAATGTCGCCACCGAACTTTAAAGGTTGGAGCAAACTGCTTGCTTTTGCCAATCAATTTGGCGATGACCATGCCAGATTCAAACGCTATTTACGCCAATGGCAACGAGAGTTTAGCAGCCACCCTGCAGAATATATTGTGACAAGGTTACGCCAACAAGCGCCAACATTAACTAACGAATATCAAAACATTGCCATTATTATCCCGCTTTCAGGTAAGCAAGAACGCGCCGGCAAAGTAGCGCAACAAGGTGTACTGGCGGCTTACAATATCAATAGCGCTAAAACTTTACACTTTATTGATTCAACAACTTTAGATATGACTACGTTAAATGCCAAGCTAACTGAGCTAAACATCGACTATGTTATAGGCCCGCTACTAAAAGAAAATGTTGAGCGCTATTTAGCCCAAACTGAGATAATAACACCAACATTGTTGCTTAATTTACCATCAGCTATTGCCTTACTGCCTCATCAAGTTGCTTTATCAATGCGACCAGAAGATGAAGCGATACAAGCGGCTACTACACTCAGTCGTCAACATTATCAATACCCAATAATATTAAGCCATCAAGACAATGCCAGTCGTCGCATCGCGCAGACCTTCAGCCAACAATGGCAACATATCACCGGTAAGGCGCCAGAAATTGTCTTTTTTAATAGCGATGCTAAAATGCAAAATCAACTTAAAGCTAGCCTTGGCGTTGATCTAAGCCAGCAAAGAACAAAAGAGCTAAATCGCTATATAAAATATTCCATTCAAAGTGAATTACGTAATCGTCGAGATATTGATATGATTTACGTAGTGGGTTTGCCGCTAGAAACCAAGCTTTTAAAACCTTATATCGACGTTAATATTAGCCCTTTTGCTGATATAATTCCGGTCTATGCCAGCTCACGCAGTCACAGCTCTAAAATAGATAAGAGTGATAATCGTGACTTGTCTGGTTTAATATTTACCGAAATGCCTTGGCAGTTAAAAAGTAAACAACAAAACCAAGTCTTAGCGGCACAAGCAAAAAAACTTTGGCCTAATCGCAGTGACAGCTTACAAAGTATTTTTGCCATGGGTTTTGACAGTTTAGCCTTAGTAGACAAGATTTCTGCTATGCAAAATAAAACTTATGTCCGGCATTATGGTCAAACCGGTATATTACAATTGGGTGTTGATAATATTTTGACCCGCAGCCTAATTTGGGGCAAATACAGTCGCAGCAAGGTACAAGAAATTGCTATGGACTAATAAGAACAACACAGTGACTACAGGTAAAAATAGTGAGCAATTAGCGGCCCACTATTTAAGCCAACAGGGTCTAGTCTTACAGACCTGTAATTTTCAAAATCGCCGTGGTGAAATTGATTTAATCATGAGTGAAAATGATGTTTGGGTCTTTGTAGAAGTGAAGTATCGCAAAAATAATCACTTTGGCGGCGCTATTGCTGCTGTTTCTATTAAAAAACAGCAAAAAATTAAACAATGTGCGGCATTTTATCTGCAACAGGCCGGATTAAATGAATATAATACCCCTTGCCGATTCGATGTTATCGCTATGCAAGGCGATATTAATAACCCAGCAATTACTTGGCTTAAAAATGCCTTTTAATCAATGCCCTTTAAGAAATTAAATAACGGAGCTAAGTCCACCATGTTAGAACGCATAAAAAGTAATTTTACTGAAAGCATACAAACAAAAATTGCCGCCAGCGAATTATTAGCAGGGCCAATTGAACAAGCTGGAATAGCGATGGTACAAAGTCTATTAGCTGGCAATAAAATATTGGCCTGTGGTAATGGTGGCTCGGCTGCTGATGCTCAGCATTTCTCCGCCGAGCTATTAAATCGTTATGAAACAGAACGTCCACCGTTGCCAGCCATTGCCCTGACAACCGACAGCTCAACCATTACCTCTATTGGTAATGACTATCATTTTGATGAAATTTATTCTAAGCAAGTACGCGCATTGGGCAACAATGGTGATGTATTACTGGCTATTTCTACCAGTGGCAATTCTCGCAACGTGATAAAAGCGATTGAAATTGCGGTTTCTCGTGATATGCCAATTATTGCCTTAACCGGTGGTGACGGCGGTGATATTGCTGGCCTACTAGGTGAAAATGATGTTGAAATTCGTGTGCCTTCAAGTCGCACAGCGCGAATTCAAGAAGTGCACTTAGTGGTTATTCATTGTTTATGTGACATTATAGATACTACATTATTTCCACAAACTGAGGCTTAGTATGTCGATAAAATCAATTGTCAGCATAATTACCCTTACTGTGTTACTGCAAGGCTGTGTTGCTGTTGCTGTTGTTGGCGTTGTTGGTGGTGCGAGCATGGCAACGGATAATCGTTCTTTGGGCAATCAAATAGACGACCAAAAAATTGAAATCGATGCCTATGCAAAACTCACCCAAATAGACGCGTTAAGTGACAATACTAACTTACAAGTGGTTAGTGTTAATGGCAGTGTGCTAGTTATTGGGCAAGCACCTAATAGCTATTTACGCGATGAAGCTATTAAAACAATTAATGGGGTCAATGGCGTTAAGCAACTGCATAACCAGATTCGTATTAGCAACACCACATCTTTTATCACAAGAACTAGTGATGTTTGGCTAACGTCAAAAGTAAAAGCCTCTTTATTTGGCGCTGAGAAACTAGACGCAACCAATATTAAAGTGATAACGGAAAATGGTGAAGTGTTTTTGATGGGCTTGGTCACTAAAGCACAAGCGACTATGGCGGTAAATATTGCGCGCAATGCTAGTGGCGTTAACCGAGTGTTCAAAATATTTGAATACTTAGATTAACTCTATAAAAAACGTCTAAAACACTACTATATCAAAAGACAAAATGTCTGAGATAGACCTAAACATCGTCACTCTTTCACATCGATATACATGGATGTATTAATGTCGTGAAGCCATGAATGGCTAGGAGCGACCATGTGATCGTGACACACCGTTCTTCCCTGAACATAAAAAAGCAAACCTAATGGTTTGCTTTTTAGTATAAATTTTTCATTTTTTATCACCTACGAAAAAAAGTCACCGGTTAATTAGTCAACTTGGTATCAGCTGTTCAATATTTGCGGCTTGCTGATCACCTATTAATAACTCGCCTTTTAGCCACTGTAATGCCTGTTGCCATTCTAGCTCTAAGCCAGAAAAAATAGCACTATTCCACTTATCATATGCGCGTAATAAATTTACATCTGCTACAATAATGTGGCTGTTATCTGAATGGCAAACAAAGGCAATGGCTTTTAAACCCTCATAAGAACATATAGATAATTTCGCTTCATAACTATAACTATACTCATTAGTTCTGTTAATAAGCATGCCAAAATCACCCGGTATATGTGCTTTAAAAAAAACGGCACACTCTTCAATCATTTCAAGTGAGAATTCAATACCTTCATCAATTGTAACTTCAACAATATTTTCAGCCAGCAGTATAAAACAACCAAAGTTTAGTCTATATTTCATAATGTTCCTTTTACGTAGGTACTTTTACATAGGTACTTTTATATAAATACCTATAGATAAATACTTTGATGCTAACTATATGGCTTAATAGGCTTTACTCAGTGCTATGTTTTTACGCTCTCCATAGTGCTAAAAGCAGGGTTATTCAAACGACACCATAGCGAAACTTACCCACCAAAAGCTGAGCAGTTAAGCGCACTATAACACTAATCACCAAATAACTTTTCTAGCCAAGATTTCGGTTTTACTTTTTTAGGCACTTGTTGGCATTGTGTTTCATAAATCAACCCCGTGGTAACAGCAGGCAGTAATTGCGAATTATCACAGCTTTGTATCACCGCCCGACCACTTTTATTATCAAAGCGTACTAACTCAACATTTGCTGGCATTTTTGGGCGTCGGCTAACCGCGCCAGTTTTTTGCATAAATTCGGCAAACAGCACTAATGCACCGCTACTACCAGTTAATTTAGTTGATTTGTTATCGTCTCGACCTATCCAAGTGGTGACTAAAATTTCATTATCATAGCCCACAAACCAACTGTCTCTTAAATCATTAGTTGTGCCAGTTTTTCCCGCTATTTTTTTATCTTTAAGCCGCCACGTTAACGAACTTGCGGTGCCTGACGTAGTTACTTTATTTAAGGAAAAGTTGAGTAAATAAGCCGCTTGTGTGGAAATAATGGCTTGTTCTAAGGCCTGAAACTGCCATAAGGTTTCACCACGAGCGCTAACTATTCGCTCTATCGCATGTGACGTTTCAGCCACGCCATGATTAGCAATAGGTATGTAGAGTTGGTTTATTTGCATTGGTGACATATTTAATGCTCCAAGCAGCATTGACGGACGAGTCACAATATCATCCTGATAGCCCAATAAATGAATGGCTTGAGCAACATTGTCCAAACCTAGCTCCATACCTAAATTCACTGTTGGCACATTAAGGCTTGATACTAAGGCATCAATTAAATGCACTTGGCCTCGGTACTGACCATCATAATTTTTGGGTCGCCATGCTTGGCCGTTTTCAGTTGACAGGGTAATCGCTTTATCTGCAATTAAAGTCGCTAAATTAAAGCGTTGATAGCGCTCTAACGCCGCAATATATATCGCAGGTTTAATTAAAGAACCAATGGGGCGCTTAGCATGTAACGCACGATTAAACCCTGCGTAACCAGCCTTTTTCCCGGCAATTAAAGCGCGCACTACACCGGTTTTAAAATCAGACACTACCATCGCCACTTGCAATTCAGCGCCCGACTGTTGCTCTAAAATTGGTAAAGTTTGATCAATACTGGCTTGTAATGCCAGCTGTTGATTAATGGCAAAACCGGTAAATACTCTAACACCAGATTGTTGCTCATATTGAGATAAATGCCGCGCTAATTCAGCTTTGACCAATTGCAGATAAGCGGGGAATTTTTGCTGTTTTACACGACGTTTTTTTCTGATCGATAACGGTGACTCTAGTGCACGCTCAAACTCATGCTGGGCAATAATTTCTTGCTGATACATTAATCTTAAAACTAAATCTCGACGCTTAATAGTGCGCTCTGGAAAACGCCAAGGATCATAGTAACTAGGTCCCTTAACTTGGCCAATAATCATCGCCATTTGTTCTAAGTTAAGTGATTGAATTGACTTACCAAAGTAAAACTCAGCGGCGAGCCCAAAGCCATAAATACCATTGGCATAATGCTGGCCTAAATAGACTTCATTAATATACGCTTCTAATAATTGGTCTTTGCTATATCGATACTCTAAGATCAGCGCCATAATGGCTTCGTTCGCTTTACGCCATAAGGTTTTATCACGAGTTAAAAACATATTTTTAACCAGTTGCTGCGTTAACGTACTGCCACCTTGCACCGTTCGCCCTGCCCTAAAATTTTGATACAGTGCGCGTAAAATGCCTAACGGTGAAACGCCATGATGAAAATAAAAATCACGGTCTTCAATTAATAATAAGGTGTCTAATAATTTTGTTGGCACCGATTGCAATGACACCAAAACCCGGTCCTCTTTGCTTTCAGGCAAAATTCTATCGAGTAAAAGTGGCTCTAATCGCAGTTGTGAAACCTTTTTGTCATTAAGATATAACTTTTGAATATTGCCGTTAACAAGATCAATAGTCATTTTTGTTGCCGCTTCCACACCGGCGCCAAAATCAAAAGCGCGACGATAAATAATGGCGCGAGTTTTTGACAAGGCAAACTCGCCAGGGCGCCTGACATCAAAAACTTTTTTATAGCGATTAGCGACTAACGACTGCTTTAGGTTAGTGAGGCTTAACTCACTGCCTAGGTGATAAGTTTCAATAGCACCATAAACCTGAACAGGCACCTGCCAGCGTTGACCTTCAAACTTATCACGCACTTTACCATCAAGATAAATACTATAAAGAAATAGCACAAATACGGCGATAAAAGTCATTTTCACTACCAGCCAAAATGACCAGCGAATAACACTTTTTAAGCGGTTATTGCTAATATCCTCTGGTGCTTTTGCGTTTTTAAGTTTGTTACTTGATAATTTTTTGGTCGCTTTTTGTACAGGTTTTTTGACTATCATACGTTATTAAAGTGCCTCTAGAAGATACCGTTAAGCGTTTATAATAATCTAGCTAAGACGATATCCCAAACGATAATTTTTAAGCTCATAAAATAGTGCTTAACTCTCAAGCATAACGGCGAAATTAACGATATAATTCTGCTTTTATTTAAATACCAGTTGAAATAATGAATCTGTCAACTTAGCGCTTCAGTAGCGAGCTTAGAACCAGCAAAAGCTGTTATACCAATTTGATTAATTAAGTGATCTACTTTTTCATGAGGAAAAATAAGCAGGTAATTAATCAACTTGGTATTAAGCATAGTTATGCTGTGTTTCATACATTTTGCAGCGTGCACTTGATTGTTACTGAGCTCCCAAAGGGCGAGTTTAAAAGGCTTATAGGCGGCGTTATTGATTTTGAAAATGGAACAACTATTCTCTTCAATCAATGCCTTGCCGACATGGATGTAGGTACTTAGGTTCAGTATGAAACAATGAACCTGTGCCTACAAACCTTTTAATTCTCGCTAAGTCGTGAATTCATTAATTCAATTGGTATAAATCAATTTCTAAAGGTTAACTATGTCTGCATTTAACATGCTCGTTGTACTGGGTTCAACAGCGTCGGGGAAAACCAAACTGGCAGTAGAGCTAGCAAGAATGCTAAACGGTGAAATAATTTCAGCCGACTCTCGACAAGTTTATCGCGGTTTAGATATTGGCAGCGGTAAGGACCTTGATGAATACCAAGAAATTAACCATCACTTAATTGATATTGTTGACCCAGGTTACGAATATAATATTTTTGATTTTCAACAAGATGTTATCAATGCCTATCAGCAAATTAACTCAAAAAATAAGCTGACTATTTTGGCTGGTGGTTCAGCCCTTTATGTTGACTCAATCTTAAAAGGCTATCGCTTAATTGCCGTACCTGAAAATAAAGCACTTAGGTCAACATTAGCTACCTTGAGTCATGAGCAATTAGTTCAACAGTTAATGCAGCTTAAACCTAATGTGCATAACACCACAGATCTTATCGAACGTGAACGACTCGTACGCGCTATTGAAATAGCCGAAGGCGAGCTAGCGGCACAAGATACAATTAATGACTTTCCCGCACTCAAGCCACTTATATTTGCCATAAAATGGCCCAGAGAAGTTATTCGCCAACGTATAACCCTGCGCTTAAGGCAACGCATGGCACAAGGCCTTATTGCAGAAGTGGCACAGTTACATGCCCAAGGTGTTAGTTGGCAGACCTTATATTTTTATGGCTTAGAATATCGTTTTATTGCCCAACATTTACAGGGGCAATTAAGCGAAAATGACTGTTTTCAAAAATTGAACTCTGCTATTCATCAATTTTCAAAAAAACAAGACACTTGGCTGCGAAGGCTAGAACGAAATGGCGCTAAAATACATTGGCTCGACGGCGATAAAAATATGCTTGCACAAGCCATGGCGGTAATAGCGGGCTTAAATAGCTCAAATACTGCAAATGAGTGCAAAACCTAATACAGTAAAAGCTTAGCTGTTTCAGCTAAAAAATAGTATTTGTAAACTTAGATATTAACTGAAGAGAAAATTGACAGAGTAAGTGTGATAATACAGATGGGCTTAGCCTGCGCCGCTCATAAAGCATAGAGCAGCATCAGTTTTAAGCCGTATAAAAAATAATATTTTGTTAACCGCAACACTTTTTATATTTTTTGCCACTACCACATAAACAAGGATCATTACGGTTCGGCGTTTTATCAAACCTAGTGGTGCTTGGCTTGTTAAGTATGGCGCTCAGTTCAATAATATCTTCGTCAGCGGCGCTATCTACCGTGATGTCAGCAAACAGTTCATTATCGGCAACTAATATTACGATTTCTAATTTCTTTTCTTCACTAGTCACCACTAGCGTTAACGGGTGTTTTTCTGTACCAAGCTTAACAGCACGCTTAGTGTTATAACCTGTTTTTACATGGTTTACTCTGGTATGGATACGCCCTTTGTAATACAGATCGTGCATGATGAACTCCGCTAAATGAAAGACTAAAAATTAAATACTAGGTTTGAGCGCGGCAGTATAACGTAAAACGTAAAATAGTCGACTGTTGAATGCATGAACTTAAGCCTTGCCTAGCTTTTAGTGAAAGGTGGCTAGAGATTAATTTTTTTGCTCATTGTTCAGCCAGTAACAGCTCGTTGACTAAAAAAGTAAACTAATAGCGAGTTATTGGCCTAATGTCTTTGATATAAAACATCGCCTTTGGCTGCATAGCCACTTATATCGGTTAGCGTTTTAGTGTTAATTTAGCTTGTACACTTAGCAACAAGTCAGAGGTAAAAATGTTGAACAGCGTGATTAATACCAAGTTGATTAATTACCTACTCATTTTTAATGGTTAAAATGAATAACTACAGCGTTATAAAATTTATAAGTAGAATGACTACTGACTAAATTTTATGCCTTATATTTATCCATTTTTCCTCATGAAAAAGTAGATCACTTAATTAATCAAATTGGTATAATTAGCCTCGGCATAGGCTTTATCAAACTGTAACTCACAAAGCCTTTGATAAAGTTTTGAGCTTTTTAACAACGATTTATGATCGCCCTGATCAACAATTTTACCTTGGTCCATCACCACGATTAAATCTGCATGAATCACCGTAGCTAATCGATGCGCGATAATTAATGTTGTTCTATTTGTCATTAATTCATCTAATGCGGCTTGCACATGATGTTCACTTTCTGCATCTAAAGCGCTGGTTGCTTCATCAAGCAGTAATACCTCAGGATCTTTTAAAATAGCGCGGGCTAAAGCAATTCGCTGTTTTTGTCCACCAGATAATCGCACCCCTTGTTCACCTAAAAAACTCGCGTAACCTTGCGGTAATTGGTTAATAAATTCATGGGCATGGGCTTTTTTCGCAGCGCTAATAACCTCTTCATCACTCGCTTGTGGCTTACCATAACGTATGTTGTGCCAGACATCAGAGCTAAACAGTATAGGGTGCTGTGGCACCATACCCATGGCTTGACGTAAGTCGGTTAATTTTAGCTGAGTGATGTCGATATCATTAAAACTAATACGGCCTTTTTGAGGGTCATAAAAACGTTGTAATAATTCAAATAGTGTTGTTTTTCCTGCACCCGAGGGCCCCACTAAGGCGACAATTTTCCCGGTTGGTATCGCTAAATTTATCTGATGAAGTGCCGCACTGTCTGGCCGTGATGGATAATAAAAATCAACATCTTTAAAGCTGATCACCGACTCGGCATGATTATTCATCACTTGTGGAGAAGCTAACTCTTTAATATCACTTTTAATTTCAAGTAGTGCTAACAACCGAGTCGCCGAGCCTGCTGCTCGTTGTAATTCACCATATACCTCAGCAATAGTGGCGACAGACATAGCAACAATGATGGCGTAAAAAATAAAGGCGCCTAGTTCGCCAGCACTCATCTGCCCTTTTAGCACATCCATACCGCCCACCCACAACATGCCACTGATCGCACCAAAGGTAAGAAAAATAACAATAGCGATTAAATATGAGCGTTGCTTTACACGTTGTTTGGCGACAGAAAACGCTTTCTCTACTTCATGGGCAAAAGCATGTTGTTCTTTTACTTCATGGGTATAACTTTGCACAATTTTTATATTTTGAATAATTTCCCCAGCATAAGTACCGACATCAGCAATAGCACCTTGTGAACTTTCGGCTAACTTTCTAACTTTACGGCCATAAATCATCATAGGTATTAAAATAATTGGCACTGAAAAAACCACAAAGAGCGTTAATTTAAAATTAGTCACCATTAACATCACTAACCCGCCAATGAGCAATAATATACTGCGCAGTGCCATTGAAAAAGACGAACCAATAATAGACTGTAATAAGGCGGTGTCAGTGGTTAAGCGCGACATTAACTCACCACTGCGATTTTCTTCAAAATAGCTAGGGTGCAAAGTAACAATACGATTAAAAACCGCTTTGCGCATATCAGCGCTGACCCGTTCACCTAACCAAGACATTAAATAAAAACGACTAAAAGTGCCAACGGCAAGCAAACTAATTAAGCCAATTAAACCCAAAATTGCTGATTGCAATTGTGCAACTGAACCAGCAATAAAACCACCATCAATAACAAACTTTACTCCTTGTCCTAAAGACAAGTTAACCGCCGCAGTGATTAATAAGGCGAATAAGGCCAAGGCTAACATTAGCTTATATGGTTTTATAAAGGCGAAGATAGGTAACAGACTGTTGAGGGCTTTAGACTTGTTTTTTGCAGAACTATTATCTGAAATAGGCTGATTAATGGTTTTGCTGTTGTCGATCACAGTGGCTTTCCAGGATAGTTTTCTTCTATTAGAGGTGGTTATGAAAATACATATTTCAAGTAGACACACTATAATAAAACCGCGAAAAAACTATCAGCAAAAATGCAGTGGTTATGTCTTTAGTTAACATAGTGCCAAAAATCCCGCTAAATGCTAGAGAAAACTAGAGCTTTAATAGCTAAAAAACTCTAATAGTCGGATGTACATTGGGGATGTTTTAATGAAAAGGTAGTTGGACTACTTAACTCGCTTAACGCTTGATATGTTGCTTATTTTTTCTTGTTGCTTGTGCATTAGCTGGGTCGTCCGGCCAAAAATGCTGATTAATGTGAAGCTGTATTTTAGATTGACTGCATTAAAAGCCATAATATATATAGTTATTAGCTAAAAAACACAATATCTACATTGACCACTTGATTTCAGACTAAACATTGACAAAAATTGACAAAATTCAACTATGGATTGACAACTATACTATAAGAGACTAATTCAATAAATAATGATTATAGCGTTAAGTATTTCGACTTTTTCTAGAATTACCTGCTTTTTCTGAAAATGGGTCTACAGGCCATCTATGGCGGGGATATTTAGCTCGCATATCTTTTGCAACTTCAACATATGATCCTCCCCAAAAGTTGGCTAAATCACTCGTTATTTGTATTGGTCTTCGAGCTGGTGATAACAATTCAAATCGTAGTGCTATACTATTGCCAGCTAACATCGGAGATTTAAGCTCTCCAAACAATTCTTGTAATACGACAGCCACTGTTGGCTCTGAATTTTTGTCGTAAATAATTGAAACCTTTTTATTACTTGGTGTTATATATGTTACTGGAGCTTCTTTATCAAGTACTTTTGATTCTTCATATGTTAATAATGAGGATAATAGCGGTAATATTTTCACCCGTTTTAATTCAGATATTTTTTTAATATTTGAGACATACGGCAATAACCAGTTTTCTGAAGTACTCATGATTATAGCCTCGGATAACACAGGAAACCCCTCCACTTTACCACCAAGCCATACTACCCTTTTCAACCAGTCATCACATTCTTGAGTCCAGCTTAATATGTTTCTAGCATCGGTCTTTAGCAAGGATTTAATACTGTCTAATATAAATTCAATCGGAACGTCATTATTTCTTGTTTCTTCGATAATTAAACTGCCATATTTCTTCAGTACCCTTGCGTATACACGGCTTTTGTTTGGTGCTAACTCATATGCTATTTGTGCTGAAATTTTTTGCGAAAACCTTTCGGCTAAAATATATTTATTAAAAGTAATAGCACTAAAGACTCGACCTTCTTTTTTTTGAGCATCGCAATCATTAACAACTAAATATTCATTATTAATAAGAGGATCATCTTCTGCAAGAAAGACCCCTTTACCATTTGCTAGTTGATATTTATTACTATTAGCTGAACGCCTTTTAGCCAGCCTTTCAGGAAATGCTAGCAGTAACAAATATGCTGCGATATCTGAAATACCTGAAATATCAACTGTGCTTTTTTTATGCCTTATAGATGACTGTAGTGTCCGAACATCTTTAGCTACCGTTTTTAAGGTATTTCTATTTACATAGGCTTTATTAACATTACCGGTATCGTTCTCAATAAGGACCTGTAGTCTCATCAAAAAATCAGCACTATCACTACTGGGTAATATATCTCGTTCTGACAAAAGAGCAGCAATATTACAAGCAATTTCACGCTCTTGATTACCATTAGCTATCAACATCATCTTAGCTAATCTTGGGTGGATAGGCAGAGCACTTGCTTGCTTTCCAAGCGTTGTGATTTTTCCTGATTTCTCAAGCAACCCTAGTTTTACGAGCAAATGTTGAGTTGAGTCATAATGAGCTTTTGGGGGGGGTGTTAACCAATTTATTTCTTCGTAACTTGAATGCCCTGCGCTTGCAAGTTCTATCACTGCATCAGATAAATCTGCATTCAAAATTTCTTCTTCTTGATAATCTTTTAACGCTATATGTTCGGATTCACTCCATAGCCTTAAACATTTTCCTTCAGATAACCTGCCTGCTCGACCCTTACGTTGCTCAGCTGATGCTTTTGATATATTAGTGGTAGTAAGCTTTGACATGCCACTGGATGGATTGAAAATAAGTTTCTTTTCCAGACCTGAATCAATGACACAGGTAATACCTTCGATGGTTAAACTAGTCTCAGCAATATTAGTTGTGAAAATAATCTTTCTAACATCTAATGGTGCTAATGCCATAGCCTTTTCCTGCTCTTCCAATGGCAATGAACCATGTAATGACACCAGTTTAAGTTTATTGTTTTCTGAAAATACTGTTGCAGCATGTGAAATACACTTTTTTATGTCTGCAACTCCTGGTAGAAATACCAGAATATCCCCTTCGTCTTCAATGACATTAAATATTGCTTTACAGACATTCGATGCTAATTGTTTTTTATCTGTTTTTTGATGAAAGACACTGACAGGATAAGCCCTTCCTTTGCATAACATCACAGGTGCGTCATCAAGGTATTTTGATACTAAATTAGTATCTAATGTTGCGGACATAACTAAAAGGCGAAGATCTTCGCGGATCACCTGTTGAATTTCAAGAGATAACATAAGTGACAAATCGGTATTAATGGATCTCTCATGAAACTCGTCAAATATTATAAGACCAACACCGGCTAATTCAGGATTTGATTGCAGTCGCCTTGTCAATACTCCTTCGGTTAGGATTTCAAGTCTTGTGGAAGCTGATATTTTTTTATCATTTTTTACTTGATAGCCAACAGTTTCACCAACCTTTTCACCGAGGCATTTAGCTAAGTAATTAGCAATTGACCTTGCTGCCATTCGTCTAGGCTCAAGCATAATAATTCGCTTACCATTAAGAAAATCAGCTTTTAATAATTCAAGCGGTACGACAGTAGATTTACCTGCCCCAGGTTCAGCCTGTAGCACTACACTCTGGTTATCTTTTAACTCTCGCAAAAGTTCGACTAGTATTTTATTAATTGGAAGGTTAATTTTATGCACTCTTTGTTTTAGTTTATCGGTTGTCTTCGATATGAATAAGCATTTAATACGAGATGTAAACAAACACTTTATTGATACGATCCTTCAAGCTGAACTATACCTAAAAAATATTTTAGCTTATATCATTCATCCTTAACCACCCTAGGTATTATACCAATCCCATTAAGTTATTGCTCACTTGTACTAGTTAAAATAGCTCAAGGCTGTGTTGCTCTCAATCCCAATAGCCAGCTATTGCTCAATCGAGCGCCTTACCTTGAGTTATTTTTCCTGCGCACAACAAGATCACAAACTTAATGGAACTGGTATTAGATAGTAGTCAGTCCAAACATAGAAAATAAATTTTTAACCTTGATTTTTAAGAAGATTTAAATTGGCAAATTTTCGAAAACATGCTTACTTGGCAAGCGCGTAAAATACTGCTATTACTGTTCCCCCTTTGGTTGAAATGGCGTTTGACAATGGAAACAATAGTGGAAGATAAATATTCAATAGCATCGCGCTCGAACATTTTACAAGTAGAAGCTTTTGGGCCATTTAATGCTCAGGTGACCGAAAAATATATCAACGATATGTATGGTGCTTGTGAACAGTTTTCTGGTCAACCTTGGGGCTTATTAATTGCTTTTTATGGCAATAGTGTTTTTTCACCTGAAGCGGAAGATGCCTTAATAAAGGTCAATAGATACCGCGTAAAACATGGCTTAATTGCCAGTGCAAGTGTATTAATTGACAGCAGCACTGCTGATATTCAACAGTTACAGCTAGGACGGATTTACCAAGCCTGTAATATTACCTTTTATGTTTTTAGTGATATAGACAGTGCAAAGTCTTGGCTGGAACAATATCTACAACAACGCTAAACCACATTAAAAAGTTAACAGTCCTTCACCAATCTCACGCGCTTAAAGCCACCAGTAACATATAAAAAACAATAAAAAGCTGAATAAATGTCAACTTGCTAAGTGGCTATTAGCTTACTGAATGACGAGCGCTTTGAGCGCGACTAGTGAAAGTGAATAATACCAAGTTGATTAATTACCTGCTCATTTTTAATGGTTAAAATAAATAACTACAGCGTTATAAAATTTATAAGGTGAATAACTACTGACTAAATTTTATGCCTTGTATTTATCCATTTTTCCTCATGAAAAAGTAGATCACTTAATTAATCAAATTGGTATAACTGCCACTTAGCCTCGCCAAAACCTGCCTTTAAATAAATTAATGCTGAGTAATTAAGTCTGCAATCGTAGCAATACCGAGACCTGTTGCACCAGCAGCCCATAGGCTAGAATCTGCACCATTATAAGCGCCAGCTAAATCAAAATGTAACCAACCAGCACCATCGTTATCAACAAAGCGTGATAAAAATCCTGCAGCATTACTCGCACCACCAGCGCCACCACCTTTTGCTGTCCGACTATTGGCCGTATCAGCAAATGCCGATGGACATTTATCTTGATGCCAAGACGCTAAAGGAAACTGCCATAATGCTTCACCGGTAGTTTTTGCTGATGCTTGTGCTTTTGCCGCCACGTTATCATCAAGCGCAAATAAAGCAGAGTAATCACCGCCAGTTGCCATCACAGCAGCACCGGTTAAGGTGGCAGCATCAATAATTATTGGCGCGCCCGTTTCACTAGCGGCCATTAAACCATCAGCTAGCACAAGACGGCCTTCGGCATCGGTGTTAGCCACTTCACAAGTAACGCCATTTTTATAGGTAATAATGTCGCCAAGTTTATAGGCATTACTGCTGATCATATTTTCTGCACAACATAGGTATAACTTAACCCGTTGGTTCAAACCTTGTTTGATTGCCAATGCCAATGCACCGGCAACAACAGCTGCGCCGCCCATGTCACACTTCATATCAAACATACCAACATTGCTTTTAAGACTGTAACCACCGCTATCAAAGGTAATGCCTTTACCCACTAAGCAGGCAGTAACTTCAGCATTTTCATCAGCACTCGGGTTAAAATCAAGCTCAAGTAAACATGGCTCATTAACACTACCTTTACCGACATTGTAAATACCCATCCATTGTTGCGTTTTGAGTGCTTCGCCTTGAATAAGACGAGTCGAAACATGGTTAGGGGCAAGATTTTTAATGTACTCTGAAGTTAATTGTGCCAACTTTAAAGGGTAAAGTTCAGCCGGTGTTTGGTTAGTTAAGTCGCGACTCCAAGCATAAACAGCTAGCTTATTTTGCAAACGTTCAATCAAGGCTGGCTCACCACAAAAACTGATGTTCTCTAGTTTGTTAACACAGCTAAATCCAAGCGCAAAGGCCCACTGACTAGCTTCATCCCATGCATCACCCTGAAGCGATGCATGCTCAATGTCTAATTTTTCTATTTTACGCGCCGCCATTTGAATTTTTCGTAAACGATGAACAGCGTCTTGAGGTAAGTAAATAGCGATATTATCATGGGTAATTTGTAGGGTTTTATCTTGCTGCCAACCTTGTGCGTGATTACTAGTGGTTAAGGTTATTGATACTGAAGCAGAATTAGCTGTGGTCATGTTATCGCCTTTGCATTTAATGTTAGACTAATAGTCTATACCCGTTCCACTAGACCGGCAAACAATTAACCTTTGCGGCTTATTTATCAAACTGCTTTTTTATCTGCTTTAGGCTAAACCGATTAATGGCATTGAGCCTAGTAAATACCTTATTACTTAGCTTAGTTGGCGTTAAAATTTTTATCACTATTTTTTATCGTTATTTTTTTATCACTATAACATTAGTGACATTTTGCAGATGATTCGCCAGAGCCCCACATACGCTTTTATGGTCTTACGTACTAAAAAATTCAGTACGCCAAGACAGTTTTGTGGCCTTAAACTATTTTTTATCCCTAAATTATAATGACCATAAAGCGCATTGACAGAAATTAGCAGTTCAACAGCTCATCACGTAAAATGAAATAAATCTGATGACTCATAATATGTAATGAAAGTATGTAATGAAAATTAATTTAACCAAAGCGACTATAATTAAGCGTTACAAACGCTTTTTGGCAGATATCACCTTAGCAGACGGTAGCGATTGCACTATTCATGTTGCCAATACCGGTGCGATGAGTGGCTGTGCTGTTCCTAATGATACTGTTTGGTTTAGCACCTCAAACAACGCCAAACGTAAATACCCCTTTAGTTGGGAGTTAACGCAGACCCAAGAGAATCATTTTATTTGTGTTAATACACTGCGGGCGAATCAACTGGCAGAACAAGCTATTTTAAATGGCACCATTACTGAACTACAAGGTTTTAAAACATTAAAGCGCGAAGTAAAATATGGCGATGAAAATAGTAAAATTGACTTTCACCTGACCGATAAAAGTGGCCAAGAGAGTTTTATCGAAGTCAAAAGTGTGACTTTATTGGCAGAAAATCAGGGCTATTTTCCAGACGCTGTGACCTTACGAGGGCAAAAACATTTACGCGAGTTAATGGCCATGGCAGAACAAGGCCACAGAGCCGTACTTTTATTTGCCGTACTGCATTCAGGCATAAATGATGTAAAGCCTGCAGCACATATTGATGCTAAATACGCAGAGCTGCTGCGTGAAGCAAGCGAACGAGGCGTTGAAATCATAGCCTACAAAGCTATTTTTCAAAAAGAAAAACACACTTTTACTGTCGCTTTAGCCAACAAAATATCGGTCATACTTTAATGACAACAAAGAAATAGCGACGATAATGATTGACGCGGGGGTTAAAAACTTGCTAAAAGAGCTTGCCCAAATTTTATCGCCACCTTGGTCAAAAATCAAACAGTCGTAATATTTTAAAAATATTTTTAATTTTATGCTGATTATTTATCAATTAAGCCTTGAATTTTATAGTAGCTAACACAATATATGTGGGATATTTTAGGCCTATATACAGTGGCCGTTACAACCAAGCGATGAAGTTACATGATGTAACCCATATTCATCGATTTAGGTCGAGTAGCATTAGGAGAATTAGCATGCCAGCACAGAAAACATTAGGTATATTAGCATTAGCAGGTGTCAACCCTTACGTTGAAAAACCTAAAGAAGAATACATGAATGCCGCGCAACTAGAACATTTCAAAAAAATTCTAGATGCATGGCGTATACAACTTCGCCAAGAAGTTGATCGCACCGTATCGCATATGCAGGATGAAGCCGCAAATTTCCCTGATCCCGTTGACCGTGCCGCTCAAGAAGAAGAGTTCAGTCTTGAATTACGCACACGTGACCGTGAACGTAAACTGATCAAGAAAATTGAGAAAACCTTACAGCTTATCGAAGATGATGACTTTGGTTTTTGTAACTCTTGTGGCATTGAAATCGGCATTCGCCGTTTAGAAGCCCGCCCAACCGCAGATCTTTGTATTGAATGTAAAACATTGCAAGAAATTAAAGAGCGTCAACTCGCGGGTTAAAAGCCCTCAACGTTGTTAGCCATCAGCCAATCTTTGCGACCCGATACCTCAAGTATTTATCGGGGTCGCTTTGCGCCTTCTCCTTCCGGTTTATTACATTTTGGTTCATTAATTGCTGCGCTGGCAAGTTATCTAGACGCCAAGCACAATAACGGCCAATGGCTAGTAAGAATTGAGGATATTGATCCACCTCGTGAAAAAGTGGGTGCCAGTGCTGCTATCCTAACAACACTGGAAAACTATGGTTTGCACTGGGATGAAGAAGTACTTTACCAAAGCCAACAAGATAAAGTTTATCGCGAAGTATTAGCCGAATTAGGCCAGCAACAACTCAGTTATTATTGTCGCTGTACTCGGGGCGAAATTAAAGCCACAGGCGGAATCTACCAAGGCCATTGTCGACACTTATCACAGCCCGCAAGCAATAGTGCTATTCGCATAATTAACACCATGGGTATCTCGCAATATCACGACCTTATTCAACACTCAGTAACCTGCAATACTGAACTGGCTCAAGAAGACTTTATTGTCTTAAGAAAAGATGGCCTATTTGCCTATCAATTAGCGGTTGTTGTTGACGATATCTATCAAGGTATTACCCATGTTATCCGCGGTTGTGATTTACTTGAACCGACAGCACGACAATTAAGTTTTTATCAGATATTACAGCGTAATCCGCCTAAGTTTGGCCATTTCCCACTAGCGGTAACTCAGCAAGGTTTTAAGCTTAGCAAGCAAAATAACGCCGCAGAAATTGATCAAAAAAACCCAGTACCTTCACTATTTGCCGCCTTAACATTTCTGGGTCAACAGCCGCCCAAACAATTACAACAAGCCAGTGTTACTGAACTTTTAACCTGGGCAATCGCCCACTGGTCAATTACTCAAGTACCAAAATCACAAGAAATAGTTTTATAAGTACAATTAACGCCGATTTTTCACCCTGTTTGCATTCTCTTTTCCTTTACACTGTTATATCATTGCGCGGGAAATTTATCGATAAAACTGGGGTCCACCATTATCAAAAGCGTGATCAATTTGTGTAAAAAAGTACTCGGAAAAGCCCGAAAAAAAAACGTTAAGCAGCCATCATTTGAACAGCCTATTATACTTTCACGTGATCAGCACCCTGTATCTAGAAAACACATCAGTCACAATGCCTTAAAAGTATTGTATCGCTTAAATAAAGGCGGCTATGACGCTTACTTAGTGGGCGGTGGTGTTCGCGATATTATCTTAGGCTTTGAACCCAAAGATTTTGATATTGCCACCAACGCAACCCCTGAGCAAATTAAGGAATTGTTTCGTAATTGTCGACTTATTGGTCGTCGCTTTCGTCTTGCCCATATTGTTTTTGGCCGTGAGATTATTGAAGTGGCCACGTTTAGGGGCCATCACGATAGCGATGAAGAAAAAAACTGCCAGAAAACTTCAAAGCAAAGTGAAGACGGCATGCTCTTGCGTGACAATATTTATGGCAGTATTGAAGAAGACGCCGAACGTCGTGACTTTACCATTAATGCACTTTATTACTCGGCCAAAGACTTTAAAGTTTATGACTTTGCCAATGGTGTTGCTGATGTTTACGCCAAACAAATTCGCTTAATTGGTGACCCTGAAACACGCTACCGTGAAGACCCAGTTCGGATGTTACGGGCTATTCGTTTCGCGACAAAATTAGACATGGAGATTCATTCTGACACTGAAGCGCCAATAAAAACGCTGGCGCCACTGATGGCTAATATCCCGCCTGCACGATTGTTTGAAGAGTTTTTAAAGCTGTTTATGTCTGGCAAAGCGTTACCGAACTTCGAACTGTTGCGTGATTACAGTTTATTTCAGTACTTCTTCCCTGCGGTTGATCAGCAACTGAATCAAAAATCTCAAGTTTATTTAGCTGACTTTATCAGTTTGGCAATGAAAAACACTGACCATAGAGTTAATAATGATCAGCGTGTTACCCCGGCATTTTTATTTGCTGCTATGCTTTGGTACCCGATGCAAGAGCACATAAAACGCTTAAACCGTGAAGCCCAATTAACACCACAAGATGCATTTTTTGGTGCGTTAAGTGAAGTGATGTCAGAGCAACAGCGCAGTATTGCTATACCCAAACGTTTTCAAGCCGTGATGAAAGACATTTGGATTTTACAAGAAAAGTTAGTTCGCCGAGATGGTAAACGAGCATTTAAAGCACTTGAACATCCTAAATTTAGAGCCGGTTATGACTTTTTATTACTGCGCGCTGAAATTGAACAGCCAAACACCAGTAATAGCGAGCCAGGTTCTCTGCAAGAACTTGCTAAGTGGTGGGGAGACTTTCAAGAGTCTAATGTTGATACACAACAAGTGATGATCAAAAGTATTGTCCCCAGTAAAAGTGGCCCTCGACGCAACACACGTAAGCGTAAAAAACCTCGGGTAGAAAGCACTAGTAGCGAAGCATAATGGCTTTAGCCTATATTGGTTTAGGCAGTAACTTAGCTGATCCGCAAGCACAAATTTCTTCTGCGTTAGATAAACTAGCGCAGTTAGAACATTGCCAGATCAGCAAAGTATCTTCATTGTATTTTAGTCGCCCTATGGGGCCACAAGATCAACCTGATTACATGAATGCTGTAGTCGCCATTGAAACAAACTTGAGTGCCATTGCGTTACTGGATCAGCTACAAAATATTGAGCAAAATGCTGGTCGAGTTCGCAAAGATAATCGTTGGGGCGCTAGGGTGCTTGATTTAGACATCCTCTTATTTGCCCAGCAAATGATAAGTACTGAACGCTTAACAATACCGCACTATGGCTTAAAGCGACGAGAATTTGTGCTATTACCCCTGGCAGAAATAGCCCCCTACTTAGTTTTACCTGATGGTGATAGTATTCAAGCGCTGGCTAACCAAATAGATAAAAATGGACTAAAAATTCACAGTAAGTTAAGTTAGAATAACAGCTCTAAAAGTAGCAAAGATTAATGCTGCATCATAACCAACGGAAATATTATGGCCCAAATAACCACCGCCACCTTAAAGAAAATGAAACAACAAGGTGAAAAAATTACCACTATTACCGCCTATGATGCCAGTTTTGCGAAAATATTCGATCAAGCAGGTATTCATGCAATATTGATCGGTGACTCACTAGGCATGGTTTTACAAGGCCATGACGATACCCTGCCCGTTGATATTGAGCACATGGCTTATCATACGCTTTGTGTAAAACGTGGCGTAGAAAATAGCCTTATTATCGCTGATATGCCTTTTATGAGTTACGCCACTACTGAACAAGCCTATGTAAACGCCGCTAAGCTAATGCAAGCCGGTGCTAGCATGGTAAAAATAGAAGGTGGCCAGTGGCTAGAAGCAAGCATTAAAGGCCTAGTTGAGCGTGGTATCCCAGTTTGTGCGCATTTGGGCTTAACGCCACAATCGGTCAACGTATTTGGCGGCTTTAAAGTACAAGGTAGAGAAAGCGACAAAGCCCTAGAAATGATTGAAAACGCCAAAGCATTAGAAGCGGCAGGCGCACAGTTATTAGTACTCGAGTGTATTCCAAGTGGCTTAGGTAAAGCTATTACAGAAGCGGTCTCAATACCGACCATTGGTATAGGGGCAGGTAAAGATACCGATGGACAAATTTTAGTGATGCATGATGCCTTAGGCATCTCATGTAGTTATATGCCTAAGTTTTCACGTAACTTTTTAATCGATACTGGCGATATTAAAAAAGCAGTAGAGCTGTATATTGACGAAGTTAGTAAGGGTAATTTTCCAGGCCCTGAACACATTTTCAAATAGCTAGCGATTATAATTTCGCACAGCCAAGCCGATTATTATGTAGACCATTAGAAGGTGAGTCATTAATGTATCTGTGGGTATAAAACCCATTGTCATTAAAACACCGGCCTTTAACATCGAACAGAAAGTAGAATACCATGCAAACAATTGAACAAATTTCGAATTTACGTCGCGAAATTAATCTTTGGCGCCAACAAGGTCTTAACATTGCTTTTGTTCCCACTATGGGCAACTTACACCAGGGACATATTGCCTTAGTAAAAAAAGCCAAATTGGTTGCTGATAAAGTGGTTGCCAGTATTTTTGTTAACCCAATGCAATTTGGTGCAAATGAAGATATCGGTAATTACCCTCGCACTATGGCGGCCGATCAAGACAAATTACTGGCCGCCGGTTGCGACTTATTATTTACTCCCACACCAGCGATTATTTATCCTAAAGGTTTAGACCAACAAAGTTATGTTGAAGTACCGAATGTTTCTCAACATTATTGTGGTGAAAGTCGCCCTGGACATTTTCGTGGTGTAACAACCGTTGTTTGTAAGTTGTTTAATTTAGTACAGCCGGATATTGCCTGCTTTGGCTTAAAGGACTATCAGCAAGTACAAGTAATTCAAACCATGGTGGAAGACTTATCCATGCCGATTGAGATAATAGCGGTTGAAACAGTACGAGAAACCTCAGGTTTAGCGTTAAGCTCACGTAATAATTATCTCAATGAACAAGAAAAAAACATCGCGCCGGCCTTAAGTCAAAATCTTAAATGGCTAGCTCAAGCGATACAAAGCGACAATAACTTTATTGGCTTAGCGCAACAGGCCGCCAATAATATCGATATAGCTGGCATGAAAACCGATTATATTCATATTTGTCACGCGCGCACTTTACAACCTGCCAGTAAAGACGATAAACAACTGGTGATTCTCGCTGCCGCGCATTGTGGTAAAGCAAGGTTAATTGATAACCTACAAGTGACCTTAACTTTATAGCTTTATAGCTTTATAGCTTTATAGCGCAGTAAACATTAAAGCGACGACCTAAGGTAGTCGCTTTTTTATTTGCCAATGAAAATGTTCAAGTCATCGTCAGTAACAAGGGCAAAAAGCTTTCACTTTCTTGTGCCAGCGTTGCTTGTTCCGCTAGAACATCTTGTAGAATAGTTTTTGAGGTCAGTGGATTAGCCAATACAACGCGAAAAACTAAAGTTTTACGCCCTTGATACTTTTTCACTTCAATACGGGTACGAGAAACAAAAGATTTACCATTTTCACGTTGACGTTTTTGAATAAACTTGGTCAGTTTATCGAGCAATTCATTGATATTTTCTTGTTCAATATCATCAGCATTCGCCAACAACTTTTGTACAATAGCTGGATTATAACGATACGTTAGCAAGCATAACTCAGGTCTAGTGATCAATTCAAAGTCAGGGTGTTGCGCGATTAACTTAGCAAAATAATGGGCTTTTTCAATACTGTTATTAATCAGCATTTCATAGCCAGGCCGGCTGATCACGTGCAGCGCAGAATATACCAGCATTGCCATACCTGGGCGTGAACCTTCCAAAGTATGACTACCTAGATCTTTTGAGCCTTTACGTAAAATGTACTCCGCATGATGCTCAATAGCGGCTACCGAGGCTGGGTTTTTAAATACGACTAGCCCAGCGCCCATCGGCACATACATTTGCTTGTGTGCGTCGATAGTCACTGAATCAGCTAACTCAATGCCTTTTAATAAGGGGCGATATTTATTTGATAGTAAGGTCGCGCCGCCCCACGCGGCGTCAACATGAAAATGCGCGCCATAACGTTGCGCAATAACGGCTATTTTATCAAGGGGGTCGACATTGCCGGTTTCAGTGGTTCCAGCAACACCAACAATACTGAGCACTTGAATATTCTCACTGGCTAATTGCTGGCATTTCGCTGCTAATAATTGGCAGTCAATTTTATTATTTTCATCAGTTGGAATCGCAATAACGCTGTCTTGACCTATGCCAAGTACATCTGCTGATTTTTTCAGTGAGTAATGACCACGAGCTGACACTAAAATAGCTAAGCCATCATACTGATAGTGTTTAAGCGCCTTAAATAAGCCCTCACGTGCTACACCTTTAAAGTCCCCATCAGGCTTGAGTAAGTTGTTACGTGCAACCCAAAGTGCTGTTAAATTAGCGACAGTACCACCTGAGCAAAATGCACCTAAGGAGTGATTAGCACTGTGCATCCACTGTTGATAAAATGGTGCTTCTTTTTCATAAACTAACCGATGCATCATACCGAGAACTTGTCGTTCCATCGGGGTAAATGCTTTAGAGGTCTCTATTTTTACCAAATTTTGATTTAAGCCCACCATCAACTTTGACAACGGCAAAATAAAGTAAGGTAATGCTGAGGTCATATGGCCAATAAAACTTGGACTTGAGGTATGCACAGACTGAGACACCAACTTGTCAAGCAAGTGCTGCATGTGGTCAGAAACAAAAGCAGGCTCTTCAGGGATCTGCGAACCGGCAAAATCTTTTTCAATTTCGCTTAACGCTTGTTCTGTTGCCGCTATATGTGCGCCAAGAAAGCCTGCCAAGTTTTGCGACATCTCATTCTCTATTCGCCCTAATGTAGAATCAGGGGCGACAGGAATGGTAAAAATGCGCAGTAAAGACTCTTCAGACGCTTTTGCCGCGCGTTTATTCACCGTCATATTTATTCACTATTAACGACTTACCTTCAGTAAGTTGATCTTTATATATGTGCGGCACTGTAATAAAAAATTAAGCAAAAGTCTCGTTTTTTCAATCAAAATTGACTTTTAAAGATAAGATTAAGCCAAATAAAGCTTAATTTAATTAGGCTAAATTTAGCGATGATACTCAACTAATACCAGTTCCATTAAGTTTGTGATCTTGTTGTGCGCAGGAAAAATAATTCAAGGTAAGGCGCTCGATTGAGCAATAGCTGGCTATTGGGATTGAGAGCAACACAGCCTTGAGCTATTTTAACTAGTACAAGTGAGCAATAACTTAATGGGATTGGTATAAAATGCGGCTTAACTCACTAAAGTTGCTATATAAACTAAACCCAGTTCAACAATTGCTAAGCTGCTTAATGCCAGCATAAAAACGGTTTTTTTAATATTGTTTATCATGTTATTCATCCTAAATTACCAGTTGATATAAGAAAGTAATATCAACATTCAGGCCAGAAACGTAACCACATGAAATATATATAAAAAACAATAAAAACCAGCTTAACACTGAATAATAAAAAGGTATGAATTGGCTAAAAAATTGTTAATTTAACCAATTTTTTTTGTTTTTAGTTTACCGCTGTTATCACTTAAAAATCCGCAATTGCCAGCATTGCTGTCCACTCGCTTGATACTTTGCCTCAAATGGCGTTAATGGCTGAGCGTCATTAATCGCGGATATATCGCCTTGCAAAGAAAATATACTCGCTGCCAGTTGAAACTCTTCTAAGTAAAGCCGCCAGTTGCTGCGTAAAATAATTTCTTGTCCAACAGCAATAATTTGTGGAAAAACAGCACTACCGTGCCAGCGCCTCTGCACATGCTTAGCTTTTGGCCAAGGATTTGGATATAAAATATAATGCTGACTTATTTGCCAGTTAGCGGTCACAACAAGGCGATAAAAGTCATTTAAATCAGCGCGGATCAAATGATAATTCTCTACTCGGCCTTGACCGTCATCATGCTCAACTTCATCTACATTACGGTTAATTCTATGAGCAGATTTATCTATCCCTATCACTAAGGCATCTGGATTTTGCTTGGCTAATAAGCGTGTGCTTTGACCCACGCCACAACACGAATCAAGAATAACTTCACCCGAAAATGCCTGCACAATATGATTAATTTCATCAAATGCTTGCTGAGTGTGTGCTTGTATTGGCTTTTGTGATGGATGCGCAATATGCTTATGAACGATTTCAACCAACTTTTCATGCATGTCGGGCTGGTTAGTCTCAATCATTCTTGAGTCACCGGTTATTTCTGTATTGCTCATTACTTTTTACCTATAAATTTCAATATTTCAGCTAGTTATTAAGCTTAACTTCTTAAACCAATACCTTTAGTAATTAGCACCATAGCAACAGTATACAAACTCACAATAAATACACCTAATACCGAAAATGACAAGGCTAAACTCACATCAGAAATACCTAAAAAACCATACCTAAAAGCACTGACCATATAAACAATGGGATTGATTTGCGATATACCCTGCCAAAAGTCAGGTAACAAACTAATAGAATAAAACACGCCACCCAAATAGGTCAGTGGCGTTAATATAAAAGTGGGAATAATAGATATGTCGTCAAAACTACCCGCAAAAATAGCGTTAATTAAACCACCCAAAGCAAAGGTAGCTGAGGTAAGTGCTACCGTAGTAATAATCACCCAAATATTATGTATTTGTATATCAACAAAAAACATCGATACAAATGTCACTATACCACCTACCAACATGCCTCGCGCCATTCCGCCGCCAACATAGCCAGCGACAATAACCCAATTAGGTACTGGTGCTACTAGCATTTCTTCAACATTTCGTTGCCACTTAGCACTGAAAAATGATGAGGCAACATTAGAATATGAATTGGTAATAACAGTCATCATAATCAAACCGGGCACAATAAATGACATATAATCAAAACCGCCCATTTCACCAATACGCGAGCCAATTAATGAGCCAAAGATAACAAAATATAAACTGATAGTAATCGCTGGTGGAACCAATGTTTGCACCCAAATACGCATAAAACGGTGTATTTCTTTGTGCAAAATGCTCTTAAGCGCAATGATATTTCTAGATGATGCCATGATATTTATTCCTTAACCGCGCTTTTACTCGATGCTTGACCACTACCGACTAGACCAACAAATAACTCTTCTAGGCGATTACTCTTATTTCGCATACTTAATACTTCAATACCTTGTTTATTGAGCTCACTAAACACAGCATTAATGGTTTGACGTTTTTTAACATCAACCTCTAAGGTATGATCATCAATAACTCTAGAGCTAAAATCTGCTAAAGCGGTTGGCACACTATTTGGCTTTAAATCAAAAACAAAAGTTTCAACATCTAATTTAGCTAATAATGATTTCATATTCGTATTTTCAACAATAATACCTGAGTCTATAATGGCAATATTTCGGCAAAGCATTTCCGCCTCTTCCAAATAATGTGTCGTTAAAATAATGGTAATGCCTTGCTGATTAAGCTCACGTAAAAACTCCCACATTGAGCGGCGTAGTTCAATATCTACACCGGCAGTAGGTTCGTCGAGTATTAGCATTTGTGGCTCGTGCATTAATGCTCGAGCAATCATTAAACGGCGTTTCATGCCACCTGAAAGCATACGGGCTGAGTCATTACGTTTCTCCCATAAGTTTAATTGTTTTAGATATTTCTCAGCTCGCTGAACCGCTAATTTACGCTCAACACCATAGTAGCCCGCTTGGTTAACCAAAATCTTCATTAATGATTCAAATTGATTAAAATTAAACTCTTGCGGTACTACACCAATAAAGCTTTTCGCTGTTTCAAGTTCTTGATCAATATCATGGCCAAAAACAACAACTTTACCTGCTGTTTTATTCACTAATGACATAATAATGCCTATAGTGGTAGATTTACCGGCGCCATTGGGCCCAAGCAAAGCAAAAAAATCGCCTTGTTTTACCGTTAGATCGATGCCTTTTAATGCTTGAAAACCACCTTTATAGGTTTTCTTTAATCCTGATATTTTTAATGCTGATTGCATAGCGAACCTTAAAAAAATTGCGTGTCTTTAACGTGGGGGCAAGTTGGTCATTTTCAACAGATAAAGCCGTTGTTCTTTAGCCACAGCAAACTTAGAAAATTAAAGCGTAATAATACTTAACGAGCAAAAATTTCGCTAATATCATTTGCCTTGCCACGGTGGAAGAATATGATGAATTTATCCCCATTTGATTAATTAAGTGATTACCTTTTTTATGAGGAAAAATGGATAAAGACAAGGCATAAAATTTAGTCTGTAGTTATACCAATCCCATTAAGTTATTGCTCACTTGTACTAGTTAAAATAGCTCAAGGCTGTGTTGCTCTCAATCCCAATAGCCAGCTATTGCTCAATCGGGCGCCTTACCTTGAGTTATTTTTCCTGCGCACAACAAGATCACAAACTTAATGGAACTGGTATTATTCATCTTATAAATTTTATAACGCCGTACCTATTCATTTTAACCATTAAAAATCAGGAGGTAATTAATCAACTTGGTATTACTCAATGGTATCATTTTTCAGTAACAAAAAAGCCCGCAAAATGCAGGCCTTTGTTATTAAACAATAGTAGCTAAAGTTTAAGACTTACCCGCACGTGAAACATAGTCACCATTGCGCGTATCAACTTTTACCACATCACCTATTTGAACAAATAATGGTACACGTACCACAGCGCCAGTTGCCAGTGTTGCCGGTTTGCCACCCGTACCTGCGGTGTCACCTTTTAAGCCAGGGTCAGTTTCAGTAATTTGTAATTCAACAAAGTTAGGTGGTTCAACTGAGATAGGGTTACCATTCCAAAATGTAATAGTACAAATATCACCTTCTGCTAACCACTTAGCCACATCACCCACGGCTTTATCATCGGCAGCTACTTGTTCAAAGGTTACGTTATCCATAAAATGCCAAAATTCGCCATCAGCATATAAATAGCCTAACTCTGAGTCCATAACATCGGCGCCTTCAACACTTTCGCCTGATTTATAAGTTTTTTCTAATATTTTGCCAGATATTAACTTACGAATTTTAATACGGTTGAATGCTTGCCCTTTACCTGGCTTTACAATTTCATTATCGATAATGTTACAAGGTTCACCATCAATCATTAATTTAAGTCCAGCTTTGAACTGGTTAGTGCTAAAGTTAGCCATAATTATTATGCTCGTTCGTTCACGCAGTACACGCAAAGGTTAAAAATTGAATATAGAAATGCCGCAAATAATAACCCAAATCAGCGATAAATTGCACACTTCTTGGCAAAAAGAATTAGCAAATGTTATTACTGATCCAAAAACCTTGTTAGAATTGGTTGAAATTTCACCAGAAAGCTATCAACAGCACTTTGCTGCCCGTAAACTATTTCCGGTACGTGTGCCACGGCCCTTATTGTCTCGCATTAAAAAAGGCGATATCAACGACCCTATTCTAAAACAGGTTATGCCATTAGATTTAGAGTTCTCAATGACTGACGGTTATAGCGAAGATCCACTAGAAGAACATGATACCGTTGCACCAGGATTGCTGCATAAATATAAACATCGCGTACTAATGATGGTGAAAACCGGCTGTGCGATTAATTGTCGTTACTGTTTTCGCCGCCACTTTCCTTATGCCGATAACAGCCCAAACAAGGTACGATGGCAGCAAGCACTTAGCTATATTGAGCAGCATTTAGAAATCAACGAAGTCATTTTTAGTGGTGGCGATCCATTAATGGCCAGTGACGAGCACTTGCAGTGGTTAATTACTGAAATTGAAAAAATTCCCCACATTACCCGCTTACGTATTCACACACGTTTGCCCATCGTCATTCCGCAGCGTGTAACGCCAGCTTTAATCAAAGCCTTAAGCTTAACCAGACTTAAACCCGTCATTGTTTTTCACATTAATCATGCCAACGAAATTGATACTAACGTTGCACAAGCTATTGAACCTTTGCTTGCGGCCAGAATTCCATTATTTAATCAAAGCGTATTACTAAAAGATATTAATGACAATGCCAAGACACTGGCAGCACTGAGTGAAGGCTTATTTGATGTGGGTATTCAGCCCTACTACTTACATTTATTTGATAAAGTACAAGGAGTCGCCCACTTTGATATCACAGAATCAGAGGCTAAAAAAATAACTTTGCAACTGCTAGCAATTTTACCTGGTTATTTAATGCCAAAACTTGTCAGAGAAATTGCTGGAGAAGCTAATAAGACGCCGATTAGTCTTACTTAACATCGGCCTATTAATTATCAGCGTAATTTACTATCAAAACTTGTCGAAAACTAAAGAAATATAAGTAATTTGGCCTAACATTAGCTATTTAAATATCACAGTAAGTTAATACTAAAACTTATGAGAGAAATGATCAGAGAAGCTAACAAAAGCCTAGCCAATTTGGCATAATAGCGCCATTAAACAGACAAAACCAAGATGAGTTATTATGAGCGAAGCGGTACACAAACAATTAATCGATAATATTTCAATCATTTTAAAGAAGTCACTAGCGGCAGACGCCACGTTAAATACCTTACGTGAAGCCAAACAAGCAGGCTTCGCAGCGATATTTACCGCAGATGCTGGCTTCAAATGTTCAGCAAATACTTTTCAACCTTATGTTGAAGAAGTGGCAAACGATTTGGTGTTTTGGCAAAAAACCTCTGATGAGCAAGCACTGATCGATATCGTAAAAAAAATTGAACAGTTATTTATGGTGCTAGCTAAGCTTGAACAAAGCTAAACACCTAGTAGCTAAAACCAAAAAACGCAGCTTTGCTGCGTTTTTTATACCTAAAACTTATTATGCCCGTTCGATTTAAAACTTATCACTGATATATTTTTAGCCAAGATAGTTATTGCTAAAAAGTACGAGTTAATAAACTCTGGTTAATAAAATCTGGTAAAAAGCATGACTATTTAACTATGTCATTTTCGAAGGTCTTTCTAAACCAATCATCAAACATAGCTTTTTCATAACCTAAAGTTTGGTTACGATATCTTAAACTGCTATGCATTAAAAAACCCATATCTTTTAATGAGATCTTTGCGCTTTTAACCACTGTATTATCGGCATTGAGTAATTGGTAACTGAACTCTATACGTGGAAAAAAGATATCTTTTATAATGCGAATACGCTTCATACCTCCAAAATTAACATCGCCAGCTAAATCTAGATTCGTGATATCAAAAACTAACTTTTGTTGTTCTGGTAGCGCTTCAGCCATTTTAGCAAAGTGCTCTTCAAAGGCTTTAAAAGTTCTATCCTTAAAATGTTGACGATGCCCTTGGCCTGCATCGATATCAGAATACTTGTCAGGATTTGTCCACTTAACTTCAACTTGCGCCGCTTGGGCTGTTACCGCTGATATTAAAACGACAACAAGGCTTAATAAACCTGTCATAAATTTATTCATCATTTCATCCTCTTTATTGCTTTCAGTATAGTAGACCGTAAAACCTAAGAAAAGTGTCGATCTAATTGTTAATTATCATGCTGGATAATATTAAGCGGGTTCATAACACTCTACCCTATCAATATCATAGCCACGTAGCTAATATTACCTGCTATATAAACAGTGTTAAGCTTACAATAGCCAATGAAGGAACAATCTATTAATCTTTATCGAGTTAGTGCTTTTATAAAAGTGACTTTATTACTTAATTCAAGACTCATTGTTTAGTCTACTTTTGGTTGTCTGAGACCTACGAAGACAGTCTTTGCCGCTTTAACTCAATATTTATAAAAATAAACACTACCAGAACATCTTAATTAGTGATTTAAATACTTTTGCTAAAACAGTAGTTTTATTCGCGTGATTATACAAGGAAGATGTTTTGAGTACATGATTTAATGATAGCAACATAAAAGCGGATATAATTATATCCGCTTTTATAATTATAAATTTAACAAAATTAAATATTATCAAAAAGTAATTCAATAATCTTTATTATTCTTTTGGCATTTGCTGCATAACCTTAATTTTTTGATCCTTAAGATATAATGGATGGTAAGGGCCTACAGGTACCGTTCCAACAAAACGACTATTAGCCTTTTTTGCGTAATCAGTGTAGTCAGCTGCCGCTGTATTTACTGCTGTAACTATCGCACCAACTAACAAGCCGGCTAAACCACCACCGCTATTGCCACCACTAAGGTCGACGACTACAGTTCCGGTATATTTCCATAACGTCTGAGATGATTTTGTCGACTTTATTTCTGCATCAATTGACACAGTCAAGCTTGAAGCAATAACAGCATAGTCCGTATCCCACTCTACAATTTTAGTAAATAAAACAGCGTCAGCACCGAAGTACTCATGAAATTTACCTAGAGGCATATCGTACACTAGCTCTGCATCGTAGATACCTTCTTGTTTTAATATCTCTGTAGTTAATTCATATGGGAATGTATAGTAACCCTGAAACGCAATAGGTATCTCAACCGTTGTCGCATAATAAGCTTTAGCATCAGCAGCTGTACTTAAATTGATCGGTGGCATTATCAATAACGAACGTGGCTTCTCATTGTACATTTCTGGGAATTCGTCTATTTTAGTTACATAACTAGGGCTAGCACAACCCGATACGATCACAACAACCAATGCAAAGCATATAGTTTTAAGCATATTTACTACCCCTGTGCCTTAACTTTGCTGATCAAATTATTCATAAAGATCACTGCCTCTGGATAAATGTCTTTTTCCAATTTAAAGTAGGAAACCGCCTTCTTTGTATCATTCACCTTTAAGTACAAATAACCTAAATTCGCGTATACACCAGGCGGAACTCGTAAGCCACGATTGTCCGAGCGCTGAATAACGTCTTCTAAAGCTGTCTTCCATTCGCTTTCAGAAGCTTCACCAGTATCTTTTTTCATCGCATAAAACGACTCTGAATATTCTCCATAATCATACATTGGCTTTACGCCATTAGCACAACCAGTCGCTAATATAGCGAGTAAAACCACACTTAAAATATTAATTCTCATGTTGTCACTCCTTAATTCGGTACGTTAAATTCTTTATCTTGACCATCGCCTAATAGAACAACACGATCAACAAGCACTTTTCCATTTTTACGAATTGTAACTCTTTGCTTACCAGGACTGACCTCGTAAACATTTTTGTAGCCTAGTTTATCGACTATAAAAGGAGTTCTGCTTCCTACCACAACCTCTGTGCCTACTGCATTGCCGGTAAAGTAGACATACGAGACTGAATCAGGCGTTCTAACACCTGAGTTATAACCACAAGCAGTTACCATCGAAGCGAAAAGTAACACTAATACTAAATTTAAACGTTTCATCTAAAATGTCCTTATTTACTTTCTTGAATATAAAGTTCGCTAAAGTCATTTTGGGTAATATATTTATT
Organism: Colwellia sp. C1TZA3; assembly: GCF_007954265.1. Lineage (GTDB taxonomy): Bacteria > Pseudomonadota > Gammaproteobacteria > Enterobacterales > Alteromonadaceae > Cognaticolwellia. Next base: position 1,952 of record NZ_VOLS01000019.1, on the reverse strand, counting down.
TAAGTCACCACTAACGATTTCAGTAATCGAGATCTCACTTTCTGGTGTATCACCCATAGTAGTTAAAACCTCTATGCTGCCCACTTTCTTTCCTGGCAACGTAATAAACATCCCCGTCTGAGGATTTTTAACCTTATTTCCTTGTTTTAAAACATCAAACTTAGAACCGATCATAATATTTTGTGATTTACCACCTGAAATAATTAAATTCCCATCTTCAGCTGCAAGCACATACGATTTCCATGGTTTACCTAACATATTTTCAATCACATTTGAGCCTAAGTTAGTAATGGCTGCATCTAACACTTTGTCATTTAGGGAACTGTCATAGCCAGCCTTATCACCAACCCCCATGATTGAGCCTGCTTCAGAATAAGCAACACCCTTACCACTTTCAGAGTAAATAATCTTACCCGTTGAAACTTCAATTAGACGAATATGAACAGTCGCGTTCGCTTCTTGCTTTTTAACTCGAGAGAAAATACCTACTTCACTCGTATTCTTACGACCAAACCCAGTAATTGAACCGACAATGATGTAATCAGCGGCATTTTTAACATTACCTTCACCACCTATATTTAACTCTTGCTCTATTTGCGTAAGGTCCGCACGCTCCAACATAATGAAACGACCAGTTTGAAACAACTTGGCAGACAAGATGTCCATAGCTTGTTTACCAATACGGTTGTTGTTCTTATCTACAAAGAATCCCTGTCCATAGTTGGTTTCATTTGTAAATCGGCTAATGGCTACTTTTCTTTTTAAATATTTTTTTTCAGTATTTTGAGCAACCAAAGATTGACTAATTACAGGCTCTTTTTGCTGAACAGTACTGATATTTTTCTTATCTACGGTTGCACACCCTGTGGCTAGCAACAATGCAGTTACGATTATTAAACACTTCCGTATCATATTGTTTCCTTTATATTTGAATAAAAAATGCATTAGAACAATGCATTGTTTAAACAGCAATGGCAAATAAGAATATTGCGTAACAACTGAAATCATTAAATTTTTATAACCACCCAAATAGTTCTTTAATTTTAAATGCTCAAGTTACATTCTCGACTCTAACTTGTACTTATCAGCCATATTTAATATCAGGGGTTAGGAAAGTGCACTGACAGCCGCTGTATTAAATATCTGAAACGACCGCTTTCGTATCAAACTTGTCTCTTTTTTACTCAGTTTTGACAAAGACAATAAGGTCAACTCTGTAGCAAAAATGATCGTTTATATTTTTTATACCTTCTCAGTGATTCTTCTTTCGAACTCTTTACCTAAAGTAATATTCAGCTGACCACTTTTTCTACCTATTCAAGTTATGCACTTACTATTTGAATCCAAGAAGTAAATAAAAAAGCCCGAATATTTCTATTCGGGCTTTTCTATTTTGAGCTATAAATGGTTTTGACTATTTATGCAGAGGATAAACTGTTTAGTTCAAGGCGCTTTATGACGAAATTTAGGGCTTTCTAAACGAGTTATAAAGCAACAAGAAGTTAACAGTTTAGACCAGCATAATTACATCATGCCGCCCATACAGTACTTATCTATTTTTTTTATTGAATTAGGGGCTGTTGATCTTTCGTGATTAAATTTTGAACTAAAAAAGGCGATCTCGTATAATAATTTCGCCAAAAACAAAAACACGAGCTCACCATGCCCCGAACAATGCTTAACGACCAGCACTGGTCAAAACTAAGCGTCATAATGCTCAAAGATAGAGTGTATAACAAGCCCCAACACAGAAATACTTTGGAAGGGATTCTATATCGAATGCGAACAGGCTGCCCCTGGCGTGATGTGCCAAAGTCATTTGGTGATTGGAGTGCAATATATAGACGCTTTAATTTATGGTCAAAGAAAGGTGTTTTAATGAGGCTTTTCAAGTCATTAAAATATGAGCCTGATCTTGAATGGGCGTTTATTGATGGTAGTATTGTTAAAGC
>NZ_VOLS01000018.1 GCF_007954265.1 Colwellia sp. C1TZA3 | reverse complement strand
TAGTTAAAATAGCTCAAGGCTGTGTTGCTCTCAATCCCAATAGCCAGCTATTGCTCAATCGAGCGCCTTACCTTGAGTTATTTTTCCTGCGCACAACAAGATCACAAACTTAATGGAACTGGTATAATTACATCCGTCAACGTCGATAAAGTACAAGCTTGGCGCCTTCATCCGCTTCGGCATAAAATGTGCCGTAACCAAAAGCTTAATATACCAAGCTTAAAAAGGTTTTATGTAAACTAGCAAAATGACAATCAGTAAGATAATGACAGGCACTTCGTTGAAAAACCGATAAAACTTGCCAGAACGACTATTTTTATCAGCGGCAAATGTTTTGACTAATTTAAAGCAGTAACCATGATAAATGACTAATAACAGCACCAAGGCTATTTTTACATGTAACCATTTAGCAGCAACAAACCATGGATAGCCATATTGATAAATAATGGCAATACCTAATAAAACTGTCAAGATGGCAAAGGGGGTAACAAAATAAAGTAATCGTCGTTCCATACCTTTAAGCTGTTGGTGTACAAGAGGCTCACTTGATTCGGCGTGATTAACAAAAATGCGCGGTAAATAAAAGATACCGGCAAACCATGCAACCATAAAAAAAACATGAAATGCCTTAAGCCAGAGAAGGGTAACCATCAGTCAGTTTTTCCTTTTAATAAATAAGAGCTAATATAATCAAAGGTTATTATACCTATAATTTCATTTGGATTATCTTGATATATATAAATACCGCCAGTTCTATCTTTGACCAGCAGTAAATAAGCTTCAGCTAGTGTTGATTGGCTAGAAAGTGGCATTAGCCTGTGCTTTGCTAGCGTAGGCTTAGCGTCTATTTTAGTCATACTCTGCTGATAAAAAATAAATTGTGTCTTTTCATCAGGCTGCATGATTCGGTGAATAACATTATCTTGTGGTTTTTGCTCTGATAATGCTTTGGTAATAGTCTTGTCATCGACTTGTTGCAACAGCGTGATGTTCTCATCCATTACGCCAATGACCCCAATATGTTGTAAAAATTTTTCAAGTGGTGGTTGGCGGTAGGGTAAGCCCTGAATTTCCAATTGCATAATAAAAATCGAACGATTACCAAAAAATTGTCCAGAAAACACACAAGCACTGGTGATAACAATCATGGCAGGGACCATAATTTCTATTTGATTAGACATTTCCACCACACAAAGCAATGCTGCTAAGGGGGCATTGAGCGTGGCAGCCATAAAACCGGCCATGCCCATCAGTGCAAAGTCACTGGCAGAAATATCACCGTTGATAAAATAGCTTGCGATCACCGAGCCGCAGGTACCTGCAATGGCGCCAATACCGAGAATAGGGCCAATAATACCGCCGGGTATGCCTAAGCCAAGTGCAAAAATGGTCATCAGTACTTTTGCGGCTAATAAACCCAGTAGTAGTTGCAACTCAAGATTATTTTGCAAAGAAAAATTAATCGCACTTAAATCAGTTCCCATCACATAAGGCATCGCATAACCAAAGCAGCCAGTAATTAACGCCGCGGTAAGTATTCTTGGCACAAGATGAAAACGAGCACTGTGTTTGATGACTAATATTAAATTGTGATTAAAAATAAAGGCGAAAACACCCAGCACCATACCGAGTAAAGCCAAAGCAAGGTAATGGTCAATGTTTAAAGTAATGGCGGTAAAATGGCCAAACTCATGGTTGAGACCAAAAATATGACTCGTGGTCATCGAACCAACCAGAGCCGCAATCATTACTGGAATAAAAATATGGACTTTATACTCGCGTAAAATAACCTCCATAACAAACAAAACCGCGGCTATTGGGGTATTAAAACAAGCGGCAATACCAGCAGCAATGCCGCAAGCACTTAAGCTACGAATTGCGTTATAAGGTAAATTTAACTTGTTGCCAATATAACTGCTACAGGCGGCGCCTAAATGCACCGCTGGCCCTTCTCTACCTACTGAAAAACCGGCAGCAAGAGCCACTGCACTACCGATAAATTGATTAACCGTGTTACGAAAGGGCATTACGCCATTGGCAACTTTTAAGCGATGCAAGACAAAGGGAATGCCGCTGCGGATATACTTGTAACCGGTTAGCCAGGCAAATAAAAGAATCACCACAGCACCAATAATAGGTAATTGAAAACGACTTAAAGCGCTTATGCTGTTATAATCTTCTTTTTCAGGCAGAAAAAATAACTGAATGCCTTCAATGGCAAAAATAAATAGTACAACTAACAGCGCCGATGCAAAACCACCAATAGCGGCTAATAAACAAAGTTGCCATGATGTTTGCGGCACAGCTAGGCGCTTTTTTAGTTGGGTTATTGTCTTCATATTGAGTTGTTTTTATTGGCTATATTTACCGACATGCTGGATATCATCATACTCTTCAAATGAACTGGTTAGCAAAAATAAATTTCCGCACTGTAATTATGCGCTTAGGAAGCTTTAGTTCAGCAATTTTACTACTGGCCATTATTGCCATAGTATTATTTTGTGGCTATCGCCTAGGTAATTTTTATCATGGCTATCAGACTCAGATTTTAGCACAGCAAAAAGCTCGCTTAGATTTTACTTACCAACAATTAGTTCAGAAGACTCAACGCATCAATACCTTAGAAGTTGAGCTTGAAGTCGAACGCATGACCAATGCACGTAGTCAACAAACCTTAAAATTGATTGAACAAGAACACTTTCAAGTTAAAAAAGAACTCGCTTTTTATGAAAAAGTTATGGCGCCTGAGAAACAAGCAAATGGTCTAATTATTGACAGTTTGAACTTAACAAAAACCACCAGTCCTGGCCATTACCGTTTTCAAGTGGTGTTGGTGCAACAACTATTACGCAGACGTTATGCCAAAGGTTTTATTGAAGTAACTATTATCGGGAGTTTAAACGATCAGCCGACTAGTATCGCCTTGTCGGATCTGTCGACAGTAAACAAGGACGACTTATCCTTTAGTTTTCAATATTTCCAAACGGTAAGTGGTGACTTAACCTTACCAGAAAACTTTGTTCCTGAAACCATCAATGTGGCAGCAATATTGCCAAAAAGCAGATGGCAAAAATATAATCGCATCGATCATAGTTATCCATGGCTAAAAAGTATTGATAATATTACCCAGAGTTCGCCATAATACTTGACTAAAACAGTCAAGTTTAAGATAATTACCCTAGTTCATCCGTTTTAAGTTGAGTTATATGTCAAATACTGAATTACCTATTAAATTTTCCGACGCGGCAGCGACCAAAGTATTGTCGTTGATCACGGAAGAAGAAAACCCAGACTTGAAATTGCGTGTCTACGTTACAGGCGGCGGCTGCTCAGGATTTCAGTATGGTTTTACCTTTGACGAAAAAGTCAATGACGGCGATATGACCATAGTCAAAAAAGGCGTTACCATGGTGATTGACCCCATGAGCTTACAGTATTTAGTTGACGGCGAAGTTGATTATACTGAAGGCTTGGAAGGGAGTCGTTTCTTGGTAAACAATCCAAATGCTAGTACAACTTGTGGTTGTGGTTCTTCTTTCTCGATTTAATCGCTATCGCTGGTAAATAAAAGCCGACTCATGTCGGCTTTTTTGATCTTCAGTTTGGCGGGGGTGAAAAACTACGAATACCCAGTTATAGCCGTATAAAAATCTCATGCTATATTGAAAGCCTGCAGTTATAAACTATAGGTTTTTTTGCAATGACTTTTCAATGATAAAGGGCAGTTTATCTTTACAGTTACCGAAGGTTTATTATCGGTGATATGGTCAAAATCAGGCGAAGTGATTGCAAGTGAATTACCTTTTATAGATACTTAGTATCAATTGGTATAATAACAATGAATGAATTAATCAATCGAAAAATAATAGAGTTAAGGAAAAACATGATCCCAAAAACAAAATTTATAGCGGGTACTTGTCTAGCAATGTTAATAAGTGCAGCTAGCTTTATTACTGGCGCACAGCAACTAAACACCGACCAACAAGCGCAATTAAACCAGCTAAAAGCAACGGCATTACAATCAGATTTATCCTACCAATTAATCGAGTCATTAACCACCGAAGTAGGTCATCGCATGATGGGCTCAACAGGGGATAAAAAATCGATAGTATGGGCGGTTAATAAAATGAAAGCCTTAGGTTTTGATAAAGTATGGACCGAAGAAGTCACCGGCAGCTATTGGTTACGTGGCGAGGCAAAAGCACGTATTGTTGCACCGTATCCCCATGACCTAGTCGTTTTAGCACTCGGTGGCAGCATAGGTACGGTTAAAACAGGTTTGACAGCTAATATAGCTCATTTCGAAACTTTTGCTGATTTAAAAGCAGCACCAGACAATAGTCTTAATGGTCAAATAGCTTTTGTTTCCTATCAAATGGAGCGTCATATTGACGGCAACGGCTATGGTCCTGCGGTAGCCACACGCGTTAATGGCGCTGTTGTCGCTGCACAAAAAGGCGCTTCAGCATTAGTGATGCGCTCAGTAGGAACAGACAATAACCGTATCGCTCATACTGGGGTAATGCGTTATAAAGATAAAGTTAAACAAATTCCAGCGGCTGCCTTATCAAACCCTGATGCTGATTTATTAGTTAATCAACTTAAGCGTGGCGAAGCCGTTAGTATGTATTTGAAGATGACGGCTAGAACTAAAGCTGAAGTTGTGGCAACGTCGGCCAATGTTATTGGCGAGTTTACTGGTAGTGAATTTCCAGAAGAAATTGTCGCATTAGGTGCTCATCTAGACAGTTGGGATGTAGGAACTGGCGCATTAGATGATGGTTTAGGTATTGGTATGGTCATGGCGGCGGCGCATCACATTGGGCAATTGCCTGAACGTCCAAAACGCAGCATTCGGGTTATTTTATTCGCTGCTGAAGAAGTCGGCTTATTGGGTGCAAAGCAATATGTTAAAGACCATAAAGACGATATGGCGGCGCATGTTATTGGCGCTGAGTGGGATTTTGGTATCGGGCGTATATATAAAATGACCCCAGGTGTTGGTGCACAATCGCTCAATGCGATTCGTGAATTAGCCCAATATTTAGCGCCAATGGGTGTCGCCCTGGCACCAGAAAACAATGCTAAAGGGCAATCGGATATGAGTGCGTTAAGTGACGAAGGTATGCCAAGTATTAACTTTGCACCAGACGGCTCTAATTACTTCGATTACCACCATACTGAAAACGATACTTTAGACAAAGTTGAGCCTGAAGCCCTAAAGGTCAATACCGCCATTTATACCATGTATGCTTACTTTGCTGCACAAGCTATGGTCGATTTTAGAAAGTAGAGCATTTCAATGGGGATAAGTTAGCCCTTGGGTAAACGAATTCAGTTTTTGTTATAACACGGGCAAATTACAGTTGGGTATCAGCAATTGAATGCAAGATTCAATTGCTTACTATTGCGGTTTGTCCTTTGTTAACCTTTATCAAGCTTCTAAGCAAAAAAACACTTACTTACTTAAAGTTAAACCTGTTAAGTTCGTTAGCTAATTAAAAGTAACTTAGCTCAAGTGTTAAAAAAATATTATTAGCTGTTTACTAAGTTATTTATGCTAACGGTCGATATAATACCAGTTCCATTAAGTTTGTGATCTTGTTGTGCGCAGGAAAAATAACTCAAGGTAAGGCGCTCGATTGAGCAATAGCTGGCTATTGGGATTGAGAGCAACACAGCCCTGAGCTATTTTAACTAGTACAAGTGAGCAATAACTTAATGGGATTGGTATTACACTTTGAATCACCCCTGAATCTGACTCTGAATTACAACTTGTGCAAAGAGGTATTATGCAAAAACTACTTATCGCGATGTTATTGACAATAACCCCTGTCATTAGCGCCTCTGCTGCTGAATTGAGGGCTGTGCAAATTTATAGTGATAACGTCTTGCTTGATTTGATAAAAGAAAACAAGCACCTAAGCCGAGTGGTTATTGATGATTGTCAATTGGTGCAAGATATTGAAGCGCGAGCGATAAAGGCTGAAATGCCGGGATATCAGTTTCTTTGGGGCGATATGCTCGCCTATGGTGTTTGTATAAAAAAAGATGTGTCTTTGGGTTTACATTACATGCAAGCGGCAGCCGATCAGGGGTTATCTGAAGCATTAGAGCAAATGGGTCGTTACTATCATATGGGTAAATTCGTGCAAGTAGATATTAAGCAAGCTATGACTTTTCTTAAAGAGTCCGCAGCATTGAATAACATAAAAGCACAGCTTAGATTAGCAGATTTGTATTTAGCGGGTCACGGCAGCCCGTTGGATTTCCCTCAGCTATACACGCAATTACATCAAGCAGTTACTGATGATAAAAAAGTCCATAAAGTTATCGCTCAACATTTAGTAAAACTAACGGAAAAAATGCCTGAACGGGTGGTTAATGCCGCCAAAAATGGCCAGTATTAAGCGCTCAAGTCGATAAAGTGTGTTTTGTTAATGCTGCAAGTTTTATCTCGCTAGCTTTTAACCACCTCAATAGGCAGCACAAGCCTGCACATTGAAGTGGCTTGGGTATATAGTTAATCTACGATATACTGAAGAAAAAACCATTATTGAATAAATGTGACCAAAAACGACCCACACCAACAGCGAGAAGCTGACAAATATGACAAGCCAGTAGCGAGCCGTGAGCTGCTATTGTCTCTGATCGAAAAATCAAACATCCCACCGACGTTTAAAGCCCTTGTGAGCCAATTGCAATATACTGATGACGACATGTTAGTGGGAGTGAAACATCGATTACGTGCCATGGAAAACAGTGGTCAAATTGTCTTTAATAAATTTAAGCAATATGCCATAGCAAAGCGTAGTGATGTCTTAATCGGCAAAATTATTGGTCATCGTGATGGTTTTGGTTTTTTCTCTCCAGACAATGGTGACAAAGATTTCTATATTTCTTCTTATGAAATGAAACGTGTTATCCATGGTGATATTGCTGAAGCGATATTGCTTGACCGCTCCGATCGTAAAGGCCGTAAAGAAGTCAAAATACTCGATGTTATTACACCTCGGACCGCTGGTGTTGTGGGTCGATTTTTTATTGATCATCATATTGCCTGCGTAATACCGGATGACGCCCGTATTCAGCAAGAGATTTTGATCCAACCGGATAAAAAGTTAGGTGCTCGCCATGGCGAAGTGGTGGTCGTTAACATTATTAAAGGGCCTACCAAGCGCTCTAACGCCGTTGGTGAAGTGATCGAAGTGCTCGGTGAACACATGGCACCAGGTATGGAAATTGAAATTGCCTTGCGCGAACATGACTTGCCGAGTCAGTTTTCTGCTGAAGTGATTGCCCAAGTTAGCGGTATTGCTGATGAAGTTGAAGAATCAGCAAAAGCGCCAAGAGTAGATCTACGTGATTTACCACTGGTCACCATTGATGGCGAAGACGCCCGCGACTTTGACGATGCGGTTTATTGCCAACCCAATGCTGCTGGCGGCTGGACCTTATGGGTCGCTATAGCCGATGTTAGCTATTATGTGCGTAATAAAACTGCCTTAGATGAAGAAGCTATTTCTCGTGGTAATTCGGTGTATTTTCCGAGCCAAGTTATTCCTATGTTGCCGGAAAAACTCTCTAATGGCCTATGTTCATTAAACCCAGATGTTGATCGCCTTTGTATGGTTTGTGAAATGACCATTAGTGCCTCAGGAGATTTATCGGCATCTAAATTTTACCCTGCCGTGATGCGCTCTAAAGCGCGTTTCACTTATAGTAAAGTGGCGACCATTTTAGGGGTAAACCCAGAGCAAAAAGATGAAGACTATCGCACGGAGCTGCGAACAGAATACCAAGCCTTGATCCCCGATTTAGAAAACCTTAATACCATGTATCACGTGTTAGCGGCTGCTCGTGCTAAACGTGGCGCTATTGCCTTTGAAACCACAGAATCGCAGTTTCTCTTTAACAGTGAGAGAAAAATAGAATCTATTGTAGCAATGGTGCGCAACGACGCACATAAAATCATTGAAGAGTGCATGATTTTAGCCAATGTTGCGACCGCAGAGTTTATTGAAAAATATAAAAAACCAGGCTTGTTTCGTGTCCATGATAAACCTAGCGAAGACAAATATAATAATTTTCTCAGTTATGTAAACGAACTTGGGCTTGATTTGTCTTCGATGGGAGAACGCAAAGCGCAACCTGAGCCAATGGACTATTGCCATATTTTAGAGAAAATTGCTGGCCGCCCAGATCAAGAGCTGATTCAAACCATGCTTTTGCGCTCAATGCGCCAAGCGGTTTATCAAAGCGAGAACATCGGGCACTTTGGCTTAGCATTGCCGTCGTACAGCCACTTTACTTCGCCGATACGTCGTTATCCCGATTTAGTGGTGCATCGTGTGATTAAAGCCATTTTGGATGAGCAAGCGCAACATAAAGCTAATGCTGGCGCACATAGTTATACCCCTGAAGCAGTTATAGAGCTGGGTGAGCATTGTTCAATGACCGAACGCCGTGCTGATGACGCCACGCGTGATGTTGCTGATTGGCTAAAATGTGAATATATGCAAGATCATGTCGGTGATACCTTTACTGGCGTGATCTCAACAGTCACTAACTTTGGTTTATTTATTCGCTTAGCCGACTTACATATTGAAGGCTTAGTGCATATTACCTCGTTAGGTCATGACTATTATCACTTTGATGATGTACGCATGTGCTTAACCGGTGAAAATACTGGCGCTAAGTATCGCATCGGCGATACCGTGCAAGTGCAAGTTGCTGCGGTTAATCTTGATGAGAAAAAAATTGATTTAGCCTTAGCGGGTGAAAACACCGTGATCAAACGGGCTAAACCGGCATCAAAAAGCAAAAGCAGCGATAAACATAAACGCGGCAAAGGCTCTGCTGGCAAGGCCAAGGAACAAGACCAACAAGCTCAGCCAAATAAAAAGTCAGCTAGCCCTGATGATAAAGCCAGTGACAAAACCACGACTAAAGCTAAAAAGCGCAAGGCGAGAAAAAAACGTCCAGGTAAAAATGCCCGTAAAACAGACGATTAGTCATATTGGTTTTAGCCGGTAGCTGTGTTAGCAAACGCAATGCAGCCAAGCTTTTAATGTAGTTAATTCATAGAGAAAGAAATAAGTTTATGGCAAAGCAAGAAGAATTAGTATTTGGCATTCATGCTGTAAAAGCTTTGATTGAAAATGCACCTGAAAGATTTATTGAGTTATGGCTACTTAAAGGTCGTGAAGACGACCGCCTAATGCCAATTATTAACTTAGCGCAGCAATACGGTATACCTGCACAAATGGCGAGCCGTAAAGTACTCGATGATAAAAGTGAAGGCGATCAGCACCAAGGTGTTGTCGCACGGGTTAAACCAGGAAAAGTCTTCACTGAAGCTGATTTAGATGACATTCTTGCTGAGGCTGAAGCTAAAGAACAGCCGCCATTTTTATTGATTTTAGATGGCGTGACTGACCCACATAACTTAGGCGCCTGTTTACGCAATGCCGATGCTGCTGGTGTACAAGCGATTATTGTACCCAAAGATAACGCCGCTCGCTTAAGCGCAATCGTGCGAAAAGTTGCGGTTGGTGCAGCAGAAGCAGTACCTTTAGTGCAAGTGACCAATTTATCAAGAACCATGAAAGCCTTACAACAAAGCGGTGTGTGGATTATTGGCACCGCGGGCGAAACTGAGACTTGTCTTTATGATGTCAAATTGGCAGGGCCCATGGCATTAGTGATGGGCGCAGAAGGCAAAGGCATGCGGCGTTTAACTCGCGAGAATTGTGACCAATTAGTTAAGTTACCTATGGCAGGTAGCGTTTCTAGCTTAAATGTCTCGGTAGCAACCGGCATTTGTTTATTTGAGATTGTCCGACAACGTTTAACCGTTTAACGCATTGAGTATTAATTTTAAGCTAAATTTATTTTTTTCTCGATAAATTTAGCTTAAATTGTTTTTGTCTAAGTTGATGTCTCACAAGGATAAATATTTTTTTGCTAGTTAGTTCATGTTGGCTAGTTTTTATTTCGCCATTATTGTATGCCTCTTAAGTGTAATAGCATGAACATTCTTCAAACATACGCTCGCCATGGGTAAAACTAGCCTTTGAATCGGCTAGTTTTTGCCTCTGTTAGCCCCGTGCTATATCTCTCTAAACTCACCCAAGTTAATGAATTTTAAGTTTAAAATTAAATATAAAAACTATATACAGCATCTTCTTGCCTTTTTTGCTCATTTTCCCTACAATACGCATCCTTAATTCAGCCTGAACTTTTGTTCCTTGCCTCAACTGGTGTTGGCTGAGCCAGACAATGAGGCTACAACCGTAAGGAGCTCGTAATGCGTCATTACGAAATCGTATTTATGGTTCACCCTGATCAGAGTGAACAAGTACCAGCTATGATTCAGCGTTACAGTGACATCGTCACTAATGCTGAAGGCAAAATCCACCGTCTTGAAGACTGGGGCCGTCGCCAATTAGCTTACCCAATCAATAAATTGCACAAAGCACACTATGTTTTAATTAACATTGAAGCGCCGCAAGCAGCTATTGATGAATTAGAAACTTCTTTCCGTTACAACGATGTAGTTATTCGTAACATGATTATGCGCACTAAAGACGCGGTTACTGAAGCTTCAGCTATGGCTGTTGCTAAAGAAGACCGTCGTGATGAGCGTCGCGAAGTGAAGAAAGAGGTTACTGAAGCACCAGCTACTGAAGCATCAGATGTTGAAGCACCAGTTGCTGAAGCACCAAAAGCAGAAGAAGCTGCGAGCGAAGAATAAGTAACCTGTGACCGACTCTCTTTCTACAACTTCCTATGAATAGTAGCCAAGAGAATTGCTTAGTGTTGACCGGACAGGTGCTAAAAGCCCCTAAAACGTCAACAAGCCCAGCGGGTATTCAACATTGTCAGTTTTCAATGGATCACAAGTCCATACAAAATGAAGCCGGCATGAACAGACAAGCGTTTGTTCGAATACAAGTTGTTGCAACAGGTAAAGTGTCACAACACTTAACTCGTGATTTAATTGAAGGCTGTAATGTTAGAGTGACTGGTTTTATAAACCGTCATGAATCTAGAAACGGAAATCCGCTTTTAGTATTACATGCCCAACAAATTGAAATGATTTAATTTAGGCTATTTTTATTTAACGGTGTTTTCACCTTAATAAAATAAGCCAATTTAGGAGAAATCCATGTCTCGTTTTTTTAGACGTCGCAAGTTCTGCCGCTTTTCAGCGGAAGGTGCTGCTGCAATCGATTATAAAGATACAGCTGTACTAAAAAACTATATCACTGAAAGTGGTAAAATTGTTCCTAGCCGTATTACGGGTACAAGTGCTAAATATCAACGTCAACTTGGTCGTGCGATCAAGCGTGCTCGTTACTTAGCATTATTACCATATACTGATTTACATAAGTAACCTAATAAGGGGTTTTGAAAATGGAAGTAATACTTCTTGATAAAATCGCCAAATTAGGCGGTCTTGGTGACAAGGTAACTGTTAAATCTGGTTACGCTCGTAACTTTTTACTACCTAAGGGTAAAGCTGTTTTTGCCTCTAAAGCAAACGTTGAGCACTTTGAAGCTCGTCGTGCTGACTTAGAGACTAAACTAGCTGAGCAACTAACTGCTGCACAAGCACGTGCGACTAAATTAACTGAATTAGCTGAAATCACTATCGCTTCTAAAGCCGGTGATGAAGGTAAATTATTTGGTTCAATTGGTACGCGTGATATTGCTGATGCAATCACTGAAGCTGGTGTTAAAGTTGTTAAAGCTGAAGTACGTTTACCACTAGGTAGCATCCGTGAAACAGGTGAATTCGATATCGTAATTCACGTGCATAACGATGTAGATGCAACAATTAAAGTTGTTGTTATTGCTCAAGCTTAATTGCTCTAAGTAATCATCTATTGAAAACCCTGAATTCGTCATGAATTCAGGGTTTTTTTATGGCTATCATATCAGGTGTTTAGTCATCGGCTAGAGGCAATGGCCTGTTAATAAAAGTGCTGGAAAATGTTTTACTGCCATGAAAATAAACAGTTTAAAGAAACACTTATCAACGAACAATTAAAAATATATTGCTTTATTTATGGTCTACAATTAACTTATAGCAATTTGATTGATAGAATTCGATAGTTCAAAAGGATGTTGTTAAGTGGCTCTTAAAAAACGATTTATTTAGCAATGGAGTGCTTATGTTAGCAAAGGTTAAACTCATAGAACAACTCAAGATAAAATCCCTGTTTACGATAATGGCAGTACTTTATCTATTGGTTGGTTTTTTTTCGGTGCTAGCGGTTTATCAAGCGCAGAATAGCCAACACCATACCCTAGAAGCATTAGCTCTCAATAACCAGCAATTAGAAAGTATCGCCAGTGAAACCGCTTTATTGAACCACAGCTTTGCTCGACTAGTTCTAGTTAAAACCAGCGGATCCCGTCAGTTAGCTATTACTAATAGCCGCTGGTATCTAAGTTTTCAAGAGCCGATTTATCTGGTGTTTACCTCGCCACTACTGCTGTTTTTCACACTGATATTATTCGTCAGTGGCTTACTAATGCAAAAAAAATTACAACGACAGCTAGCAATCAAGCTAAAACCTTTACAGCAACTGGAAAGCTGGGCGAGTCTAACTCTAATGCAGGGTTTGGCTAACGAGCTTGTTGTTGATGATTCATCGCAAGAGATTGAAGCTATCACCTTGGCAATTCGTCAATTACAGCAACAAATCAAGGACAATGCCGCTAGTGATATTGCTTGGGATAAAAGTATTCGAGCTAGCGCTTTACTAGATCAAGAAACCGGCATTGGCAACCGAGCATTTTTTGATAATAGATTACAAGCGCTTCTTAAAGAGGAAGATGCTCAAGGTGCGGTGCTTTTGATCCAATTTAAAGCCATAGAATTGGTACAAAATTTATATGGCTATCAGCAAGCAATATCACTTTTATTAACACTTATTCAAATCACCAAGCAAAGATTACAAGACCAGCCAGGCTACTTCCTGGCGCGGCACAGCCTTGATGAGTTATCGGTGTTATTACCTAATATTTTCATTGAGGATGCTGAGAAATTAGCCGAGCTATTATTAAAAAACTTACAAACGGTAGTAACGCCAGTCGGGATTAATCAAGAAGAGTTTGTTCATATCGGCATGAGTTATTTTGTTGCTGAGCAAGTACCCTATCAAATCATGTCAGAAGCCGATATGGCGTTACGTGCGGCCCAATTACAAGGACCTTCCCAATGCTTTATGTTTGAAGCGGGCGAGTTAGCCTTAGTCAAAGCAAAAGGCTCATTAAAATGGCGAACATTGCTTAATGCAGCGATCAATGGCAATGGTTTTGTCATCTTTTTTCAGCCTGTTATCGCCAGTGATAGTGCTAAAGTGTTACACCATGAAGTGCTATCAAAAGTTAAAGATAAAAATGGCAGCTTGATCAGCGCCCGGGTTTTTTTTCCTATGGCGCAAAAGTGTGGGCTAATGGTGGAAATAGACCTACTGATCCTAGTGCAAGTGTGTCGTATGTTAACGGCCAAAAAAGCACAACAGAGTAACTGTAGTATTAATCTCTCAATAGACTCGCTGTTGTCAGCCGGGTTCACTGAAAAGTTCCTCGCAATATTGCGCAGCTTTCCTGAAGTCAAAGACCAGCTAATGATTGAAATTAGCGAATATCAGTTAGTTAATCACTTGTCAAAATTACAAGCAAGGTTAGCGGCTTTAAGCACTGCAGGGGTGAAAATAATTGCTGACAAAGTTGGCCAATATGTTGTCAGTGCTCACTACCTTAATGTCTATCCAATATATGCGATGAAATTACACCGTAGTATTGTAATAGACATAGATAAAAAAATAGAAAACCAAGTGTTTATTCAAAGTTTGAGAACCTTAGCTGACGCCAAAAACATTCCAATTTATGCCTTAGGGGTTGAAAAACAAGCCGAGTGGCGTGCTTTACTACAACTCGGGGTAAAAGGTGGTCAAGGTCATTTTTTTACTGAGCCGTTGGCAGAGGTAGCGCAGGCCATTGCGCTGGATTAAGTAAACCACGTTCAAACATACCGGCTAGGCCTTGCAACCCGCCTGTATGCAGCAGCACAATGCGATGATGCGCGGGGAAATAACCAGACTTGATAAGTTCAAGTAGTGCTAAAATCATTTTTCCTGAATAAACTGGCTCAAAATCAATACCGACTATTTTGCTAAAGTTGCGTATTTCTTCTGCATCTTGTGGGCTAAACTTAGCGTAACCACCCCGATGAAACTGATGTGCTATTCGCCAGTTTTGCTGCTCTTTATCGTTGGGCGGTAATAACGCCTTTACTTCATCTTCAAGATAGCCCTGCTGTTTTAATACCGCGATGCCTAGTAAGTTATGCTGCGACTGATCGCCAACAATAAGCCCAGCCAGCGTACCGCCACTACCAACCGGTGTTATCATGGTATCAAACTCGCTTTGTAGCTTTAGCTCATTAATAATTTCAGCGACCCCAGTTAATGCTAGCGCATTACTGCCACCTTCAGGAATAATAACGTGGTCAGGGTATTGCTGCTGTAACTGTTGTAAATAACTCTCTTCATGGCGTAGGCGATAGGTTTTTCGGTCGACAAAAGACAGCTGCATTGCCCAGTGTTTAGCCCAAGCTAAAGTATAGTTGTCTTGATTGTGCTCTTCGCCACGAATAATGCCAATAGCCTGCAATTGCTGCTGTTGGCAAGCGAAGGCGCAAGCATGAATATGATTAGAAAAACAACCACCAAAAGTTATAACGCCACGAGCGCCAATAGACTTTGCATGGCGCAAGTTGTATTTAAGTTTACGCCATTTATTACCAGAAATAATGTCATGGATTTGATCGTCACGCTTAATTTGCACGGTTATTTTATGCTGAGTAAAAATAGGATGAGTAATAGCTTGTAGAATTGATAAAGTAGGCATAAATTTTGCATCTTATTTTGTATCTTGTTTTACCTTTATAAGGCATGAAGTAATGAAAACACTTGCACCGAGAATAAAATCAGCGATAATAGTTTTATGATTAAAGCCAAATAAAATAATAATATCGCTTAATGTCACTTATTACACGCATAAAAAATGTTTTCTCAAAAGCACAATCCACTAATTTAATTGGTGTCGCGTTGCGGCAGCAGTCTATTGGTTATTTCGTCAGAAAAGCTGATGAAAGTAAATGTCAAGTTGCTGAAAGTAAAGCTAATTCAATTGCAGCAGCACTAAAGACTTTGGTAAGTGTTGAATCATTGCCAGGACAATGCCATTTGGTGTTGGCACACGCTCATTCACAAATTGTACAAGTAGATAGACCTAATGTGCCAATTGCTGAAATGAATGCGGCATTAAAATGGCAGATAAAAGATTTGGTGAGTATTGCACCTGAAAATATGGTGTTGGATTATTTTGACGGTCCAACCTTAGCGGGGGGACATGAAAAAATTAATGTGGTTTGCGTAGCTAAAAATGAGTTGATGGCGCTGGTCACTATTTTTAATGATAAACAGCTCGATTTGGTTAGTATTACGACTGAAGAGTTTGCTTTTGCAAGCTTATTGCCATTGCAACAAGATGCTGTATTGTTTGTTTGTCAGCAGGCTAATGAAGAAATAAACTTGTTAATTGTTAAAAATGGCCAATTATTTTTTAGCCGCCGCTTGCGTGGTTTTGCACACATTGCTGATAAAAGTGAAGATGAATTAACTATGAGTGTTGTTGACTCGCTAAGTTTAGAGATCCAACGTTCTACCGATTACTTTGAACGCCAATTAAAACAAGCGCCAATCAAAACGATTGAAATCTTGTTGCCTGTGGAACAAGAAGCATTTTTAGCTCGTAAGTTGGCGGAGAATACCAACGTAGAGGTAAAACTGTTTGCTATGCCAACAACGCTAGAGAGCTGTCGAGGCAGCGCCGTAGCTATTGGCGCAACACAGTTAAACTTTATGGAGCCAAACCAAGGTGGCTAAATATTCAATCAACTTATTGCAGGCCGACCTGCAAACAGTCAAAGCGTTATTGACACTCAAGCGTGTTGTGGCACTGTGGGCAGCTACCTTAGTTATTATGCTTGGCTTGATTTTTATTGTGCAATGGCAAGTGAGCAACTTAACAACGCAATTTACCAAGGAAAAATCGTTCAATAGTCAGCAAAAGTTGCAGTTAAAAAAATTAGAATCAGCCATCAGTAATAATCGCCAAGACAGTGGGCTATTAGCGCAACTCAATACAATTAAGCTACTGATTGCGAATAAAGAGCATTTACACCAACAATTAACCGATCCAACAAAAACCTATAGTGCCGGTTTTTCAAAGGCTATGGAAGAATTAGCAGCGTTACATGATAATGATATTAGCCTACAAAGCGTCAATATTGGCAATGGTAATATGACCTTTGCAGGGGTCGCGCGGACACCTGACGCCGTACCTAATTGGTTGTCTGGCTTTGAATCATCGACATTTCTTTCAGGTCAGCGCTTTATTAATTTTTCTTTAATCGAAAATGAACAAAAATTAACTGAGTTTGTCGTTAGCTCTGCACAAAGTAAAGGAGAGTAGCGCAATGGCACAGTGGTTGGTTTATAGCGAAAAATTTAGTAATAGCACACCACGTGAGCAATACCTAATTATTGCTAGCGGTTTAGTGGCAATAATTTTCATCTTGTATAACTTGTTTTTGGAAACGCCAATTCAGCGTATCGAGCAGCTTAATAAGCAAGTGGTACAAACTCAGCAAAGTAATAAAAACACTCAAAACTCGATCCAAGTATTAGAGCAAGGATTAAGTGAAGACCCAAATATTGCTTTGCGAAAACAGTTATTACAATATCAAGCTAAACTTGGCGGTATTGACAAGAGACTGCTGACGTTAACCTCAGATTTAATTGACCCAATTCAAATGCGTTATGCCCTAATCAAGTTACTAAAATTACAAAAGGGTGTTAAATTACTTTCATTTAAAGTCCTGCCCGCCAGCGCGGTAACGCAAAATAAAGCTAATAATGCAGCCGATAAAACAACCACAGCAAAAGCCGGAGCCATTAAGGCGCAGAGTCCGCAATTAAGGTTATATCGTCATGGCATTAATATTAAGCTGCAAGGGCAATATTTTCAGTTAAAAGACTATTTAACGCAATTAGAGAATTTGTCTTGGACATTTTTTTGGCAAGCATTTGATTATCAATTAAAAGCCTATCCGGTCAGTGAATTAGAAATTGAAATTTATAGCTTAAGTACAGCACAGGAGTTTATTGGTGTATAAAATCATCCTCGTTGCACTACTATTATTTTTGCCTCAATACGCAAATAGTCAACAAGTTGATCCCACTAAGCCTTTTGGTGCAGTGGCATCAGCTAATAGTAGCGAAAAAAGCACGACGTTAATTTTGCAGTCAGTTATCCAAAGTAATAATAATAAAAAAGCGATTATTAATGGCCAAGTACTTAATGTTGGTGATAAATATAAAAGCTTTGCATTGATCGCAATCAATGCCAATGGGGTGGTATTAGATTCGCCACAAGGTAGAATGGAATTATCATTATTTTCCGGTGTCATAGTGAACTCACAATGAAAAAAGTATATAAAAATAAAAAATACCCAATTAAATTGTTATCTTGTTCAGTGATACTGCTACTTGCCAGCTGTCAATCAACACCAAAACCGCCAACTGACGTCATACAAGCCTTAGACAAGGCTATTGCTCAAAGCAACCAGCCAGCAGCGCCTAAACCACTACAAGCCCTACCAAACGCTGTTCGCCAAGAGCTAATGCAAAAAGAAATTCAGCAAGCCCGTCATGGCTTACTAGCAGAAAAACGTCTAGAAATTGCCGCCAGCGGTGTTGCCGCAGAGCAGTTTTTAGCCGCTATTGTTGAGGATTCACCCTACAGTATCGCTGTTCATCCTGACGTTAGCGGTACCATCACCCTGAATTTAAAAAATGTTACCTTAGACGAAACTCTCGACGTGATTGAGTCACTCTATGGCTATGACATTCGCCGTGAAGGCCGGGTTATTCAAGTGTATCCGGCCGGTATTCGCACGGAAACTATTTCATTAGACTACTTGTATGTTAAACGTAGCGGTATCTCTAGCACTAGTGTCAACTCTGGTGGTGTTTCTGATAATGACTCAAGCAGTAGTAATTCAAGTAGTGGCAGTAACAACGGTAATAGCGGTAGTAATGGCGGCGGTAGCGGTAGCAATAACCAAAGCGGTAGTGGCAACAGTGGCGTAAATATCTCTACCGAAAATGAATCTGATTTTTGGTCCGAATTAAAAGAAACATTAACCGCGTTGGTTGGTAATGAAAATGGCCGATCTGTCATTGTCTCGCCACAAGCCGGCCTAATCACCATTAAAGCCATGCCTGCAGAGATAACCGCAGTTAAGCGTTTCATTGCCACAACCGAAGAGCACTTACGCCGTCAGGTGATTATTGAAGCGAAAATAATGGAAGTCACCTTAAATGATGATTACCAACAAGGCGTAAAGTGGGACCAAGTACTAGGGCATATTGAAAGTACTGATATTGGCTTTTCAACATCGGGTAATATTGCTGGCAATACCATCGCTTCGACCATTGGTGGCATAACTAACTTAAGTTTCCTGAATAAAGACTTTAGTGGCGTGATTGAATTGTTATCGACACAGGGTAATGTGCAGGTACTTTCTAGTCCAAGAATTACCGCGACAAACAATCAAAAAGCGATCATCAAAGTCGGTGAAGATGAGTATTTTGTTACTGATGTTTCTAGCACCACCACCACAGGCACTTCAACCACCACAACGCCTGAAATTGATTTGACACCTTTCTTTTCTGGTATTGCACTTGATGTAACGCCACAGATTGATGCAGACGGTGAAGTTATTTTACATGTTCACCCTTCGGTAACTATCACCGATGAGCAAACAAAAACTATTCGCTTAAGTGATCAAGATATTATCTTGCCGCTGGCACAAAGCAGTGTGCGTGAATCTGACACCATTATTCGCGCTAAATCAGGTGAAATTGTTGTTATTGGTGGTCTGATTGAAACCCGTAAAGTTGATCTAGAGTCTAAAACGCCTTTTTTTGGTGATATCCCAATCGTTGGCGCATTATTTAAGAGCAAAAGTGAATCGGTGCAAAAGAAAGAATTGGTTATTTTACTTAAACCGATTGTTATTGGCCAAGACACTTGGAAGAACCAATTACAAGATGCCCGTGCTTTATTAAAACAGTGGTTCCCTGAAGATGCAGACGCCGCTAGCAATTAAGTTATAACCTTATGTATTTTTATCATTTTGGCTTAAGGGAATTACCCTTTACCCTGACCCCGAATACTAATTTTTATTTGGGCTTAGAGTCTCACAACGAGGCGCTAGCCGTACTGTTTACTGCGCTAAAAACTGGTGAAGGTTTTATTAAAGTGGTCGGTGAAGTCGGCACAGGCAAAACCTTAATATGCCGTAAATTGTTAAATGAAATACCCGATCATTTTGTTACCGCTTATATTCCCAATCCCTATTTAGAACCTGATGAATTACGCCGTGCGGTAGCGGTTGAGTTAGATGTGCAACAGGCGCAAAGTATGTCGGTGCAGCTGTTAACTCAACGTATTCAGCAACGACTATTAGAGCTAAACAGCCAAGGTCATTCCGTAGTGCTGATTCTCGATGAAGCGCAGGCGCTACCTAGCGAGAGTCTTGAGGCATTACGCTTATTTACCAATATTGAAACCGAAACCCGCAAATTATTACAAGTGGTGTTATTTGCCCAGCCAGAGTTAGATGAACGATTGGCTGAAAAGGCCTTTCGACAATTGAAACAACGTATTACATTTTCTTATAAATTGCGCCCGTTGAACACGCTTGAGGTCGAGCATTATATTCAACACCGATTACAAGTGGCGGGCCATAACGGCGCACATTTATTTAGTCGGGCTTTGGCAAAAAAAGTGGCTAAAGTCAGTGGTGGCATTCCAAGGCTGATTAATATTATTTGTCATAAAATGTTGATGCTCGCTTATGGTGAAGGTCGCTATCAACTAACCAATAAACATTTAAGCCGAGCCATAGAAGATACTGAAGGTATGCAAGATAAAACATCACGAAAATTTTATCTCATTAGCTTGTTCATTGTTACCGTTTTAGCTGGTGTGTACTTTTCGTGGGATATTTGGGCGACCTTGTTATGAGTGTTATTAACCAAATGTTAAAAGATTTAGACAAGCGTCAAACTGAGCACCAAAATGCCACTAATCTTGCTGTTTCTGCGCCGACAAAAAATTCAAGCACTAAGTTAGTACTAGTTATCGTCACTATCATCGTTATATTGAATGTGGCGGGCATATTTGCCTGGCAGCTTTACAATGAAAATCAGCAATTAAGAATGCAAGTACAGCAAGAATCCATAAGGCTGACCACAGAACAAAATTTGGCCGCTAGCAAAGTAAATAAAATATCTGCTGCGAAGTTAGCAGCAACAAAAGCAGCAAGCGCCATTGTTGCATCAAGATTGCCAAGTTCTAACGCTAAAGCTCAAAATAACAGCGCCTTGGCGAGTAATCTACAGCAAAAAAATGAGAGCAAAGTCAGTAGCGTAGTCGCAACAGTGACAGAAAAAAGCGCAGCGCTTGTTAATACTGCAGAGCAACAAGTGGTCGACAATATCGCTAAAACTAAACTAGAACTAGAACTAGAACTTGAACCTGAGCCTAAATTAGAACCTGAACCTAAAGCTAAACTAGCAGCAGAGTCAGCGAATGAAACGCCCCAAGCTAAGCCAAGTTTAACTATTTCCCGGACACAATTATCACCACAAGCCTTGGCAGTAAATAAAATATCTGAAGCTGAACAAGCCATGGAACGCAATAATCTTGCTAAAGCTGAAGCGTTATTTGAGGAGGTTTTACTGGTGATACCTGAACATGAAACGGCACGAAAACAGCTTGCCGCGTTATGGTATGGTAAAAAATATTTTCGAGATGCGGTTAATCTGTTGTCACAAGGTATTGCATTAGCACCGCAAGCAGAAGCAATGCGTTTAATGAGTGCTAGAATTTACTACGAACAAGGTCAGCCGAGGCAGGCATACAATGTATTACGGCCAATAAAAGCCAGTAATAGTACTGAAATACAAATACTATTAGCTAATGCGTCAGCAGAACTTAATGAGCACAACAGCGCTATTACCGCTTACCGAAAATTAATAACATTAGAGCCTGATGTTGGTCGATGGTGGTTAGGCGTTGCAGTTTCATTGGACAGTTTGGGCAATTTTGTGCCAGCACGAGACGCCTATAAGCAAGCAATAACACGCAATAATTTATCTACCAGTGCGATGCAATTTGCTCGACAACGCCTGATAGAGTTAGGAGAATAATATGGCAGCACCTAAATTAAAAATGCGTTTGGGCGATTTACTTGTTTACGAAAATATTATCAGTAATGAGCAACTGATGGAGGCGCTAAGCAGCCAAAAAACCAGTGGCCGAAAACTCGGGGCTGCTTTAATTGAGTTAGGCCACATTAATGAACGAAAACTACTAGAGTTTTTTGCCCAACAACTCGATGTACCTTTTTTAGATATCAGCCAACGCAGAATTGCGCCCGAAGTAGCGATATTATTACCCGAGGTGCATGCACGACGTTTACGCGCTATTGTTATTGAAGACCAAGGTGACGCTGTGCTAATTGGCATGAGCGATCCTGCTGATTTAAGTGCTCTTGATCAACTAGAGCAAATGTTAGCACCAAAACGCTTAAAAATTGCTGTAGTGATGGAGTCGCAACTCTTTAATGCCTTTGACGGTTTATATCGACGCACCGCAGATATAGAATCGTTTGCTAGCCAATTAGAGGAAGAATATGATCAAAGTAATAACTTTGATATTTCAAATGACTTCCTTGCCGAAGGTGGCGATGCAACGGTCGGTAAATTATTACAGTCAGTGTTTGAAGATGCCGTGCAAATGCGCGCCTCTGATGTTCATATTGAACCAGATGAAAACGCCCTGCGTATTCGTCAGCGTATTGATGGCGTGCTGCAAGAAAACATCTTAAAAGAGAATAAAATTGCCTCAGCCATGGTTTTACGCTTAAAACTGATGGCCGGCTTAGACATTTCAGAAAAACGCTTACCGCAAGATGGTCGCTTTAATTTAAAAATTAAGGGTCATAATATCGATGTTCGTATGTCAACTATGCCAGTGCAATATGGTGAATCTGTAGTTATGCGTTTGCTTGATCAGTCAGCGGGCTTGTTGTCGCTTGACGAAACCGGTATGCCAGAAGACTTTGTTAAACGCATTCGTCATCAAATTTCACGACCACACGGTATGGTACTTGTCACCGGCCCAACCGGTAGTGGTAAAACCACCACCTTGTATGCAGCATTAAGTGAACTCAATAAAGCCAGCAAAAAAATTATCACAGTAGAAGACCCGGTAGAATATCGCTTACCGCGGGTTAATCAGGTACAAGTTAACAGTAAAATTAATCTTACCTTTTCTACTGTGTTACGTACTGCCTTACGACAAGACCCTGACATTCTTATGGTGGGTGAGATGCGCGACCAAGAAACGGTAGAAATTGGCTTGCGAGGTGCATTAACGGGTCACTTAGTGTTATCAACACTACATACCAACGATGCTATTACCAGTGCTTTGCGTCTTTTAGATATGGGCGCAGCAGGCTTTTTAGTCGGCAGTTCGCTGCGCGCTATTATTGCTCAGCGCTTAGTGCGCAAAGTGTGTGAAAGTTGCCGACAGGCTTATCAACCCGAGCCGCAAGAAATAATGTGGCTGTCTCATCTGGTTGCCGAAGATATTAAAGCCCTTGAGTTCAGCCATGGTCGAGGTTGTCAAACCTGCCAATATACCGGTTATAAAGGCCGTATTGGTGTTTTTGAGTTATTAGAAATGAACGAGCCGATGATGGCGGCTTTAAAGCGTAACGACACCGAAGCCTTCACCTTAGCCGCAAAAGAACATCCAGGTTTTAGGCCGCTAGCATTAGCCACATTCGATTACGCTAAACTTGGTGTTACTAGTGTTGAAGAAGTACTACGTTTAGTAGAAACCGTTGATGTTACAGGATAAGTCATAATATTATGCCCGCATTTAATTATATTGGCCGAGATGCCAACGGTAGCCAAGTAAAGGGGGTTATTGAAGCGGCCAACTCTGCCATGGTGGCCGAGCAATTGTCCCGCAAACGTATTATCCCGATATCAATAGAAAGTGCAAAACACGCTAATACCAGCGTTGCCACTAAAGAGATTGATATCGAGGACTTATTAGGCCTTAATCAAGTAACCCTTGATGACGTTATTGTTTTTTGTCGACAAATGTATGCCTTAGTCAGATCAGGCGTACCTATTTTAAGAGCCATTAAAGGTATGGCAGAATCGAGTAGCTCAGTAAAATTAAAGTCAGCGTTAATTGATATTTCAACACAGCTAGAAGGCGGTTTTCCCCTGTCGACTAGCTTGCACAAACACCCAAAAATATTTAACCCGTTATTTGTCTCACTGGTGCATGTCGGTGAAAACACCGGTAACCTTGATGATGCCTTTTTAAAGCTTGCCGGTTATTTTGAGCGCGAGCAAGAAACCCGAAAACGCATTAAAACCGCCTTGCGCTACCCGAGCTTTGTTTTAATTGCCTTGGTGGCTGCTTTAGTTATTTTAAATATTTTTGTTATCCCGACCTTTGCCAATATGTTCAGTAAACTAGGCGCTGATTTACCTGTGACAACAAAAATGCTGATTGCTAGTTCAAACTTTTTTCTCAATTATTGGCCACATATGTTAATCGCCAGTATTGCAGGCACTTTTTCACTAAAACGTTATTTAGCCACACCGGCTGGCATGTATGTCTGGGATAAACGCAAGTTAAAACTGCCGATTGTCGGTAGCGTTATTGAACGCTCAATATTGTCACGCTTTGCCCACAGCTTCTCTATTATTTTACGTGCGGGTGTGCCTATGACCACCGGCTTAACCTTAGTGGCTGACGCGGTTGACAATACTTATATGCGCGACAAAATTCTGGCGATGCGTAGCAGTATTGAAAGTGGCGAAAGTTTGTTACGTTCATCATCGACCAGTGCGTTATTTACCCCGCTGGTACTACAAATGATTGCGGTTGGTGAAGAAACCGGTCGGGTTGACGAATTGTTAGCCGAAGTGGGCGACTACTACGAGCGCGAGGTTGATTATGAGCTAAGTACCTTAACCGCACGTATTGAGCCTATTCTAATCGCCATAGTCGCTGGCATGGTGTTAATACTAGCCTTGGGTATATTTAGCCCAATGTGGAATATGATGTCAGCCTTTCAAGGCAAGTAAGTTTGGGTGTTATTAGGATGAAAATATCATGACATCATTACAAGTGGCGGAAAAAAGTGAAAAGTCATTAACCGAAATTTTGCTGGTGGTAATCCTTGTAGGGTCATTAATGGCGAGTTTTATTTTTTACTTTTTAAAGCAGCAAGGACAAATAAGCCAGGCAGGGTTTGCCTCAATAGCGCAAGTTTTTTCCGCGCGAGTCAATGGTATTCGCGGCCAATGGTTTATGGACTTAAACCCGCGCTTTGTTAGCGTGGCCAGTCACCAAATTCAAGCTGACGGTGGTCGTATATTGCAAGTGCCGGTCAATAAGTCAGGCTGGGTCGATAGTGATAATAAATCTTTGTCGTGCCAAATAATTTGGCACTATGTGATGGAAGCCCCGTTGCTGTATATGAAAGACCCTATCGGCGCCGTGTTGGTTAAACAGCAGAAGCAAGTGCGACCCTATTGCCAATATAGTTTACCCAGCGGTGAGTATTTCACTTATCAACGCCATAATGGCAAAGTTAGTGAAATAAAGTTGGCACATTAAGTGCATATATCGTATGTATAGTAAGTGTATAGTAAGTGTATAATAAGTGTGAGTATGTAATATAGCTTAAAATGGATGTTATATGGGCTAGAATGCATGTCAGATAGGTTAGAATGCATGCCAGATAGGTTAGAATGTATGTTGAAAACACATTAAACATATATTAAAGGCCTATTTATATAGCGTTTTTATAGTTTTTTTTAAATATTTAGCTCATAGTGTCAATAAGTCAGTTACATTGTTGACATTTAGTTGTTAAAATAAAATTACAGTCGTCAAGATAGTCAAGCCAACATTATCTTTGTGAAAGCTTTAAGAAAGCTTTCACAAAACGTCAAGAAAGCGTTCAGAAAACGTCAATAAACCGTTAAGAGGTGGTTATGAATAAGCAGTCAGGTTTTACCCTTATAGAATTAGTTATTGTGGTGGTGATTCTAGGTTTTTTGGCGGTGACGGCAATTCCTAAGTTTCTTGACTTAACTGATCAAGCTAAGCAAGCCAATATTGAAGGCATGGCCGGCGGTTTCGCTACCGCAGTGTCATTGGTGCGTGCTCAATGGGAAGCTGAAGGCCGTCCACAAGATACAAGTAGCCAAAACATGGTTGAATATGATGGCACAGAATTAATTTTAACCACCGAAGCGAGCAGTATTCGTCCAGGTTACGTGGTGTCGTCAGTTGCAGGTCAAAACAATGGCGCCGCATTAGATGACTTTACCGCGGCAAACTGTGTTGATATATGGCAAAATGTTTTTCAACAACCGCCACGGTTAACTGACACGATTGCCACATTAAATAGTGACAGTAGAATAGCTTACCTAGCCGCTAAGTCGGGTACGGGTGCGACAACTTTATGCCATTTTTATTTAAAAGAAACCTTAAATAAAGATGAGAATAATGACTTTGCTGACCCTAATGCTTTAACCAGCACGGGCAACAGTTTTACTTACCAACCAGCGGACAGTTCAGTCGTTGTTTATATCAACAATAATTAATCAACAGTCATTAATTATTAACAATAAAGGTTTATGTTATGAAGCAGTTAACAAATAATAGTTTTAGTCAGCAAAAAGGTTTTACTCTAATTGAGTTAGTGGTAGTTATTGTTATTTTGGGTATTTTAGCGGCTACGGCGGCACCTAAGTTTATTAACTTACAAGACGATGCTAAAACTGCAACATTACAAGCGGTTAAAGCGTCAATGCAAACAGCTGCTGCATTGGTGAATAGTAAATCGTTAATAAAAGGTAATCAGGATACCGCTTCAGCTACTACTAACAATGTAATGGTGAATAGTGTCGTTTTAGATATTAATTTTGGTTACCCGTTAGGTGATTATTCAGATGCGACTGGACTAGGTGATTGGACTACTTTAATAGAAGTTGCTGACAACTTTACAACGGATAAGATTGGCGATTCATTTGTTGTTTATCCTACCGGTAAGACCGCTCCTACAGCTATCCCTGCTAGCCCGTACACCGCAACCGATGCTAATAATTGTTTTACTTTTTATACAGAATCGACTGCTGCAGGTGCTATGCCAAATATTCAAGTAGTTGAATGTTTATAGTCACTAAGAAAGCAAAGTAAATTTTAAAGAAGAGAGTTAGGCTCTCTTCTTTTGTATCCTAGGCTACTAATAATCTTAATAATAATGTAATTATTTAGTTAGGTAAGAAATAAATAGGTTTTGGTTGTCAGTAAATGACTGTAAGTCTATTGATTGAACATAAAATATTGTTTTGAATGAAATAGACACTCAGTATGTATAAACTAGCTAAGAAGTTAAGAAAACATCAACAGCTTGTCGGTATATGTCAATCCAATTTGAATTAGCATTGCAAAGGTCATATATTTTAAGACTAATTAGGCTAGTGTAGTTAATAGTCATGCATTTATTGTGAGAGTTTTATTGGCTTTGGCGCCTTCAGTTATTAAAAGCTTGAGTTATTTAATAAAGAGCAGTAAAGGAATCTGGTATGTATTTTAAAGGATTCACCTTAATCGAGTTAGTCGTGGTGATTGTTATTCTCGGCATTTTAGCTGCTACTGCCGCGCCTAAATTTATTAATTTAAACGCCGATGCCCAAACAGCGACATTGCAGGGCGTTATGGCAGCAATGCAAGGTGCTGCCGCTAGGGTATATAGCAAATCGCTAGTGAAAGGTAATCAAAACATCGCAGATGGCACGATTACCCATACTGATGGTGAATTAGCGATTACTTATGGTTACCCTAAGGCCGACATTGTCGAATGGCAACGATTAATTGGCCTTGATGCAGCCAATTTTAAGTATCTGTTATTAGCGGGTACAGTCACCATCTATCTAGCGGATGCTACGCGGCCATCGAATATAACCGATGCTTGTCTTGTTTATTATGCTAAGCCAACAGCGGCAGGCAGCGCACCGTCTTTTATCTTAAACGAGTGTGTTTAGTTTGGCTTAGTTTGGCTTGGCCAAGATGAGTTTGGTTCAGTTTAGCTACATATAAATGGATAATGTAAAAGACTTGAATAACTTCAGCAGAGCAACAAATAAAACCTTAACATTACCTCAGGGCTTCACTTTGATTGAACTAATTATCGTGATTATAATCCTAGGCATCCTCTCAGTGACAGTAGCGCCTAAATTTTTTACCGCTAAGGGCTTTTCAGAATATGGCTATCGCAGCGATGTAATAGCGAAATTGCGTTTAATTCAAACCAAGGCCATGCAACAAACCCAAAGCAGTTATTGCCATCGCGTATTGGTGACTGCTACCAAGTTAGGCACACCGGATGATGATGAATGTGCAGTTTCCCCCAACTTTGGTGAACCATGGGTCGATAGTGTTACAAGAGTGAAGGTGAATAACCAAGACAATATCACTTTTTCTACCTCCAATATGACGGATGATTACTTCTCATTTGACAGTATGGGGCGTCCGTCTTGTGCTGCTCCTTGTATAATCACTATTAACGGCGAGCAAAGCCTCAGCGTGCAAATAGAAGCTGAAGGTTATATTCATGCGCTTTAAGCAACATAAATCTGCCAAATTTACCTTGCCCACAAGCGTCGGTCAGCAAGGCTTTACCTTGATTGAAATCATTGTCGGCATAGTAGTGTTATCAATTGCCTTTTCAATCTTTACCAGCTTAATTTACCCGTTAGCTAATCAAAGTGCTAAGCAAGTGCATCAAATTAAAGCCGCAGAACTGGGCCAGTCAATGATCAATGAGATTTTGGCTAAAGCCTTTGATGAAAATTCTGACATGTCGGGTGGTCTTTATCGCTGTGGCGAAGATAGTAATAATGATGGCGAAGTTAAAGCAGACGACGGTGAAACATGCACATTGACTGAAAATTTAGGTCCAGACATTGACGAAAAAGATGATGACGGAAACGATGAAAGGGCAAAATTTGACGATGTTGATGACTATCATAACTTATCCGTCATTGGCAGTTCGTTGGGCAGCAGTGATGCTATAGAACAGCTCTATATCGGTTATCAAATTAAAGTTCAGGTGAGCAACGATAGTGATTACAGTGGCGATTACGATGCCAATATAGATAATAATTTTACCGCTAAGCTTATTACAGTAACAGTAACCACACCACAAGGTTTCGATTTTGTTTTTGCTGTCTACCGGGTGAATTTTTAATGCGTGCTTCTCTCAAACACAAGCTTAAACACAAACTTAAAAATCATCCTAAGCATCAGCCTAAAAATCAACAAGGCTTTACTTTAGTTGAGTTAGTCACCGTTATTGTTATATTAGGTGTCTTGGCGACCGGTATTAGCTCTTTCCTACGTTTTGGCACACAAAGTTATACCGATGCGGCCGACCGAGATGCGTTACTTGCTACCGCGAGGTTTGTGGTAGAGCGGCTTAATCGTGAAGTTAGGAACGCATTACCCAATAGTATTCGTACTATTGGGGTAAATAATCAATGCCTAGAGTTTGTGCCCATCGATAAAAGTGTTATTTATCTTGATATACCCGTAGCACCAGAGGCGGCAAGAGATAGCGTTGAGGTGATTATGTTGGACAGCGTGTTATCATCAACCACGCAATATGTTGCTGTTTATGCCTTAAATAGTAATGATATTTATAATAAAGCATCTGGTGTCATTGAAGCCTTTGTTTCCGTAGTAAAAGCCAGTGAGCAGCCGAAGCTATCAACAATCAATTTCTCTCCTGAGGTATTATTTAAAGCGGAATCACCGACCGAACGCTTGTATTTTATCCAGTCCCCAGTAAGTTATTGTGTTGAAGGTCAAGCCATTTACCGTTACCAAGGTTATGGTTTTGGCGAGACTGACAGCTACAATAATGATGGAATGCCAGTTGGCACGGATGATACCCAAAAAGTGTTGATGGCGGAGTATGTCGATAATTACTCATCTGACATTGTTCCGTTTCAAACCAGTCCAGCGACCTTACAAAGAAATAGTTTAGCACTCATAAGGCTGAAGTTTGCTCTTAACTTAGAAGAAATTGTTTTTAATAATGAGATACAGGTGCCAAATGTTCCATAAGCAAGGATTGGTGACCACTAACTTACCTGCTACCATGCCTGATAAATTATCTAATAAATTATCTAATAAATTACCTGATGAGTTATCTGACAAATTATCTGGTAGATTGCTAAAGCGCCAATACCCAAAGCAGCAAGCGGGTAGTGCATTGGTGATCGCTATTTTTGTGATTATTGTTTTGTCAGTACTCGGCGCCGCTTTAGTGAAAATGTTAGATTCAAGCCAAGAAAGTGTTGCCTATGAAGTATTAGGCACCAGGGCTTATACCGCTGCGCTCAGTGGTTTGCAGTGGCAGTTAGCTGAGGTTTTTCCATTAAATGCAGCAGCCACGGTCTGTGAAGATCAAACTAACATTGATGCTCTCACCCCTACTTTCAACAATACGCAGGGCTTAGCACAGTGCCAAGTTAGTGTCAGCTGCGCTGCCTTTAAACCAGAGGATATACGTTATTACACCATCACTGCTACCGGCAGCTGTGATATTAATGGTGAAAAAACCTCTAGAAAACTCGCTGTTGATGCGCGTAGTTTACTCTGATTTAATCAAAACGGTTTAAGCGCTGAGCTTAAGGTTATTTTAGTTACTCAGCTCTTTAGCTGTCCACCGCTTTAGTTACCTATCTTTAGTTACCCATCTTTAATTACCCACAACTTTAGTTACTCACATCACCAATATTTCATGTCCAATCTAGCCATGGTAGCTACCAAGTTAAATCCACCGACACTATAGCCATTTTAAAATTTATCTGACTTTTAATTTTATATGTAGTTATTGTCGTTTGATTGATGTTTCAAAATGACCCAATGTATTTAAGTGCATTATTTTCTCCCTTAACCTTGGCTGATTTTCAGTATAAAAATGGTCTAGTAATTCAAGTAGCGGCTTACTGGCATGCTAATTTTACTGACATAGATACTTTTAACTTTAACAGTCCATCTGGCATTAATACCAATCCCATTAAGTTATTGCTCACTTGTACTAGTTAAAATAGCTCAAGGCTGTGTTGCTCTCACTCCCAATAGCCAGCTATTGCTCAATCGAGCGCCTTACCTTGAGTTATTTTTCCTGCGCACAACAAGATCACAAACTTAATGGAACTGGTATAAGTTTACCAACCGCATCTACTTAAAAAAAAGTGGTGTCAGCCTGATTAAGGGAAAATAATTCAAATGGCAAGGCGGTTATTGGCAAGCTTTTTACTGGCAAATTTTTTACTAGCAAGTTTTTTACTAGCAAGTTTATTACTAGCAAATTTTTTGCTGGCAAGTTTATTACTAGCAAACTATGCGATGCCAAACAAGTGGCTTAAAGGAATAGGCTGATATCAGACAGCTAAAGTGAAAACAGTTATGCTTGCCTTATTGTTATAAAAATGATAAAAAACACCTCCTTTCTCCCTTTTTTGTTACAAAAATGATAATAAAGTGTTGATATAATGAGCCAGGTGCGAATTTTGCACATAGGGCTCTTTGTATTTGTGGTTCTTTGAGAGATGAGACAAAAGTCTCACCTGACTCAATTATTGGTCAAAATATAATTTTCAAAGCTTAAGTTTGGTTCAACTTTAAGATCAGCTGCTTTGGATATTTAAGGGATTAAGTGCATGAAGTATGTTGTTTTATTGTTTGTTTGTTTGTTGTCATTTTCGTCAAGTGCCTTTGAAAAGACTGTTTATAACTACAATACCCGTTCACCGGGTATTGATATTTTTGCATTTAAGGGCGAATCAGCGACACAAGTACCAGATAATTTTAACATCCCATTAACGGCAATTACCGATGACGAGTATTCCGCTTTAGAGTCTGATGACCGTACTTACCTAGAGAGTAAGGCAACTAAAAAAACAAACTTCCCATCAATGCGTGCTGTTATTTTTATAGATCAGGAAAAATCTAGTGTTACTAAACTAGATATATTGTGGAATGGTTATGGGCGAAATAATAACAAAAAACCAAAGAGTGGCGTTATTTTATATATTTGGAACTTCCGTGATGGAGGCTACGAAGCAGTAAATTCAGGAAAATCTAGTAGTGATATTGATCTTAAGTATTCGGTTACAAGTGATATTGCTGACTATATTGGTGACGAAAAAGAAAATACCATTATTCTATATGCCGTTGCACAAGCTAAAAAAGACAAAGGCAAAGACAAAGACAAAGACAAAGGCAAAGACAAAGACAAAGGCAAAGACAAAGACAAAGACAAAGGCAAAGACAAAGACAAAGACAAAGGCAAAGACAAAGACAAAGACAAAGGCAAAGACAAAGACAAAGGCAAAGACAAAGACAAAGGCAAAGACAAAGACAAAGGCAAAGATAAAAATAAAAACAAAGGCAGTATTCTTTATACAGACTATGTACAAGTAACCGTTACCGCATCAGGTCGGGCTAATGCCATTGCAAATTTTAAATTTGACGAAACAGACTATGTCGGTGTTGCCGGTGAAGTGATAGATGAAACGGGTAACTTTAGTGCACAAGCGGTTGACGGTGCAACTACCAGTAAGGAGTCACCAGCGTTAACCGGTAATCCAGGTACTTGTGGTTATGGCACATTTGACGGTATTGATGACTATATAGAGCTGCCAAGTTCATTTGAAAACCTAAAAGACAGTTTTACAATAACGGCTTGGATTAACCCAAGTAATGTAAACAGGGGTTCAAGAATATTTATTGATGATGAAAATAACCAACAAGGCTTTGGCTTTAGTTTAGGTGACCCAGGTAATGGCAAACTACGTTTTTTTTCGCGTGGAGTTAATCCGGTCAGTGTTGACACTACTGCCGCTATTACGACTAATGCATGGACTTTTGTTACAGCAGTACACAACAGTGTTACTAAAACACGTCAACTATATATCAATGGTGTGGTGCAAACGCTAAGTGATGGTGGCACCAGTAGTCCTTATAAAGGTACTTGGGGTTTTGACACTGGGCCAGCAAGTATTGGGGGTGAAACAAACTCGTCAAGGGAAAGCGGTAGTCGTTTTCATTTTACGGGCAAGATTGATGAAGTGTCTGTATTTAAAGCGGCACTAACAGCGAGAGAAATTAAGCAAATTTATACTCAAAGGCATAGTTGTACAGAGCCGGCTATTGATCATTATGAAATCGTTCATGATGGCAATGGCTTAACTTGTGCGGCTGAGCCAATCACCATAAAAGCTTGCACCAATAGCGACTGCACAACTGAAAGTACTGAGTCGGTTAGTGTAGACTTTACTATTACCAGCCCAGCCACAGGCAAGGTGATAAAAGCTTCACCGACTTTTACCGGTAGCACTAGGCTTAAGTTTAAACATGTTAGTGCTGAGCAGATCGTATTATCGATTGATAATGCCAGTGTTGATGCTAGCAATGGCGTGCAGTGCTCAGGTGTTGATACTGGCTGTGATATGACTTTTTCTGATACTGGCTTTAGGTTTCTTTATGGTGATAGCCATCGTGAAATCATTAGCGCGCAAACGGCAGGTCAAGAGTTTGGTAAAAGGGTAAAGTTACATGCGGTTAAAAGTAAAAATGGTGTTTGTGAAGGACTTTTCAGTGGTAATGTAAAGGTCAGTCTTGCTCAACAAAATATTAGCCCTAACTTGGCTTTTAACGCCGGTTTAGCATTTCAAACCAACGGCGTTACCATCGCAAAACACCCAGAATTTACTGATGAGGTAATATTAAACTTTGGTCGCGACAGTATGGCTATTATACCAACACCAAACTATTTTGATGCCGGCAAAATTCGCTTACATGCTAATTATTCCAAGAATGGCCTTACGCTTGTCGGTAGCTCCAATGATTTTTGGGTGAAACCTGAGCGCTTTGAAATAACGGCGACAAATTTTAATGGTGCATTAAATAGTAATGGTAATGGTGCGTTGAGTACAACAAAACACAAAGCCGGTGAAAACTTTGACTTTACTATTAGTGCACTTAACTCTGTAGGCGATTTAACGCAAAACTATCGCCAAGCAGATGGGAGGTTACAGCTAAAAGTCATGCGAGTAGCACCTTCATTAAAAGGTGCAGTTGATGGCAATTTTACCTACGCAGCAGGGCAGTTGATCACCGCGAGCCCTCAAGCTCAAGATGTAACCCTCACCCGTTTTAGTGATGGCGTAAAAGGTCAATCGGATTTTAATGGTGCTCAATATGATGAAGTGGGGATAATTAAAATTGCTGTGCAAGATGTTCATTATGGTGGTTTGGCTAATAAAAATGGCCGAGTTGAAGCGAAAGATATAGAGGTGGGACGTTTTACGCCAGCCTATTTTAAGCAAAGCGTTAAGGAAGCGCATAAAGGTAATTTTGATGCTTACCCTTACCCGGATCAAATAGGTGTTTGTAGCTTTTCTGATTGGGCCTATACCGGCCAGCGCAGCACCGATGATAAAGGCGCTATTGCTTATAGTCTGGTGCCAAAAATAACCATTACGGCATACAATGCTAATAACGCCATTACCCAAAATTATACCTTGGGCGAGCCGGAAGGTTTTATGAAGTTATTAGCCAGTGGTGTTGATATTAGTTTACCGAGACATGATAAAATACAACAAGTTGTAAACAGTACTGGCGATGAGCCCGTTGCTATTAGTGCCGTTATGCACACCGGTAGCTTAAGTACCAGTCTAGATAATAGCGGTGGCTTTATTGCTGGTGAGTGGCTTTATACTTTTTCGACTAACGACCATTTTAGTTATCACCGTGACGGTACTAGTTTATTAGCGCCTTTTGCTGCAAAAATCCCCTTTGTTACTGAGCAAATCACTGATTCAGATGGCATAAAACTAGCCATAGATCCTTCAACAAATGCGGTCTCAGCAGCAGCGATTGAAGAATTTGTTACCGAGGGGGTACAAATTCGTTTTGCTCGCATGGTATTACAAAATGCTTTTGGCTCAGAAAACACTAAGTTACGAGCGCAGTTAAATATTGAAGTTTATGATGATAAAAGCTTTAAAATTCATACCGATGAAAGTTGTTTAACGCCGCTTATTGGTAATGAAAAAACTGGGGCTAAATATTCAGGCGATATGAACCTTTGGGATTATCGTTTAATCGATATAGATAGTGATGAAATACAGGTTAGTGATACCAAAGCTAGCGCCTCTGGCGTTTTTTATAGTGGTATTCAAAGCCAGTTGTTTTTTTCTAAGCCAAAACAACGCGGGTCACTTGAATGGGAATATAAAGTGCCGAGTTGGCTAAAATTTAATTGGAATGCTGTCGACGCGAATAATGATGGTAATTTTTACGATGACAACCCAAGTGCGATATTAAGCTTTGGCATTTATCGTGGTAATGACCGAATTATCTCATGGCGTGAAGTCGCGAATTAATAGCCGTGTTGGCGAACATTAGAGATTTATTTAATTCGATGGAGATAATTTTTATAGAATTATCTTTTTTAGTTAAATAATCTCAATATTTCATCATATTTTGTCATTGAAATAACACAAGCGGGATAGTCTGCGCTATGATAGCGTGTTAACAATAAAAAATATCATTTGTCAGCTGATCTGCAGCGGGCAAATTAAGTACAATAATATTCTGGCAATTTGTTGCCTAGGTTATGTTTAAAGGACATTTCGACAATATGTTTAAGAAATTACGCGGCATGTTTTCTAACGATTTATCAATTGACTTAGGAACCGCAAATACCCTGATTTATGTCAAAGACCAAGGTATTGTTTTAAATGAGCCTTCAGTTGTGGCTATTCGACAAGATCGCTCTGGTGGCTCTAAAAGTGTCGCCGCAGTCGGCACGGCAGCCAAACAAATGTTAGGCCGTACACCGGGAAATATTGAAGCAATTCGTCCGATGAAAGATGGCGTTATTGCTAACTTTTTTGTCACTGAAAAAATGTTGCAGTACTTTATTAAACAAGTGCACAGCAATAATTTTTTACGACCTAGCCCACGGGTTTTAGTTTGTGTGCCTTGCGGCTCTACACAAGTTGAACGACGTGCTATTCGTGAATCAGCTCTAGGTGCTGGCGCCCGTGAAGTGTATTTGATTGATGAGCCGATGGCGGCAGCAATTGGTGCGGGTATGCCGGTGTCAGAAGCAACCGGTTCGATGGTAGTTGATATTGGTGGTGGTACCACTGAAGTAGGTATTATTTCACTAAATGGTGTGGTTTATTCTTCTTCTGCGCGTATTGGTGGTGATAAGTTTGATGATGCCATTATTAACTATGTGCGTCGTAACTTCGGTAGTTTAATTGGTGAAGCAACTGCTGAGCGTATTAAACATGAAATTGGCTCTGCCTACCCTGGCGACGAGGTACTTGAAATTGAAGTACGTGGGCGTAATTTAGCTGAAGGTGTGCCACGCAGTTTCACTTTAAACAGCAATGAAATTTTAGAAGCGCTACAAGAGCCGTTAACCGGTATTGTCAGTGCGATTATGGTTGCTTTAGAGCAATCACCACCTGAATTAGCTTCTGATATTTCAGAGCGCGGTATGATTTTAACCGGCGGTGGCGCCTTGTTAAGAGGTATTGATCGCTTACTGATGGAAGAAACCGGTATTCCGGTTGTGGTTGCTGATGACCCATTGACTTGTGTAGCCCGTGGCGGTGGCAAGGCCATTGAAATGATTGATATGCACGGTGGCGATTTATTCTCTTACGAGTAGCATACTAATTATTTATCGCCATTTTGCCCAATTACATCAGCGAATGTACTCATTGATTAGCGTCAATTTCGTACCTTTGCTTGGTATTTAAACGCAATGGCGGTAAATAAATTAGCATTTATACAAGTTTAATTTATGAATCCTATATTTAAGCATGGACCATCCCCACAGCACCGACTTGTTTTGGTGCTGCTTTGTTCTGCAGCGTTAATATTTTTTGATCATAAAATGAATAGCTTCGAGCCTGCTCGAGGCTTTCTGCAATCGCTGGTCAGCCCTTTACAGTATTTAGCTACTGCGCCAAAACAAATGATGAATTGGGCGGCAGAAAATATTATCACTCGTCGCCAACTTCTTGATGACAATCAACAATACAAAATTAATGAGTTAGTCTTTCATGAGCAGGCTTTACAATTAGATATTGTGCAGCGGGAAAATAACCGATTAAGAGCGCTACTTGCTTCACCATTGCGCGGCGATGCTAGAAAAATGGTGGCAGAAATTCTTAGCGTTGATAGTGACCCTTATACTCATCAAGTGGTGATTAACCGTGGCGCTAACGACGGGGTTTATGAAGGCCAAGCGGTGATTGATGATGCCGGTATTGTTGGCCAGATATTGCATGTGGGTACCACGAGTAGCCGGGTGTTGTTGATCACCGATATAACACACGCGGTGCCGGCGAGAATAAGACGCAATGGTCTTAGACTGATTGCCAGTGGCGGCGGGGTTATTGATCGCTTAACCCATAATTATGTGCCTCACAGTAGCGATATTCGTACCGGTGATTTATTAGTGACTTCAGGATTAGGTAATAAGTTTCCAGAAGGATATCCGGTAGCAAAAGTTATGGCCGTTATTCAAGATGAATCACGCGCTTTTTCTCAAATTAAAAGCCAGCCAGTAGCCAAAATAGATCGTTTACGTTATGTCTTATTATTGTGGCCAGAGCAGAGTAATCTTCAAGGGCTGAATGAAAGCAAAAAATTGCCCGCTAACAAGGCCAAGATTAAATGAGTATAGCTAGTCGTTTAATTATGTTTTCGACCCTGCTAGTTGCGCTACTTGCCAGTATTATGCCGCTACCGTTAAGCGTTGATGCTTTTCGTCCTGACTGGGTATTAGTGGTTTTATTTTACTGGTGTTTGGCATTGCCCTCGCGAGTTAATGTTATTTCAGCTTGGGTGATGGGCTTTATTCTCGATGTTTTACTGGGCTCTACTTTAGGTGTGCATGCCGGTGCTATGGCGATTAGCGTTTATATTGTTGCTGGAAATTTTCAGAAAATACGCAATTTTTCTGTTTGGCAGCAAGCCCTGATTGTTGGTGTATTATCGGCGTTATATCACTTAATTGTTTTTTGGTTACAACGATTTTTAACTGACGCGGTGTTTTTACCCAGTTACTTATATCCGGTGTTTACCACCATCATCCTTTGGCCCTGGGCTTTTTTACTGCTACGTAAAATAAGACGAAACTTTAGAATAACATAACATGTCTACTACTTTGATTTTGGCGTCACAATCGCCGCGCCGACAAGCATTACTTCAACAACTGGGTTACGACTTTATCTGTTCACCTGCAGACCTTGATGAAAGTGTACTCGCAGCAGAAAAGCCCGAGCAATACGTCGCGCGTTTGGCATTAGCAAAAGCCCGTGTCATTGCCAAGCAATATGCTGATGATGTGGTGGTACTTGGCTCTGATACCAGTGTGGTATTTGGCCAGCATATATTAGGTAAGCCAGCATCATTTAGCGATTGTCTGGCAACACTTAAGATGTTGTCGGGACATACTCATCAGGTAATTACGGCGATTGCTGCAGTGAAAGGTGAACGTATTGATGTGGTTGTGGTCAGTACTGAAGTGGACTTTAAAGTACTGAACGAACAAGAAATAAGACGCTATTGGCAAACAGGCGAGCCACAAGACAAAGCCGGTGCCTATGGTATTCAAGGAATTGCAGGACAATTTGTCAAACAAATTCGTGGTAGTTATTCTGCCGTTGTTGGCTTACCTTTATATGAAACAGCAGAGCTGTTATCAGCATTTGGCGTAGAATCGTCAATGACACAAGCATAAATAGGAATCAATATGAGCGGTGAATTACTTATCAATGTTACGCCAAGTGAAACACGAGTAGCGTTAATCGAAAATGGTTCACTACAAGAAGTTCATGTTGAGCGTGAAACTCGGCGTGGTCTAGTCGGCAATATTTATTTGGGTAAAATAATTCGGGTTTTACCGGGTATGCAAGCGGCTTTTGTTGATATTAACTTAGGCAAAGCGGCTTTTTTACATGCCGCAGATATCAATTCTAAATTGATTTTAAATGAAGACAGCAGCAGTGAACAGGTACCTGACATTAGAAATTTGGTGCATGAAGGCCAGCACATTGTCGTGCAAGTGGTTAAAGACCCTATGGGTACCAAAGGTGCGCGACTAACCACAGATATTACCATTGCGGCACGTTATTTAGTGTTAATGCCTAACGCTAGCCACGCGGGAATATCACAGCGTATTGACGACCCTGCAGAGCGAAATCGTTTGAAGTCGATTGTCACGCCGTATTGTTCGAAAGAGCATGGCTTTATTGTGCGCACCGCAGCTGAAGGTGCCAATATTGAAGAATTACAACATGATGCTGAATTTTTGCGTCGCGTTTGGGCAAAAGTTGTTGAGCGCAAAGAGCGTAAACAAACCAAAGACCCTATTTATCAAGATTTATCGTTAGCCTTTCGTGTGCTGCGCGATTTTGTTGGTGTTTCACTCGAGCGTATTCGTATTGATTCAAAACTCACCTATGAACAATTACTTGAGTTTACCACTGAATTTGTACCCAATTTAGCCCCTGTTTTAGAGTGCTACCCGGGTGAGCGACCTATTTTTGATTTGTTTAATGTTGAAAACGAAATACAGCGCTCATTACATCGCAAAATTGAGTTGAAATCGGGGGGGTCCTTGATCATAGATCAAACTGAAGCCATGACCACCATTGATATTAATACCGGCGCTTTTGTCGGGCATCGCAATTTAGAAGAAACTATTTTTAATACTAATATTGAGGCAACACAAGCCATTGCTCGACAGCTTAGGTTAAGAAACCTTGGTGGTATTATCATTGTTGATTTTATTGATATGAATTTAAAAGATCATCAGCGCCGTGTTTTACATAGTTTAGATATGGCGATGGCTAAAGATAATGTCAAATACTCATTGTCAGGTTTTTCCGCATTAGGCCTGGTGGAAATGACCCGTAAACGTACGCGTGAAAGCCTAGAGCATATTTTATGTGGTGAGTGTGAAGTTTGCCATGGTCGTGGTTATGTGAAAACAGTTGAAACCGTGTGTTTTGAAATTCTCCGAGAAATTGTCCGAGTTAATCGCGCTTATGACGCGGATAAGTTTATTGTCTACACCTCATCATCGGTGAGTGAGTCATTAGAAAATGACGAGTACCATAACCTGGCTGAGCTTGAAGTCTTCATTGGTAAGCAGATTAAAGTACAGACTGAAACCCTGTATAATCAAGAGCAATTTGACGTGGTTATGATGTAGTTATTATCTAGCCTAGTGTCTATGTACTTGAATCGGCCAGTCAGTTTCAAGGTATAATTATCATCAGTTAGTTGGCATTTATGTAACCAATTTAACGAACTAAAGCCCGGCCTAGACCCTAGCTTGTGCAAGATGCATAGGTCTATATTGTTTGGTTCTTCTCAGTGAATAAAGTGTCTTGGTAAAATATTAATGAGTGTTTCCACGGTGTTAAATAAATGGCTTAAACGCTTGTATAAACTATTAGCAATTTTGTTAGTAGTTTTTGCTGTGTCGATTAGTCTGCTGCGCTTATTTTTACCTTATGCCCATAATTATCGCCAAGCGGTCGAAGATTATCTCAACAATAGCTATAACAGTAATATTTCTATTGGCTCGTTAAGCATGGGCTGGAGCCAGTTAGGCCCAACATTGATTAGCCAACAAGTTGAGCTTTTGTCTAATGATAACAGTAAAATATACCTTGATAGCTTGGCTGTTGAATTAGACTTTTGGCGCAGCATACGCTCAGGAAAACTGGTTACACAAGACTTTGTTATCTCAGGTGCAGAATTAGTATTTGAACAAGCGGCATTGGCTAACTCCGCCGCAGAAATTTCGACCAATGAAGCCGATAATCAAAACTTAATTGCTTCACTTTCTTCGATATTACTTGAACAAATCTCTCGTTTTTCGATTCGTGACAGTCATGTGCTTTATCATACTGTTGCTGGGGTGCGAGCCTTTACTATTAATGAAATGTTTTGGGAAAATGAAAACAATCACCATAGAGCTAACGGCACTATTATTGTTGATGGCCTAAGTTCTAATAATTTAAAATTATTGCTAGACTTTCAAGGGCCAAGGTTTGATCAACTCAGTGGCCAAGCCTACCTAGAAGCTAATGACATCGACATTACCCCTTGGTTAGGGCGATTTTTAGCGATTAAGGATGCTGACACTCACTCAGCGATTAATTTTAATGCTTGGCTAAAGCTTAACACGGGTAAGTCTGAGTTTATTCAGCTCGCTCTGGGTGATAATGAAATTACTTGGCAACATCGTGGTAAAGCGCAAAAATTTGAGATCATGGGGGGTGATATTGAAATAAAAACCTTCGATGAAGCGGTGTTTAATGTCGCAAGCTCGCCATTAACCATTAAACGTAATGGCGCTGAAACTAATAAAATATCACTCATGGCCAAGGTTAATGGCACAAATATTGATGGTTATATTAATGCTATCGAGCTCGCCAGTTTTGCTGGTGTATCACCACTATTAGTTGACGATGTTGGCCTTGAAAAGCTATTGCTAGCTCTTGACGCTGTTGGCCGAATTGAAGATATTCATTTTCGCAGTACGGCTGATGATTTTGCCATAACAGCAGCATTTAGCGATGTTGATAGCCATTTCAGTCAAGGTATTCCTGGCCTTGATAACGTTAGCGGTGCATTAGTTTATGCTAATGACC
Organism: Colwellia sp. C1TZA3; assembly: GCF_007954265.1. Lineage (GTDB taxonomy): Bacteria > Pseudomonadota > Gammaproteobacteria > Enterobacterales > Alteromonadaceae > Cognaticolwellia. Next base: position 24,553 of record NZ_VOLS01000018.1, on the reverse strand, counting down.
AGCTGCAAATATCCTTGAGCGCTGTTGATGGCGCACTCGATTTTGATAAACATTTTAAATATCCTATTCCTTACACTCGCTTAACGAGTTTGATCAATGCAAAATTTTTAGCCGATGGTTGGCAATTTTCGCTTGAAAATATTGTTTTTAATTCGCCGCAGCTGAGTTTAAGCGCAGAGGTGAAAATAAATAGCATCAAAGATCAAGCTATAACAATGTCACTGTTGGCCAATGCGAGTCAAGGTAATGCCAAGTTTGCTGAATACTTTTATCCCCATTTATTAATGGGTGAGGGTCTGGTTAACTACTTAAACGGCGCTATTGTTGATGGTGAAATTAATCAGGCGTTAGTGTTATTTAATGGGCCATTAAAAAGCTTTCCGTTTAATGACCATGAAGGTGTTTTTGTTGTTGACGCTGAGTTGTCTAACAGCACATTTAAATTTGATCGACAGTGGCCAGCGATAGAGAATTTTGCTGCGAATTTAAACTTTACCAACAATAGTATGCTCATTACCGGTAGAGCAGGCACCTTGTCGGGTATTGATGTCACCGGTGTTGAAGCCGCGATTGCGCAGTTAACCGGTGCACAAGTGTTAACGGTTGACGCTGATTTTACTCAAATCCAGCCACAATTAGTTAGTCAACTGATGGACGCGAGTCCAATGCAAAGCAGCGTAGGCGCTACGTTAGAGCAGGCGGTGGTTTCAGCACCAATTAATGGAGATTTTTCTTTAATACTACCATTAAATAATCCCGCAGCTGTGGTAGCTAAAGGTCATATTGAATTTAGAAATAATCATCTAGCGTTACAAGCACCACGCATGGACTTTAGCCAAGTTAATGGCCGTTTAGATTATTATAATGATCAAATAACCGTTTCGGGTATTGAACTAGATTGGCGCGGTATGCCGCTAACGATTAATGTTGCTGCTCAACAACAGCCGGATCACTATAATGTCAGTATTGAAACCTTGGGTCAGTGGCAAACTAGCCAATGGCAAAGACAATTACCTGATGAATTAGTGAGATATGCCGATGGTAAAATAGACTGGCAGGGTATGTTAGCACTGAATATTAGTGATAATAAATTTAACTATGATTATCAAATACACTCCAACTTAAAGGAGGTTGATTTAGCTTTACCCGCAGCCTTTAATAAAACCAGCGGCGAACAAGTTGCGCTGAATATTCATGCCTTTGGTAATCAGTTTAAGAGTACCATAAAAGCCGATGTCGGTGATAAAATAGGCTTTTATGGTTTACTGGATCATCAACAAACACGTTTTTCATTAGCCCATTTAGCCCTAGGTAAACCGCCATTAAGCTTACCAACTTCAGGCTTTCATATTACGGCTGATGTAGCTCAAGCAAATTATCAACAATGGCAGCCTATTGTGTTAGATATTTTGGCGGCGATTGAGCCCGAGCCAGCCAAGTTAAATTCATCAGCAGCGCCACCAGAGGTAAAGCTGAATAAGCCGGGCTTGTTATCAGCCCCTGATAAAATACAGGCTCAGGTTGGCAACTTAAGAGTCTATGGGCAAAATTTTCAGCAAGTCAATTTTGACTTTATTCCAGAGCCAGATGGCTGGCTGCTCAATATCAATGCCAAAGAGTTAAAAGGCTCAGCTAAATTTTATCCAGATTGGCATCAGCAAGGTATAGATATTAATGCCGATTTTATCCATTTAACCAGTGATAAAACTTTGACCAATGAGCTTCTGATCAATGAACCTCTAACCAATGAAATTATTGTTGATGAAACTATTGTTGATGAAACTATGGTCAATGAAACATTAGTAGGTGAGGCAGAGGTTAAAAAAACGCTTCAGGTTACTGAGTTTACAAAACCTCATAGCACAGAATCAGTAAAGCTCACACCAACTCGCCAAGTTGAGCCAACGTTTAGCGAAGTAAAGCAAGCTCAACAAAGCAATACTACTACTGAACCTGAACTAATAAAGCCAGTTGAACAGCAAATATTGCCACTGATTGACCCCGTCAGTAATGCCATTATTTTTGCTAATGTGCCACCCTTAAAGCTTACCTGTGCAAGTTGCCAATATGATAAGTATGACTTTGGTGAGGTAAATTTTAGTATAGAGCGAGCGCATGAAAATACACTATTATTGAAAGATTTTACTGTTAAACGTGGCCAAAACACGGTGGCATTTAACGCCCAATGGCAACAAGACAATGAGGGGTCACATACTCGTGTTACCGGCACATTGGTAACCGATAATGTGGCGCGCGAAATAGCGCAGTTAGGTTATGTGTCAATTATAAAAGATAGTGGTGTTGAAACTACCTATGACCTTGACTGGCAAGGAGGTCCGCATGACTTTGCGACTGCAACGCTTAATGGCGAACTATCAACCACATTTGATGATGGCTACTTGGCTGATGTTGATGACAAAGGTGTGCGTATTTTATCGCTGCTAAGTTTGCAGTCATTAGTGCGTAAACTTAGTTTCGATTTTAGAGATATTTTTAGTGACGGTATGTTTTATAGTGAGCTAAAAGGCAGTTTTTTGGTAAAAGATGGTGTGGCATATACGGACAATGTCGAGATGAACGGCACTGCTGGTGATCTAACCATAGTGGGTAATACCAACTTGAATAATGGTAACCTTGACTATCGGATGTCATATAAACCCAATTTAACCTCTAGTTTGCCAGTATTGGCTTGGATTGCGACACTAAATCCAGTAACCTTTTTAGCGGGCATGGCACTGGATGAAGTGATCACGTCTTCGGTGATTGCTGAAATTAATTTTGAAGTCACAGGAAATTTAGACGATCCGCAATTTAAGCAAGTGAGCCGAAAAAATAAAAATATCAGTGTTGGCCGCTCTTCACCGCCTAAAATAGTTGAAAAAATTCCAAAAAATTCAGCTAAGACCAAGGCTTTAGAGCAGCCTGACAAAAAACCCTTATAGTAGAACATTTTGATGAATGATAATGAGCAATAAAATAATGCAACTTTGTGCGATACAAATGTCTTCCAATACTCGTGTTGAAGACAATATTGCTGATATTGAACAGCAATTAGCCACCCTGGAACAAGCGCAGCAACAATTGGTTTTGTTGCCTGAATGCTGTTTGTTTTTCGGTGGTAAAGATAAAGCTCAACTGGCGTTAGCCAAAGAAAACCAAGAGAGCAATGAGCTAAAAAATCAGCTTGGAAAACTTGCCATGAAATATAATGTTTTTCTTGTCGCGGGCAGTATTCCAGTACTATCAAACCAGCCAGAAAAATTTACTAACAGTTGTTTTGTCTTTTCCCCTGAAGGCCAAGAACTAGCGAGTTATGATAAAATTCATTTGTTCGATGTTGCGGTGCAAGATAACGAAAAAAATTACTGTGAATCTCGTTATGTCAAAGCTGGCGACCGTGTTAGCGTGGTGGATGTTGCTGGGCTCAATGTTGGCTTGACGATTTGTTATGATTTGCGTTTTCCAGAATTATTTCGCCAGTTATGTCAGCAAGGGGCAAAAATTATTACTGTACCCAGTGCTTTTACCCGGGTAACCGGCGCGGCGCACTGGCAAACATTACTGCAGGCGCGTGCGATTGAAAATCAAGTTTATATTATTGCCGCAGGGCAAGAAGGTGTGCATTTAAATGGTCGGGAAACTTGGGGCCACAGTATGATTATTAGTCCATGGGGCGAAATACTGACTCAGCTTGATACCTCAAAAGGTATTATTTGTGCTGATTACCAAGAACAAGAATTAGACAAGGTGCGTAAAGCTATGCCTGTTGCCACTCATAATCGTTTTAAAAATAAGTTGATGTCGTATGAATAATGTTGAGATAGAGCTTTTAGCCAATAGTGAAATTGATCAAAGTATGCTGATGGATACCTTGGATAACATTTTCCAACGTAAAGTCGATTTAGCCGATTTATATTTTCAGTCCAGTAGCCATGAATCATGGATGTTGGAAGACGGTATAGTCAAAGAAGGCTCTTATAACATCGAACGTGGTGTCGGTGTGCGCGCTATATCAGGTGAAAAAACCGGCTTTGCCTACTCTGATGATATTTCGCCAGCCGCATTAAAAAAAGCGGCTAATGCCGCAAAAGGTATTGCTAATGCAGAAAAGTCTGCGCGAGTGCAAGTTTTTGATGGCAAAAAAATGCAGCAAAACTCGGCTCAATATAAGGCGCTGGACCCACTTGCTAGTTTGCCTCAAGAACAAAAAATAACTTTATTACACGAAGTTGAGGCTCATGCGCGTAGTGTCGATAAACGGGTTAAACAAGTGATTGTTAACTTGTCAGGTATTTATGAAAAAATCTTGGTTGCAGCCAGCGATGGCACTTATGCTACTGATATAAGACCATTAGTACGACTTAATTGTTCGGTGTTAGTTGAAGAAAATGGTAAGCGAGAGCGCGCAAGTTCCGGTGGTGGTGCGCGAACAGACTATAGTTATTTCTTTGAGTTAGAACATAATAAACCACGTTACCTAGCTTATGCAGAAGAAGCCGTGCGCCAAGCGTTAGTTAACCTAGTGGCTATTGATTCACCAGCAGGATTATTACCCGTAGTGCTTGGTGCCGGATGGCCAGGGGTATTATTACATGAAGCGGTTGGCCATGGTTTAGAAGGTGACTTTAACCGTAAAGGCTCTTCAGCATTTTCCGGAAAAATTGGACAAAAAGTTACCTCTGACTTATGTACTATTGTTGATGATGGCACGATGGCAAATCGTCGTGGTTCAATCAGTATTGATGACGAAGGCACGCCAGGGCAATACAATGTGCTTATTGAAAAAGGCGTACTCAAAGGTTATATGCAAGACAAGCATAATGCCGGTTTAATGGGCGTAAAGCCTACTGGTAATGGTCGACGTGAATCTTATGCACACTTACCTATGCCGCGCATGACCAATACTTATATGTTAGCAGGTGAACATAAGCCTGCAGATATTATCAAATCAGTTAAAAAAGGTATTTACGCACCCAACTTTGCCGGTGGCCAGGTTGATATTACCTCGGGTAAATTTGTTTTCACTAGCTCAGAAGCGTATTTAATTGAAAATGGCGAGATTACTTCACCAATAAAAGGCGCGACCTTAATTGGCAGTGGCCCTGAAGCGATGAAAAACGTGAGTATGGTGGGTAATGACTTGAAACTAGATGCTGGCGTTGGGGTTTGTGGTAAAGACGGCCAAAGCTTACCAGTTGGTGTTGGTCAACCGACCTTAAAAATTGATCAAATGACAGTGGGCGGCACGCAATAATGGGTCTGTAAAACACTAAGTTAAGTATTTTTGAGACATAAAAAAAGCCCTTTTGGGCTTTTTTTTGTTTCTAAATAATTGAAAAGAATTAAGCGTCTTTTAGACGAATGCCATTCGCTTCAATAGTAATTTTACCGTTTTTCATTAAATTACCTACGGTGGCTTTAAAGGTTTTTTTACTGACCCCTAAAATGCGCTTGATCAATTCTGGATCACTTTTATCATGTAACGGGCTAAAGCCGTCGTGCTCGGCAATATGGGCTAATAATACCTCACTAAAGTCGTTAACTTTGCCTTCGCCTGGGCGGGTTAATGATAAGTCAATACGGCCATCTTCACGTACTTGCTTGATATAACCGGTTATTTTTTTACCGGTACGTAGCGGTTTAAATATTTCATTATCGTAAAGTAAGCCCCAGTGCAGGTCATTAATAATGGCTTTAAACCCTAAGTCGGTTTTCGTGGCAATGGTTAAGGTGACTTTATCCCATTTTTGATATTCAGCCGGCCAAATATCAATAAACTTATCTAGCTTACTTGAGGCCACTAAACGATCAGTTTTAAGATCGAGAAAGATCCTAACGAGATAATACTTGCCGGTTTCCATCGGGGTATGTTGTTGGTTATAAGGTACTAGTAAATCTTTAGGTAAGCCCCAATCTAGAAAGGCACCCATTTTATTGACTTGGCTAACTTTTAACGAGACAAATTCATCAACTTCCGCTAATGGCTTTTCTGTTGTTGCTACGATTCTATCTGCAGTATCTGCATAGATAAAAACCTTAACTTCGCTACCCACTTGGCAATTTTCAGGCATAAAGCGATTAGGTAATAGCAGTTCTCCTAATTCATTTGCGTTTAAATATGCGCCATTGTCAGTAATTGCTACTACAGGAAGGGTATTGTATTTGCCGATGCTTGCCATGTGAATTCTTGAGGTCAGTTAACTTGCGGCTATAATAACCGATTTGGCGGCAAGTTAACTATAACTTTCAATGCTGGGACTAATTTTTATTGAGTTGTGCTGCCTTTGATTGCATATTTAGTTTAGTTTGAATATATTCGCTGTGTCGTAAATGTAATAAATCAGCAATTTTACGAATAATACCAGTTCCATTAAGTTTGTGATCTTGTTGTGCGCAGGAAAAATAATTCAAGGTAAGGCGCACGATTGAGCAATAGCTGGCTATTGGGAGTGAGAGCAACACAGCCTTGCGCTATTTTAACTAGTACAAGTGAGCAATAACTTAATGGGATTGGTATAATCCTCAATGCTAGCGAGTTCGCCATCGGCATAAGCGACCTGCCATAAAAGCTCTAGCATTTTTACCCGCTGTTCAGGGCTGTAGTTTTCGTTGATTTTAGAGGTAAATTGATAAAAATCAGTGGTGTGTTCACAAAGTAAGAGTGAGTGCTTTATGATCTCAGTGACTTCATCACGGGTTAATTGAAATTGGCTAGCAATAATATCATTGAGTTTTTGTTGTTCAGCTTTATCAAGCCGGCCATCGGCAAGCATGACTTCGCATAATAAGACACTACAGGCAATTTCTAAGCTCAACTCGTTTGCTTGCTGGTTATTTTCTTCGCCTAATAATTGGAAAAATGCACTGATTTTTGACAACATAAATTACCTCCTTGTTCTTGATGAATACTAATACTAATACTAATACTAATACCAATCCCACTAATTATTTGATCATTTCACCTGGTTAAAACAAGCCACTACGGCGTTATTTATTTAATCATTATCGCTGTATGAATGCAGCTTATTAGGCAATGCAGGCGCTAATAAGCTGAACAACGAGTTATTAAAATAAATGTCTTGTATTTGACTGTTCCCCCCTGCGTATAAAGTAGACCAGATAATTAATGAAACGGGTATACTGTCTTTATTTTCAGGTACAAGTGCTTAAATTAACTATCTTGATAAGAAAGTGTAACCATGCCTATGCACAGCTTAACTTAAGGGCATTGGTTGCTGTTAATTAAGCCAGCGACAAGTGCTGATGTGCTAATAGTGGTTAGTTTTAGCTTTATACTTTTTGCTATGTGTGATCTTTTATACTTTTTTGAATGTATTAATGCTAATGGTTTTTCAATCATCGCGTGTAATACCGGCGTTGATATTTTGCGGGTCACTTGTTAAGTGATGGCGCTTAAAGTCACTTTTGTGGCACTTGTTTTTTGTGGCACTTGTTTAGTGGTTATTCTTGTATTAGTTATTTCGACTAATAACTTTTATAAAAGTTTAATTAATAGTGAAAAAAGCCAAAATGTTATTAAAGTCACTACTCGTTTGAGCTTCTATTTGTCTTTTTATAACAATAAAACATTTCAAGCGCTTGTTATATAATGTTATTTTATTATAATTTTAGCAACTTTAAAAAGCGGCGCGAATTTTGTAACAAGCATTTACAACTTTGTTAGTTTTTGTCGGTAGTAACTTCTGTATCCTGTTGGCAATTAAACTAAAAATTACAAACATTTAGACTCTACGAGGACGTAATCGTGACACGGAAAAAACAAATAATTATACCTATTGTCATATTAATCGCTGGCTTTTTGATTTTCTTTTTATTTTCAAGTATGAAAAAACCTCCAGAAGAAAAAGCAGTCGTTGATAATACCCCTATCGTTGCTGTTGAAGCGATTGCACTTGCACCAATGACTTTATTGGTAGATTCATACGGTGTGGTTAAACCAAAATATGAAACGGAAATAGTTGCCCAGGTTAGCGGGGAAGTTGTTGAGTTGTCAGAAAAATTTGTTCGTGGTGGTTTTGTTCAGCAAGGTCAACTACTGGCCCGTATAGATCCTAGCGATTACCAAGCAGCACTTATTGAAGCCCAAGCCACCATGGCATCAGCACAGGCATCCTTAGAACAGGAACGTGCACAAGGACAAGTTGCCAAGCAAGAATGGCAACGTATTACTGACGCTGCACCTACGGCGTTGAGTTTACGTAAACCACAATTAGCCCAAGAAATAGCGCGCGTAAAATCTGCCCAAGCGTTTATCTTACGTGCTAAACGTAATTTAGAACGCACCGAAATTAGAGCACCTTATGATGCGATGATCGACAGCCGCAATGTTGGCTTAGGTTCGTTTGTTGGCACCGGCAGTATGATGGGTAAATTACTCGGTACGGCCATTGCTGAAGTACGTTTACCTGTTGCTGATAATCAATTAGAGTTTTTGATTGCCCAAGGTAAAGATGCAAGGGTTAATCTAACCGGTACATTTGCTGGCCGTGAAACTTTATGGGCGGCGAAAATTGCCCGTAGTGAAGGGGTTATTGATAGTCAAAGTCGCATGAGTTATCTAGTGGCTGAAATTTTTGACCCTTACGCTTTGTCTAATCAAAATCAAAAAACGCCGCTACGCTTTGGTGCTTATGTTAAGGCTAAAATTGTAGGGGTAGCCATAGCACAAGCGGCTAGCGTGCCGCGTTATTTAGTTGAAAATAGTCGCGTTGCGCTGTTGGACAGTGAATCTAAACTACACTACTCAAGCGTAAAAATTGTGCGCGAAGATGGTGAAAATATCATTATTTCAGATGGTTTAGCCACGGGTGACCAATTGATCGTCTCAGCGCTAGATTACCCCGTTGACGGAATGCAACTGGCATTAATTAGTGACGAGGAGCAACAAAATAGTGAAAAGTATGTTGATGTTAAAACCAGTGAGTCACAAGTTGCACTAAACAACAGTGATTCAGGGGAATAACCATGAGCACGCTTAAGTCTAAAAAACCGGCTGAAATTGATCATAGCATTGACACTCATAGCGGCATTATAGCTTGGTTTGCTCGTAATAGTGTCGCCGCCAACTTATTGATGATTTTCATTGTAGTGGGTGGTTTACTGACCATTCAAACGATTAACAAACAAATGTTTCCGCAAGTTAAGATCAATTGGATTTCTTACACGGCGCCATATCCTGGAGCCGCGCCGCAAGAAGTTGAAGAAGGAATCACGATTAAAATTGAAGAGGCCTTGGACACAGTTCAAGGACTTAAGCGTGTTATTACCTATTCAAATCGTAACTTCTCTAACGGCTGGTTTGAAGTCGAGCTAGATTACGATCCACAGGTTGTGTTGGAAGAGGTTAAATCGGCAATAGACTCAATTTCTAGCTTCCCTGATGGCATGGAGCGGATCAAAGTTGAGCGTGAAAAATTCCGTCAAGAAGTGATGTATCTGAGTTTATATGGCAATTTAACCAACGGCGAACTGAAAGAGCTTGGCCGTAAAGTCCATAATGAAATTCAGCAACTCCCTGCGGTTAATATCTCTGATTTATTTAGCGGTTTAGATTACGAAATTTCTATTGAAGTTAGCAAGGATAAACTACGCGAGTACGGATTAAGTTTTAACGATATTGCCAATGCGGTGCGCAGTTATTCTCGTAATATGTCAGCAGGGCAAATTCGTGCAGAAAATGGTTACATTAATCTACGGGTAGAAAATCAGGCTTATCGAGGCTATGAGTTTGAACAAATTCCTGTGGTGACTTTAGCTGATGGCACGCGCATTATGTTAGGCGAAATTGCCACTATTATTGATGGCTTTGAAGAAGGCTTACAATACTCTAAGTTCAACGGTAAAAATTCAGTCACTTTATTTATCGGCGCCGCAGACAACCAAAGCATTACCGATATTGCCGATGTGGTAAAAAAATATGTTGAAGAAAAATCAGCGATATTACCAGCAGGGGTTAAGTTAGAAACTTGGGTTGATATGACCTACTACCTCGAAGGTCGCTTAAACATGATGGTAGACAACATGAAAAGTGGTGCTGTGTTGGTATTTTTAATGTTGGCACTATTTCTACGTGTGCGTTTGGCTTTTTGGGTCATGATGGGATTACCGGTGTGTTTCCTTGGCACCTTATTCGTTATGCCGCTTGAGTTTATTAATGTCACCATTAATGTTATTAGCTTGTTCGCCTTCATTTTAGTACTAGGTATCGTGGTTGATGACGCCATTGTTATGGGGGAAAGTGCCCACGAAGAAATTGAAGAGCATGGCCATAGTACCGACAATGTTATTCGTGGTGTTAAGCGTGTTGCTATGCCAGCCACTTTTGGTGTTTTAACAACGATTGCGGTATTTCTACCCTTTCTTTTTGGCGAAGGGCCGTCTTCAGCTTTTGGTAAAGCTATTGGCTCTGTGGTTATTTTGTGCTTAATTTTTTCTTTGGTTGAATCTAAACTTATTTTGCCTGCGCATTTAGTTAAAATGAAAATGAAAGCGTTTAACCCTAAAAACCCGATTGATAGATTACGCGCATCGATTGATAGCAAGTTAAAAAGCTTTATTGAACATGTGTATAGCCCAGCTTTAGCGATATTTATTCAATATCGTTATGGGGTATTAATGTTTTTTATCAGTTTAATGCTCATTAGTGCTGGCTTGTTTAGTGGTGGTTTCGTTCGCTTTGTTGGTCAGCCTAAAATTCCACATGATTTTCCGCGTATTACTGTCGAAATGAATGTCGACGCTTCTGAAAAAGCGACCTTAGATACCTTGTTAAATATTCAAGGGGTTATTAATCGCGTTGATCAAGAGATTGCAGAAAAATATGGTAATTCAATGATCTCTGATATGCAGGTTGATTTGCGCAGCAGAACCAGTGGTCAGATAATGGTGAAGTTAGTGGTACCTGAATTACGCCCCATGGATACCTTTGAACTGGCTAATTTATGGCGTAAAGCTATTCCAAATTATCCTGGTGTTAAATCATTCACCATAGGTGACAACTTATTTGGTGGCGGCCGAGATGATGGTGATATTGCTTTCAGATTAGAAAGTCAAAATGATGCAGAATTACTAGCAGCAGCAAAAGAATTAAAAATTAAGCTTAACTCGCTCAAAGGCATTGGCGATGTCAATGACAGCCGCCAAACCAGTGCTAAAGAGGTGCAATTTGACTTGAAACCGTTAGCGTCTAGCTTGAATTTAACGTTAGCTGACATTGCCTCACAAGTGAGTTATAGCTTTTATGGTTTAGAAGCGCAGCGCATTTTACGTGACAGTGAAGAAGTAAAAGTCATGGTGCGATACCCGCTTGAGCAACGCAGCTCTGTGGGTCATGTTGATGATGTGATGATACAAGCGCCTAATGGTGCGGAATTACCGCTATCTGAACTGGCGGTTATTACGCTACAAGACGGTGTAACAAGGATCCGTCGTGAAAATGGTAATCGTACCATTAACGTTTGGGCCAGTGTTGATGCGGACCAGGTTGAGCCGTTTAAAGTCGCTAATGATATTCAAGATAATTTTATGCCAGAATTACTCAAGAAATATCCACAAGTTAACAGTGAAGTGACCGGCAGTATTCAAGAAGAAATGGATAGTGCCGATGATCAATTACGCGACTTTGTTATCTCAGCAATGATTATATTCTCATTGCTAGCAATACCGTTAAAATCATACTCACAGGCGCTGATGATTATGGTGGTTATTCCCTTTGGTATTATTGGCGCGGTTATTGGCCACTTTATTTTAGGGATGGACTTAAGTGCTTTATCTGTTATGGGAATACTAGCGGCAGCCGGCGTGGTGGTGAATGACTCGCTTGTCATGGTTGACTACGTCAATAACGCTAGAAAGCGCGGTGAACGCTTAAAAGATGCGGTAATGCATGCGGGTAGTAAACGCTTTAGAGCCATCATGCTAACGTCAATTACCACCTTTATTGGTTTGGTGCCGATTATCTTCTTTGAAGTGAGTGCGCAAGCACAAATTGTTATCCCAATGGCGGTGTCACTAGCGTTTGGGGTGTTATTTGCCACCATAGTAACGCTAGTACTTATCCCTTGCCTCTACCTTATTGTTGAAGATATCAAAGCATTGTTTCAGCGCAAGAGCAAAGTGCCTCAAGCTCAGGCGCCAGTGTTAGACAGTATCAAGAGTGAAAGCTTGTAGGGATAATGTCTTAATCGTTAGAACTTAGAACTAAAAAAGCCATCACAATGTGATGGCTTTTTATTAAGTTAAGCTATTTAATCAACTTGGTATTAGTATTACTTTACGCCAAGCTCTTTTAATCTTTCTAATAAGTAACTGGCATGAGTGTGCTTTTCTGACAACACCACTTCGTTACGCGGGTGCAAAAATAGTGGTAAAGAAATGCGTGATTTAACGGCATTTTCACCCGTTGGATTAATCACTCGATGACTGGTTGATGGGAAATAGCCTTGCGATGCTTCTTGCAGCATATCACCGATGTTAACAATTAAATGACCAAAATCAGCCGGTACATCTAGCCATTCACCATCTTGCGCTTGTACCTGTAAACCGGGCTCGTTGGCTGCGGGTAAAATAGTCAGTAGGTTAATATCTTCGTGTGCTGCTGCTCGGATAGCACCGGGCTCTTCTGTGCCGTTTAACGGCGGATAATGTAGAATACGCAACAAGGTGTTGGGCGTATCTTTGATCATATGCGACAGCGGCTCAGAATAGTGTTTAGTGACCTCTGGTGGGCTATATTTTTCTACCCAATCAAGTAACTCACTGGCGAGATCTGAAGCCATTTTATAATAATTTAGAATATCAGTTTTCAGTTGTTCTGGAATACGTCCCCAAGGATAAACATGATAATATTCTTTAATATCTTTTTTGTTATGACCTTTGGCGGTTTCTGATATTTCAGGGGCAAAATAACCGTCTTGCTTTTCAGCATCAAAAGCAAAGCCTTGTTTTTCTTCTTGTGAGAAAAACACATACCAATCCTGATATATTTTATCAACTAAAGCTTGTTGAATTGGATGGTTAGTTAAGACCCCAAAACCAGTATTGCGTAAACTCTCAACAAATTTTTCTGCGGCATCACTTGCCTGATAGTCAATAACTTGTACTTGCATAATATTCCCCTAATGCTTAATCTTTATTTTAGGTATTATACCTATTGAAATAATTTTCGCTAACTGATCCTCTTATGAGTACAACAAGTGTTATCTACTCAAACTAAAGGGAAGTGGCCGAATTGACTCTCGGTGCTGATAAAGCTAACTACTCTAAGTGAGATGATTTGCTGTTTATTGAGCTTATAGATTTTTTACCTGACCTAGCGTTATTTCAGTGCTCATAACCGTTTCATCATTAGTTATTATTAGTTATTAATTAATTTTCGTTAAATAAAAGAGAAGTAAGATGATAAAAAACTTGGCTTTGATAGTTTCCTCCGTGGTATTTTTTTCAGCATGTAGTAGCAATAATAGTGCTTGTGAAGATGTAACGTTAGCGGCAGAGCAAGTGCAACAATGTCAGTCATTGCACCAACAAATTATTAACACTAAAAATAAACCTTTGATACGCACAGAATTGGAACGCAGATACCAACAAGACTGTATTGATATTCGTTATTATCGAGACGACAAACAAGCTGGAGTTTGTGGCAATAAAACAGAAGTTGTTGAGTCTCAAAAAATTAACCAATAAAAGCAAAGTTTTAGCTATATGTATTGCCTGTTTTTTGTTACTTTAATTTGTATTTTAAAAATATGGGGATATAGAACAGGCCTCATAATAAAAATTTAATCGTGCAGTATGGTGTAAAAGTTGACAAATTCATTAGATTTATTAGATCCATTCGCCAATTCAAATGCAGATTCGGCAAAAGAATCTCTTACTTTGCTAAACAAATATCAAAAGCTTCAAGACCGCTATACCGCTTTATTGACATTAAACCAATTATCAATTGATTGTGTTGACCTTAGTGACTTTTTCAAACAAGTTCATCACGCGATTGCAACAGTGATGAGTGCCAATAACTTTTACATCGTGTTATATGAACAAACATTATCTACCTTAGAGATTGTTTATCATATTGATGAGCAAGACAAAATGGATTTGGGTGTTTACCCAATTGATGACTTTAAAGGCTCAATGACAAATTATGTTATTGAAAGCGGTAAAGCTTTATTAGCAACACCAGAAGTTATTGCACAATTAGCCCAAGATAAACAAATTAAATCTATTGGAGCCGACAGCATCGATTGGCTTGGTGTACCTTTAATACATGATGGTTTTGTTATCGGTGTTATGGCGGTGCAAAGTTACTCGGCAGCAACGCGTTATCAAGAGTCTGAACGAGACTTACTAGAATTTACCGCTCAGCATATTGTTATAGCATTAACCCGTTTACAGGATCGAGAGCGTTTACAAGCCGCTGTTAATGCACGTACAAAAGAATTAATGGCACAAATGCGCGATCGAGAGAAAGCAGAACTACTGCAAGAATCGTTATATCGGATATCAGAACTCACCAATGATCCAGATTTAGATATTGATACTTTTTATCATATGGTGCACAACATTATTGGCCAGTTAATTAATGCAGAAAATTTTTATATTGCTAAATATAATCCAGTAGAAGATGAACTGTTTTTTGCTTATCTTCTCGATCAAGGCTGTAATAATACCAATGAAAATTATCAACCAAGAAAACTGTCAAATCATTTCACTGAATTAGTTTTAAGAGGTGGCGAAACTGTGTTGCTGGATCAGCAAGCTATGCTGGCCTTACATCAACAAGGTAAAACTGTTAAGCCAGGATCTGAAGTTGTATCTTGGCTTGGCGTGCCATTAATTCATTCGGGTGAAATGCTCGGTGCTATGGTTTTACAAAGTTATCAGCAAGCAATATATTTTACTGAACAAGATGCTGAGTTATTGCGGTTTGTTTCACGGCATGTGGCATCAGCAATCAATCGTCGTAAAGTTATTGACGATGAGCGCAAAGCTCATGAGCTGTTAGAGCACCAAGTAAAGCTGCGCACTGCTGATTTAGAAGATGAAATAAAACAGCGTGAAGCAGCCGAGAAACAACTACAGCATGCTGCCTCACACGACATTCTCACCGGCTTACCTAATCGAGCATTATTTATTGAGGTCTTAAATAATGCCATTGCTGGTAATAAACGGCGACCAGAATTTAAATTTGCTGTATTTTTCCTAGATTTAGACCGCTTTAAAGTAGTCAACGACAATTTAGGGCATCACGCGGGTGACCTTTTATTGAAAGAAATTGCTGTAGCGTTAATTGATGTGGTTAGAAGTAATGATACTGTTGCGCGATTAGGTGGTGATGAATTTGTTATTTTAATAGAAAGTATAGAGAGCACTGCAGGAATATACGAAATTGCTGATCGGATAACAACTTTGTTATCTTCACCATTTATTATTGAAAATCAGACCATATTTATAGGTACTAGTATTGGGGTGTTATTTAATGATGAGCGCTACACCAGTGCTGATTCTATGCTCAGAGATGCTGATATAGCGATGTACCACGCAAAAAATAACGGTAAAGGACGCTTTGAGGTCTTTGATTCAAGTATGCATAAAAAAATGCAAAATGCTTTGTCATTGGAAACAGATATTCGAGAAGGGATTGATAACCAAGAATTCATCCCTTATTTTCAACCTATAGTACAACTCGTTGACGGTGATATCGTTGGCTTTGAAGCTTTGGCGCGCTGGCAGAGTGATAAGCGTGGTTTTGTTTTACCAGACGATTTTATTGCGCTAGCAGAAGAAACCAATTTAGTGATGGCGATTGATTTACAAATTTTAGAAAAATCATGCCAACAACTAAAACTGTGGCAGCAGAGTTTAGGCTCAGATCAGCTTTACGTTAGTTGTAATTTATACTGTAATCATTTTTTTAGTTTACATTTACCGCAAGATATTCAAGCGATTATTAATAAAACTGGCGTGCAGCCACATCAAATTCGTGTGGAATTGACTGAGCGAGCGCTGTTAGACAATAGTAATGTGGTGCTCGACAATATGCGAGCATTGAAAGCAATGGGTGTGAAAATCTTACTTGATGATTTTGGCACCGGCTATTCGAGTTTAAGCTATTTACATCGTTTTCCAATGGATGTAATAAAGATTGATCGCTCTTTTATTAATAATGTGCACGAAAGAAGTCATCATCAAGCGATCATTAAAACCATTATTGATTTAGCGGCCAATTTAAATATGGCGACGGTGGGCGAAGGTATTGAACATGAAGCGGATGCGCAATTATTAAGAGCAATGGGCTGTGTTTATGGTCAAGGTTATTATTATTTTAAACCCTTACCAGCTGAAGAAATAGCCAGTCTTTTGCTCAGTGAAAGCTAAACTATAAGGTTTAATTTTTTAAGAAAAAATGCGCTAAAAAGCCCACTCATTGTTATCTTATGAGTGGGTTTTTAGATCTCAGCTTAGCGATAATATTATTTTTCTTTATGATTGTTATTTATGATGTGCTTTTATACCAATCCCATTAAGTTATTGCTCACTTGTACTAGTTAAAATAGCTCAAGGCTGTGTTGCTCTCACTCCCAATAGCCAGCTATTGCTCAATCGAGCGCCTTACCTTGAATTATTTTTCCTGCGCATAACAAGATCACAAACTTAATGGCACTGGTATTACATGAACTAAAATTTTAATGTGTTGGAGTTTTTTGGTTTATGCGGTAATTTATGCTGTAAATAAAGTGATTAACCATAAAATTGACTGAAAATGACAACGAGTAAACCCAAAACCTTAGACCGTATCGATTTAACTATTTTAGATGCTTTACAAAAAAATGGTCGAATTTCAAATAGTACACTGGCACAACGAGTCAATTTAAGCGCTAGCCCCTGCTTGGAACGTGTAAAACGTCTTGAACAAGAAGGCTATATCGAGCGCTATGGTGCTTTTTTAAATGCCAGTAAGTTAAAATACGGTATGACCGCTTTTATCCAAGTGACACTTGATCGTACCACCGCAGATATATTTAATAAATTTCGTGCACAGGTTATTGAAATTAAAGAAGTAGCTGAATGTCACATGGTGGTTGGAGGCTTTGATTATTTGGTGAAATTACGTTTTGAAAATATGGAAGCCTATCGGATATTATTAGGTAATATTGTTGAGTTGCCAGGAGTTTCTCAAACCCATACTTACGTGGTTATGGAGCATGTAAAGCGCTACTCGGGTGTACCTATTTTCGACTAACAAGCACGATAGTACAAAGTGGAACGGGTATATACTAACGCCGTTTAGTTTAGCCAGTGTTGGCTTTTATCATGGTGAACTAGTTTTTTGATATAACAGTCGATATAGTGTCTAGAAATATTTTTAGCTTATTTTAGTGAGGTATATTGCTAAATAGGCCAAGATGTAATTATAAAATAATACAACCAAATGACTTTATTAATTGCCCAATTAGCGAGTAATTTAAGTGTCCAATTGGTCGAGGTTAATGAAAAATCATGAATATACTCCCATTAAAGATAATCAAAAAATCGAGCTTAGTTGCCTTTGCTGTTCTGGCTTTAGTTGCTTGTAACAAACCGCCATCTGCGCCCTTAGAAATTAACCTAAAAGACTTATCACTTCAGGTTAATGCCGAAAATATTAAAGCCCATGTAGAATTTCTTGCTGATGATACCTTAGAGGGTAGAGACACTGGCAGTACTGGCCATCAAATTTCTGCGAACTATGTAAAGTCTTATTTTAAGCAACTGGGTTTGGCCCCACAAGGGACCAATACTGCTGATGACAATCGTGGTTTCGAGCAGCAAGTTCGATTACGTAAAAGTTATTTGATTGACGGCTCTGCCCAAGCAATTATTCATGGTTCAAAGGGTGATGTTGAACTGAATTTTTTGACAGACTTTTTAATGTCAGGCTCAAGTTTTCAAAATAAAACGGCGATTACCGCCCCAACCGTGTTTGTTGGTTACGGGGTTATATCTGCAGAGTTTGGTTACAACGATTATGAAAATATTGATGTTAATGGCAAAATTGTTGTTGCTTTAACTGGCCGACCTGATGATTTACCGTCTGAAGAAGGTGCGCATATTGGCTCAAATGCTGAGAAGAGTCGACATGCTGCAGAGCATGGTGCTATTGGTTTTATTACCCTGCACAGCCCAAAACGTGAAAAAGTGCGCAGTTTTGAAAAAGCGGCACAATATGCAAAAGCGCCGAGTGTCAGTTGGCTTACGCAAGATGATATGCCATTTGGTAAACAAGCGAAGATTATAACAGGAGCTTATGTGGCGCAAGAGGCAGCCGAGGTATTATTTACAGGCGCAGCAAGTAGCTTAGCTGATATTTATGCTGCCGACACTAATAATAAGACCATTAAAGGTTTTGCTTTGCCTTATCAAGTGACCTTGAAAAATCGCTCGCGTCACGAACAGCTCACCAGCCCTAATGTAATCGCTGCAGTTGCAGGCAGTGATGAAAAATTAAAAAACGAATATGTTGTATTTAGTGCTCACCTTGACCACATTGGTATAAGCACTGATAGTGGCAATGAAGACACAATTAACAATGGTGCCTTAGATAATGCTTCGGGTGTGGCGATTTTACTTGAAACTGCGCGGTTGTTAGCACAAATGCCAGTAAAGCCAAAACGTTCAGTGTTGTTTGTTGTTGTGACCGGCGAAGAAAAAGGTTTGCTAGGTTCGAGCTACTTTGCCAATAACCCCACCATACCAGTGGCGCAATTAGTCGCTAATGTGAATTTAGATATGCCGTTAATTTTATATCCTTTTGCCGATGTTATCGCTTTTGGCTCTACCCATTCAACGATGGGGAAAACTGTCGCGACAGCGGCAAAGAAAATCGATATAGAACTGAGTGAAGACCCGATGCCAGAGCAGGCGCTTTTTACCCGCAGTGATCATTACAGCTTTGTTAAGGTTGGCATTCCATCGGTATTTTTGATGACAGGTTTTAAATCAACTGATGCAAGTATTGATGGTGGTGCGGTCTTTGGTAACTTTTTGAAAAATCATTACCACCAACACAGTGATGAAATCACTTTACCTATCAATTATCAAGCGGCGGCTAATTTTGCATTGGTTAATCTGATGATAGGTCTGGAGATTGCCAACCAAGTTGAGCGGCCACAGTGGCATAGTGGCGATTTTTTTGGTTCAACCTTTGGGCAGTGAAAATACTGATAACTTTACCTAGGGTCGTTAGGCGCTTAAATAAGGAAATGATCAATTAATGAATGCTCTTGAATATGCCCAGCAAGCAAATGGGTCTTTTGCGCTACCCGACGCGTGTTTTAAAATAAAAGCCTTGATGGAGGATGAAGGTTCTACGATAGAAGACTTTGCCAATGTGATCAGTGTTGATCCCTCGATGACATCGCGTTTGTTACAAATTTCCAATAGTGCAATTTACAGCTTTTCCGGTGAGATAAGTACCATTTCACGTGCCATTACTATTATCGGCACGCAAGCCATTTATAACCTGATGTTAGTCGATATGGCCGCAACAGCTTTTAAGCACTTTTCAAACCAATCAATCGATTTGAAACGCTTTTGGTATATCAGTGTGTTTTGTGGCTTAGTAACAAAAAACTTAGCGATTACCGCTGGAATTCGAGATATAGAGCGCTTATTTGTTGCCGGCTTATTACAAAATTTTGGCGAACTTATTGTTGCAAAGATTTCGCCAGGCTTAGCAAAGCAGTGTGAAGCTTATAATGCTGAGGTATTACCGTGGCAACTACAGCAACAGGTATTGGGTTTTACTTACACTGAAGTTTCTGCTGAGTTACTTAACATTTGGCAGCTGCCAGAAAAAATAATTTTACCTATCCGTCACTACAATAATGCCGATAATATTCAACTCAATAAAGATGTCAATGTGTTGTACTTAGCATCAAGACTGGCATTAATCGCATGTCACCCTGATATTTTTAGTTCCGATGATAGTCTTAATGCAAGATTATGTCAGAGCTTGAACATATCAACAGGTGATTTAGACGATGCAGCAAATTTTGCGACAATAGAAACAGAAAATATCCTCAATATTATGAACGCAAAATTTTATGGTTAATACGGCTTAACCGCTGCAACAAATATTATACACTTTACTCAATAAATGCTGCGTTTAAAAACAAGACTTTACTAAAGAAGCCTGCTAGCATCGGTCGGTTATTTAAAAACAAGTTACCTCAATAAAAACGGGCGCTGTGTAGTAAAAATTATAATTATTAGCCCTAAAAAAATACAACGAAGGATACTTATGAGTACAGAAAGAGAGCATTTTAGTTCCCGCTTAGGGTTCATTTTAGCCGCTGCTGGTTCAGCAGTTGGTATTGGTAATTTGGTTGGCTTTCCAGTCAATGCAGCCAAAAACGGTGGTGGTGCATTTTTATTAATGTACGCTGTTTTTGTTTTACTTATCTGTTTACCTGTGATGATTGCCGAAATGGCAGTGGGTCGCAAAACGGCGAAAGAACCCGTTGGGGCTTATAAAGCCTTGAGCGGTGGTAGTAAAGCTTGGGGCGCGGCAGGCTTTCTTGGCGTGTTAACACCCTTTATGATTGCCGTATTTTATATGGTGTTAACGGTATGGATATTTGGCTATATTGTTTTAACCGTATCAGGCAACTTAGATTATTTAGCCAGTAATAATGGCTTCGGTGAGTTTGTTAATAGTCCTTACTTATTTGTCGGCATGATTGTGGTAGCCGCGATTATTAACTTTATTCTGGTGGCCGGTGTTAAAGATGGTATTGAACGCGCTTCAAAAATATTGATGCCAACTTTGTTTATTATGCTACTGATTATGGTGGGCTATGTTTTAACACTAGAGAATGCGTTTTTAGGTGTTGAGTTCTTTTTAATTCCTGATGTTGCTAAAATTACCCCAGCGGTTATCAATGGTGCGTTATCACAAGCGTTTTTCTCCTTGTCTTTAGGTATGGGTATTTTGATCACTTATGGCTCTTATATTGACCGTAAAACCGATATCGTTGGTTCGGCAAAGCTTGTTGCCTTGACTGATACCGCGGTGGCATTCACCGCGGGCTTAATGATTTTACCCGCGGTATTTTCATTTAACCCCAATGTTAATCCGGCTGAATTAAGTGATAGTTCAGTGTCATTAATCTTTACCTTTTTACCTAAAATATTTTTAGCATTGCAAAGCTCAATTGGCTACATCGGTGCGAGTGCTGTTGCGGCATTTTTCTTTACGTTAGTATTTTTTGCCGCCATTACCTCATTAGTATCAATTTTAGAGGTGCCGGTTTCTTATTTAGTGACAGAGAAAAAACACAGTCGTAAGAAAGCACTATCAATATTATTGATGAGCGCTGGGTTACTAACTATTTTTGCTACTTTGTCGTTTGGTATGGTGTCATTCTTTACAGAGTTTACCTCATATGCCGGCGGTGTCCGGTCATTTTTTGATGTGGTATATGATGTTTTCTACGATACTATTTTACCCTTAAATGGCTTTTTATTGTGTGTATTTGTCAGTTATCGTTGGAAGAAGCTTAATTTGTCTGAAGAGCTAGCGATAGGTAATAAAAACTACATCGGCTCTTGGGCAGAAAAGTATATTAACTTCTCTTTAGGTACTTTTATCCCCGTCATCGTTTTTGGTATTTTTATCAATACTGTGGTACAAAAGTTCTTTGGCTATAGCATCTTTGGCTTTTAAACGTTTGGTAAGCAAGACTAATAAAATACGTTAAATAATACTTAAGGCCGGATAATTTGTTATTATCCGGCCTTATTTTTTCTAGCTAGAGCTTCTTATAATGATTGAATTTATCTCCGCATCTGATTTTAGTGCAAGCCAGCGATTATTTCATGGCCGTGGCCATGCATACCCCGCATTGTCACATGTTAATGTTGATTGGTTTGAACCGGTGATTTTGATCAGTTTATATCAAGAAGTTGAAGCGAATTGGCTAGCAGAACAAGTAGCGAATTTACAGACCTTGACTGATAAATGTCAATCAATCCAAGTGCAATACCGCTGCCGTCAATTTGCCCCATGTGAGTTGCTTTGGGGGCAGGAAATCAATAACTTGTGTGCTGTAGAGTATGGTTTGAAATACCATATTAGTTTAGGTAAAGCGCAAAATTCAGGCTTGTTTTTGGATATGTGTAATGGCCGAGACTGGGTTCAAAAGCATAGTGAAAATAAACAGGTATTAAATTTATTCTCTTACACTTGTGCTTTTTCGGTTGCCGCATTGGCTGGTAACGCCAGTAAAGTGGTGAATGTTGATATGAGTAAAAGCTCATTAACTAAAGGTCGAGAAAACCACCGTTTAAACCAACAAGATCTCAGTAAAGTCATTTTTGAAGGTGTGGATATCTTTAAGTCTTATGGTCGGCTGAAAAGGTATGGACCGTATCAGTTATTGGTCTGTGATCCGCCATCGTTTCAAAAAGGTAGTGTCGATATTGCAAGAGACTATAAGAAAATTATTCGTCGCCTGCCTGAGCTAATGTCAGACAATGGTGATGTCCTGTTGTGCTTAAATTCCCCTGATCTTAATGTCGAGTTTTTAATGGCAGAAGTTGTTAGAGAATGCCCTGAGTGCGTTTTTCAATATCAACTGAATACACCCGAAGTATTTAAAGAAGCGCATCAAGGCAAAGGTTTAAAATGTTTGTATTTTATATATAAACCAACAGCATAAACTTCAATTTTTCTGTCTAGTTTACTTGCCTAGTTTACGACGCAAGCAAAGGTTATTATCATTTATCTTAGAAAGTAAATATTTGTCCACCTTAGGTAGTCTTAATTTAACACCACGCGCGCGGCCAATAAAATTAAAAAGCTACCAGTGACTTTGTCGACCAGGTGACTATTAGCTTTTAATTTTTCTAAAATAGGCCCACGTGACATCATAAAAGCAATCATGATATACCAGAGCGTATCAATGATGCCAACGGTTGCGGTCATCACAACTTTTTGTTGCCAACCTGCGTCAGGATCAACAAATTGACTAAATAAAGCCAGAAAGAAAATCGCTAATTTAGGATTTAAAAAAGCAATTAAAAAGCCATCTCGCCAACCGTTAATGGCTGGGTCTACTGTCTTACCTTGTTGGGCAAACTGAATGTTTTGTTGTTTACTCATTAGCGCCTTAATACCTAGGTACAAAAGAAAAGCTGCACCCGCGTATTTTATAGCTGAAAACAACATCGGCGATTGCACAATAAGTAAGCCAATACCTGTCGCGGTTATTGCCGCGTATAACGCCACCCCTAAGCCGTGACTGATGGCAGTGGCATAACCTTGGCCTGCACCGCCATTTAAAGTGTTTTTAATCACTACAGCGAGGCTTGGACCTGGCGATAGGGCTCCAAGAATACAAATAACCACCAGTGATAACCATAAATGAAACTCCATAACTCAATACGCCTTAGATTGGTTAAGTTAATTTGTGAGCACTAATGTTGATTTTTAATGCGAAGAAAACTAGCAAATTTTGGCACACCCCGTTGTGTTTTACCAATGTATTTATAGGTTATTATACTGCCAATTTTTGGCGGTTGCCGGCGCTGCTGATCAGAAAAACCTGTACCTATTTTAAAAGTAATACCCTCTGGGGTTTTTACTTTAACGGCGCCAAGTAAACCTTGGTATTTTCCTTTGCCTAATGTATGCGCAATGACTAGCGCTTCTGCGTCTTGATATATTTTTAGTTTTAATAGGCTCTTGCTCCGCCCGCTTTGATAATTAGCAGATGCTAGATGCAGCATTAAGCCCTCACCATTATTATCAACAATGTGATCCAATCGGGTATATAAATCCGTGTTACTTGCTAGTTTTTCTTGCTTAATCATCGCTAGATAAGGCGAGCTATTACTTGCTATCAATAGTCTCATTGTTGCAATACGGTCAGTGAAATTAGTGGTTTGATTGGGTAAGTCGAAAAGCATTAATTTAAGCTTTTTCCAACATTTTCCGGTTGAATGCTTACGTCGAACACAGCCGCTGATTTGCTCAAATTGGCCCCGGCCGCTCCAAAGTTCACCCCCCATAGGTATTTTAGGCCAATGTTCAACAAACCAATGGGGTGGTGACAAGGCATTGCCATTGCGGGTTAATAGTTGTTGTCCAGTCCAGTATCCACGCACACCGTCTAACTTTTCACTTACCCAGTAATCTTCAATAACAGCGCTCTGCTGATATTTAGTGGCAAGCTGTAGCTGAGGTTTTTTTTGGGCGGTTGTCTGCCCGGTTGTCTGCAAAGTAATCTGCTGAGCAAGTGCACAGGGTAATATGAATATTAAAAAGCTCAAACAAAAAAATTGTTGATAGGTGCGTTTTTGAAACATCCTTGTTCCTTTTTTAGTGTCTAGTCCCAAGTATGGAAACTATTGTCTTGAGAAAGTGTCATACCAATCCCATTAAGTTATTGCTCACTTGTACTAGTTAAAATAGCTCAAGGCTGTGTTGCTCTCAATCCCAATAGCCAGCTATTGCTCAATCGAGCGCCTTACCTTGAATTATTTTTCCTGCGCA
>NZ_VOLS01000017.1 GCF_007954265.1 Colwellia sp. C1TZA3 | reverse complement strand
CAGGAAAAATAACTCAAGGTAAGGCGCTCGATTGAGCAATAGCTGGCTATTGGGATTGAGAGCAACACAGCCTTGAGCTATTTTAACTAGTACAAGTGAGCAATAACTTAATGGGATTGGTATTAGTTACAGCAAGCTCAGTATGTAACGGTATGTAACAAATTCACTGATAAATTATAACTTAGCAATGACATATACTCTATACTTTGATGGAGCTGACCGAAGCTTGTAATCAGTAGATGTGAATTAGGGAAGTCGATATGCCATCGCAAAAAAATCCTCTTGTGGATAGGCGAAAAGAAGCACCAGAGCAATTAATATGGTGGTCTAAACTCTCACTGGCACAAAAGTTTTCTGCCAGTAGTTTAGGCAAGTTTGGTTATGAACTCAGTTTTATTCGTAATGAAACCGGACATAGTTTAGCCGTGTTAAGGTGTAACTCAGGTGTGGCAGTGATCACTGAAGATGGCGACATTAATACTGCGCCAAATATAAAAATGCGTTAAATATTTTTACTATTTTCTTTAGTATAGGGTTTTATTTTAAATGTTGGTTTTCAATATTTCTGATAAAAGCATCAGCTTCCTCTAATACTAAGTCTATTTGCTCAAAAAATTCAAAAAATTCTGGCTGTAAATCATCAAGGCCAATATCCCGCTTTAATTCTGTTTCAAGTTCATGTGTCACTTTCCCTAAACGGGGCACACCAGAATAACAGCAAGCGCCGTTGAGCTTGTGTATTAATACTTTTAGCTGCTCAATATCTTGAGAGATAAGCGCTTCAGAAATGTTGGCTTTGCTTTCGGGTAAACTGTTAACCAAGCCAATAAACATATCTTTGGCTAACAGTTTTTTTTGTCCTGCTCGTTGTAGCGCCAGCTTCCAATCAATAATCTTTGCTTTAGAGTCGGTAATAGGCCTAAGAGATGGCACAACAAATTTAGGGTGATAAGCGAGTAATGTTGAATCACAATACTCATAAATACTATGATGCAGCATGGCTTCATCGATAGGTTTGGTAATAAATGAGTTAAAGCCATTATCGAGTAATTTATCTTTTTCTTCTCCGAAGACATGTGCGGTTACGGCAATTATTGGGGTGTGCTCATTAAGTGTTTGTTGACGAATAATAGCCAAGGCAGAAATGCCATCTAGTACGGGCATTTGTATATCCATAAAAATTAGGTCAAACTTCTCATGTCGGCATAATTCTACTGCTTGAGCGCCATCGGTCGCGGTGATGACATTATTTACCTGCTCAAGTAACAGTTCATTGATCAATTTTAAATTGGCTTCATTATCATCAACTGCCAGTACTTTAATCGGCACTTTTTGTTCGGATACTGTAATTAAGCTGTTAATTTCTGGTCTTGTTGTTGGAGCAAAAGTTTTTCTCAAGCGCTGCACCGTTATCGGTTTGCTAATACAAGTTTTAGCACCACTTGAAATTAACGCTTCATGTAAACTGGGTGAATTACTATTGATGGCTAAATGTATGGACGGAATAATATCTTTAAGAGTAAATATAAATTTTTTCACTTCATTTAGGGCTGACGGTGTAACGTCGTGACCGATTAAAGCAAAGTCGAATGATGAGAGTAATTGTTTATTTGCCAGTAGTTCGTCCATATCGCAGTGTTGGCTAATACAAGTAGTTTTCATTTGCCAACTTGCTAATATTTCACTGGTGGCTAAACGGCTGGCGGCATGAGGTTCGTAATACAATATTGCCTTACCAATCAAACTCTCTGGGGCAGATAACTGCAAAGTGGGTATAGTGTTTAATTCACACTGAAAGGTGAACCAAAAGCTTGAACCTTCATTTTCTACACTTTCAAAACCAATACCACCGTGCATCTCTGATACTAAACGTTGTGAGATAACTAGTCCTAAGCCGGTTCCTCCATAAATCCTTGTCACACTTTTATCACCTTGGCCAAAGGCTTCAAAAATTGAATTTTTTTGCTGATTTGATATACCGATACCAGTGTCTTGCACTGTTACTCTAATTTTATAGAGGTTTTTGCCAATAACATGACCCTCAAGGTTAATATCTACCGAACCTTTATCAGTAAATTTAATGGCATTACTGGCTAAGTTAACCATAACTTGTTTAATACGCATCGCGTCACCAATCAGTGAGTCAGGCAATTGAGGACTAACACGCAATGATAATTCAATATGTTTTCTATGGGCACTGGGTGCCAGTAACGTCAAGGTTTCTTCAATGGATTCACGAATTGAAAACGGAATGTTTTCAATAATCATTTTACCCGCATCAAGTTTAGAGAAGTCTAAAATATCGTTAATGATGGATAGTAGGCTAGCCGCAGAACGTTCGATAGTTTGTAAGTGATCGCGCTGAGAATCGCTTAAAGGCGTTTTCAATACTTGCCGGGTAAAACCAATAACACCATTCAGCGGGGTACGTAACTCATGGCTCATATTGGCCAAAAATTCAGATTTTACCTTGTTAGCATCCTGAGCTTTACGCTTTGCAATATCTAATTCAACGTTTTGAATTTCAAATTGCTCTAAACTTTCACGTAAATCTATCGTGGCTTGATCAATACTACGTTGCATTTCATCTTGATAAGCGCCTAACGATTGCGCCATAGTGTTGATACCATTTTTTAAAAAATTGAGCTCACCAACAAGTTGACCACTAATGCGGCTATCAATTTTTCCTTCTCTAATGCGGTCTATCGCTAATACCATGGATGATATCGGGCGGGTAACGCTATTAATGAGCTTATAGGCAAACAAGGCACTGATAATAAAGCCAGCCAGTAAAATGAAAAATACTGTGATCAACAGCTGTTGTTGAGCGTATTTAATCGTACCCTTATCAATTTGTATCGCGATATAGCCAATAATACTACTGTCTAAAGTGGTGTTACTGGTTTGTACGGTAAATTCGTCAATAATGGGCGCGCGATAAATGAGGTAATCACCGTAGTCTTGATACTGAATGCGTTTAGGTAGACTTTGTCCTGCTTTAATACGCATGGTATGGGTGTCATCATGATAAGCACTGGTAACAAAAACTTGGTTGTCAGCAGTGAAAATGGCGATGCTTTTTATAATGTCGGATTGACTGCGGTGGCTAAAGCCGATCAGCGTTCTTAAGTTATCTCTTTTTTTCGCTAATAATGGCTCCGTACTACTAATGGCAAGAGGAGAAATGATGCTAGTGGCACGTTGATAAAGAAATTGATCGAGTTCGCTATAGCGACTATAGGATAAGTAGCTAGCCACAACTAAACTGATTAAGGTCGTAGGAACGACCGTAAGTAAAATTACCCAATCTTTCAGGCTTATTTTATGCATTTTTTGTTGAGCTTTAGTGTAAAATCATTGGGTTAATAACACTATAATGGCACAGTTAAGACTAATACCAAATAGTAATCGTTCACTATGGCAGCTAATAGATAATTTATGCTGCTCCTTGATGGCAAAGTAAGATAGCTATGGCAAATTTTTTTAAAGTAAGCCCGAAAAAAACACTAACACAACAACACTTAACGGTTAAGGTTAGTCACCTTGATCAGCAAGGCTGCGGCGTTGCTTTTCAAGGTAAAAATCCGATTTTTATTGAAGGTGCACTGCCTAATGAAACGGTTGAAATTAATGTGTATGAGCAAAAAAGTAAGTTTGCAAAAGCAAAGTTATTGCGTGTTATTAGCGCCAGTGCAGCGCGGGTAGAGGTTAAGTGTCGGCATTATTTTCAGTGTGGTGGTTGTAACTTACAGCACATGGACTATCTACAGCAGTTAGTTTATAAGCAAGATAAAATAACGCAATTATTTGCTCGCCAAGCACTCAACGAAAGTCTGCCATGGCAAAACCACATTATTAATACACCATGGCATTATCGCCGTAAAGCAAGAATTGGCGTGCAATACAACAAACGCGGTGCACCCATTATTGGTTTTCGCCAACGCGAGAGTAGCCACTTAACTGAAATTAAGTCTTGCCCAGTAATGGTCGAAGCATTTGGCCATATTTTTGCTGAGCTAAAAGAGCTTTTGCCCAAGTTGTCGGGTAAAAATGCCATCGGTCATATTGAAATTATTGCGGCTAATGAGCAGGTAGTTGTGGTGCGACAATTAGTCAAAGCAACGGCGCAAGACAAAAAGCTTTGGCAATGTTTTGCTGATAAGAATCAATGGTTAGTCTACTTTGACGACGGCAATGAGATTACACCACTGACCGAAGACAAAACCTTATTTTATTCTTTAACAGATGCAATAAAAATTGAATTTTCAGTTAATAACTTTATCCAAGTCAATCATCTGGTTAATAAGCAAATGGTTGAGCAGGCGCTAACTTGGCTAGCGCTGAATGATAACGATATTGTGCTCGACCTGTTTTGTGGTTTAGGTAATTTTAGTTTACCTATTGCCGAAAAAGTCAGTCGTGTTGTCGGTATTGAGGGCATTGCAGTGATGGTTGAAAAGGCGCAAAAAAATGCCTTGAAAAATGGTATAAATAATTGCCAATTTTACCAAGCTGATTTGAATAGTGCTTGGCAAGACCAGCCTTGGGCAAGACAAAAGTATACTAAGGTTTTACTTGACCCTGCTCGGGCGGGAGCTTATCAAGCGTTAACGCAATTACTGACCTTTAAGGTTAATAAGATACTTTATGTTAGTTGTGATCCGGCGTCATTGGCGCGTGATGCAAAATTGCTTATTGACCACGGATATAAAATTGAAAAAATAGCTTTAATGGACATGTTTGCGCAAACCAAGCATGTTGAAACTATGTTAATGTTTAGCTTATAAGAGTTGGCAAAAAATTGAATCACAGGTAGGGAATTTCATGGTTTCTGTGCGTAAGTCACATCAAATGTCACAAGCAAGCTTTGAGCAATGGCTAGAGGCGCTTGAATTAGACGATGACAAAAAAGCGTCGTTAGAAAAACTGTATCAAAAAGTAAATTATTTATTTGATGACAGTACCCCATGTCAAACAAAATCTTTAGAAATGGTGGAAATTCTATCGGGTTTAAATCTTGATACCGACTCATTATGCGCTGCTTTCATCTGTCCTTTGTATGAGTATAAGTGCATTAGCCTTGAATATATTAAAGAGAATTTCTCTAAACAAATATATTTACTGTGCAAAGGTGTTGGCCAGATGGCAGCAATTAAGGCTTTACAGCAATCACAATCTAGCTTAGTCAACACTAACCAAATTGACAATATTCGTCGTATGCTGTTAGCAATGGTTGAAGATGTTCGCGCTGTTGTGATCAAGCTTGCAGAACGCTTATGTCACTTACGCTTAGTCAAAGACAGCGATGAAGAAACCCGTGTATTAGCCGCAAAAGAAACCAGCAACATATATGCACCATTAGCTAATCGTTTAGGTATTGGGCAGTTAAAATGGGAATTAGAAGATCTTTCTTTTCGCTACTTGCACCCTGAAGTTTACAAAGAAATTGCCAAGCAATTGGCTGAAAAACGTCTTGACAGAGAACGCTACATGGCTGAATTTGTTGATAACATATCTCAGCAATTACAATCTTCCGACATTAAAGGCGTGGTTTGTGGACGCCCTAAGCATATTTATAGCATTTGGAAAAAAATGCAACAAAAGTCGTTAGACTTTGAACAGCTATTTGATGTGCGTGCAGTACGCGTTATTGTTGATGAATTACAAGGTTGCTATGGTGCATTAGGCTTAGTGCACACCAGTTGGAAGCATTTGTCTAAAGAATTTGATGACTATGTTGCAACGCCAAAAAGTAATGGCTATCAGTCAATTCATACCGTGGTTATCGGGCCCGAAGGTAAAACAATAGAGATACAAATTAGAACACAACAAATGCATGATGATGCAGAATTGGGTGTTGCAGCCCATTGGCGCTATAAAGAAGGTAATGCCAGTGGTAAAACTTCAGGTTTTGATGAAAAAGTCAGTTGGTTAAGAAAAATTCTACAATGGCAAGAAGACGTGTCAGAAAGTGGCGAATTACTCGATGAACTACGTAGTCAAGTATTTGAAGACCGTATCTATGTTTTTACCCCTGGTGGTGACGTAGTTGATTTACCTAGTGGCGCAACACCGTTAGATTTTGCTTACTATATTCACTCCAATGTCGGTCACAGTTGCATTGGCGCAAAAGTATTTGGTCGAATAGTGCCCTTTACCCATCTTTTGCAAACGGGCGATCAAGTTGAAGTCTTGCGCAGTAAAACCCTCAACCCCAGTCGAGATTGGTTGAATCCTAGTTTAAACTACCTTCATACACCGCGTGCTCGTGCCAAGGTACAACATTTTTTTCGTTTACTTGACCGAGATAAACACCTTGCTGTCGGTAAAGAAATGTTAGAAACCGCATTGGGTAAGTTACAGTTATCTTTGGCTAAAGTTGATTTTTCCGCGGCGATAGAACGTTTTAATTTTACGACAAAAGATGATTTATTTGCTGCGGTAGGCTCAGGCAGTACGCGCTTGTTACAAGTGGTTCATTGTTTACAACAGCAAGACGAAAAGTCAAAGCCTGAAGTAGACATTGATCCGCAAAGTTTAATTCGCCAGCCCCAACAAACTAACATACAAGCGGCTGATAATAATGGTATTACGGTTTCAGGCGTTGGTAACTTATTGACTCACATGGCAAAATGTTGTCATCCAGTGCCAGGCGATGAAATCGCCGGTTTTATTACTCAAGGACGCGGGATTTCAGTGCATCGGGTTGATTGTGAACAGCTGGCCAATGCCTTAAACCAGCAACCAGAGCGTGAAGTAGAAGTACAGTGGGGCATAAATAACAAAAAAAGTTATCAAGTGAGTATCAACATTATTGGTGGTGATCGCCAAGGTTTACTCAGAGACATCTCGACGATTATTTCTAATGAAAGAGTAAGTATTATTGGCATTGAAAGCCATACCGACAACGCCAAGCAAAGTATGAGCATGACCATAAAAGTTGAAATAGCCAATAATGAAGCGTTAATGCGATTATTAGCTAAATTAAAGCAGTTAGATGATGTTGTTGAAGTTAAAAGATTATAGGTAGAGATTAAAC
Source organism: Colwellia sp. C1TZA3 (assembly GCF_007954265.1). Classification (GTDB taxonomy): domain Bacteria; phylum Pseudomonadota; class Gammaproteobacteria; order Enterobacterales; family Alteromonadaceae; genus Cognaticolwellia. Next base: position 59,403 of record NZ_VOLS01000017.1, on the reverse strand, counting down.
TATGTTGCATGATAAGCCCTCAATAGAAAAACTTCGTTGGATTATGTCCGAGTTACGCAATCCTGAAACAGGTTGTCCTTGGGACCTGAAACAAACCTTTAGCTCTATCATTCCTCATACCCTTGAAGAAGCTTACGAGGTAGCTGACGCTATTGAGCAAGAAGATTTTACTGAGTTGGAAAAAGAGCTGGGCGATTTGCTGTTTCAAGTGATTTTTTATAGCCAACTTGGCGCGGAAGAAAAGCGTTTTGATTTTGATAGTGTGCTGAGCGCTATTTGTGAGAAGTTGATCCGCCGTCATCCCCATGTTTTTGCTAGTAGTGACTTTCAATCTGAGCAGGAAGTCAAAGCGAACTGGGAAAACGAGAAAATAAAAGAGCGTCAGCAAAAAAAAGATGATAAAAACTTAAGTATTTTAGCGGATATCCCGCGTAATTTACCAGCGCTATCACAGGCAGCAAAAATTCAAAAACGTTGTGCGCATGTTGGTTTTGATTGGCACCATATTGATGATGTTTTTGCTAAAGTTGCAGAAGAAGTGTTGGAAGTAAAAGCAGAATTACATCGCAATGATACTGCTTTAGCGGAAGAGTTAGGTGATTTAATGTTTGCCGTGGTCAATTTATGTCGACATGCTAAACAAGACCCTGAAGCGTTACTACGCCAAGCTAATAATAAGTTTACTAAGCGCTTTCATGGTGTTGAAGCGCAAGTGAATAATACCGATAAAAGTTTTGAACAACACTCGTTGGACGAGTTGGAAGGCTTTTGGCAACAAGTAAAAATTGCTGAAAAATCCTAGTGTTAATTTACGTTAATCAATAAAGTTTTCGAGGTAAGAATGAGTTCACTACCCACATTAGTCGACAGTAAAATAACGCTCAATAATAAAGTGCTTACCTTGACATTCAATCGCCATGACGTGCGTAATGCCTTAACAGGTACTGCCATTGCCGACGATATTGTTAATACCGTTGAATGGATTAATCGTACACCTGAAATAGCCGTGCTCATTATTACCGGTGAGGGCTCTGCGTTTTCTTCTGGTGGCAATATAAAAGATATGGCTGAGCGCGCCGGAGATTTTGCTGGCGATGTGCAAGCATTAGAAAGGCGTTACCGAGAAGGTATTCAGCGTATTCCACTAGCTTTACACAAATTAGAAGTGCCAGTTATTGCTGCGGTTAATGGCCCAGCAATAGGCGCGGGTTTTGATATTGCCAATATGTGCGATATGAGAATTGCATCAACCAAAGCTAAGTTTGGCGAAACCTTTGTTAACTTAGGTATTATTCCAGGCGATGGCGGAGCATGGTTTATGCAACGCTTAATTGGTTATCAAAAGGCTGCTGAGTTAACCTTTACTGGCCGTGTAATCGATGCGCTAGAGGCAAAAGAAATTGGCGTGGTATTAGACGTGGTTGAGCCAGAATACTTACTTGAAAGAGTACAAAAGCTAGCAAACGAAATAGCAGCTAAACCGGTAGCGTCGTTACGGTTAACCAAGCGTTTAATGAAGTTGGCACAACGCACTGAATTGCCCGATTTTCTTGATATTTGTGCGGTATTTCAGGGTATGTGTCATAACAATCCGGAGCATTTGAACGCGGTAAATACCATGATCGAAAAGTTGGCAAAATAACAATGACTTCGAAAGGGTTAACGAGTGTGTTAACCCGAGCAAGTATCCGCTCTCACTGCAGTTCATCCTTAATTTACTCTTAATGCATTCTCAGTTCGGTTTAAGCTGCTACTTAGCTTTCACACACAGTATCTAATGCATAAAACATTTTATTAGCTTACTTTAGCGGTTTTAAATGCGTTGATTTAAAACCCTACTTAACTTTTTAATAAAGTTATCGATAGCCGTTTTATCAATATCTAAATGCGTGACCAGTCGCATAGGGTTACCCGCAGATAACAGTATTTTATCTGTCTTTAACTGTTTGACTAAATTAGCAATATCAACACCTTCAGAGAATTTTGCGAAGACCATATTAGTTTCAACTTGCTCCAGATTGACTGAAATATCAGCAAGCTTGTTTAGGGCATGCGCTAAATATTTTGCATTAATGTGGTCTTGTGCTAATTTCCCCGGATTTTGTTCCAGTGCTATTTTGGCTGCTGCAGCGATAATACCGGCTTGGCGCATACCGCCACCAACCACTTTTCGCCAGCGTTTGGCCGTTTTTATTAAGACTTGTGAGCCGAGCAATATTGAGCCTATTGGGGCGCCAAGGCCTTTTGATAAGCAAATAGACACTGAGTCAACGTATTGGCAAATCTCTGTAATATCGACATTTAATGCGCTGGCCGCATTGTAAACTCGCGCACCGTCTAAATGTAAGGCTAAATTGTTTTGCTGAGTAAATTCACGTGCTTTTGCCATATAGATTAACGGCAGGACTTTACCGTTAATGGTATTTTCAATACTGAGTAAGGTGGTACGAGCAAAGTGAGAGTCGTCAGGCTTTATCGCTGCCGCCAGCTTTTTAAAGCATAAAGAGCCATCTTGCTCATTGGCGATCGGTTGTGGCTGAATCGAGCCTAAAATAGCCGCGCCACCGCCTTCAAACTTATAGTTATGCGCTTGTTGGCCACAAAGGTATTCATCACCGCGTTGACAATGTGCCATTAGCGCTAATAAGTTAGCTTGGGTACCTGAGCTACAAAACATCGCACTGGCAAAACCGTGCCGTTTTGCTGCCCAAGATTCTAGTTCATTAACCGTGGGGTCATCGCCATAGACGTCGTCACCCACCTCAGCGTTTGCCATCGCCATACGCATTGCTTTAGTGGGTCTAGTTACTGTGTCAGAGCGAAAATCAATCATGTGGCACCTTAGGTTTTAGGGCAAGTGGCTATTAAAAAGGCGTATTAATACCAATCCCATTAAGTTATTGCTCACTTGTACTAGTTAAAATAGCTCAAGGCTGTGTTGCTCTCACTCCCAATAGCCAGCTATTGCTCAATCGAGCGCCTTACCTTGAGTTATTTTTCCTGCGCACAACAAGATCACAAACTTAATGGAACTGGTATAACTCCATCTGTTAGCTAAATGGGGTTAATACGCCTGCAATTAATGTGTTGCGCGTGAAGGTTATTCTTCAGCGAGTTCAGCATTGTGATAAATATTTTGTACATCATCACAGTCTTCTAACATATTGATGAATTTTTCAAAATTAGCTAAGTCGTCTTCACCTGAAATTTCAGTATAGGTTTGTGGCACCCAAGTAATTTCTTCTACTTCTAGCTCATACTCAGACATGCTGGCTGCAAATTCTGTTTTAATTTTGAAGAATTCAGTATGGGGTGCGTAAACGGTAATAATACCGTCTTCAAGCTCAACATCAGTAACATCGATGTCAGCCATCATTAAGTTTTCTAAGACAATTTCATCGTCTTCACCTTTAAAGGCAAAGACTGCTTGATGATCAAACATGTGTGAAACGGTGCCTGATGAACCAATTTTTGAGTAAGTTTTAGTAAAACATTGACGAACATCTTTAATGGTGCGATTGCCGTTATCGGTTAAACAGTCAATAATAACCATACAATTGCCTGGGCCAAAGCCTTCGTAGCGTGACTCTACGTAATCTTCACCGCCAGCGCCTGTGGCTTTTTCTAACGCTTTTTCAATAACATGTGTAGGAACTTGATCTTTTTTTGCTTTTTCAATGGTCCGACGCAAGGCAAGGTTACCATCGGGGTCTACACCGCCATTTTTGGCTAGTACGTAAATTTCTTTGCCATACTTTGAATAAACTTTAGTTTTTTGACCCGCAGTTTTGGCCATTGATAATTTACGGTTTTGGTATGCTCTGCCCATCTGAATAAGTCTCGTCGCTGATAATTAAAATTTCTATACGCTAGATTCTAACGGGTAGCGTCCCCTATTTCTAGTACTTAGCCGATTTGAGCTTTCAAATCTTAAAAAAGCATGCAAAAATTTGCGTTAAGCCATACAAGTGCTTTGCTCAAAATATTGGCTAGAGCTATCGGTAAGCGTTAATGATTGGAGTTGTTAGTTGAATATAATTTTTGTTGCTGATATTTTTGGCCTAACTGACGAGTTTAAGCATTTATGTCAGCAAGTTACTGCCCAAGTTGAGCAATGTCTTGGCGCTGCAAAAAGGTATGGCGTTAAATGCCATATGATTGGCCCTTATCAAAACCAACCGATATTATTTACCTGTGAGCATGACGCTTATCAGTATTTTATCAAAAATGTTAGGGTAGAGGGCTACGTTAACAAACTAGCAGAAAAACTGTTGGCAATATCAGGTAGTAAACTGTTAGTGGGCTTTAGTGTCGGTGGTAGCGCTATTTGGCAGTTAAATTCACCAAGTGCTGTTAAGCAAAATTTAGGGGTTATTTGTTTTTATAGTAGCCAAATTCGACAGATGACGCAGCTAACACCAAATATTCCAACTAGGTTAATTTTACCTGCTACCGAGCAACATTTTTCAGTTGCAGACTTGCGAGTAGCTTTACAAGAAAAAGCAACGGTTACCCTTGAGCAGAGTGAACACTTACATGGCTTTATGAATGTGTTGTCAACGAACTATAATAGCGATGCTTATCAGTATTACGTTAAGAGGCTAGCGGATTTATTATCAAGACAATACTCACAGCATATTTTGGAAGAAAAAATGCTGTAAGTATTAGATAAAGGCATTAATGGTAAATAGACAAGCCTAACTCTTGGGCTAAACTGGCGACTAAATTTGTGCCAATTACTGAGTTACCAAAGCTATTTAATGGTGGGCTCCAAGTACAAATAACACCATAGTTAGGCACTATCGCAATAACCCCACCGCCTACGCCACTTTTTGCTGGTAAGCCAATAGAGAAAGCAAATTCGCCAGACTGATCATACATACCACTGGTTGATAATATCGCATTAACGCGATGGGCATCTCTTGGCGTACAAATAGCTTCTTTAGAAATCGGGTCGATACCTTTATTCGCTAAAAATAGTAGGCTAGTTGCCAGTTGCTCACAACTCATGGCGACTGAACATTGGGTAAAGTAATGGTTTAATACCTCAGGTATTTCTGATTCTATATTGCCAAAACTTTTCATTAAATAGCCTAATGCTGCGTTTCGGCTACCATGGGCTAATTCTGATTGGTAAACATAGTTGTCGATATAAATACTGTCATCATGAGCTAACGAGCGCATAAAACTTAAAAAGGCTAACTTACTAGAAGAAAAGTGGCTAGTGAGTACATCAGCAACTAACAAGGCTCCAGCGTTTATTACTGGATTTCGAGGAATACCTTTCTCCCACTCTAATTGGATAATCGAGTTAAAGGGTTGTCCAGACGGCTCCATATTAACCCGTTGCCACAAATCATCGCCGATGCGGTTCATTGCCATAACCAAACCAAACACCTTTGAAATACTTTGAATCGAAAAGGGCTCTTGGTAGTCGCCAGCACCGACAGTTTTACCGTCAATAGTAGATACACAAACGCCCATTTTTTCAGGGCTGACTTCAGCTAAGGCAGGAATATAATTGGCTACTTTACCTTGAGTATAGAATTCTTGCTGTGCTGCGAGTAAGGTTTGTAATTTAACCTGCAAGTTGGAAATGTCTTTTATCATATAACGGACTTGTTTATCTTTTGAATGGCTTGCAATAAAGCATGAAAGACCTACATTATGCACAAAAAATGAGACATGCCTAGCGCTTTGTTAGCCTTGCTATATTTAGGCTAATAAATCACTAACAATGTAATTTTACTTGTTGCTCTTCTAGCATGAAAACTTCATTTATTTTAGACAGTTGCAATCTTAGTTTAATCATTTTAATGCTGTATTTTATTTTACTATTATTGAGTGGTGTTATGGTGGTTTTGACATTATTCATTGCCTTGGTAATAGCGTTATAAATTATACTAATGAATAATGCCGTCTTTTTTTACTCAACCTGCCACTGACTAATCGAGATATGCTTAATTTTAGTTATCAAGCTAATGGTTGAGCTCATTTTGTGAAGTATAGTGTTGACCATTTGTCTGCTCCTGGTTGAAAAATAACAGTGTTAATCAGATAACGCTGTTATTTTCTCTACTTTATTTATTGGTAAAAGTTGTTTTATTTTTTGTAAATTACCGACTGTAATCGGGTTGTTGTCAATGCTAACGGCAAGCTCAAAGTCTTCTAATGCCGCGGTTAACTGATTTTTTTTGTACCTAGCAACACCACGGTTACTGTAATTAAGTGAGGTTAAATAGCGCACTTTGCTACTTTGACGAGTGATAGACTTTATGCTGTCGATCGCCTCTGTACAGGCTAACTCTGATTTGTTGCTCTGTGTAGATTGCAAGTAAGCAACGCACAAATTCATTTTACGGTCATAAAAATCTTTACTACTTTCACTAGCGATTAATTTGCTTATACCTGACTCTACTTTACCTTTACTTATGTCCGCAGTACCCATAGCACCTTTTACGACAGCCACTTGAAATATTGCTGCATTGGCTAAAGTTGTATGGCTGGTACTTAATAATAAAGTGGCTAATAGTGTATTTTTTAATATGGTTTTGTTCATGTTTTTTTCTCTATATTTGTTGTGCATCAAATTGATACAAAATCAATATAAAGGTAAGCCCAATAACTGACAAACGATTAGAATACACTTATCAAGTGAATAAAATTCAATTGTCTAACGATAGGTTAACTGCATTGTCAGGGCGCAATTTACTCAATGTTGCACATCAGCATTTAACGCTTATAAGCTTAAGGGCTTAAATTGTGAAGGTTTCCTTTACCCATTGAGCAAACAAAGTCAGCTCTGTATGGTTGTCCATATTCTCATGCTGAATAAGATAGTACTTATCATTGGTATTTAATTCCTCGTCAAATAACTTTACCAGCAGTTGCTCACTGAACCAGGCCTTACTCATTGGTAATGGCACCAATGCAACCCCCATGCCTTGTTGTGCTGCTCGAACTACACCATACATGCTGTCAAATTGGATGATTTGTTTAGGATCAAAATCGTCGACATTATTCTTGTCGGCCCATTGATGCCAAGACCATGGGCGTGATTGATGCAAAAGTAACGGTGTGGTTTTTAGAGCAGAAAATCCGACGTTTTTTAACTTCTTATAAATTTTTTTGTTACAAGCAGGGGCATAACGAATAGGAAATAACTCTTGAACTATTTTTGCATTAGGCTTGCCATTGGCAAGCACAATAGATAAATCGGCAGACCGCGATGGCTCGCTGCCAGACTTAACTGTTTCAAGCTGTAGGTTAATGGTTGGGTTATTTTGAGACCACTCCGATAAACGGGGAATAAATAATTCGCTGGCAAAAAACTCTGGCAAACTGATGACAATAGTTTGATTTTGTTGTTTTTGAGTAAATTCGGCTATGGTTGATTCTAATTGATTAATTAACGGTTGAATTGATTGGTAAAACTGTTTTCCTGCACTGGTAAGTTCAATAGTTCTGGTACCACGATTGAATAAAACGATCCCTAATTGTGTTTCAAGTTGTTTTATTTGATGGCTAACGGCTGAGGGAGTTAAAAATAATTGTGCTGCGGCATGTTTAAAGCTTAAACATTTTGACGCTACGCAAAATGAGCGTAGGCCACGTATAGGTGTTTGAATTGGCATAGTTAACATTTTTTAATAAAGACAAAAGCTATATAGCAAAACTTAAGCCGTAATTTAACTAATTGATTTTATATGTTTTATTTTATTATTTAAACTTTAAAATACTTGTTAATGCACCATAATAGTGTGCTTGCACCAAAATAATGTTGTTGATAAAAAATAAAGAAAAAAAAGGACATCTATTGATGCCCTTAAAATGAAACAAATTAACTATGTAAAAATGTTTATTGAACCGGGGGGGACCCAAAAACAAGTTCATCTTAAGGTTATGCTCTACTGCTAGCAAACGAGATAAATTCACTTAATAGATGATTTTTTTTCATTCATAAGCTCAATAATAAGGCAATGTTGGATACGCTGCACTGCATTTACTACTTTTTATTTCAGTTTTAGCTAAAACTGAAATAAAAAATCTACTTAGCTTAGTCGCTCGTAAAATAAGCTACTGGCTTAGGAAAAAAACTGCCTGCAAGCAACTATATTTTTTTGTTAATATTATGTATAAAAAAAGTGTGTTGTAGGGGTTTTCCCCTGTATGTTATAGGGAATGATCCTGATGTTTTTATTAGCTGAGTTCGAGTTAAATAAAAACACACTTTTACATGGGTAGATAAAAATATGAAATCTATAATAAAAAACATGGCATTGACCATGTCAATCGCAGGTATCAGCTTAAGTGCAACCGCTGCTGCAGTTATTGGTTCTCAACTAGAGCAAAAATTACAAAATATGACCGCAACTGACCGCGTAATGGTTGTGGTTTCTTATGATCAACTAGATGCTTTAACGACTACCCAGCTACAAAGCTTATTAAATTTTGGTTTAACGCAAGGTGTCCAATTTAAATCACTACCTATTATTGGCGTAATGGCGAGTCCTGGTCAAATTAATCAATTAGCCGTTATGCCGGGTATTCGTTCTGTATTCGCTAACCGTTCGTTGGAATATTACAACGCAGAAGCACGTGAGATAACCGGTGTAGAAAAATTACAATCAAGCGCATTTGAAAACAATAATGGCATGAAATTTACTGGCAAGGGCGTCACCGTTATTGTTAACGACTCGGGTATTGATGCGACTTTAGATGATTTAGAGTATGGCACTAAAGTTGTTGAAAATGTTCAAGGCATCACCCATGCTCAAGCGCTTTCTTTAACGGGCGTTGATGGTGTGTGGATTGAAGGTCAACCTAACACGGACTTAAATGTTGGTCATGGTACACATTGTGCGGGCACTGTTGGCGGCTGGGGCACTCGCTCTGACGGTAAATATAAAGGTGCCGCACCCGGTGCCGATATTGTAGGTTATGGTTCAGGCGCGGGTCTTTCTATTTTAGATGCTCTAGGCGGTTATGATTACGCGATCAGTAATGTTTGGGCTTTTAATTCTCCCATTCGTGTGATGAGTAACTCTTGGGGTTCTAGTGGTAAATATGATCCCGCAGGCCCGATATCTTTAGCGTCATATAAAGCCCACAGACTCGACATTATCTCAGTATTTGCTGCCGGTAATAGTGGTTCAGGCGAAGACACTCACAATCCATATGCACAAATTCCATGGGGGCTGTCGGTAGGTGCTAGTACTAAGCAAGGCGATTTAATTGATTTTTCATCACGCGGAAAACGCGGTGAAACAGATGATTTTACTATGCCTGATGGCTCACCTTGGACCTATAAGAACGAAGTAACTATCGTTGCACCGGGGGTTGATATTATTTCAACCCGCGCTAAGACCAATGTCGCCTCTAATGGCGGTGCTAACGATGTTGGCGTTATTGAAAACGAATACTTACCTTTTTACACCAGAATTTCGGGTACTTCGATGGCAGCGCCTCATGTGGCTGGTATTGTTGCCTTAATGTTAGAAGCTAACCCTGATTTAACAAATTTACAAATAAAAACTATTATTCAAGCAACAGCCACTAATATGCCAGGCTATCAATCTTGGGAAGTGGGTGCTGGCCATGTCAATGCTTATGCGGCGGTAGCCGGTGCATTAGCTTATGACGAGCAAAATAGTGTTACGGTTAATAACCTTAATACCTTTAATGCTAATGCAATCGTTATCGATGATGACGCGCCTGAGCCATTTAGTGTTTTATTTACACCGGTTGGTGAACCTGAGGTACATTTATTTAACGTTGCTGATGATGCTGCATGGATTAGTGCTTCATCTGAAACGCTTGCCAATCTGGTTAAACTTAAATTGGAAGCACCAGACGGCACAATATACTTGGGTAACTTAACCACACCAGTATTGAGCAGCACCATGCGAGTTTCTGCGCCAGCACAGGCTGGAGAATGGAAACTGTCTGCTTTTGGCATAACCTCTTTGTCAGGTGTACAAGCTGACCCAACCGGCACCACTAATGGCCCAGGTATTCCTGAGTTTATTGAGGGTGACATTTCAATTTTAACCTCTGGTGGCTATGACGGATTGAACGATATTGCCGGTCATCCTGCTGAAAAAGCAATTGAATTTGCGGTAAGTGAGCGTTTAATTGATAGTAAAGGCGATAAGACTTATCGACCTAGTGCTGACTTAAAACGTCAAGACTTAGCGCAATTTTTAGTCATGGGCATGTCAATTAGACAACATCGTGATTTATTAAATGAACAAAAAACTGTCTTTACTGATGTCCGTAGTCAACATGCTCCTTTTGTTGATGCAGTAACAACTATTGGTTCTGCGCTAAAAGATAGCGTGCAAAATCAATTTCCGGTCATCCTATCTCATGGCAGCGAGTTTAGCCCGCACCACAATGTCAGTAAGCAAGCACTGGCTTATTCATTAGTGCAAAGTCTTGGGTTAGAAACACAAGCATTAGATTTTTCGGGTGAATTAACGGTTGACTATAATGGTGAGCGTATTGCTGTGATCGACTCAAGTGCTGTGACACCGGTATTAAAAGGTTATGTTCAAGCGGCGATAGATATGTCATTAATGAGAGTGCGTTTCGCACTAGAACAAGGCCCTTATGGCTTATCTCCGACAGTCGTTGCGTACTTTGAGCCAAAAAATAATATTAAACGTGGTGATTATGCGGTTATTATTGGTCGAGTATATGACGGTTATTTGCGTTAATCGTTAGCAGTATGAAGGTAAAAACCAACCTGATAGTAGGTTGGTTTTCTTGTTATTAAATTAGCCTTAATACTTGCTAATTTGCTACTTTCAAAGTAGCTTCTACTAGGTAAAACATATAAAAATCTGAGTAAATTATCAGGTTCATATCCAGAGGACAAATGATGTTGCACATAAAAAGTATCACGATAAAAGTTTTGGCAGCGACAGCCATTCTTTTGAATACCATATCTTTCGCGTCTGAACCATTATCAGTTGACGTGCAGGGTAATAAAGTAGAAGTTATTGTCCATTTGCCCGGTGATATCTCTGCAGACCTGACCTTACAGTTTGAAAATGCTGTTGGCTTAACTAGAGATAGTTTAGGGTTAAGTGCAGAATTAATCGATGTTACCTCATTAGACATTATTGACCGCTTACCTAATGGACTAAACATTACTCCTGCAGCAGCTTTTCCAATGATGATCACCATCGAACCTAAAGCAAATACTGGTTTTTCGTTCTCGGGTGTTGCGACAGTTGATCTACATACTCATAACCTAGAATATACTGCTGGCACGCCTCTTCGCTTCTTTAAAGCACCATTAAACGGGGATTTTAAAGATATTACCGAGACCTTAGGCTCTGGAAGTCTGCGTACTCGTGGCACAACAGGCAAATTTTCTCAATTTATAATTGTGGCGGATTTACGTGCACCTATAGTGGTAGTAGAACAAAAAATTAGTGATTTACAAACAGCGCTAAATGCATTCTCTCCACAAATAAATGCTGCGGTTTATTCAGCGTTATTACAAGATATTAACGAGATTAATCAGTTAATATCAACACAAGATTATAACACCGCCAGTAATAAGCTTAATGCGTTTAATCGCCGTATTAACGATAACCGTGGCATTAATATTCCGGATGTGTGGCGCTCAAGCCGAGATATTCGCAATATTGCCGGTGAGTTGATGGCATACGCAAATACTTTGCGATTTAGTTTGCGTTTAATTGATTAACACGCAACCATTTTTTATATGGAGGTTTTGTCATGCCAGCCAGAATTACGGTTTGTTATTCTAATCAACCGGCAGTAGAAAGTTTTCTTTATGAAGACAGTGGCTACCGTTTAGGGCGTTCAAATGAATGTGAGCTTTTATTAGATCACCCGACGGTTTCTCGCCAACATGCTAAAGTTGCGCATACAAATAAAATTTGGCAACTTAAAGATGAGCGCAGCCGCAATGGCACAAAAGTAAACGGGATTGCCATCACACAGTCCACGTTAAATACTGACGCATTAATATCGATTGGTGAGCTAGACTGTTTATTTGAAACAAAATCATCTGAACAACTTGATGCTATTATTTCGCATAATCAATGGCGCTTATCAAGGAGTCAATCACCAATATCAACCCCTTTAACAGAACACTTACAAGACAATTTATCGGCACAATTACAAAATATTATTATGTTAACTGGTACTCAGCGTGGCATTATTTTATTGGGTGATACCCTACAAACCTTAAGGGTTAGCATTGCTCATGGTATGCAATTAGCTGATTTTAAATTAGCTAAATTCGAAGGCAGTGTCGGCGCTATTACTCGCTGCTTTGAGTCTGGACAAGCGGTTATTGCCATGGATGTTACTCGTCATGAACTGTTAAGCGCACGTAAGAGTATAGAAACTAAAAAATTTCCGCATTAGCCTGCATCCCTTTGCTCTATGAAGATAAAGTCGTGGGTGTTGTTTACACTGACAGTAAAATATCTGATAAAGTACTGACTGAATTAGATATTGAAATTTTAAGCACTATGAGCCAGCAAATTCAAGCATCAGTTCAAGCAATATTACTACAACAATCGATTGATTTGTTGCAACAAATTCTCGATGATGACTCAATACAGATATCTGGTAAAAAAAACGCTAGTTTGCTTAATTTCTGCCATTAAATTTTATTAATACATAGGCTGTATGAGCACTCCTGAAAATTTAAAACCAACTAAACCTGTTGAAGATCGACAACAGGAAACGCAAGTTATTCAATCAGGCAATTCACTAGCAATAGGTGAATGCCTAGTTGGGCGATTTATAATAAAAAATTTGCAAGGCAGAGGACGTTACGGCTGTGTTTATAGCGCGTACGATCAGCAACTCGATGCTGTTATTGCCATTAAGGTGCTTGATAAATCTCTCAGCCAAAATGCAAAAAATTTAGCTGATTTTAAAAATGAATTGTTATTAGTTCGCCAACTTAGTCACCCTAATATTATTCGTGTCCATGAATATTATCAGCATCAAGATTTACACTTCTTAACCATGGATTGGATAGAAGGTAGTAGCTTAGAAGAAATTATCGCTAGTCAAGCCCTGTCTATCAAGCAAGTTCATACTATTATTGAACAATTACTCAGCGGTCTTGCCTTTGCGCAGCAAGCAGGCGTAACGCATAAAGATATTAAGCCCGAAAATATCATGATAGACACCTCGGGTCGGCTCTATATCGCTGATTTTGGCCTTTCGGTGCTGAATAAAGAAAGTACCTCGGTTAGCGTGTCAGGCACGCCGCACTATGCGCCACCTGAATATCTGCAATTGGGTAAAATCAATGCCAGCACAGATTTATATGCTGTGGGTATCGTTATTTTCCAACTCTGTTGCCAATGTTTGCCGTTTACTGGTGATTCTATTAATGAAATCATACAATGCAAGTTACTTAATAAAGCTAAATTTAGCCCTACCAACGTCGAACTTAATCTTCTAAAACCTTGGCTGTTATCGTTAATTTCAGCACATCCCGCATCGCGGCCGATAAATATTGCACTGGCACAGCAGCAATATATCGTATTAGCAGCAGATAAAAAAACGCCAACAAAAATACCCTTGTTTTATATTTTTTTCGCACTAATGCTGGTTGGACTCTTTGTTATGCTTTGGTTTTATAATCAACCAAAGCCAATCAAATCTAGTGCCAAGAATCACTATGCTGTGGCTATCTTGCCGACGTCGACCAAAGATGAAGAGTTTGATCAAACATTCGCTGATTATTTAAATTATCGATTAAGCGAGGTCAAGAGTTTACGGGTAATAGAGCAATCAAGACTTAAGCAACTATTAATTCAACTAGGGATTAACTTACCGTTAGATGAAAGCAAAATTGAGTTAGTTACTGATTTACTGCAAGTTGATTTACTGATTAGCCCACAAATGATTATTGCAGGTACCAAAGCGAAAGAAATCAAAATTGAATTGATCTTCGTTGATGGCTTTAAAGTCCATCGTGAGACCTTGCTACAGGAAAGTTTTGACGAAAAAAGCTGGCAAAGTTCTTTAATCAATTTTGTCGATAACTTTAAACAACGCTTAGCCATAGAAGCGAATACCACACAGACCTTGTCATATGATCCTAACCCATTAATTGATTTATTCGCCATTAAAGCTTTTATTTCACAAAGTCAGTTTGAAAAAGCACAACAAGCGCTAAGGCTAATACTAAGTAAAAATCCTGAGTCGGCTCAAACCTGGCTACAACAAGGTGAGCTAAACCTTGCCCAAAACTTAATTTTAGAAGCGGAGCAAGCTTATGGTAAGGCTGCGGAATTTAGCACTGCTAATTCTTATACTGCAAAGCTAGCAAGCGCCCGATTAAATGATTTAGCGGGTAAAACTGAGCAAGCGCAAATCGACTACTTAACTTTAGTGAATGCTTTTCCTTATAACATTGAGTTTAAAATGATGTTGGCAGAGTTTTATTTTTTAATTGAGCAACATGAAAAAATGGAATCGCTATTACTCGACGTTGTAAACATTGATGCTAATCACCCCAAAGCCTGGTTTATGCTCGGCAGAGCGGCATTTTTACAAGGGGATTTTGAAAAAGCACTGAATGAATATTTTGTTAAAGCGTTGGTAACAGCAAAGAAATTAAAAAATCAATACAAAGAAGCTGAAGCATTAAATGCTTTTGGTGTGGTATATGAGCAGTTAGGTGAAACCAAATTAGCTTTTGATTATTATCAAGAAGCGTTAGTAATTAGAAAAGTGAGCGGCGATTTAGCGGGTGCCACTACGACCATGACTAATTTAGCACCTATGCACGTAGCTATAGGTGAGTATCAAAAAGCTGAACAATATTTAAAAGCAAGTTTAGAAATTTATCAGCAGTTAAACGATCAAGAAGGTCTTTCCAATATTTACAATGAACTTGGCAACTTGGCGGAAGAGCAAGCTTTGTACCAAAGTGCTTTAGAGAATTACCGTCAGGCCTTAAATATTCGTGTCGATTTGGGCAATCTCATGCTGCAAGCAGAGAGTATGAACAATATAGGTTATAGCTATTTCATGTTGCTTGACCCAGAGCATGCTCTGGTTTATTGGCGTCAATCAGAGCAGTTATATCAACAAATTCAATTTCCAATTGGCATTATTCATGTCAGGCAAAATTTAGCTCAGTTGGAGCTAGCAAAAGGTAATTGGCGTAATGCTTATCATCTCTTTAATAATACCTTGGCAGATGCGAATCAGCTTAATAGTACTGAAGAAGCACTAGTATCACACAGCTACCTAACTAAATTAGCTTTTTTACAAGGTAACTTTCAATCAAGCATTACAGAGTTGATGGCGCTTTATAAGGAAGCAGAAAAATTGCATGATGTTAGAGCCATAGCACAGCTTGGCCTCTGGTTAGCTGATTGGTCTCTGCAATTGGGTGATGTTAAAAAAGCAGAAGAACATCTGGCTAAAATTAGCACTATCGTCTCGACTTATGGCAATAAAGAATACAAAACTACCTACCGATTTTTAATCAATCAAAATAAAAGTAGTGTCACAAGCACAAGGTCCGATACTAATGAAGTTGTTGCTGATCATGCTCATCAAGTCATTTATATCCGTCAGTTAATCGAGCAAACAAAACAAGCGTTGCGTGCGGGAAGTAAAGATATTCGTGCTAATTTGGCGCCATTAGCAAAAATAGATTTTGGTCTTTATCAATATCAGTATATAGAGTATTTAGAGTTGTTAGCTGTACAGCAATACTATGCACAGGCATGGACTGGCTTAAAAAGTACCTTGCGAGAATCCGATCTTTTATTAAGAAAAATGGGCGATTATTGGCGCAGTTTTCAATTTGATCGCTTACGTGCACAATTAGCGATTGCACAGCAACAGGAATCGGAAAAATATCATGAAAAAGTTCGTAAAAAGCTTAAAAATCTGATGATAAACTTACCAACAGAAACGTCCTCAAGCTTCTTAGAAAAGCAAAATTATTATCAATTAAATGACTCGTTTCAGGAATTACTGCGTAATGAGCAATAATATGGATATGACTAAGTTGGTGGCTCAGCTGAATGAAAAGCAAAAACAAATATCCCAGCAATTATACATGGGTAATGAGCAAATGCGTGGTTTAGCCAAGCGTGTTTGGCGAGTTCAAGAAGATGAGCGCAAACATATTGCTCAAGAATTACATGACGGTGTCGGACAACTTTTAACCGCTTTAATCAATCAATTACAACAAGTACAAAAAGGCGAACCAACAATTGCCTTAAGTGAAAGTATTGATTTAGCGCGCCAAGCCCTGTCGGATACTCGGGTTATTTCTCGGTTAATGCGGCCAAGGATCCTAGATGATCTTGGCCTTATTCCCGCTCTAGAATGGTTAGTGAGGATTATGGGTGAGCCAGAAGATGCAGAAATTGAATTCCATCATCAGATAAATGCTGAAATAGATAGCGATACTCAAACATTGGCTTTTCGTGTTATACAAGAAGCCCTGACCAACGCCATTAAACATGCCCAAGCTAAAACTATTACCCTAAATGTTATTGCCACAAGCAAACTGCTAATGATTAAAATAAACGATGATGGTGTCGGCATGGCACTGGGTACAGAAAATAATCCAGATGGCTTTGGCTTAGGTGCTATGCGAGATAGGGTCAGTGCCTTTGGTGGCCAGTTAACCATTAATTCATCACCTAACCAAGGTTGCGAAATCAAGGTTTTAGTGACCGGAAGGGAAATGCCATGATCAGTGTACTTATTGCCGATGACCATACTATTTTACGTCATGGTCTGGTCAGCTTATTAAGCAAAGATGAAAGTATTCGTGTTGTGGCTGAGGCTGCAGACGGATTAGAAGCGATTAAAAAGGCGCTGGAATTAAGGCCGACGGTTATTGTTATTGATATAAGCATGCCGGTACTTAACGGTATGGAAGCGGTCAAACGTCTACATGAGCAATTGCCTGAGTCTAAAGTGCTCGTGCTTACCATGCATGAAGAACAGGAATATGTCATACATATGATCAGAGCCGGCGCTTCAGGCTATCTATTAAAAGATAGTGCGGGTGATGAGTTAATTGATGCGGTGAAAGCGTTAGCTCAAGGAAAAACTTATTTCAGCCAATATGCCGCTAGCGTTTTAGCCACTCAATACAATAAACCAGCAGGTAATTGGCAAGACCCTTATAAAAATTTGACTAACCGTGAACGCGAAGTGTTTCACTTGATTATCGAAGGTAAAACCACAAAGGAAATCGCTCGCTCTTTAGAGATTAGTGTCAAAACCGCAGAAAACCATCGTGGCAAAGTATTAGAAAAACTCAGTGTCGCCAATGCCGCTGAACTAGTGCGCTATGCGGCTAAGCACCACTTACTGCTATAAATCAGGTGTTTTGCCCTATTGCTTATAGGGGTTTATCCTGATTCTTTAATGCCTTGATGTTTGAGATGCTCGTTATATCAAAACCAATAAGGTATTTCCAATGCTTAAAACTAAAATAAAAAATAAATTGCTAATTGCTGGTCTTATGGGAGCAGGATTAATTTTATTGTCTGCTAGTCTATCTGCTAAATCATTAGGTCCTGAATTACATGGCTTGCTGTCAACCGCTGCTGTTGATGATGTTTTTGAAGTGATAGTGACATTTGATGGTGAAGGTGCAATAAACTCTGAACGTTTAAATGTTATAGAAGCTGCGGGTGTTGTCGGTGGTATTAGTTTTAAAACCTTGCCTATTGTTGGCATTAGTGCAACAAAAGCGCAAGTTGAACAAATATATGCCTCAAATAAAGTCCGTTCTGTTTATTTTAACGCACCGCTATCATTAGAAAATGATGGCGCAACACAAATTACGGGTGTTGAGCGTTTACGTGCTGACTCAAGTATGCGCATTCAAGGTCTGCCATTTTCAGGTCGCGGTATTGGTGTTGTGGTTAACGACTCGGGTGTTGACGGCACGCACACTGATATTAAATTCCCAAATCATGTGGTGCAAAACGTATTAGCGCAAACTAACTTACATTCATTATCAGATATTTTGCCAATTACTTATCAAGAAGATACGGCCAATACAGATATTGCTGGCGGTCATGGTTCACATGTTGCGGGTATTATCGGTGGTAATGGTGCTATGTCGGTTGGTAAATACCAAGGTGTAGCTCCAGGTGCTAACATTATCGGTTACGGCTCAGGCGCAGGTCTATTTATTTTAGACACGATTGGCGGTTTCGATTACGCATTAACACATCAATATGATTACAATATTCGCGTTATATCAAACTCTTTTGGTAGTACCAGTGATACAGGTACAGACTTTAACCCAGATCATCCAACCAACGTTGCCACCAAAGCACTATCAGATAATGGTGTCATCGTGGTTTTCTCAGCCGGTAACTCTGGTAGTGGTGAAGCGACTATTACCGGTAACTTTAAAAAAGCCCCTTGGGTTGTCACCGTTGCAGCAGGCGATAAAGCAGGTAGGTTGGCTGACTTTAGTTCACGTGGTGTGAAAGGTAATGGCGGCGAAGTAACCGTTGATGGTGAAGTATTTCATTGGCAAGACCGTCCTACCGTTACTGCCCCAGGTGTTGACATTATTTCTGTACGTGCATCACTATCAAGCTTAAGTGCCTTAAGCATTAGCGATGACAGTGAAGTAATGGCGCCTAATCAAGTACCTTATTACACGACTATGAGTGGTACATCAATGTCGGCTCCTCATGTTGCTGGTATTGTTGCCCTGATGTTAGAAGCCAACCCAGAGCTATCATGGCGTGAAGTGAAAGCGATTTTACAAGCAACCGCAACCAATATGCCAGGTCGTGAAACTTGGGAAGCCGGTGCCGGTTATGTTAATGCTTATGCCGCGGTTAAATCGATAGTGGATGACAGCCTAAACTTCGGCACTACGACGAAACTTGAACGTACATTTAATGCCCAAGTGTTAACCTCGGTAGAAAAAAAATATGCTGACTCTGTACCTTATAGTCCAGCTAGTGATGACGGCATTACGGTTGAAGTGAGTGATGTGGCTTCTATGGTGATGGTGCGCGCTAATGTTGATGATAATACCGTAGGACTTTCTTTGGTTAGTCCCTCAGGTAAACGTTATAGCTCTAGTATCTCTCTACCCGTTTTAGGTCAAAATATCGCGGTAACAGCACCGGCTGAAGCGGGTGATTGGACACTTAGCGCTAATGGTATTGGTGGTATTTCAGGTGTTGAAGCTGACCCAACAGGCATAAGCAACGGTTATGCCGTTCCGGGTGATATTGATGTCACCATTAAAATTATCAAAACTGACGGTTATACTGGACTTGCTGATATTGAAGGTCATGCTGCACAAGCATTTATTGAATACGCGGTAAGTGAAGAGTTAGTTGATGCTAACGCTACTGGATACCAGCCTAATACAATATTGTCACGCCAAGACCTAGCTGACTTTTTAATCTTAGGAGCTGGTATTCGTCAATCTAATCTAGCGACAACCAATGCTTTTAACGATGTTGCTGTTGATGCTAAATATGCTGCAGCAATTAATGCGGTGAACTCAACAGGTGCTGCACTGCGCAACACCGAACAAACACAAGCGCCAGTGTTATTAGGTAGCTTGACTGACTTTAATCCACAAGGTGCTGTTGACCGCACGCAATTAGCTTACTCGTTAGTACAATCATTGGCATTACAACCTTTAGCTGAAAGCTTCAGCGGTGATATTACCGTGGTTTTTCAAGACCAACGTGTAGCCTTAGCAGACCAAAGCGCTATTGCTACTGAATTTAAAGGTTACGTTCAATTGGCATTAGATTTAGGCATATTAAACGCATATTTTGCTATCGAACAAGGTGCTTTAGATTTAGAACCTACCATTACCGCAAACTTTAACGGTACTAATGTGCTCTCTCGCGGCGATTACGCGGTAGCTGTAACACGATTTTTAAACAACTATTAATAGTTAAAAGAGCTCTAGTAGCAAAGCCCACCCGTTTGATTTAGGTGGGCTTTTTATTTGTTGCGATGGTTTGGAAATATTAAAGACCTTACTACTAGAGCGTATTTTTATTTAACCATTCGCTAGTTAATTCATCTGAAAATTAATAAAAGGTAAATTCTAATGAAATTTAAATTTTTCAAAAAAGTATTCATTGCTTTAGTACTATCTTTAAGTTGTTTAGTCAATTTGGCAAATGCTGGCTTAATCACTATTGGCGCGTTAACCAGTAATGATGACGGCTCTACTAACGTCATTAGTGATACGCGAAATAACCGTGAGTGGCTAAGATGGGATGAATTAGCCAATTTAACTTACTTGGAAACTTTGGTTCAGACGACATCACTTGTTGGCCCTTATTCAGATTGGACTATAGCGGGCGTAGAAGAGGCTACGGAGTTTCTGAATGCACTATATAACGGTGCTGATCACGGATGCGTTGACAATGATACAAGTGAAATATTTTGCAAAGACAACCTCGGCTTCTCAAGTGCAGAATACACTGCGCTGTTGGGCGACTCATCAACACGTGGCGTTAGCAGTGCTGATACTGTATGGTTTTACGATGATGCATGGGTCTTCGATGGTGTTGATGTGGTCACTAACGGCAAAGCAAGTTTTTTAAACCTAACGTCAGGGGGCAGCAATAGAAAATACAATAGCTCCCATACCATAGTTGAAACTGATACTTATGCGCATACAAGTGATGCATCTATTGGCTGGTTAATGTTTAGACAAAGCGCTGTACCTGCTATGGTACCTGAGCCTTCAACACTTGTTATTTTTGCGATAGGCTTGATGGGATTAGTCTCACGTCGATTTAAGAAAAAGTCTTAAATTTTGACATAACAACAATTTGACTAATTAACTGATTTACTTTTTCATCAGTAAAAGTAGATAAATATAAGGCATAAAACTTATACCAGTTACATTAATTATCTACTTTGCGCAGATAATTAATGTAACGGCTGCAACGCTACTTGTAAGTCTTTTACACTATTGCTTTGGGCGCTCAGTAGCAATCTGATTACATCAAGAAACTTTTGCAACAAACAATATTATACCAATTTTATTAATTAAGTGATCTACTTTTTCATGAGGAAAAATGGATAAATACAAGGCATAAAATTTAGTAATACCAATCCCATTAAGTTATTGCTCACTTGTACTAGTTAAAATAGCTCAAGGCTGTGTTGCTCTCAATCCCAATAGCCAGCTATTGCTCAATCGAGCGCCTTACCTTGAGTTATTTTTCCTGCGCACAACAAGATCACAAACTTAATGGAACTGGTATAAGTAGTTATCTACTTATAAATTTTATAACGCTGTAGTTATTCATTTTAACCATTAAAAATGAGCAGGTAATTAATCAACTTGGTATTATACTTAGTACATTCTGCTTGCTCTAAGTTCGCGACTGAAGCGCTAAAGTGACGGGTTTATTGTTTAAACTGTTATACGATATTGATAAAAAATAAAAAATAAAAAATAAAAAACTTGATTTTTAAACTAATGCTATTTTGGACCATCCAGTGCTCGAGCATCTCCAACAACGCCCTTTGAGGGCGTAAAACGCACCCAGACATCGCCTGTCGATAGATCAAATACCAGTCGGCGGTGACCAAACTCACCAACATGTGCCAGCAAAATATCTGCCCCTTCACTCATTAACAAAGTGAATGCAGCCGCGGTGTTTTTTTCACCCATAGGGAGTTTCTCAACTGGGTCTAATGTTGGGTCTGGATACTTATCATACATGTTACCGCCGCCAAAAATTTTCACCTGATAATCTTTCAGTCGCGTGCCTTTTCTTTCTACTGAGCGTTTGAATAACTCGATACAATCTTCAGCATATCTAGGGTCTAATACTGCTCCTAGTGGTATGCCATCCGGCCTAGCGAGTGCGAAGTGGCACATGCCGCCGATACAAAGTTTTGGGTGCCAGATGGTGATAGAAATGCAGGAGCCCAAAAGCGTATGTATATAAGTACCGGCCTTATCAAAACAATAATCTCCGGCATGTAGAACCACCTTTTTTTCATCATAATTCATTTCAAAAGTCTCTGGGGATTTATTTACCAGCATGTAACAAGGCGTCGGCTATTTTATTGAGTGCTAAGACTCGGTTAGTCCCGCCCCTAAGCACAGCCTCTTTGGGCATACCATAAACGGCACTACTTTTTTCATCTTGAGCACAAGTCCAAGCACCTGCGTCAAACAATTCTCTCATACCTTCAGCGCCATCATCGCCCATGCCAGTAAGAATAGCGGCTACCGCGTTAGGCCCTGCATATCGGGCAGCAGAGCGAAACAGTACATCGACCGAAGGGCAGTGACGAGACACCAGCGGACCGGTTTTAATTTCGACGTAGTAGCGTGCGCCACTGCGTTTAATTAAGGTATGCTTATTGCCGGGCGCGATTAATGCTTGTCCTATTAATACCGTATCGCCATCTTGTGCTTCTTTTACGCTGATATTGCACAGGCTATTTAAACGCTCGGCAAAAGATTGCGTAAAGCCTTCAGGCATATGTTGAACAACCACGATACCTGGACAGTCTAAAGGCATTGCTTGAAGCACTTCACGAATAGCTCTTATTCCTCCTGTTGAGGCGCCAATTACCATGATCTTATCAGTGGCTTTTAGCCTTACGTGTGCGTCAGGTTTTTCCAGCATCACATCGGCACTGAGTTTTTCTCTGGGTAATAACCTGGTTTCATTTTTTATACAAGGTTTGACCTGAGCGACGCTTTTTACAGCGTCGGTGATCAGCACTCGTGCTTCTTTTAGGAATGCTTGGGTACCGACAAGGGGTTTTTGGATAATATCTACCGCACCCGCCTCTAGTGCATGCATCAGTGTTTCAGTACCCTCGCCAACATATGAAGAACAAATAACCACAGGTATCGGGTGTTGACTCATAATTTTCTTTAGAAAGGTCAAACCGTCCATGCGTGGCATTTCTATATCTAGGGTGATGACATCAGGTATGACATGTTTTAGCTGTTCCGCGGCAACATAAGGATCTGTTGCGGTTGCAACGACCTCTATTTGTGGATCGGTATCGAAAATATCTTTTAGCGTCTCGCGAACCACAGCAGAGTCATCAATGATCATAACTTTAATCTTTTTCATACTGACCTCTAAATCTCGTTTTTTTGATAAACAGTGGGTACTAGTTGTTTAAAGCTTTTAGATCTATCTGCGATGGTTTCAGAATGACCAATAAACAGTAGTCCGCCTTGAGTGAGTGAATGTGAAAATCGATCAATAATCTGGCTTCGATCTTTGTCATTAAAATAAATCATCACATTACGACAAAATATAATATCGAATCGCGGCTGAAATTTATATTCATCCGTCAAGAGATTAAAAGTGCCAAAGTTGACCTTATTCCTTAACTCTGGCCCCATACAGACCAGATTTTTAGTCTGGTCTTTTGAACGCAAGAAATAACGTTTACGCATCGCCATAGGCACGGGGTCAATCCGATCATGCTCGTAAGTTGCATTGCGTGCGGTGACTAGACAACTATTAGAAATATCGGTCGCATAAATGCTAAATTGCAGTCCAGGTAACTCTCGAGATAGTTCCATTAGTTCAATAGCCAAAGTATAGGGCTCTTCGCCTGATGAACAACCAGCACTCCATATTCTTAATGGCTTTTTCCAGCCCTGTAGATGCAAAGGCGCTAGGGTGTTTAGTACATGGTGGCGCAGGGTCTGAAAATGGTCCGGCTCCCGATAAAAATCAGTCTTGTTGGTGGTGATAGCATCTAGTAGGTGTAGGCGTTCTTGTTTATCTTGGTTAGAGTTGAGCACGACATTAATATATTGGTGCAGAGACGGATAACCTGTCTTGCGTTGGCGCTTGCGCAGACGCCCCTCTATCAACGATACCTTAGATTCGGGCAGTTGAATGCCCGCTGTTCGTTCAATATACTCGGCCACCAGTTTATGATCGTTCCGGCTGAGCGAATCCTGCACAATAGTTGTTTTATTAGCACACATCTGGGCCATTCGCTTGACGGGTTAAAGCGTTGTCTAGAAGTTCTGCATCCGTAAGTTGGACAGTATCAAGGACGTCTTCCAGTTGATTTTTCGAAAACACCCTGGGCAAATCAAGGATGACAATAAATTCCTCATCCCGTTTACCCATGCCACTAATAAAATGCGTATCAATGCGGTTACCAATGCGTGGCGGTGGACTGATCTGTCCCTCGCCCAGCGTGATCACTTGTTTTACTGCGTCGACGAGGATACCTATACGGTTATTCTCGCCTTCAACGGTTACGTCAACAATAACGATACAGGTCTCGACTGTGCTAGCGATAATGTGCATGTCAAATTGGCGGCGCAGGTCAACAACGGGTACCACATTGCCACGTAAATTGATAACACCGAGCATAAAATCAGGAGTGCGCGGCACCGGTGTCACCTTACGGTATTCGAGCACTTCCTGTATCTGACTGATATCGGTGCCATAGAGTTCCTTATCAAGCAAAAATGTGAGTAACTGCAGGGGCTCTTGGGCAGTTGTGCTCGCGGTAATTTCTTTAATATTTGACATGGTGCTGGCCCCTTAATAACGCACAAACTCAGTGGCGTCGTCATCATTCATTTTGATATCAACACCAGACTTTTTTTCAGCACTTTTTTTATGACCAAAAGTTGTTTTGGCAGCAGTGGGTCTAATCGGTCGACTGGTAGACGTTGGTTTTTTTGGTGGTTGCAAAGCAGCAGTACTTCTGCTGACCCTACTACCATCAACATTGAAGAAGGTCATAGTAGATTGCATCTGTTCCGCCTGTGCTGATAGTTCTTCAGAGGTAGATGCCATTTCTTCAGCGGCAGCAGCTGACTGTTGCACCACCTGGTCGAGTTGTTGTAGAGCAGCGTTAATTTCAGTAGCGCCCGATGTTTGTTCACGGGCAGATGCACTGATTTCCTGCACCAGATCCGAGGTTTTCTGTATGTCTGGCACCAGTTGGGCCAATAAACTCCCTGCCTGTTCCGATATTTCTAAGCTGCCTTTAGACCGGGCAACAATTTCAGCTGCAGCTTTTTGACTACGCTCTGCCAGCTTGCGAACCTCATCCGCGACTACGGCAAAACCCTTACCGTGTTCACCGGCGCGAGCCGCTTCTATCGCCGCATTTAGTGCCAGTAGATTAGTTTGACGTGATATCTCTTCAATAATACCGATCTTGTCGGCGATATCTTTCATCGCTTCAACTGTTTCAATGACGGCTTTACCACTATTTTCGGCGTCGACAGCGGCCTTGCGGGCAATTTTTTCAGTTTGCTGGGCGTTGCCTGCACTATGTGCGATGTTAGCGGTAATTTCTTCCATTGAGGCGGTCACTTCTTCAAGTGAAGCCGCTTGCTCAGTAGAGCCCTGAGCTATTTCTTGCCCTGTTGCACTGCTTTCTTCGCTACCTGCGGCGACATTAGTGGCGGCTTCTTGAATTTCCCCTACAATGCTTCGCAGATTGTTATTCATCGACCTTAGTACACCATAAATATCACTATCACTGGTATGAGTATCAAATTGGTGAGTTAAATCACCAGCACCGATTTTTTGGGTAACTCGACTGATCAGATTAATCCTGGCTATCACTATCCAGGCGCTGATAACAGTGACAAATAGCGCTGCTAGGGCAATGATCATCAACATATTACGAGCTGTGATAAAACTTATATCACTGGCCTGCTGATCGGTGTCCATGGCTAAGTCATTTACTCTAACGATTGCGCCAAGATAGAGTTCAGCTTGTTCGAGTAGTTCACGGCCCTTACCTGCTGATAAGTCAAATGCCAGGGCATTACCATTTTCTCGGCTAATTTCACGTACTTGCTTATTTAATTTCAAATAGGCGTTATAGTCTTTTTGAAATATTGCCACCAGCAATTTACCTTCATTATCAACTAGGGTATTAAGTTCGTTCAGACGCAACTGTAAATCAACAGCCACGTCGTCAATTGCTTTGGCAAAAACATCCATTTTATCTTGCCTAGTATCTAGAATAATATTCTTTTCACCACGTTGAATTTCTACTAAGTTATATTTAATGTTAGCGGCAAGTTTTATTTTCTTTTGTGAATCTAGCAAGCCCTGGAACGAAGTTATTTGCTCGTTCTTATTGTTGTTTGTAATAGTGCTTAGCTGTTTTTCCATATTATTAGCAACGGCATTCTCAGCAATAAGTTCAAACTTGCTACCATCGTCATCAGCTTTTTTTACCAATATGGCCATCTGTTGTTGTGCTTTATCGAAAGCTTCTCTAGCAGCACCGGTTGATAACGCTTTTGCTCGAATATTCGAATTAAGACGTGCTAGCTGGCGCACCTCTTCATTTATTTTCAGGTATTCATCCCAAGTTGATGCAAATTGATCGAGTTTTTCTTTACCGGTTTCATCCACTAGGTTGCGTAATGTTAACCTCTTGGTTAGCATTTCAGTTTGTGTTTGAGTTATTACGGCCGCAAAATCATCCATTTCTTGTTGCGTTTTCGCCAAGATAATATTTTTTTCTGCGCGACTAATTGTTAATAGATCCTGACGGATCCTAGCTGCGAGTTTGACTTTTTCTGCTGGGCCATTAATCAACTTGTTTAAGCGCTCGTTCATTCCGTCCAGCGCATCAAGTCCGAGGTAACTGGTCAAGCCGATCAGGATAAACAATATTGCAAAGGTGCAGTACAACAAGGCTTTTAAAGTGATTTTATTCATTTATGCTCTCCGCATGGCTCAAAAGTAGTGTGTCTTTCATTTTGTTTTTTTCTCTATGGCTTCTATGAGCCTTGCTGTATCTAATATCATTGCAACACTGCCGTCACCAAGGATGGTTGCGCCTGCAAAACTTGTTGTGCCTTCATAAAACTTGCCTAACCGTTTAATTACGGTCTGGTATTGTCCAATCACCTGATCGACACTAAAACCAAAAAGTCGGTCACCCATGCGGGTCACCACGATTTGCTCAATAGCAGGGGCGCTACCTGAGACGCTGAACCACTCTCGTAAGCGCATATAAGGCACTAGCTCCCCCCGAACTTCTACCAGACGCTTACCGTTTGATTGATTTTCGAGGTCTTGATGTAACTCAACACACTCTTCAACAGCGCTGAGTGGGAAAACATAGCGCTCATCTCCAACAGCAACCATCAGACCTTCTATAATCGCTAAGGTCATGGGTAACCTTATTTTGATGTTAGTGCCTTGTTTAGCTTCGCTGTACAGAGTGACTTCTCCACCCAGATCCTCTATCGAGCGTTTAACTACATCCATCCCGACACCACGGCCAGATACTTCTGACACCTGATCTGTTGTCGAAAATCCAGCCTCAAATATCAGGTTATTTACTTCGTCTTCAGTTAACTCATTATGGTCGGCAATAAGGCCACGTTCGATGGCTTTTGCACGTATTATGTCGGTATTAAGTCCAGCACCATCATCTTTTATATTAATGATCACATGGGAGTCTGCATGTTGTGCACAAAGGTGAATAGTGCCGGTTCGGTCTTTACCCGCGGCAGCACGAATATCAGGACTCTCGATGCCGTGATCGATACTGTTCCTGATCAAGTGCACTAATGAATCACCTAAACGGTCTAGCACCATCTTGTCGAGTTCAGTTTCTGCCCCTATGGTTTCAAGCTTGATTTCCTTGCCCAGCTCGTGTGACAGATCTCTAACGAGTCGGCTAAAACGAGCGAAAGTGGTACCAATAGGCAACATACGAATAGAGAAGGTGTTGTCGCGCAGGTCATCCATCAGTCGATCGAAATCCTCAGATACTGACATTATTTCGTCGTCTGCACGCGACTTGGCTAATTGCTTCATGCGCGCCTGTACGATGACCAGTTCGCCAACTAGATTCATCAAGATATCAAGTCGGGCTGCGGGCACCCGAACAATGGCATCTGAAGAATCTCGGGTTTTACGTTGTTTGAGCTCATTAAGTATCTTTTGCTCAGCCAGTGCTGTGTCAATATCTGCTTGTGCGACCGGATCTGATTCGGCCAGTACTGTGTCAATATCTGCTTTGGCGAGTAACTTGTCGATATCTGCTTGTGCGATTAGATCGGATTTTTCTAGTAATCTGTCGATTTTTGTTGGCACTGAAATTACTTGCGTAGACGACATTAGACCGTGTTCAAGTAGTATCTCGTCTATGTGCGAGAAGTGCTCAACATCAGACAAACTTTTATCTATCACTTCAACAACAACTTGCCAGTCATCAGAGACAAAAATAAAGCTATCTTTTATAACCTCAATGCTTTGTTCAGTGATTAAAATGATGTCCCACGACAAGTAACTAGACTCTGCATTGAGGTCTTTTAATAGCGGGACATTACTGTGTATTGTAGTGACATAACAATGACCTAGTGAGGTTAGTTCATTCACTATATGTAGGGTATCAAAACCGTCAGCGAAGCAGCTACTACAAGGTGTAAAACGGATCCTAAAAGCATTATTTTTTGTTATTTTTTGTTCTGCTAATGGCGCTGACAAAGGTTGAACTATCGAGTTGTTATCGGCTAACTGATCACTGGGAATAACGTCATTTAGTTTCATTAAAAGCGATTGACCGACAAAGGCTTGTACCTGAGATTGCTCAGTTTTTTCAAGCATGCCCGCAATATGGTCTTTGGAGTCGAGCATAATGCTGATCAATGCTGGGGTAACCGAATAATGGCCATTACGAATCTTGTCAAAGGCGGATTCTAGATGATGAGTAAACGCGGTAAGGTCATTAAAGCCGAACATGCCACCAGAGCCTTTAATGGTATGCATAGCGCGAAAACAATTGGCGATTAATTCGCTATCAGTAGGATTTTGCTCCATCTCCAGTAAGGCTTTTTCCAGTATTATTAGGTGTTCTTCTGCTTCATTGCGAAAAGTATCGATAAGGTCGATAAGGTCGATCATATTAGAAAGCCCTATCGGTAAGCTTGAATTGGCTAGATAAGTTAAATACAGCAAATAAATTAATCGCTTGTACACTGGTAGTGCAAACTGTCAAATCACCACCGGTGGCTTGGAGCTGTTTTTGTAATGAGATCAAAAGCTGTATGCCTGCAGTATCAAGTTCAACCTCATCACTTAACTCCACTGTTGCCGAGTGGTTTAAATCGCACTTTTCAAGTAATTGTTTGCGATACTCGTCTACCTCGTAAATGGTTAAGTCTTGGTCAATTTTTATGGTGCAGTGATCTTCGAAGTTATCTATCTTAATGGTCATAGTTATTAGGCCAGTTTAGAAATTGCTGATAACAGCACTGCGGGTTGAAAAGGTTTTACCAGCCATGCCTTGGCACCTGCCGCTTTGCCAGCCGCTTGCATTGCTTCATCTGATTCCGTGGTTAGCATCAGGATGGGCGTAAACTTGTATCTTGGGTGTGCCTTAACCTCTTTCACTAACTCGATGCCATTCATATTGGGCATATTGACGTCACTGACTATCAGGTTAATTTTCTGGCCATCGAGTTTAGCTAAAGCATCGACACCATCAACCGCTTCTATTACCTTATAACCAAGACTTTTTAAGGTAAGAGCGACTATCTGACGAACAGAGGGGGAGTCATCTACGACCAATATTGTTTTTGACATTTATTTTTCCAAAATCATTAAAAAAGTGAGTTAGCGAGCTTATTTACCAATACTTTATAAACTGTCATTCTTCGATTAACTTCTGTGTAAACCACTAGGTGTAAATCATCAGGGTGTAGATAAAGGGCAAAAAAGTTATCGAACCCTTGTCTCAAAGTTTAATATGTTGGCTCACTCAGCTAAATCTTTAAGTGCCGCTTTCACTTTCATTTTCAAACTGACACACTCGCTATCACTTTCTTGAGCTTGTTTTTCACGCAGATCCTGTCGAATGCTAGCTAAGTCATTTTTTAACCAGCTCACTAATGCCTCTGGCTTCATAGGTCTAGCAAAATAATAGCCTTGCACCAAGTTTATATTTAATTTGCAGAGTAATTGAAAGTCTTCAAAGCTTTCCACACCCTCTGCAACAGTATATAAGCCCAAATCTCTAGCCAGGTTAATAGAGCTTTTTAATATCACCAATTTTTGGGGTCTAGTGGCGATACTATCGACTAAAATTCTATCAAGCTTTAACTCTGTTGCTGGTACTCTAGAAAGCTGTTCTGAATTAGCAAAGCCAGTACCGTAATCATCTATGGCTATTTTAAAACCTTGTAACCTTAACTTAGCTAAGGTTTCAATAGCGTCGGATACTTCACGGCAAATAGCATTTTCGGTTACCTCTAAAATGATTTCTTTAGGATCAACTTTATATAAGGTCACTTGTCTTGCTATTTTATTAACAATGTCGTGACCGGAGAGTGATACCGGTGAAAGGTTAAAGGCAATATGGCAGTTAATGCCAAGACTATGCCACTTTACTTTTTGTTTAAGGACTATCTCGAATAGGTAGTAAGTTAATTCCCAGATCAAATCGAGCTCTTCAGCGGCGGTAATAAACTCAACAGGAGAAACGTGGCCATATTTAGGATGCTGCCAGCGAGCTAAGGCTTCAACACCTTTGAGTAACAAGCCCTTGCAAGTTAACTTTGGCTGATAAAAAAGTGTTATTTGCTTTTCAATCATGCCTGTCATTAAATCTTTTGCGGTAATTCTGTTCGGGATTTCATCTGGTATTGTTTTTTCGCTGTTATAAGCGATGCGCTTAATGCAACCTAACAGGTCAGTATCCTGCATCGGCTTTTTAAAGGTGCCTAACACGCTTAAACCATCAGATTCCGCCATGGTACCAATACTGGCAATTAACGCCGGATCTTTAGCACTTAAAATAGTGACAGCTGGCGCAAGTTTATCTTTAGCTATTTCTCTCACCAAAGTAATCCCGTCCATTACTGGCATTTCTAAATCAATAAACACCAAATCAAAACTTTTATCTTGTAATATATCGACAGCAAGCACGCCGTTACTAACACTAACGACGTTTGATAAACCGTGTTTATTACACAAGTTTATTAAATGGTTACGCTGGACTTCACTATCGTCGACAACAAGTATTTTCATTTGATGCATTATTGTTCCTTAAGTCATTATTATAGTGTGGTGCTGCTGACTATTTTTATAGTTTTATCTGAGCCAGATAAATAGGCATAAAAGACTTTATTATAATTATTTTTTAAAGGTTAACCTTAACTTGTCAAGTCTTTATCTATACAATTAAGGTCATTTAATGCTTTATTTTACTTTAAATCATATGCTTATGTAGATGACTTACGGCTGAACTAGATTGTTTATAGAAAAGGGCAAGCCACTTAACCCAAACATGAGATGTAATGGTTATCGTTTTATACTCATTTGATTAAATAAGTTGATTAAATAAGTGATCACCTTTTTCATTTTAACCATTAAAAATAAGTAGGTAATTAATCAACTTAGCATTATATCCTTATAAGCTAGTAGCTCAGTCATGATTATCTGCTTAAGCTGTTGATAGAATAAAAGCCATCTTTTTAATAGTGAATACCCTATGAATACTTGTTATTGATAGAGACAGTTTGTATTAATTAAATGACGCGATAGCGTTAGATAATGTGCTGGTTGCTAGTAGAAAAAATTAAGCGAGGACGTAGTGGCGCAGAAATAAATAATAGGCTAATAGTTGGTGAAAGTAAGGATAAAACAGCTTTTATCGTCAGGGTGTAATACCAGTTCCATTAAGTTTGTGATCTTGTTGTGCGCAGGAAAAATAATTCAAGGTAAGGCGCTCAATTGAGCAATAGCTGGCTATTGGGAGTGAGAGCAACACAGCATTGAGCTATTTTAACTAGTACAAGTGAGCAATAACTTAATGTAATTGGTATAAGCAATAGTCTTTGTTATTTTAGCCTAGATAAACTTGTAAAAAACACTGCAACTAGGTCAAAAGTTCCTTTAGACGTATTGCCTGTATTGAGCATTATTGAATAATATGGAAAAAAACAAAACAAAACAATGAAGCAAGAGTGACACCGAGTTACTTAGTTGAAGAATGGTTACCGTGGTTGCACATAGCCATCGAATTAATTGCTAACTGTAGCTCAGCAGAACTACTGCAACAGGTAAAAGAAGTTTAGGTTTAATGCGTGGAACGTAAATCTTATGCCGATAATTAGCAGGATCACTGGCGATTATTTTTTCAAAATTTATACTGAAATTACCAAGCTATATTGCTGGGTTGATAAATTATGGCAACAAAGCTATTTTGTTGCCATAATTAAAAATGCCATAGCAGGGGATAATTAGACGGTAGGTTAAAACCAACCAATTGAATTATAAAATAAAAAATAAATTCAGATCAGCTGGATTTGTTTTAAAACATCTCACTTGTAAGCTAGATATCTATATAACTTGGTATCTATACCCGCTCCACTTCAAAGTGCAGGTTTCAGCAAGTCGAGAAAGGGTTAGGTACCAGGCATGGATTGAAGAGAATAGTTATTCTATTGTCGAAATCCATAACGCCGGAGATGACCCTTTATCGGCTTGCCCGTAGGGAGCTAAGCTAGAAAACCAGTCCAGCGTTGCATACATGGATGTATGTACTTAGGTTTTGTCTGGAACAAAAAACCTGTGCACTACTTGATAAGGGAATAACCATTATCTTCGTATCGCGCCTTGATCTGATTTCCTAGCTTAACGCTGAAACTGCACCTTGAAGTGGAACGGGTATAATAGGTAGCCTTACTTTAAACCAGATCATACCCATAACAACTATACCTATAACAACGGTACCTATAAAGTCTAGGCCTATAATCGCTATAGCCAATGGTAAATACTACCTTAACTCTCTGCGTAATAATTTACCGACGCTTGATTTAGGTATTTCATTAATAAAGACCACATGTTTAGGGACCTTATAGCCGGTTAACCCTTGGCGACAAAATTGAATAACATCTTGTTCGGTAATTTTTTCATCTGCTTTAACGATGAAAAGCTTAACCGCTTCGCCGGTTTTATCATCAGCTACGCCGATACAAGCTGATTCTAATATACCACTCATTCCAGCCACTTCAGCTTCAATCTCGTTGGGATAAACATTAAAACCAGAAACATTGATCATATCTTTTTTACGATCAACAATGTGAAAGAAAGCTTGCTCGTCAAGCATGCCAACATCGCCAGTTTTAAAGTAGCCATCAGCAGTCATACATTCATTGGTGGCGGTAATATTATTCCAGTACCCTTGCATAACTTGTGGACCTTTAACACACAGCTCACCGGATTCGCCTGGTGCGACTATATTGCCATAATCATCTCGAATAGAAAGATCAGTACTGGGTACTGGCACGCCAATACCTGGAACATAAACGGCTTTGCCGTTAATCGTAGTGCCAAAGTTTAATGACACAACGGGTGCCGTTTCAGATAAACCATAACCTTCGTTTAGTCTAACACCCGTCACTTTTTGCCATTTATCTGCCACCGCTTGCTGCACTGCCGCGCCACCGCCCAGAGAAACTTTTAATGATGAAAAATCGACTTGATCAAAGCCTGGGGTGTGTAATAAACCATTAAATAAGGTATTTACCCCAGTGAAAACAGTTGCGCGCGTGTTTTTCCATATCTCGACAAAGCTAGCCATATCGCGAGGGTTAGTCACTAAAACATTTTTAGCACCAAAGTAAAAATAGCTCAGTGTATTCGCCATTAAAGCAAAGATGTGGTACATCGGGATAGCCGTAATAACCACATCGTTACCATAATCTATCTGATTTTTAGCAAACTCTTGGTATTGCATAATATTAGCAAGTAAATTGCCATGGCTAAGCATAGCGCCTTTAGATAACCCGGTGGTGCCACCGGTATATTGCAAAAACAATAAATCAGTTTGGCTCAGGCTAGGCTCAGACAGGGTTAAACTTTCTCCTTGTCTTAAGGCATCTGTAAAACTAATAGTTTGACTTAAGCGTGGATCAACAGCATCGCAAGGTAAGCCTTTATTAACTAAGTCGTCTAAGTTAACCGTAATAACATTTTTAATATTAGTTTTTTCGATAACATCAGCAAGCATTTTTGTTGAAGGTGAAAAGATGATGATGGTTTCGACCTGAGCATCGTTAAGTTGATGCGCTAGCTCGCGCGGTGTGTACATTGGATTAACATTTACTTGCACGCCACCAACGCGAATAATGCCCCACATAGCGACAGGAAAACATAAGGTATTCGGACACATTAAGGCGACACGTTGTCCTGGAACAATATTGAGCTCATTTTGTAGATAAGCGGCAAAAGATCGTGATAGTGCATCTACTTGCTTAAAAGTCAGCTCAGCGCCAAAATTACTATAGGCAGTTTTTTGCTTATATTTAGCAGTTGTTTGATGAAATAAATCTAATAAAGAGTCATAACGATTTAAATCTACTTCATGCGCCACGTTTGCTGGATAATTTTTAGTCCAAGGTTTAGTCATGTTATTTCCTTTAGCAATTAGATGCGTTTTGCCTGAAAAATAGAGTAGAGCAAGCAAAATACTAGTAAAGTGTAAATTGTAAAATGAGTAAATAATATATTACTCATTAAGTGAATTAACGAATAAATAATTTAAATAAAAATTGATGGATTTTATTACCAAATGGAGGGAATAATAATGTCCCTAGGCTTATTTTTCCTCGCGATAGTACTGATTTTCCATGTGAGAAAGTTTTAAAACCTTCACTACCATGATATTGCCCCATACCAGAGGCACCAATACCACCAAAAGGTAAATCATCAATAGCAACATGAAAAGCGGCATCATTAATACAGACACCACCGGCATGAGTATTTAATATAACCTGCTGTTGAAATGTCTTGTTAAAACTGCAGATATATAAGGCCAGTGGACGAGGCTTACTATTGATATAAGTAATGGCTTCGTCAATATTGTTATAGCCAATAATGGGTAATAGCGGGCCAAAAATCTCTTGCTGCATCACGCTCATGTCATCATTAACATTAGTGAGTAGGGTTAAAGGCATTTTTCTTGATGAGCTATCAGTGCTGTGGGGGGTCAACGGCATTATGGTTGCCCCTTGCGCTTTAGCATTGGTTAATAAACTATCAATACGGGCTTTTTGTCCATCATTTATGATACAAGTGCAGTCATCATTTTCCAGCGTATTAGGGTACATGCTTTGATAAGCGCTTTGAAAAGCTTGAGTTAATTCTGCTACTTTGCTTTGTGGGCAAAAAATATAATCTGGCGCCACACAGGTTTGACCTGAATTTAGCGTTTTACCAAGAATTAATCGACTAACCGCTGTTTTTATATCAATATTTTCATCAATAATAGTCGGTGATTTACCGCCTAATTCTAAGGTCACAGGCACTAAATTTTCAGCGGCAGCTTTCATCACTAATTTACCGACACCGGTAGAGCCAGTGAAAAATAAGTGATCAAAACTTAAACCTGAAAATGCCGCCGCCATGCCAGCTTCACCACAAACTATCGCCACTTTATTACTAGGGAAAACCTCCGCCACTAACTTAGCTAATAAGCTGTTGGTTTTAGCGGTGTATTCACTCATTTTTATCATCGCAGTATTACCTGCGGCTAACGCGGTTGTTAACGGTCCCAGCGTTAGAAAAACAGGATAGTTCCACGGCGCGATAATGCCGATAACACCTTTAGGCTGATAAATAACCTGACCTTTTGCCGGTTGAAATAATATCCCGATATGTCTTTTTTCAGGCTTCATCCAGTTTTTTAATTTTTTTATCGCATAGTTAATACCCATGACGGTGGTGAGAATATCACCTATTCTTGAGTCATCAGCACTGCGATGGCCAAAATCTTCGCTCATGGCGACAATAAAAGCGCTTTGGTTATCAACAATAAGCGCTTTTAACTTGATTAAGTCGCTAATGCGCTCTTGATAGCTAGGATAAGTATGCTGAGCAAAAAATGCTTTTTGTTGTAAAAAAGTCTCATTTAATGCTGTTTGCGTGATTATTTCTGTCATTATTTTTTATCCTTGTTAGCGCCTATCTTCAGTAACCATGCCATAGCTGGAATTAGCGTTAGCGCTCCTAACATATTAAAAATAAACATGAAAGTTAGTAATATACCCATATCTGCTTGGAATTTTATTGGTGAAAAAACCCAAGTAGCTACACCAATCGCTAAAGTTATACCGGTAAAAGCAACGGCTTTACCTGTTTGGTTTAAAGCGTAGCGATAAGTCATATATAACGATTTACCTTGGCCGAGTGCTTCTTTAACTTTACTGAAAATGTAAATGCCGTAATCAACACCAATACCGACACCTAAGGCAATAACTGGTAAAGTGGCGACTTTTACGCCAATACCTAAAATGCCCATTAAGCCTTGGCTCATAATACTAGTTAGTATTAATGGCGTGATAATACAAACCACAATGCGACCACTTCTAAAGGTGATTAAACAAATCAGAATAACAATGGCATATACCCACACTAGCATTTCAGTTTGTGCATCTTCAATAACCATATTAGTGGCAGACTCTATACCGGCGTTACCTGCAGCCATCAGAAATTCGACACCATCAACTTGGTTTTCAGCTTTAAATACTTCTACCGCTTTAACCACATTGTCTAGGGTTTGTGCTTTATGATCGTTAAGGAAAACCAGCACAGGCACCATTGAGCAATCTTTGTTCATTAAGCCTTGTGGCGTTTTAGACAAGGAAGCGTTGGTCATTAACTGGTTGCGATTTAAGCCATACCATTTTAATGAGCCTTCGTTCATACCAAACAGACCAAATTTTGAAACATCGGCAACAGATTTTACCGCTTGTACACCGGCCACGTTGCGTAAATGCCATTGAAATTGATCTACCCACACTAGGTTTTGATATTGAGCACATTGTTCAACCTCAGTTTTTACCATAATGACAAATAGGTCGGTACTGGTACTGTAATTATTAACAATATAGGCATTGTCTAAGTTGTAGCGTGAATCAGGTCTTAACTCGGGTGCACCGGCGTCTAAATCACCGATTTGCATGGCTTGTGAGAAATAAAGTCCTAAACCAAAAAGAATAACACCAACGGCTAGCGCTATTTTGGCTAGCGGCGGTCTAGCAAAGTTTTTAAATAAATGCTCAACAATACCGGTTTTATGAGCCGATTTTTGGGCATATTTTAAACCAGCAGGAGAAACACCGATGTAACTCATTAAAATAGGTAGGGCAATTAAGTTGGTGACAATAATAATAGCAACACCAATACTGGCCGCTATCGCGAGTTCTCGGATCACCTCAATATCAATCACCATTAAGGTGGTAAAGCCAATAGCATCACTGACTAAAGCGGTAATACCGGCGATATAGAGTGAGCGAAACGCAAGTTTGGCGGCATCAATTTTATTAGCGCCAGTTACGCTATGATGAATAATTGAATTGATAATTTGTACGCCATGGCTAACACCAATAGCGAAAACTAAAAACGGCACCAACATTGAATAAGGATTAATACCAAAGCCAAGTAAATTAAGAATACCTAGTTGACAACACACCGCAAAAATAGAAAAGACTAATACCGACACTGTGCTACGTATACAGCGTGAATAAAGCCATAATAATACAAAAGTAATTGCAACGGCTAAAACAAAAAATGCCACAACCTGTAAAGCGCCATCGATTAAATCGCCAACCACTTTGGCAAAGCCGACAATACGAATAGTGATATTGTCGCTACTGTATTTGTCGCGTATCTTTGCTTCTAAAATTTTTGACAGCTCTCGGTAATCAAGTGGTAAACCTGTTTCAGGGTTAATGTCTTGCAAGGGCGCTAAAATAATGGCTGATTGGAAGTTATTCGCTACCAGCACACCTATTTGTCCTGATTTAAAGATATTAGCTTTAACGCGTTCGATCATTTCAGCCGAGCCATCATAACCATCGGGGATCACCGCGCCACCAACAAAACCTTCTTCGGTGACTTCTTGCCAGCGAACATTTGGGGTCCACAAAGATTTAAGACCGTCACGACTTACGCCTGGAATATAGAAAACTTCGTCAGTAACTTGCTTTAAGGTTTGTTGGAAATCAGCATTGAAAATATCACCTTGATTATTTTCGACAACAATACGTACTACATTACCTAAATCAGCCAGTTCTTTTCGGTAGGTTAAAAAATTATTAACAAAGGGATGATCACCGGGGATCATTTTAGTAAAGCTAGCCTCAGGCTCAACTTTAACCGCTTGAATGGTCAGTAAAGCGATACAAACGGCAATGACTGCCATCACTAATGCGCGATGACCAAAGACGAATTTCTCTATAAGTTGCTCTAATTTACTCGCCGAATGAACGGGTTTATTCTCTGACATAAGTTTGCCCTTACTGCTTAAGTAACCAGGTTAAAATACCGAATTGTCCGGCGAGAACTAATGAATTTTCTTGCACTAAAACACTCGAAAGTGCTGCACCTGAAGGGTGTTTATTAATAGCCAGCGTGCTGAGGTCTTCAGGGATTAAATCGACAATTACCCCCCCGTGCCCCACTAAGTAAGCTTTACCTTGCTCAGAAAACGTGCCGCCGAGTAAGCTGGCGCTAGTAGGCAACTTTTTATGTTGCCAATGCACACCACTGTCAAGCGATACCATCAAGTTACCTTGCAAGCCAAAAGCCACCAGCTGAGCAGAATTATTAGGATTAGCGATAATACCAAATAGGCTGCCAGAGTAGGGTAATGCTAATGACGACCAAGTTTCACCTTGGTTGTCAGAATGAAAACCTATGCCATTCTCGCCAGCAATATAAAGCTGGTCATCAGTGGTGGTAATAATGGCGTTCAGGTGAAAGTTATTAGGGTTATCAAGGCGCTGATTGATCAAAGTCCAAGTTTCTCCTTGGTCATTACTGGTCAAAAATGAGCCGTAAGCGCCAGTAGCAAATAGGGT
This sequence comes from Colwellia sp. C1TZA3, assembly GCF_007954265.1. Taxonomy (GTDB): domain Bacteria; phylum Pseudomonadota; class Gammaproteobacteria; order Enterobacterales; family Alteromonadaceae; genus Cognaticolwellia. The sequence continues at coordinate 20,534 of NZ_VOLS01000017.1, read as the reverse complement.
GTCGTTAGCGGTGCTAGTGACAGACAAGAGGGGCTTGTTTGGGCCAGACTTTAATTCTAATTGGTTATCTTCAATGGCATAGGCTAGATCTTCAAGTTGATAGGTTAACTCGTCAAGTTCGTCTTCATCTTCAGTATTAGCTATCACTAGCTCTAAGGCTTTATATTGTTCTTTCACCTGGGCTATTTTAAGCTTAGTCATTTTGGCGCCAGTAAATACTTTATGCCAAGTGCTACTCTCAGGGCCACTTTTAAGAATGACACCATCATGACCGACCGCTATTTTACTGCCGTTAGATAAAAGCGTGATATGGGTTATAGACACACTCACCGGTGACTGTTGCTGCTGCCAGTCTGACTGACTTTTCCAGTTGATAATATGGCCACGTTCACCGACCGCTAAAATAGCGTTATTATCAGGCGTCATTGCCATAAGTATACTTTTACTGGCTAAAGCACTTTGCTTAGCGGGTAACTCAAGCAAATCTAAGTTAGTTTTAGCTTCAGCGATATTAAGCTGTGCGAGAAAAAATAAGTTTATCACGCTAAAAGCAATAAAAGATGAGCGCATAAAAGTCCTAATAAGTTATATAAATCTGCTGACTAGTATTGATGATAAAAAATTAATTTAGAGGTGTTAAACGTGCCAAATGATTATCTTTGCAACACAGTGAGTTTTTGATGGGATTTTTGAAGCTCAATTTGGCTTAGGTGCTGTGACTAAAACCGATTTAAATTTATGTTCATCAAAGATTTAAACTGATCTTAGCGATTACACCCGTATCACTTCAAGCTGCAAATTTGTGCCATGCGCTACGCTTTACGACCTTGGCGATAATCACCAGGGGTTTGATTGGTCCAGCGTTTAAAAGCACGATTAAAATTACCAACACTAGAAAATCCTACTAAATAGCCAATTTCACTTAAGCTTAAGTGTTTTTGAGTAATGTAATTCATCGCTAATTTTTTGCGTGTGCTTTCTAATATTTCTTTGTAACTGGTGCCTTGGTCACTTAGTTTGCGTTGTAAGTTACGCAAGCTCATGCCGAGAAATTCAGCGATTTCAGTTTGTGATGGCGCGCCAAGCGGTAGTAATTCAAAAATTTTGTTTTTAATAACATGCGTTAAATCATTTTTATCAACTCTAGCCATAAATTCGTCGAGCATTTTTTCATGGCTGTGAGTGATCAATGGATTACCACACATTAGTTTTTCTTTTGTTTGCTTCAGATCAAATATAATGGCTGTTTGGTTACTATCAAACTCTACGGCACAGTTAAAAAAATCTTTTAGATAAGCGACATCATAACGGGGAGTAGGGTAAGCAAAGCAAACTTTTACCGGTGCAAAGTCTAAGGTAACAAGTTCACGGGCAAAGCGGATAATAGTTGCTAAAAAAGTCTCGACAACCTCTTGTGATAGCACTGGCCTATTGGTTGACTCATAGGTGAAAATGTTCATCTCAAACACTAAATGTTCATGGCGTTCATGATTAAGCAATTTGCAAGTATTTGACACCACACGTTTGTAATGAGCAATACGCTCTAGTGCATCATACAAGGTATTGGAAGACATCATTGCATAACCCAATGCGTGAAACATACCTGGATGAAATTGCTCTGCTACTAAGACAGAAAAGTCATGGCGGTCTAATCTTTTATTACAATATTCAAGTAAATGGGCAAACTTTTCAGCAGCAATACTAGATTCTTGATCAGAGAGGGCATCTAGCGAGATATCACATTCTTTTAGCGCTTTTGCAGCGTCAATGCCATTTGCTTGCATAGCCCTTGAAATAGGGATCATCCAGCCAGTTAATGTTGAATAATAATCTTGCACTACATTACCTATATTTTTATATTTTTTATTGTTTTTCTATTTTACGAGTATTGCACGAAATGACAATAGGTTGGCGCATTTAGCGAAATATTAATTTGACCATTGGCGTAATGTGAACTTAGAAAAAATATTACATTACCTATTACATTATTTATTACAATTATAACAAATAACTATTATATTACCTACGACACTACCTATTACAACTATAATAACAGGCGAATAAAATGCTAACTAATAACTGTAAAATCAAACCATTAGCTCTGGTTGTTGCTATGGCGCTGGGTACATCCTCAGCGCAGGCCGTAGACTTTAACTTTGGGGAAGACAATGACATTCTACTGCAAATCACTTCACAATTAGATATTGGTGCTAGTTGGAGACTTGGTGATGCTGATCCGCGTTTTATTGGTAAAACCAATGGTGGTACGGGTTTTACATCAACTACCGATGATGGCAACTTAAACTATTCTAAGCATGATGCCTATTCAAAAATCATTAAAGGTGTGCATGATCTGCAGTTGAGTAAAGGTAATTTTGGGGCTTTTGTTCGTGTTAAATATTGGTACGACTATGCGCTTAAAGATAGCGATGTGCCTCATGGTAATTCTAATAATGGCTTTATACCCAATACACCACTAAGCGATGATGGTTTTGAAGACAATACTAAATTCTCAGGTGTGACATTACTTGATGCTTATGTTTATGGCTCATTTGATATAGGAACGTCTCCTCTGGATGTTCGTTTAGGTCGCCAAGTAGTGAGCTGGGGTGAAAGCACTTTTATTCAAGGTGGTATGAATTCATCTAACCCTTTTGATGTTGCTGCGTTACGTCGCCCTGGCGCGACCTTAAAAGAAGGCATTTTACCGGTTGGTATGCTTTACGCTAACTTAGGTTTAACCGATAAATTAAGTATTGAAGCTTTTTATCAATATGAATGGGAAAAAACCCAAATTGATGGTTGTGGTACTTATTTTTCTAGTGCCGACTTTGCCGCATCTGGCTGTAACTTTGTTCCGGTAGGGCCATTTGGCGATCAAGCCGGTTTAGCTGGAGGCTTCGCTGCTGAACGACAAGCAGATGTTGAACCTGATGACGGTGGTCAATATGGTTTAGCTGCGCGTTATTATGCTGAAGAGTTAAATTATACTGAGTTTGGCTTGTACTACATGAACATCCATTCTCGTGTGCCATTAATTAATGCGATTCGTACCAGTGTGCCTTTAGCCACAGGAAGTCCGACGCCAGTTTTTGTGCCTAAAGCGGTAGACCCAACCGGCGGTGCTTTAGCGGCACTAAATCCAGGTTATAATATTGAATTTCCTGAAGACTTACAATACTTTGGTGCCAGTTTTGCTACCAATGTTGCCGGTGTGGCTTTATCAGGTGAGGTTTCTTACAAGCCAGATACTCCGATTCAAATCAGTGGCCCGGAAATATTAAATGGTGCTTTGTCTGAATCACCAGTATTACGTTTCAGCCCAAGAGTTACTGCTGTTGGCTATGGTCAAGAAGTACAGGGTTGGGATGAATTTGATGTTACTCAATTACAAGTTACGGCGATTAAGTTCTTTGAAAACAGCTTAGGCGCTTCTCGCATCACCGTTATTGGTGAAGTGGGGATGATTTTAACCGATGGCGTTGAAAACTCTGATCAACATTATGGCCGTAATTCAGTCTTTGGTTTAGGTGATTTTGATGCCGGTGGTGGTTTTAACTGTACCAACTTAACTGCTGCAGGTGCATTATCAGGTGATTGTCGAGCAGATGGTTTTGTTAGTGATAATGCTTGGGGTTACCGCATGAAAGCTATCTTTACTTATAACGATGTCTATGCGGGCATATCATTAAAACCCAGTATTTTTTGGGCACATGATGTCAACGGCTATTCACCAGACCCAGGTCAGCAATTTCATGAAGGTCGTAAAAACTTAGGCTTTTCTGTCCAAGCTTTATATCAACAGAAATATTCTATGACCTTAGGTTACAACAACTATTCAGGTGGTAGTCACAGCAATCTAGAAGATAAAGATTTAGTTTCGTTGTCATTTGGCATTTCATATTAGTTATATTGAAAAAAACATTAAGAGAATTATAATGAAAAAAAATATTACAACAGCAAGTTTACTGGTGCTATCACTCGTTAGCAGTTATGCCTTCGCCAAAGTGAGTCCAGAACAAGCAGCTAAATTAGGTAACTCCCTGACACCATTAGGTGCTGAAATGGCGGCTAACGCTGCTGGTACTATTCCGGCATGGACTGGTGGACTCACCAGTAAAAATACTCCAGCAAGTGCAGACTCAGGTCGTCCTGCAAACCCTTTTGGTGAAGATAAGGTTTTGTTTTCGATTACTAACGCTAACTTTAGTGATTACAAAGCTAACTTGAGTGCCGGTCAAATCGCTATGTTTGAAAAATATGCAGATTATACAATGCCTATTTATAAGACTAGAAGAACCGCTGCCTACTCAGATGAGCTTTATGATGTGGTAAAGAAAAATGCGACCACAGCTGAACTAGTGCAATCGGGTAATGGTGTGGCTAATTTTGATACTACGATCCCTTTTCCTATTGCGCAAAATGGCTCAGAAGTTATTTGGAACCACATTACCCGTTATCGTGGTGGTACGGCTAAACGCTTTTTAACCACTATTCCGGTACAAGCCAATGGTTCATTTGTACCAGTAAAAATGAATGATCAGTTAGTCTGGCCTGAATTTTTAAAAGGTGGCCGTGATGATGAAAAAGATGCCAATATCTTGTTTTATTATTTGCAACAAATTACTGCGCCATCACGCTTAACCGGTACAGCGTTATTGGTTCATGAAACTATCGATCAAGTGAAAGAAGCTCGTAAAGCTTGGGTCTATAATGCAGGTCAACGTCGTGTTCGTCGTGCACCTAATGTCGCTTATGATGGCCCAGGCGCAGGTACTGATGGTTTAAGAGCGACTGATAACTATGATATGTACAATGGTGCTCCGGATCGTTATAACTGGAAACTAGTTGGCAAAAAAGAGCTTTATATTCCTTACAACTCTTATAACTTACTAGATACCACCGCAAAATATGAAGACTTAATACAAGAAGGTCATCTAAATGCTGATCATTTAAGATATGAATTACACCGTGTTTGGCAAGTTGAGGCAACGCTAAAAGAAGGCGCTAGACATATTTATGCTAAACGTACCTTCTTTATTGATGAAGATACTTGGGGCGCCTCTGTTATCGATCAATATGATGGTCGTGGTGAACTATGGAAATTGTCAGAAGGCCATAACATTCAGTTTTATGACGTTGACACTCCTTGGTTAGTTGCTGAAACCTTACATGACTTAAATTCTGGCCGCTATTTGGTTACTGGTTTAAGTAATGAAGAGCCTACTTTTATGATTTGGGGCGAAAAAGTTAACAGAAAAGACTTTTCAACTTCAGCGCTTAGACGTTTAGGTCGTTAAGTTAAGTAAAATAAACCTAGCTGATTAATATTGTTGAATTTATTTCCAATGGTATTAATCAGCTTTTTTTTGTCGCTTATTTAAGAGAAATAATATGTTGAAGCGTATTTTTGTATTTTTATATTGTGCCTTGTTAGTTAGCATGGGGTCTGCTTATGCTAATACTGAGTTAAAACCTGCCAGTAAATATACTATTGCTCATCAAGCCAAATTATTAAAAAACTTACCCTTTAGCGATGACCTTGATTTCTCTTTGGTAGAAAAAGGCCTGATCAAACGCCCAGAAAAGCTCAGTATTAAAGACGAACTGGGTAACGTGGTTTGGGAACTGGGTAATTATCAATTTCTACTTGATAACGATAATATAGATAGTGTTAACCCAAGTTTATTACGTCAAGCTAAGTTAAATATGGCTTATGGCTTGTATCAAGTCACTGAGGGTATTTATCAGGTCAGAGGCTATGATTTAGCTAATATTACTTTTATTAAAGGTGATAGCGGCTGGATTATTTTTGATCCGCTATTAACCGCAGCGACCTCTAAAGCTGCCTTAGCATTGGTGAGCCAAGAGCTTGGTCAATTTCCAGTAAAAGCGGTGGTTTATAGTCACGCTCATGCCGATCATTTTGGTGGTATCAAAGGCGTGGTTAGCCAAGCTGAAGTGGATTCTGGTGCAGTAGAAATTATTGCTCCACGTGGTTTTATGGAGCACGCCATTAAAGAAAATGTTTTAGCTGGCAATGCTATGACGCGTCGCGCCACTTATCAATATGGTAATGCGCTTGCAAAAGGCGCTAAAGGCCAAGTTGATGCCGCTATCGGTAAAGGCTTATCTACCGGCTATATTGATTTAATTGCACCAACGAGAGAAATTTTGGCTGATGAAGAAAGCATTATCGTTGATGGTATTGAAATGGTCATGCAAAACACTCCAGGAACAGAATCACCCGCAGAAATGAATACCTATTTCCCCCAGTTTAAAACTCTTTGGTTGGCTGAAAATGTTACCGGCACACTGCATAATATTTATACTTTACGTGGCGCTGAAGTACGCGACTCACAAGCGTGGAGTAAGTACATCAATAAGGTTATCTATCGTTTTGCTCAGGATAGCGACATCATGTTTGCTTCGCATTCTTGGCCAAGGTGGGGCAAAGAGTACATTATTGACGTATTAGAAAAGCAGCGTGATATGTATGGATATTTACATGATAAGACACTAAATCTTGCCAACAAAGGCGTTACTATAAATGAGATACATAACCAATTAGCGGTGCCTGATGTGTTAGCGCATCAGTGGTATAACCGCGGTTATCATGGTTCTTATTCTCATAATGTTAGAGGCATTATTAATAAATATTTAGGTTTTTATGACGCCAATCCGGCGAACCTTAATAAGTTGAGTCCGGCGCAATCATCGGTTAAATATATTGCGTTGATGGGCGGCGCAGAAAATGTGCTGATTCAGGCGAAAAAAGCTTTTGATAAAGGCGAATATCGCTGGGTAGCTGAGTTACTCAATCACTTAGTTTTTGCTCAGCCAGAAAATAAACCAGCAAAAAATCTACAAGCAGACACCTTAGAACAATTGGGTTATCAAGCTGAAAATGCTGGCTGGCGTAATAGTTATCTAGCGGCCGCTTTTGAATTGCGCCACGGCATACCTACTAAGGCTAAAGCCACTAAAGCGGGCCCAGATATCATCAAAGCCATGAGTAGTGAATTGATTTTTGATTTTTTGGGTGTACGGTTAAATACCAATAAAGCCTTGGCACATCAGTTTAAAATTAACTTTGTTTTCCCCGACCGTAATGAAAAATTCTTAGTCGAGTTAAGTAATGCCCATTTGAATAACATTGAAAATATTCAAGATAAACAAGCGGACTTAACGGTCACTATTGACCGAAAAGATTTAAACCTTTTACTGTTAAAACAACAGTCATTTGGGCAATTGGTTAAATCTGGAAAAATGCAGCTCGATGGCAATGGCAAAATATTTGGCCAATTATTACAGATGATGGATGAATTTCCATTCTGGTTCAATATTGTTACACCATAGTATGGGCATAAATATAAATATAAATATAAAAATAAATTAACCCGATTTAAATAAGTGAGGTTTTTGTAATGAATAGTCAAAAAAAATCAGCTAAGAAGTTTGATTATATTATCGTTGGCGGCGGTTCAGCAGGTTGTGTTTTAGCCAATCGATTAACCGAAAATGGTAAATTTACTGTCTGTTTATTAGAAGCCGGTGGTGATAACAACAGTATGTTAGTCAATACCCCAGGCGCTTTTTCAGCCTTTATGTTTTTGAAAAAGTTTAATTGGAGTTTTAATGCTAAGCCTAAAAGTGATATTCGTCACGGTGCTGCAATGTTTGTGCCCCGTGGCAGAGGCTTAGGGGGCAGCTCTGCTACCAATGCCATGCTGTATCTTCGTGGTCAAAAGCAAGACTATGACCACTGGGCTGCCTTAGGCAATGAAGGTTGGGCATTTGACGATATTTTACCTTATTTTAAAAAATCAGAAACTAACCAGCGTGGCTCAAGTGAATTGCATGGCGATAGTGGGCCTTTACAGGTTACCGATCGTCCAGTTTTCTACGATATTAGCAAACGTTATATTGAGGCGGGCAAACAAGCGGGCTTTCAATTTACTGATGATTTTAATGGCAGTGAGCAAGAAGGCGTTGGCTACTACCAATGTACGATAAAAGATGGCAAGCGTTGTTCGGCGGCGCATGCCTATTTACTACCGGTACTTGCTAGAGAAAATTTAACGGTATTAACCAATACGCAAGTCAGTAAGGTACTTATAAAAGACCAACAAGCCTACGGCGTTGATGTGGTTATCAAAGGTGAAAAGAGCAGCATAACCGCTAAAAAAGAAGTGATTTTAAGTGGTGGCACTATCGCTTCACCGCAGCTATTAATGCTCTCGGGTATTGGTGATAAAACTGAACTTGCAGGACAGGGTATTGATTGCGTACATGAACTTAAAGGGGTTGGTAAAAATTTACAAGAACATGTTGATGCTTGTGTCTTAGTCAAAAGTAAAAAAACAGATGGCTTTACTGTGTCAGTCACCGGGTTACTGAAAATGCTGCCAGATACGGTGAAATATATTATGGCTAAAAAAGGTAAACTGGCCAATAGTATTTTAGAAGCGGGTGGCTTTATTAAATCAAGTGAGCATGTGCAAAGGCCAGATATTCAGTTACATATGTTGCCTTTGTTATATGACGATAATGGTCGTGACCTGAAACTTTTATCACAGCATGGATTTTCATGTCACATTTGTGTTTTACGGCCAGAAAGTACTGGCACAGTATCGCTAAAATCTGCTAATTATCAAGACGCACCAGAGATTGATTTTAACTTTTTCTCTGACGAAGCAGGAAAAGACAAAGCAGTGATGATTGATGGTATGAGGCAGTTGCGTAAAATATTAACCGCGCCGGCACTAGCCGATCATTATGATAATGAAGTGCATCCTGGCAAAGCTTTTGAAACCGATGAACAAATTTTTGCTAAAGTAAAAGAGCGCCTAGGCATAGTGTATCACCCGGTTGGTACCTGCAAAATGGGTCATGATGAGATGGCGGTGGTTGATCATCAGTTAAAAGTTCATGGCATTAAGAACCTGCGAGTCGTTGATGCTTCAATTATGCCAACGCTGGTTAGTGGTAACACAAACGCGCCAACAATGGCGATTGCCGAAAAAGTGTCAGCGCTGATCTTGGCTGATTAATTTAGGAATATGCAGATGTTAAATATCGTTATATACAGTCTTAAAGCTTTACTTACCGGTTTATGGGTCTTGGCAATATTAGGCCTATTATCGCTGTCACCATTAGCTGCAGAGTATCAGTTTTATGCTCTGGTATTAGCGGGTGTTGCGCTTTTAGTACACTTTATTGAGTTTTTTGCGATGAAAGCTAAGTTTAAAAAGCAAAGTGGTTTAGCCATGAACTTTGTGCAAACTATGCTGTGGGGCTTTGGTTATTGGCTGCCAATTTTGCAGCTGGCTAAAAAGCAGATTGATTAAGAAAAAAATACTGACTTAAAAATAGCTTAGGTAAAAATAGTTTAGGTAAAGTAAAACCACACTCAGGCAACTGACTGTGGTTTTTTTACGGGATTTGTACTGTTTTAAAATATTTTTAAGTATACAAATGACATAGTCAAGCTATGATAAAAGGTGCTTAGGTAATACCAATTTGATTAATTAAGTGATCACCTTTTTCATGAGGAAAAATGGATAAATACAAGGCATAAAATTTAGTCAGTAGTTATTCACTTTATAAATTTTATAACGCTGTAGTTATTCATTTTAACCATTAAAAATGAGCAGGTAATTAATCAACTTGGTATAACTGCTTTTATCAAGTAAATATTTGCTTAACGCTCAGTTTATTCGGCTTGCAGTTTGTAATAAATTTTATAGTCAGTTTTAGAGCTATTTTTCACTATTCAAGATGTTATCTAATTTTAAATCAGTTAATTTCATGGTACTTCTGACGACATAAAACATAATCGCAATCAGCATGATCATCGAAGGTATCGCAATAACTGGATAACTCAATAGGGTCATCTCACCCAATTGTTCATTAAACTCCGTGGTACCTGCAGGGCTAACAACAATCCATTTAGCTAAGAGGTAATTCATGGCTGCAGAAAAAACAAAAGTAGTTGATAAAAAGTGATTTGCTCGCTGAATTTTGGCTTTAAACTCATCAGTTTTATTTTTATTTTCCAGGGTTTGATAGATTAATTCTAAATTAAACACCAGTGGATTTAACAAGATCTTTGCAATTAAGGGTTTACCCCAGAAGCCAGATATCAGTACAACTAAACCAATCGCAGAAGGAATGGCGGCTTCTTTAATGGCTAGCCATTGTACATCTAACTCAAATAAACCAATACCACCGGTTAATAAGGTGCTTACAAATCCAAGTAAGGCAATAAAATTCATTGACTTATTTTTAACAAAATCATACAAGCCATAACCGAGCGGAAATAATAACGCCAAAATTAAAGCGTATACAGTGCCTAAATATTCATCCCCTGATAATTTCATTAAAATGACCGACGGGATAGCAATATTAAAAATAATCTCTAAAAAAGTATTAGGGCGTTTAGTGGGTGTTTGAGTTGACATGATATTTCATTTTAAGGCGCAACTGACTATAGCCAGTTTATTTAAGTCTGCTAGCATTTTAGCTAATAATAGCTAAAATGTCATGCTATACCCGCTCCATGATTTTGCAGATGACATTTATTGGCCAGTGTAGTCATCATTTCAATGCTGACATTAAAACGATGATTGGCAAGTTATGCGATCTCTTCTATAAAAGTTGAGTTAATTATTTCTGTGGTATTTATGCTGTGTTCGTTAAGTAAAACACTGAGCTCTGGTTTACATGAACCACAATTGGTACCACATTTTAAGGTGTCACCTAATTGTTCAACTGAACTACAGCCAGCTTTAATGGCGCTAATAATGTCTTTTTCACCAATATTAAAGCAACTACAGATTTGTTTACCTTTAGCGAATTCCTCACTTGAAGTACCCGATAACAAGGATTGAATATCTTGCTCTGGCAAACTTGTTTGACTGAAAATATGTTCAAGCCATGCGCTTTCGATATTTGGATTAGTTGCTGAACTGTAACATAAAAACACTAATTTACCTGCTTGCAAACAAAGAACATAGCGGGTGCTTTCTTGGCTAAATTGCAGCCATTCACCGGAGATTTGACTGGTTGTTTGGCACCAGTGCAATATATCAGTTTCAGGGCTAGTATTAGCAAATTGAAAGCTCATGCCATAGCTTGTTCGTGCTTTGGTCCAAAATTCGTTAGTTATTTGAGTTTGAACAATAAAGTCTTCACTAATATGAAGTTGTCCAAATTGTTTAAATGTTGTTTTGCTTAAAGCGATGGCCCCGTGTTTAATTTCAGGTTGACCAGAAATTGGGTCGGTAATACTTGCATATAAATTGCTGACATTGGCGCTAGAAGCAAACTGCTTATTCCAATGAATAGGCATAAAGCATTCATTAGCACGTTGATTTTTATCTAATTTTGCATGAACAGTTGCTTGCCCTACACTTGATGAAATATTGACTATTTCATCATCAACTATGTTTAACCGTGCGGCATCTTCAGGGTTAATATAGAGATAACATTTATCGGTATGCGCGGTAAGCTGCGACGCTTTACCTGTTCGGCTCATGGTGTGCCATTGATCTCTTAACCGACCGCTGTTTAATCGAAAGGGAAATTTTGCTGACGTTTTTTGGGTTGGTTGGCGCGGCGTAATAGGAAAAAATAGTGCTTTGCCTGAAGGCGTAGAGAACTGTCCATCTTCATAAACCCGTTTTTTACCTTCAGGGTAGTTGTGATTAACCGGCCATTGTACGGGTTTTAAACGGTCATATTGTCGTGTGGTAATGGTTGAAAATGCCGAAATATCAAAAACACGTTCGCCATTATTTTCAAAACCTGACAATTGAGCAAACTCTCGAAAAACCTCACTAGCATGCGAATAATCAAAGCCTGAAAAACCCATGGCTGTGGCTACTTCTGCAATTATTTTCCAGTCGTGCTTTGCTTGGCCATTAGGTGCTATTGCATTAGTTTGACGGGAAATTCGGCGTTCTGAATTGGTAACAGTACCATTTTTTTCTAACCATGGCGTTGCCGGTAGTTTTACATCAGCAAAGTCTAAAGTATCATTATTTTCAGCACAGTCAGAGACCACAACAAACTCACACTTATTCAGTGCTCGGGCGACTTTTTTACCATCAGGTAAACTTACCATGGGATTAGTCGCCATTATCCAGACCGCTTTAATTTTACCTTCATCCATCGCGTCAAACAGATCAACGGCTTTATAGCCCGCTTTATCAGCCATAGTGGGCGATTGCCAAAAACGCTGTACGGTTGAGCGGTGCTCAGGGTTTTCAATATCCATATGTGAGGCTAATTGATTAGATAAACCGCCGACTTCTCTGCCGCCCATGGCGTTGGGTTGACCTGTGATAGAAAAAGGACCACAACCGTCTTTGGCTATTTTTCCTGTGGCTAAATGACAATTAATAATGCTTTGGCACTTATCAGCGCCTGAGTTTGACTGGTTTATTCCCATTGAAAAAAAAGTGAGAACTTTCTCAGTACGGGCAAATAATTGATAGACACTTTTCATGGTTTTTTGATCAATATCGCAATAGGCTGATACTTTAGCGAGTGACCATTTTTTTGCCTCTAATACGGCTTGTTCGAAACCTTGGGTGTGCTGTGCAATATAGTCACTATTTAAGCCATTATTAGCGCTTAAATAGTTTAAAAGACCGTTAAAAAATGCGGCGTCAGTGCCTGGTTTTATCGGCAAAAAATAATCAGCTATTTGGCAAGTTGCGGTTTTACGTGGGTCAATAACCACAACTTTCATCGCTGGATTACGTCTTTTAGCGCGTTCAATGCGCTGAAATAACACTGGATGGGTCCAGGCGGCATTAGAGCCGGTAATTAATAACAGCTCTGTGCTGTCTAAATCGTCATAGCTGCAAGGCACAACATCTTCACCAAAACTGCGTTTATACGCTGCAACGGCTGACGACATACAAAGACGTGAATTGGTATCAATGTTGGCTGAGCCGATATAGCCTTTCATTAATTTATTCGCGAGGTAATAATCTTCGGTCAGTATTTGTCCTGAGACATAAAAAGCGACAGCATCAGGGCCATGCTCTTTAATAATTTGTGCAAATTTATTGGCAACATGGCTTGTCGCCGTTGACCAATCAACTGTTTGGTTATTTATTTGTGGCTCAAGCAGGCGGTTGGTTAAATCGGTGGTGGCTAATAAATTACTGCCTTTTACGCACAGTTGTCCAAAATTGGCGGGGTGCTCTAGTGTGCCCACTAATGCACTGGCCTTGCCATTGTTAACGGTGATATCAATACCGCAACCTACACCACAGTATGCACAAGTCGATTGAACAATATGTGACGATTGAGAACAACTCATAAAATTTACCTTTAAAACAGAGAATGATTTACAGCCCGCTTTATATGGGATGTTTTGCTAGTTTTGTTTATTTATTTTTAGATTTTATTCGATGACACTCTCACAAATATCTTTTTTAACTTCCACAGCACGGCTTTCAAATTCTGCATCAGCGACACTTTTCAATAAAGCGCTACAACCCCCACACCCGCTACTGGCTTTAGTGCAGGTTTTAATCTCACCCACGGTACAAGCCCCTTGAGCTATTGAGCTGATAATATTGCCTTTTGTAACGTGATGACATGAACAAATAATGGCGGTATCAGGTAATGTCGCAACATCTAAGGTGGGTTTTTCTCCTGATAAAGGCAGTATCAGTGCTTCGGGTGATGCAGGTAAATCTATGGCATTAAGCAGGTATTGTAATAAGGAGTCGTATTCACTGGTATCACCAATTAATACCGCGCCGAGCATTTTGCTTTTGTCACTCGAAACCACAATTTTCTTGTATACGCCTGTAGGTTGATTTTGATAGCTATAGGTTATTGATCCCGGTGTTTTTGCGTGTGCGTCACCTATTGAGCCTACTTCAACGCCCATGAGTTTTAATTTAGTACTCATATCGGCACCGGTAAATAAGGCTTGTTCACCCATGATATGTTTTGCCGCCACTTTAGCCATGTCGTAACCTGGCGCAACTAAACCAAAAATAAAGTTGTTCCAAAGCGCACATTCGCCAATGGCATAGACATTTTTATCTGAGGTTTGGCAGTGGTTATTAATCACTATACCGCCTCGTTCACCCATTTCAAGCGCGAATGATTTAGCTAGATTGTCATAAGGGCGAATACCTGCGGAGAATAAAATAAGGTCAGTTTCTAGCACAGTATTATCACTAAAACACAGCTTGTAACGACAGGTTTCGCCGTCTTCAATTACGCTGGTGGCTTTTGATGTATGCACCTCAACACCTAAGGCTTCAATTTTTTCTTTTAATAACCGACCGCCACCAGCATCAATTTGCACAGCCATTAATTGTGGCGAAAATTCAACCACATGAGTTTTTAAACCTAAGTGACTTAGGGCATTGGCAGCTTCAAGACCCAATAAACCACCGCCAATAACAACGCCTACTTTACTGACCTTTGCGCTGGCTTGAATCTTATCTAAGTCATCTATGGTGCGATAAACCAAACAATGCTCGCGATCTTTTCCTGGAATAGGCGGTACAAAAGGATAAGAGCCAGTAGCTAAAATAAGTTTGTCATAAGCGATAACTTGCCCGCTTTGCGTGACAACATTTTTATTGCTGCGATCGATATCAACAACTTTGGCATTAGTTTGAAAATTTACCGCCCAATCTTGGTAGGTTTTTTCGTCAGCCATGGCTAAATCTGCAGCTGTTTTGCCACTGAAGTATGCTGAAAGGTGAACACGGTCATAAGCAAGGCGAGGCTCTGCTGACAAAACGGTTATCTCAATGGCTTGGTCAGCTGTGTTCAATTGAGCCAATTGCTCAACAAAATGGTGACCCACCATGCCGTTACCGACCACAACCACTTTTTTTTTCTCGATGATTTGTTGATTACTTGAGCTAATTTTATTTACCTGCTGCAATAGTTATATGGGTTTATAATTTTTGATAACGCTGAATAAAAGTACTGAGCGTTATCATTATAAGTGTCTTTGGTGAGCTAAAATTTAGCACCAAGCCACAGCCAAAATTTATCCGTGTCGACTTTAGCTGCGGCTAAATCGCCTGCTGAGTAAGCGGCGTACTTTATGCCTGCGGTATAATTTTTAGCGAATTTCTTTGTGTAAACCACATTGACTTCACGGCCTAAATCGTCAACTGTCTCGGTGGCTTTATCAACAGAGTAATCATGTATGGCAACGGTCCAACTACCATCAAAGACTTTACCGGCAATAGAGGCATATATATCAACCAAGCCCTCTTTTGGGGTTAGCAAAAACTGATCGGCCCAACCATTGAATTTATGCAGTGTCGCTAGTGGTGTTGAAAAACCATACATTGCCTCATCACTACCCAGTACTTCAGCGCCTAATTTAACGGCTACAGCATCAAAGCTATAACCGCCTTCTATGGCCATATAGCTTGCAGAATAGTCAGTGGTACTACTGTCAGCACTTTGTCTGGCATATTCAGCAAAGTATGTAAATTTATTCTTATTAGCGTTTAAACGCAGCCCAAAAGTATCTAAACCGTTTTTCGCGCCTTCATCAACTTCTAAAAGGTAGCTGTAAGCGGTTAGTTGCCCATAGTTCGTTTTATAAGTAATGTTAAGTAGATGATCTTTTGAGTGCAGATTTTTTACTTGTGCAAAAATACGGTTACGTTTATTAATGTAGCTATAGCTCATTTGTAGATTATCTAATGGAGCATAATCTAGTGTTGCTGCATCAAATGTTTGTCTATCTTGGCGCCAGCCGACATGGCCAACATAACGATGGTTATCTAAGGTGATAATTTGTCGACCTACTTTAGCGATGATTTTACCTTGCTGGTATTGCACAAAAGCTTGGTCTAGTTCAGTAGTTTCTGGATCGGCAACAATAGCATATGGCGTATTGTTGCCCACGGTATCGTTATAGTCGTTAATACCCGCTACTTGGCGTGAGTCTTCAAATTCAATAACGCCTGTAAAGCTATGGTAGCTAGCACTAGTGTAATTTAATCGGGTTCTTAAAGTTAATGCCGAGGCATCTTTTAAAGCGTTGTTTTGAGCAACTGCCTCGTAGCGCAAGTTCAAATCGACACTGGTTTTAGCTTGGGTTTCTCGCTCACTATTGGCGTTAGCTGAAACACTTGAGCCTGCTAATAAAATCAATGCAGTAAGTGTTGAAAGTTGACGAACTGGTTGCATGGTTTATCCCTTGAATTTCTTTTTAAAATCGCGGTTAAATTTATGGTTTTTACTGGTTAAATACTAATGGCTCAATATTGTTATATACATTTAGCAACATCAGATATTTGTTCGATGAAAATAAGGTGTTTTTGTCAATTTAATTTAATCAGAGAAAATAAGAGGTTATATTTAAAGGAATAGAGCAGGTTTTATGCCATTAAATTAAGTTGTTTAATATCAACGAATTAGTTTTTACGAGGCTTTTATTAGCGGTATTTTGTTAGTTTATGATGCAAGCCTGCACCAAAATAAAAATAAAAATAAAAATAAAAATAAAAATAAAAATAAAAATAAAAATAACGAACAGAATCTGAGCATAAATAAAGTTATCCCATTTGGTATTCAATATTGAGCTCACTAAGTTTTATTTATCTTCATCAGGTTCAATCACGCTACATTTATCACTAGCGTATGATTGATGGTTATCAGTTTAGCTTTTATGCCCGCCTCTTATGCAAAAACATGCTATCAACAAAAGTATTGTTGTTCATAGGTTGAAAATGGTACTTTCAATAAAATTTTTGTAGTGATTAACGTGATCAAATTTGTTGATACGCTTATCTCTACATCACTAAAAACAAAAATCCCAGCTTAATCACTTAAGCTGGGATGGTAAAATCGATAAGAGTAAAGACTTAACCGAATATTTCTAATTTGCCCTCAGTAACGCGTGTTTGATAGGTTTTAATCGCGAAGGTATCATCATCTAAACAGGCTCCGGTATTTAAAACAAAGCGCTGTTTTAATAAGGGTGAAGCAACATAGACATCACCTTTAGTTTCGCCAATTAAACCGCGGTATAAAACATTTGCTTTGCCAAAGGGGTCAAAGTTAGCAACAGCATAAACGGTATCGTTACCTACTTGAAATAGGGCTACTTGTTCTTGATTGGCTAATAAGGCGCAAACACCTGCATTTTTAATTAAATCACTGGTTGGGCAGATGGTTTGCCAGGTATTTTCTGTGGTCATTTTATTTTCCTTATGGGTAAACGTTTCTTATGCAGGTGTTATACCAATCCCATTAAGTTATTGCTCACTTGTACTAGTTAAAATAGCTCAAGGCTGTGTTGCTCTCACTCCCAATAGCCAGCTATTGCTCAATCGAGCGCCTTACCTTGAGTTATTTTTCCTGCGCACAACAAGATCACAAACTTAATGGAACTGGTATTAAATCAATGGCTTGAATTTGAACGCCGTATTTTTTCTCATCACCTTGAGCGGGTCGAATTTGATCACGCTCAGTAACAAACTCGATATTGCCATCGACGGTGTCAGAGTTAACAAACTGACGGAATCGTTTTAGTTGTTCGGTGCTTTCAATGGTTGTTTTCCACTCACATTGATAGGTATCAACCACATTTTGCATTTGTTTTTCTAATTCAGCATTAATCCCTAAGTGATCGTCTTTCACTATTTTTTCCATGTAGGCTAAACCGCCTTCTAGATTCTCTAACCAGACAGAAGTACGAGTTAGACGATCGGCGGTGCGCACATAAAACATTAAGTAACGATCAATATATTTTACTAAAGTTTGATCATCTAAATCAGTGGCAAATAAGTCACCGTGTCGAGGCTTCATGCCGCCATTGCCACTGACGTATAAGTTCCAGCCGTTTTCAGTGGCGATAATACCAATGTCTTTACTTTGTGCTTCAGCACACTCGCGTGTACAACCTGAGACAGCAAACTTAATTTTATGAGGAGAGCGTAAACCTTTATAGCGATCTTCTAAAAATATAGCCATTGCCATGCTGTCTTGTTGGCCGTAACGACACCAAGTGCTGCCCACACAAGATTTTACCGTACGTAATGATTTACCGTAGGCATGACCTGTTTCCATACCTGCATCAATTAATCGTTTCCATATCGCGGGTAATTGGTCAACACGGGCGCCAAATAAATCGATACGTTGGCCACCGGTTACTTTGGTATATAGGTTATATTCTTTAGCGACTTCACCAATAACAATTAATTTGTCCGGTGTTACTTCACCGCCAGGCATACGTGGAACAACAGAGTAAGTACCA
This sequence comes from Colwellia sp. C1TZA3, assembly GCF_007954265.1. Lineage (GTDB taxonomy): Bacteria > Pseudomonadota > Gammaproteobacteria > Enterobacterales > Alteromonadaceae > Cognaticolwellia. The sequence continues at coordinate 2,263 of NZ_VOLS01000017.1, read as the reverse complement.
TCTTTTTGCATGTTACCTAGAAAGGTATCGTTGGTGTCTTGCAGTGAGACATGGTCTGGTTTTAATACGTAATCGTTCCATACCGAAGCAAGAATAGACGCGGCGGCTGGCTTACAAATTTCACAGCCTAAACCTGAACCGTGTTTTTCTATTAATAGGTCAAAGGTTTTAATTTGTTCAGCTTGCACAATGTGAAACAACTCCACCCGGCTGTAAGCAAAATGTTCACAAAGGTCAGTACTAATTTCAACACCACGTTTTTCTAATTCGTGATCGGTTACTTTTTTTAATAATGCGGCACAACCACCACAACCCGTTCCTGCCTTCGTTGACGACTTAACTTCACCGACATCAACGGCGCCACAATCAATAGCAGCAATGATATCGCCTTTGGTGACATTCAAACATGAACAGATAGTGGCGGTATCAGGTAAAGCGTCCACGCCTAAAGTAGGTTTTTCGCCTGAGCTTGGTAAAATTAAACCGTCGGGGTTTTCTGGTAATTCAATGCCATTTAATGCGTATTGTAATAATGTATCGTATTCACTGGTATCACCCACTAAAACAGCGCCTATTAATTCTTTACCATTTGCACTGACGACTATTTTTTTATAAATTTGATCAGGTTGGTTTGAATAAACATAGCTTTTACAGCCTTGAGTACGTGCATGGGCATCGCCAATTGAACCCACGTCCATGCCCATTAATTTTAACTTAGTGCTCATATCCGCACCGGTAAATTGTTGCTCACCGCCAATAATGTTATCGGCAGTAACTTTTGCCATAGTGTAACCTGGCGCCACTAAACCAAAAATAAAGTTATTCCATAAAGCACACTCACCAATAGCGTAAATACTTTCGTCAGAGGTTTTACAGTGGTTATCAACCACAATGCCGCCACGTTCGCCAACGGCCAAGTCAAATTCACGTGCTAAGTTATCATAAGGGCGAATACCCGCAGAAAATAAAATAACGTCAGTTTCTAAATGTGTCCCATCAGCAAAATTCATCCGGTGAACACAGGTTTCGCCATCAACAATTTCGCTGGTGGCTTTTTGGGTATGCACTTGCACGCCAATATCTTCGATCATTGAACGAAGTAAAGCGCCACCGTCTTTGTCTAATTGCACACCCATTAATTGTGGCGCAAATTCTACCACGTGTGTCTGTAAGCCTAATTCCTTAAGTGCGTTAGCGGCTTCTAAGCCTAATAAACCACCCCCCACCACAACACCGACTTTACCGGCTTTAGCTGACGCTTGAATGTCTTCTAAATCTTGAATTGTACGGTAAACCAGGCAATGGTCACGCTCTTTACCTGGAATAGGGGGAACAAAAGGATATGAGCCAGTTGCCATAATTAATTTGTCGTAAGCGAAAGTGTCACCCGTTTCAGTGGTAACGATTTTTGCAGCTTTATCAATATCAGTTACTTTCGCGTTGGTGAAAAAGTTAACACCAATTTCGTTATAGTATGCTGGCGTAGTCATGGCTAAATCATCAGCAGTTTTTCCAGAAAAATACTCTGACAAGTGAACACGGTCATAAGCTAAACGATCTTCAGCTGATAGTACGGTAATTTCATAGCCTGCATGTTTCGCCATTTCATCAACAAAATGATGGCCAACCATGCCATTGCCAACGACGACTATTTTTTGAGCTTGTGTGTTCATTTTTGCAGTCCTACTTCTTTAAATTACCGCTGTATTAGCGGAACTAGATAATGGTTTGTTATCTGCAATAAATGATCCAATATATTTTTAATAATAAATTCAATTGGATAGAGTTTAAGTGCTTAGTCGAAATAGAGATTTTGCACTACGGTGAAGAAATTAACGCACCAATGGTGTGCGCCATAATGATGAGCAGCAAGTGGGCATACAATACAAGTGACCGTCTACTAGTAGTCATCACTGAAAATGGCACAGGATTAGCTGCTGAGCTTATATAATATCAAGTTGAAGAGACGGTTTACGCTTTAGGAAAGTTTGTTAGCCAGTCTTAGGCATTATATTAGCCATTATAAATCAAAGCGATTTATCGGGTGTGTAATACCAATTACATTAATTAACCACTCAAATTTAGCCAGTCTCTAAAGCATATATCTTTCACCCTTTTTATATCACTTATGAAGCTGTTCCATGCATTACTACAAGATTCAACAATATCGTCATAATCCTTAAAACATTTATTCGCTAACTCATTCTGTCTTAACCACTGCCATACCTGTTCAATTGGATTTAATTCAGGTGAATAAGCGGGT
>NZ_VOLS01000016.1 GCF_007954265.1 Colwellia sp. C1TZA3 | reverse complement strand
ACCCGCTTATTCACCTGAATTAAATCCAATTGAACAGGTATGGCAGTGGTTAAGACAGAATGAGTTAGCGAATAAATGTTTTAAGGATTATGACGATATTGTTGAATCTTGTAGTAATGCATGGAACGGCTTCATAAGTGATATAAAAAGGGTGAAAGATATATGCTTTAGAGACTGGCTAAATTTGAGTGGTTAATTAATGTAATTGGTATTAGAGGGCTTAGCGCTGAAATTGCATATTGCAGTGAAACGGGTATATAATGCGCGCCATTCTAAATAAGGGCGTTATTGTTGATGAGATTTATTGTTAAGCTACAAGCTGAAATAACCATTAAAAGCCGTCCAGTGCGTAAGCGTTTTACTAAGATTTTAGAATCAAGTATAAAAAATGTTTTACGTCGTGTTGATGAACAAGTGACAACACAAATGCACTGGGACAATATTGAAGTTAATACGGCTAATAACACACCTGAAAACCGTTTAAAATTAATAGCGACTTTACAGTCCACGCCAGGCATCCCGATGTTTCTCGAGGTGCAACAAGCCAGCTTTACTGACCTTAATGATATTTATGAAAAAACCTTAGCAGTGCATGCTAAAAACATTGAAAACAGAACATTTTCTGTCAGAGTAAAGCGTTCAGGTAAGCACAACTTTAATTCTATGGAAGTCGAAAAATATGTTGGCAGCGGATTAAATCTGCAGGTTGCATCTGCTAGCGTTAAATTGACAAAACCCGACTTCACTGTGTATTTAGAAATTAAAAATACCCATTTATATATTGTTACCCAGCGTCACAAAGGTATGGGCGGTTTTCCTATTGCCACACAAGAAGATGTGTTGTCGCTAATGTCGGGTGGTTTTGATTCTGGTGTCGCTAGTTATCAAATGATTAAAAAAGGTGCACGAACGCATTATTGTTTCTTTAATTTAGGCGGTGCTGCGCATGAAGTCGGTGTTAAGCAAGTCAGTTATTATTTATGGGACAAATATGGTGCCTCACATCGGGTGAAGTTTTTTGCTGTAGATTTTGAACCGGTCGTTGCACAAATACTCAAACACATTGACAATGGCCTAATGGGCGTTGTACTTAAACGTATGATGGTGCGAGCTGCAGCTACAATAGCTGAAAAAATGGGTATTCAAGCCTTAGTTACCGGTGAGGCAATAGGTCAGGTCTCTAGTCAAACAATCACTAACTTAAATGTGATTGATCGGGCGACTAGTACTTTGATTTTACGGCCATTAGTGACCTACGAAAAACAAGATATTATTAATATTGCACGGGAAATTGGTACCGAAGACTTTGCCAAAACCATTCCTGAATATTGTGGTGTTATTTCTAAAAAGCCAACAGTAAAAGCCGTATTGTCAAAAGTTGAAGCAGAAGAAGAAAAATTTGATTTCTCAATTCTTGACAAAGTCGTCGATGAAACCCGAGTCTTTGATGTCCGTGATATCGGCAAAGAAAGTGAAGCAGAAATTCATGCGGTTGATACCTTAGATAATATCCCTGCCAATGCGGTTGTACTCGATATTCGAAGCCCTGATGAAGAAGATGACCAGCCTTTAGCGTTAGAGGGCGTAGAAGTTATACACCTACCGTTTTACAAACTAGCCAGTCAATTTGGCGACTTAGATAAGTCTAAAGACTACTTACTTTATTGCGACCAAGGTGTGATGAGTAAATTACAAGCGTTATATTTATTAGGCGCAGGTTTTACCAATGTGAAAGTGTATCGACCATAAATACCGCCTATGGGCGATTTTTCTGTAGGTCAGACTTTAGTCCGTCAACCGTTAAACAGGCAATTAATCAACTTGGTATAACGTGATAGGTCAATATGAATAACCAAGTTAATTTCATTTGAGACGACGACATTTAACTACAATCGAGCCTAAATAACACTATATTCCCGCTCCACTTCAATAGGCAACTTTTAAGTGGAGCGAGTATAGACTCATCGCCTTTTTTAATGCTAAGCATTAGTGAATACTAAACTTCTAACGCTTTAATTTGCCGTATTAACTTTTCATTTTGGGCTACACCCAGACCTGCCTTTTTAGCCAAACTAACCATGTAGCCATTGATATAATCAATCTCAGTTTTGCGTTGCTGTAGAATGTCACTGCGCATTGAAGAGCAATTTTCAGCCGTATTTTTCGCTACCTGCAGTATTGTGGCTTGCAGCTCATTAAAGTCAAAGTTAATGTTTTCATCAGCGGCTACAGCAATGATTTCACTAATTAATGCCGTAATGAGTAGCCTAAATCTATCATCAAGTAACTGGCCGTTATCAATGTTTTCTATGGCGGTTATCGGGTTAATAACACAATTTATCGCTAATTTAAGCCATTGCTTGTCTTTAATAGCTTCTGTAAAAATTAATGTTGGCAAAGCTTGGGTCAATGTTGCGCTAATATTATCGCGCATTGATAGCGTAATATTACCAGTGACCACGCCTAAATCATGATGACCTAAACCGGTATGCTGAGCATGAAAAGGGCGGATTATTTTACAGCCATGGGTGGTTAATAGCGCTAAACAAGGCTGCTGGATTTTGGCTAAGTCGTGGTATGCGCCCATGCCGTTATGACAAAAAACAATGATTGCTTGAGTTGATATCTTATTGTTTAAAGCTTCCATGGCTGCTTTGACTTGATAAGACTTTACGCAGAGCAATATCAACTCTGCATTGGCAAAGCTAGCGTTATTAGCGAGGGTTAATAAACCTTCTTCGCTGTGGTTTTTAATGTTAGTGAAGTGGTAATGACTGGGAATAGAGCTTGCGCTTGCTGAGCACGACAAACTGACTGAGTTTTCAGGCGTTTTAACCAAATGATGATACCAGAGCAGTCCGATAGCCCCTTGGCCAATAACAACAATATTCATTATGTCGACTTATTGCTAGAACGATTCCGATACATCAAAATTGCCCATCTAATAACACCAAATATTGCTATACCGATGAGATCAGAAATAAAGTCACTCACTTGTGCGCTGCGAAAGCCTAAATAATGCTGCCCTAACTCGGTGAGTATGCCGTAAAAAGCTACGGTCAACATGGTGTTAAATAACGGCAGTTTTAATATGCTGTGTAGTACCCAAGTTAAGCAAAAAAAACTAATGATATGGCCAATAGAGTCGATTTCCGTGCTGCGAAAAACGATGCGCCTCAAGTCTTGAGAGCTAAAGTAAAAGCAAAAAAATAGCATGACAATTATGGCGAGAATGGATAAGTGATAGCGACTTTTCATTGCGGTGTCGGTCATTGTGCTTGATAAAATCAGATGTCATTAATCATATCAGTGCTAAGCAACGAAAACTATCATTGTTGTTTTGAACTAAAGGCTTTATTGCAATTAAATTAACTAATCGATCGCTGAGTTAATTCAACTAGCATTACTCCTAGTCAAAGCAATAATTTGTTATCTTCTGTATTGGTATTAATTTCATATATTGATAATATATCCCCAATTATTGTTAGATAGAGAATCATCATGCCTTCAATGGATATTGTTTCCGAAATTAATTTGGAAGAAGTTAGAAACGCAACTGAAAATGCTAACCGCGAGTTATCAACTCGATTCGACTTTCGAGGTGCAGACGCAAGCTTTACTTGGAAAACCCCAACAGTAACGATGAAAGGTGATGCTGACTTTCAGCTTAAGCAAATGGCAGATGTGCTGAGAAGCCAATTAGTCAAGCGAAATATTGACGCCAAAGCGCTAACACTGAGCAGCATTGAACACACCGGGAAAAACTTTAGCCAAGAGGCGACTTTTAAAGAAGGCATCGAGCAACTGGTTGCTAAAAAAGTGGTTAAATTAATCAAAGACAGCAAGTTAAAAGTGCAGGCTTCAATTCAAGGTGAACAAGTGCGTGTTACCGGTAAAAAGCGCGATGATTTACAAGCTGTGATGCAGTTACTTAGAGAAACTGAATTTGAGCAATCATTTCAATATAATAACTTTAGAGATTAATTTGGCCTAATAGCGTTATTTTCTATTTGTTAGTATCAAATTTTTAAAAAGAGGTCTTGGCCTCTTTTTTTTTGCTTTAATCTTTTTCAAAGCTATTGCAGCAATAAATAAACGATTGACTGTAATTTAGCCAGTAATGAAATCTTTACGCCAAAAACAGCCATTAAAAGCACTTTCATGAGCTTTTTTATTAATAAACACTGTTTTTTTCTTAATACTTTAAGTAAATTAGCTTAATCAAATAATAAAAATAATGGTTTTAAATGGCTGCTTCTAGAGGTGCGTTCAGTTCTCGTTTTGGTTTTATCATGGCGGCGGCGGGTTCTGCAGTAGGGTTAGGTAATATATGGGGTTTTCCAACACAAACGGCAAGTAACGGTGGCGCTGCATTTGTGCTGGTTTACTTAGTGCTTGCCTTTTGTTTAGCGTATCCCGCTTTTATGGCGGAGTTACTGATAGGGCGATATGGTCAAGCCAATGCGGTGACGTCTTTGCAAAAAATATCACGAAATATTTTTCACAAGCGTTTTGCTTTTGTCGTTGGCTTTGGCGGCATTATTTGTGCAGCATTAATTTTAAGTTTTTATGGCATTTTGGCCGGTTGGATGATGTCATTCGCGATTGAGCCTATAACGACTATATTAGGTTTTAATGAAGCGTCAAGCTGGCTTACGTCACAATCTATAGCGCGTAATTTAATTTTTTCTGCATTATTTATGATGCTTACTATAGCAATTATTCGCCGAGGTGTTGAGCAGGGCATTGAAAAATGGTCTAAGCGTTTAATGCCTATGCTAATAGGTTTGCTGATTTTATTGATCTTCTATGTTTTCACTTTAGAAGGAGCAGAAGCAGGCTTTGCCGCGTATTTAAATCCTGATATTTCTCGTTTATTTGAGCCCGACTTACTGATCAGTGCACTGGGGCAAGCGTTCTTTTCATTGTCGTTAGGTACCAGTGTTATGGTGATTTACGGCTCATATATCTCCAAGAAAGAAAACTTAGTGACTTTAGGCGCGCAAGTTACCCTAATTGATGTTTCAATCGCTTTCTTAGCTGGATTGTTAATTATTCCATCAATGTACGTTGCCCAAGCACAAGGCGTGGCTATATTTAGTGCAGATGGTAGTTTAATCTCTGGTCCTAATTTAGTTTTTGATGTGCTACCTACGTTATTCGACGGCATGGGTGCTATCGGTTTATTTGTTGGCTTTGGCTTTTTTGTCTTAATGTCTATTGCCGCATTAACATCAAGTATTTCAATGTTAGAGGGGCCAGTTTCATATGTAGTAGAACGCCACAATATTAAACGCAAAAAAGCGACCACCTTTATTGGCTTGGGTATCTTTATGTTAAGTACCTTAATTGTATTTAATTTTGATCTGCTTTTTGGTTTGATTATTTCAATTTCTACCGTTTATGGTCAGCCACTGATTTCGATGTTGTGCTGTGTATTTGTTGGTTGGATTTGGTTTCGTAACGATATTTTAAATGAACTTAAGCAAGGTAATGACATGGTTGAACATTCGTTATTTTGGAAAATTTGGCCTTGGTATACTAAGTTTGTTTGCCCAACGGCAATTGGTATTGTTTTCTGGCATTCATTGTAATAAAACCGTGTTAAAATTTAGGCATTAAAAAGGGAGCTATTTAGCTCCCTTTTCTTATTCTGTTCTCGTGTAAGCGTAGGTTATAGCGCAGGCCAAAGCTGTTGCCACGGTGGGGTAAGTTGCTCTACAACCTCAAGCGTTGACGCATTATTGAACACAGTGCCAGCGCTTGGCGGTAGACAATACTGATATTGTTTATTGTGCAAACTAAAGCTTAAGGCAAAGGCGTGTAAATAGCCTCGGTCAGTATTGAGGTTATTGTTGTATAACGGATCACCGAGTATTGGTACACCTATGCTATTTAGTGCCACTCTAATTTGATGGGTTTTACCTGAATGCGGCTTAATTAAATAGAGCCGTTGTTTGGGGGCGATAGGATAAGATAAGACTTGGCTAATCGCTGGATTACCCATAGTGCGGAGTAATTTCCACATGCCTCTGCGGCTTTTTTCCATATCACCTTTAATTAAGCCTTGTTTTTTTTTCGGCTTACCTTCGGCTATTGCCAAGTAAAATTTTTGCACTTGGTGTTGCTCAAATTGTTGTTGAAACACTCTTGCGGTGGCACTATTTTTAGCCACAATAATCAGTCCCGAGGTCATCTTGTCTAAACGATGAACGGGATAAAGCTCAGTCAGTGCAAACTGTGTTTTTAGCTGAGCTTTTATTTGCGAAAACAAGCCACTGCCAAGCTCATCTTCATCGTGAAAACTGAGCCCTTGGGGTTTATCAATGATGATAAAGTCAGCTTGGTGATCAATCACGGTTAATGGTTGCTCTGACATTAAAAGCTCAACCCGATAATAACGTATATAATTAGCGTGAGTACTGCGCCTACTAAGGCATAAGGTAACTGGGTTTTAACATGTTCAAAGTGATCACAGCCACTGGCAATAGAGGCAACAATGGTGGTGTCTGAAATAGGTGAAGCATGGTCACCAAATATACCGCCACCTAGCACGGCAGCCACCAAAAACTCAATAGGTAAGCCGCTTTGTTGCGCGATAGGTACGGCAATGGGAATAAGTATCGCAAAGGTGCCCCATGAGGTGCCGGTCGCAAATGCCATAATCGCAGCCGCAATAAATAAAATCGGGGCCATTAAAAACAAGGGTACTTCAACGTTAATTAATTGGCTAACATAAACGCCCGTACCAAGCGCTTTAATCGCGTCGCCAAAAGCAAACGACAGCACTAGAATAGCGACCACAGGCGACATGTGCTTAATACCGGTAATGATGGTTTTAACGATAGTAGAAAATGACATGAGCTTGTGGCCAATAATTAAGAGCACTAAGAATACCAGTGCACTAACCACCGACCAAAATACAGAGAAAGCACCAGAGCCTCGACGTATATCACCGTCACCGGTCAACCAAAGTAGTATAAAAGTGCTGATTAATAGCGTTAGCATCGGGAACCACATAATATAGGCGGGGGCAACATCATCAACGGTGGTTTTCTGCTTTGCTTGAACTAGCGATTCAGCGCGCTTTAATGGCCCAAAAACTTTACCACTAAACGCGGTGTAATAAGCCAAAGCCACGGCAATAAGGGCATAAAAATTATAACCAATGGTGCCGATTAAAATGCCGACCGGGTCATTAAATGAATAACCGTCAAGTAAGCCTAAAACATAAGCTCCCCAGCCATTAATCAAAAATAAAATACTGATCGGTGCACAGGTTGAATCGACCAAATAAGCCAGCCTAGCTCGGCTAAGTTTGTGTTGATCGAATAGCTTTTGACTCGCCATGCCGGCAGTAAACATGCTGAGATTAGTATCGGTAAAAATGCTGGTACCGATAACGGTTGGTAACATGCTAGCTTGTCGGCTATTTTTTACTAAATTTAATGAGGCAAGGTGGTTAATAAAGCCATTGACTGCGCCCGATTGATTCATTAGCGTCACTAAAGCGCCAATTAATAGGCTGAAACTGACAATGTAAACGTTACCTAAAGAGTAAAATACTTGTGCAATGCCAACTGTAGTGCCGGTTAAGCTATCAATAGGGTGACCATTTGCTATCATGACATAACAAAGCATTACGCCACATAAAAGTGCGAAAAGTGCATTTTTTCGCCATATAGCAATGATAATAGCAACAAGCGGGGGAAGTAAGCTAAAAACACTGTCTTGCATAGTAAACCTTTATTATTATTTTATGTTGGGGGGATTGTGAGCTTTAGCTATCACTTAAAAATGTCCAGCAACTAACTTTACCGTAAGCTCAGCTAATAAGAAACTGTATGCTTGCAGAGCCCAGTATAAAATTTTTAAGAAAATAAATATACTTTGACTGAATGGCTTCAATTTCTCAGTCAGATAAAGATAAATGCAACAATATAGGGTATATTTTAGCAGTGTAAGGTGGTGGGTTTAAAGTCAGTGAGCAAACTTTTACCGCTTTGTTGATACTTTATTTGCTGGACCTAACCGATATTAAGAGAATAATAAATCATTGTAGCCATTGAAAATTAACATTTCACCCTTAAATAACACTTACTCACTGGCGTAACGCATCAGGAACTATTTTGACATTATCATTAAACGAATATATCACGGCTTTTGCTCAAGTAAAGCATCAAACTTCTTTGAGCCAATTTGGTCGAGGTATAGAACGTGAAGCACTTCGAGTGCTACCAGAAGGGCGTTTGTCTGAACGCGGGCACAGTGAACGATTAGGGTCGGCGTTAACTCATCCTAATATTACCACCGACTACTCAGAAACCTTGCTGGAATTTATTACCCCGGTTAGTTATCAACCTGAAACAGTGATTACCCAACTTGAAGATGTGCAAAAATTTACCTTAAGTCAACTTGATGGTGAGTTATTGTGGCCGATGAGTATGCCGTGTTTTGTTGATGATGACGATAAAATACCCTTGGCTCAGTTCGGTAAATCTAACATAGGTAAAATGAAAACTGTTTATCGCCAAGGCTTAAAGAATCGCTATGGCAGCATGATGCAGGTTATCTCTGGCATACATTTTAACTTTTCTTTTCCAAAAAGTTTTTTTCAATCGCTGCAAAGCATTGAAGAAAATACTGATGTACTTGATGATTATATCTCTGATAAATACTTTGCACTTTTAAGAAACTACAAACGTTTTTGCTGGCTAATCCCCTATTTATATGGCAGTTCACCCGCTATTTGTCGATCTTTTCTAAAAAATAAAACCACTGATTTACCGTTTAAGAAAACCGAAAAAGGTTATATGTACCTTGAGTATGCCACATCGTTACGTATGAGCGACTTAGGCTACACCAACAGTGAGCAGTCAACGTTACAAATTTGCTATAACAATTTGTCGGACTACTTAGACGGGGTGAAAAATGCGATAAATTTACCGTCGCAAAAGTTTAAGAAAATTGGTATCAAAGTTGACGGTAAGTACCAGCAACTTAACAGTAATGTTTTACAAATAGAAAATGAATTATACGCACCTGTACGTCCAAAATGTGTCGCAAAGGCTGGCGAAAAGCCATCAGAGGCGTTAAGCAATAGGGGCGTTGAATATATTGAAGTGAGAGCACTTGATGTTAACCCTTTTTCTGCCACCGGCATCACAGTTGAACAAGTACGATTTTTAGACATTTTTCTGACTTTTTGTATGCTAGAGAACAGTCCAACACTTAACTACAGTGCACAGGCAACCAGTGAAGAAAATATGGATGCTGTGGTTGTAAGAGGTCGTGATCCAACATTATTATTACAAGATATCGCAGCAGAGAAGACAGAAGGTAAGTCTGTACAGCAATGGGGTGGTGAAATTTTCGCTAAAATGGCGGATATTGCTACATTATTAGATCAAGCTAATGACACTAAGCTATACAGTCAAGTACTTGCGGCGGAAGCGGCTAAAATTAACGACGCTAGTTTAACACCGTCGGCACAAATTTTAGCGGCAGTGGTTGATGAAAATCAATCGTTAACAAAAATGGCGCTTAGTAAGGCTGTTGATTACCGCCAACAGCTTTTAGCTAATGATTATCAAGAGTTTAGCGAAGAATATTTTACCGAAACAGTCACCGACTCATTACGCAAAAATGCGGCTATCGAAGCAAGTGACACAATGGATTTTGATACTTTTCTGCAGGACTACTTTTCCTGAGCAAAACTTAGTTTTTAATAGCACTGCTCATTGCCCTTAAAAGTACGGTAATTGTTTTTAATCCAATGGCAATTATCAGTGGCAACTGCTATTCGCCATTATCTGCGTTTGTAGTCGCTTATTAAATTTTAGGCAAAAAAAAAGCGCGTTAAGATAACGCGCTGTAAATAATAAAAAAGCAGTCCAGGAAGGTTTTGCTTTCATAGTATATGACTGGCTATTTTTTTAATGGTTCATTTTTTGTCAGATTCATTTTCTTCCTTCCTTAATGAATACTCAATAGAAATTTACCTTCATGACATGATGTTAATTTTAGCTGTTGTCTAACCATAATAACTCGCCATCAAGTTCATCAAGGTTAGAATAGACCAGTTTTATTAATTATCTGGTTTACTTTATACGTAAGGAAAATAGTCAAATACAAGGCATTTATTTAATAACTAGTTGTTCCAATTATTAAATAAATAACGCAGTAGTGGTTTGTTTTAACCAAGTGAAATGATCAGATAATTAGTGAGATGGGTATGAATAGTCAAAGTAAAATATACTTAGGGTGAAAAATCCCCTGATGATTGAGATTAAAACAATAAATCTGCTGTAAAATATATAAAATTATCGCGTAACAACACGTTTAGTAACCAAGAGTAATGACCCAGAATGAAAAGGTAATGAGTGCCTAAGCTTAAGTCAACTACATACAGTAGTTATACCAATCCCATTAAGTTATTGCTCACTTGTACTAGTTAAAATAGCTCAAGGCTGTGTTGCTCTCACTCCCAATAGCCAGCTATTGCTCAATCGAGCGCCTTACCTTGAGTTATTTTTCCTGCGCACAACAAGATCACAAACTTAATGGAACTGGTATTATACCAATCCCATTAAGTTATTGCTCACTTGTACTAGTTAAAATAGCTCAAGGCTGTGTTGCTCTCAATCCCAATAGCCAGCTATTGCTCAATCGAGCGCCTTACCTTGAGTTATTTTTTCTGCGCACAACAAGATCACAAACTTAATGGAACTGGTATTACAGCTTATCTGAAGTTCATGTTATTGTTGTTTTTTTCTTTTATGTAGCAGAATAAAGTATTTCAAAGCCCGCGTTAGAATAAAGTGTCATATATCACGACTTTAATCTGAAAATTCGACAATTATCTGGCATGATATTATCATTCAAAACTCAGTAACTAAATTCATGGCCTTTTTTAAAACACTTATTATTTCTGCGCTAGCTTGCTTAACGTTATCAAGTTGCGCAACTAGCCCACCAAAAAACCCGGAAAATTTATGCGAAATATTTCGCGAGCATAGAGATTGGTATTTTATCGCCAAAGAAGTGCGCGAACGTTGGGGTGTACCTATTCATGTGCCGATGAGTATGATGTATCAAGAAAGCTCATTTAAAGCCGGTGCATTACCTCCTAGAGACTATCTGTTAGGCTTTATTCCTTGGGGTCGAGTAAGTAGCGCTTATGGCTATTCACAAGCAAAAACGATGACTTGGGCAGACTACGTGAGAGAAACAGATAATTCTGGTGCTGATCGCGATGATTTTGAAGATGCTATTGATTTTATGGGTTGGTTTATTTTTAAAACTCAAAAAATTAATAAGGTCTCTAAATGGGATGGGTACAACCAGTATTTAAATTATCATGAAGGTTGGAGCGGCTTTAAACATAAAAGTTATAAGAAAAAAGCTTGGTTAAGTAAGGTGGCCCGAAAAGTTGATCGTCGTGCTAAGCGCTATTCCAGTCAGCTTAAAAGCTGTGAAGAAGAACTTAATCATGGCTGGTTATGGCGCTTGTTTTTTGGTGATTAGCCCACCTACTATGACAGAGGTTAACAAGCTTTTAGCCTCTAGTTATTTTTGTCACTTTATTACTAGCAGCACGGGCTAGAAAATAAACTCAGTGACTTTTTAAAAAAACTTCATCTTTTTTTAAAAAATCGATTGCAAAATTCAAAGGCTATTTGCTAGAGGGCTTGCATTTGTTATCCACAGAAATTGTGGAAACATCGTCCTCAGATCTAGAGTTGTGCATAACTTTGTTAGTAACTTTCAGTGACGATTGTTCTATCCACAAAATAGTCCAAAAATGAGTCAACGATGCTAACAGAAAATGTTGTTTATTAAGCAGAAGTGTAAGGGCGATGACTAACCGATTAAAGTCAGCCGCTATTAAATACGACTTATTAAATGCTACTTATTGCAGGGGGTAATAAGAAAAGAGCACAGTTGATATAGGTTCAACTGTGCTTTTAATAAAAACTTTGTTTAGCCTTTAAATAGCTAAGATTTTATCGCGTCATAAAAATCAGGTAAAATTCTAACCGTTTTGATCATATTATCTTTTACTGCAATAATTTCCAGCGGATAACCCGATATTCTAACGCTTAAGTTTGCCTCTGGAATATCTTCAAGGTACTCTAAAATTAAGCCATTGATAGTTTTTGGGCCATCAGTGGGGAAATTCCAAGCCATTTCTTTATTCACGTCACGTACGGTTGCACTGCCATCGACTAAATAGCTACCGTCGGGTTGAATATTAACTTCATCACTGGTGGTGGGTGTCATCGTTGTAGTGAAGTCACCAACAATTTCTTCAAGTATATCTTCTAAGGTGACTAAACCTTGAATATCACCATATTCATCAACCACTAAGCCTATGCGCTCTTTTGCATGTTGAAACTTTAACAGTTGCACATTGAGCGGGGTACCTTCAGGAATAAAGTAAATTTCCCGTACAGCACGTAACAAGGTTGCTTTGGTAAATTGTTCTTTCGAGACTAATCGTAAGGCATCACGCATGTGAACATAACCTACCACGTCATCAATATTGTCACGATATAACAAAACTCGGGTATGGTTTGACTGGGTGAGTTGCTTTTGAATGCGTTTCCACTCGTTATTGATATCGATGCCAACCAGTTCATTACGTGGGATCATAATATCTTCAACGGTGACATTCTCTAAGTCGAGAATACCCACTAACATGTCTTGGTCTTGAGATTTCAATAAGGCACCCGACTCATTGACCACAGTGCGTAATTCTTCAGAGCTTAAGCTGTGTTGTTCACGTTGTTCTGAACTAATCCCCAATATGGCTAATATGCCATTGGTGATCCAATTGACCGCAATAACGAAAGGGTATAAGACTTTTAACAGCGCGGTAAGAATTAATGAACTTGGAAAAGCGACTTTTTCTGGGTATAAGGCGGCTAAAGTTTTTGGCGTTATTTCGGCAAAAATCAAAATAACTAAGGTTAACAACAAGCCAGAATAAAATACCCCGGCGTCGCCATACAATCGTTGCGCAATAATGCCGGTAATAAGGGTGGCAAAAATATTGACTAAATTATTACCAATTAGGATCAAGCCGATCAATTTATCTGGTTTTGCCAGTAATTTGCTAACCCGTTTAGCGCCGCGATGATTTTGTTTTTCTAAGTGTTTTAAGCGATACCGGTTAATCGACATCATGCCGGTTTCAGAACCTGAAAAATAGGCTGATATGAATATGAGAATGCCAAGTACGACAAACAGCATATCGGTAGAGATGTTATCCAAAAGGGATCCTATTGATAGTTATTTATAAGCCGTATTACCGCACCAAATTGGAAAAGTAATACAAAGTTAACTTATACCCTAAAATTTATAATAAGAGAAATTCTTTCACAAATCGGCTGCCAAAATAAGCCAAAGTCAGTATAAAGGTGGCAATTACGGTTAATACCAGTACCCGTTGGCCACGCCAACCTTGTTTGAAATGTCCCCATAGCGTTAAGAAATAAATACTGCAGGCGATAAGTGATAAAATAGTTTTATGGGCATTGGCATTTGAGATCATACCGTCAAGGAATAAAAAGCCTAATACTTGGCTAAATAACAAGCAGATACTCCCTAACAGTAAAATAATATATAACTGGCGTTCAACTTGCATTAAAGGCGGTAAGTGATGCACGGCTTGTAAATTTTTATTCTTTAACTTTGTATTGATATAAGCAACTTGGAAGGCATATAAAGTAGCGATAACTAAAATACAATAAGCAATAAGCGCTAAAGTAATATGGCTCAACATAGCAAGTTTATCGGTAACAATTTCCATATTACCCATAGGTGAAATGAAGATCATACTGAGTTGCCAAAGGCCGGCAAAACCATAAATCACCGGCAACAATAAATTAACCTTGAAGCGTAAAGCGACTGTTGAAATAACTAAGGTAATAATTAAACTGACCAGCGACACTACGTTAGGCAGTGAGAAATTGAGGTTGTTATGAGTAAATAAAAATTGTGAGCTACTTAATACATGAAAAACAATCGCCAAACAGGCAAAAATCAAGGTAATAATTAAGTTGGGCCCTTTAGGATGAAATAAACGCGATAAAATTGATATCGTCGCTACGCTGTAGCATACAAACGCAGTAAATGAACTGATACTTGAAAATTCCACAAAGAGCTCCAAAAAAATTAAAAAATGTCCATAAAGTAAATAATACTACTAGTTAATATTTACTATGGCGATTCTAGCAGAACCGCTAGCAGACTCCATAACTATTGTTTATTTTATATCAACAGTTTACGCAAAGGTTTAATGGCTAGAAATGTCAGCATGCCAAGATAAGTTAAGCCAAGCCAAAAAGGTATTAACTGGTGGCTGTGTTGCATTTGCTGACTAATATTAATGTTAAAATACATTAGTCCCCAGTCCAGTAATAAGCCAGAAATAATCGCTGAAATACTAATGCCTATAGGTATTTTATTAATACGCCACTACCCATTTCATTTTTAATAACGTCTAAGGTTGAAATGTTAGTGGCTGGTCTCGCCATCATAAAAACTAAGGCAGTACCTGGAGAAATGCCTGCCATAATAAAGCCTGCGGCAATAGGTGTTGAGGCAGTAGCGCATATATACATAGGAATTGACATAGCAATCATCACTAGCATAGCGCCTAGCTTAATAAAAATCATTTGGCTACAAAGGTTTTTTACGGCAGTGGCGAATAATAAGCCAAGTAGTAGCCAGCGCACTAAGTCATCAATCAGTTGTGTCGCGCTATAGCGAATGCCGGTCAATGTTTTGGCTGTTACAGAGTTGCTAAGCTTTGCTGATTTGCTTGCACAGCATGAGCTTGTTGGCTCTGCTGCTTTAGCTTTAACAGCGGCTGTTTTTTTGCATAGCAAGTTGTCGATTCACTACTTGTTTTAGGGCTTTTTACTTGCGGACAACTCTCTTTAGTTGTCGCGACAATCATACCGGTAAATATTGCTGATAATATGGCCGTAATATCAGCAATATGGCCGTAATTGGGCGGTAAATGGCTAAGACAGGCCCTAATAAAGCATAGGAAACTGACACTGAATCTACGTCGGTTTCAGGTGTTTCGACTAAAAACGCTGCAGTGGCAGGAGCTGAAGCGCCCAAACGTCGTAGTTCAATCGCCACAGGGATCACGCCACATGAGCATAAGGGTAATGGCGCGCCAATAAATGCCGCTTTAATAATAGCTTTATTGCCATGACCTAAATGCTGGCTTAAAACTTTAGTGGGCAGCTAAGCTTTCATTAGACCGGCAATAAGTAGACCGAGTAATAGCCATGAGCTAGCTTCAACACTAAGTTGTAATAGATTTTCTAAAAATAAGATGAGGGTATTCACATTTGGTTCAAATATGACGTTGTTATTAACAGTTTATCATAATTTTTTTCGCTGTTATTGATCTGTAATCATGCTTGTGATTTTCTACATATCACGATATTAAATCCCATCATTAGCTTAAAATCATAACTTCTACTTTCGCTAATTAATTGTACGGGTATAATGGAGGTAATTTTTTGCGCAAAGTTAATATTTGAGTCATTTATGTTTGAAAATCTTTCCGATCGTTTAACGAAAACACTAAAAAATATCAGTGGCCGTGGTCGCTTAACAGAAGACAATATAAAAGAAACTTTACGTGAAGTACGGATGGCATTGTTAGAGGCTGATGTCGCTTTACCGGTTATTCGCGAGTTTATTGCCAAAGTAAAAGAAAGTGCTGTTGGGCAAGATGTGTCGAAGAGTTTAACACCAGGTCAGGTTTTTGTAAAAATTGTTCGTACTGAACTTGAAATGGCGATGGGTGAAGTTAATGAATCCCTTAACCTAAAAACAGCACCGCCAGCCGTTGTCTTAATGGCCGGTTTACAAGGTGCAGGTAAAACTACCTCTGTTGCTAAGTTAGCTAAATTTTTAACTGAGCGCGAAAAGAAAAAAGTGCTCGTGGTGAGTGCTGATGTTTATCGCCCAGCAGCGATTAAACAACTGGAAATGTTGGCCACTGAAATCAATGTTGGCTTTTTCCCGAGTGATATTAAGCAAAAGCCTATTGATATTGCTAACGGTGCAATTGATCACGCGAAGAAAAACTTTTTTGATGTCGTTATTGTTGATACCGCCGGGCGTTTGCATATCGACGGCGAGATGATGGCTGAGATTCAACAGTTACATGCGGCTATTAAGCCGATTGAAACTTTGTTTACGGTTGACGCCATGACAGGTCAAGATGCGGCTAATACCGCCAAAGCCTTTAATGATGCTTTGCCGTTAACCGGTATCATCTTAACCAAAACTGATGGCGATGCCCGTGGTGGTGCGGCGTTATCTATTCGCCATATTACCGGTAAACCGATTAAGTTTATGGGGGTTGGCGAAAAAATTGAAGCCTTAGAGCCTTTTCACCCAGACAGAATTGCTTCTCGTATCCTTGGTATGGGCGATGTACTGTCTTTAATTGAAGAGGTCGAGCAAAAGGTTGATCGTAAACAAGCTGAAAAATTAGCGAAAAAAGTAAAAAGTGGTAAGGGTTTTGATTTAGAAGACTTTCGTGATCAACTCGTGCAAATGAAAAGTATGGGCGGCATGATGGGTTTAATGGATAAATTACCCGGTATGGGCAATATGTCGGAGCAAGTTAAAGGCCAAGTGGATGATAAAATGACTATCCGCATGGAAGCTATGATTAACTCAATGACTAAAGCCGAGCGACAACGCCCTGATGTTATTAAAGGCTCTCGCAAGCGTCGTATTGCCGCAGGTTCGGGTACGCAAATTCAAGATGTTAATAAACTGCTAAAACAATTTACTCAAATGCAAAAAATGATGAAAAAAATGTCGGGTAAAGGCGGCATGCAAAAAATGATGCGCTCAATGAAAGGTATGATGCCTCCAGGTGGCGGCATGGGCGGCGGTATGCCTGGTCGTTAATTTGATAATTTAGACCGTGCTTTGAAACAAAAAAAGGTAGCTAAGTGCTACCTTTTTTGTTTCTTAAACTTGCGTTATGTTGATATGATTTTATAAAAAAATGGGTTGATTTAGTGCCTCACCGATGACTTTATTTAACTGAGTATCGACGGTATAGGTTAAATTAAGCGCTGTTATTTTTAAATTTTAAATATTCTTTGAGTGCATTTATATTCTTCTTATTGAGTATTCTATTACCTAGGGCTGTTAGCATTGAGCCTAAGACCACAAAGCCAGCACCGATATAAGCGAGTACATTCAACTGTTGTGCTTGGAATGTTGAGGGCCAAATTTGCTCAGCGATAGTGGCAAACATCACAGTAAGTAATGGCGTTATCGCCAAGGTCGCACTCACTTTTGCCGTTGATAAATATTCTAATGACTTAGCAAACGTGCCATAGGCAATAAGGGTGTTTGCGCAGCAAAAAAGTAATAACAGTAATGCGCTATCATCTAAAGACATTATTTTTTCGGGACTTGCTAACGGCAAAAAAAACAGCGCGCTTAATAAATAAATACACCACATTATTTGGTTTGAACTGTAATAACGCAACATTTGCTTTTGTATAATCGCATAGGCTGCCCACGTTATTGCCGCACCAAACATAATGATAAAGCCAAGTAAAAAATCATGATTATCCATCGCACTATTATCAATGCCACTATCACTAATAAATCGTTGATTAAAAAATAATAACAAGCCAGAAATAAGTACCAAAGAACCAACCATTTGGCCGCGGCTAAAGTGCTCCTTCATGACAACAACACTGCCCAGTAACATAAAAAATGGCGCCATTTGAATGAGCATTTGTGCAGTTTCCACAGGTATATAGTGTAATGAAACTAGGTACAGTATGTAGTTAAAGCTCAACAGAATGGCAGCAAGCAATAGTCGTTTCATCACACTGGTTTGTTGCAGTGCTGAGCGGGGTATTTTTCTTGTTGCTGATAAAAGTAGGGTAACAAAAAATGCGGCGAACACGAAGCGATACCAAGTAATGGTATAAGCGTCCATTAATACTAAAACAGATTTTAGCGCTAAAGGTAGTAATCCCCACATAACAGCCGTAGTCATCGCTAGCATTAATCCTTTTATACTGGTGTTTGTCAGTTCAGTCATCGTTTTTCCGGCCAGAAAGGGTTAATTGAAGCGCGAGAATATAGCGCTTGATTTTGCAGGCGTGGATTATATAGTTTCGCCGATGGCTATGTATAGTCATATTAATAACTGCGCTAACTAATTTGTGAAATAACGCATCTAACAATAGCTTTAGGTTGCTTTATCAGCAGAAAAGCGTAACATACGCGAGCTTTTCCGTCGCTTAGTCGACGGAAATGTCTGGGAAATTCGTTTTAACACTTAAATTATATAGAGGACGATATGGTTACCATTCGTTTAGCTCGTGCCGGCGCAAAGAAGCGTCCATTCTATCAGGTTGTTGTTGCAGATAGCCGTAACTCTCGCGATGGTCGTTTCATCGAGAAAGTTGGTTTTTTCAATCCTACAGCGCAAGGTCAAGCGGAAAAATTACGTTTAGACTTAGACCGTGTCAACCATTGGGTTGGTCAAGGTGCAACTGTATCTGATCGTGTGGCCAAATTAATTAAAGATGCTAACAAAGCAGCTTAATTTAATTGGTAGGTTTTAGGAGTTTGTTGTGGAAGTTATTGGTAAAGATGTCACTTTAGGTAAAGTAGGCGCAGTCTACGGTATCAAAGGTTGGTTGAAAATTCATTCATTCACAGATGACCAAGAAGCCATTCTAGACTATTTTCCTTGGTCTTTAAAATTAGGGAATAAGATTCAATCAGTAGATATTACCGATTGGCGCAAACATAACAATGGTCTTGTAGTTAAAGTTGCAGGTATTGATGATCGCGATATAGCCCAAAAGCTAGTGGGTTCAGAGATATTTGTCAGCGAAGAGGCGTTATCAGACTTACCTGATGGTGAGTTTTATTGGCGTGATCTAATCGGCATGGCGGTAGTTACTGACAAAGGTTACGACCTAGGTCAGGTTTCCGACATAATGGAAACCGGCGCTAACGATGTACTGGTTGTTAAGGCTAATCTGAAAGATGGCTTTGGAAAAAAAGAAAGGTTAATTCCTTACTTAATGGACCAAGTTATACTTTCGATAAGCGCTGAAGATAAACAGATTTGTGTTGACTGGGACCCAGGTTTCTAACTTGAGTAAGAGTGTATCAACAAACATGCTTAGCGATAAGAAAATGTGGATTGGGGTCATAAGCCTTTTTCCTGAAATGTTTGACGCCATTACTGAGTATGGGGTGACAGGCCGAGCGATCCGTAATGGCTTAATTGAGTTCCATAAGTGGAACCCAAGAGACTTTACTCATGATAAACATCGCACTGTGGACGACCGACCTTACGGCGGCGGACCAGGGATGCTTATGATGGTGCAACCATTACGTGATGCTATTCAAGCTGCAAGAAAAGCTGCAGATGAAGATAGCAGCCCAGATCTTATTAAAGAAAAGGGTAGAGCGAAGGTTATTTATTTGTCGCCGCAAGGACGAAAATTGGACCAAGCTGGTGTACGTGAATTAGCACAACATGACCGACTGATATTTATAGCAGGACGTTATGAAGGTATAGATGAGCGACTAATTGAGTCTGAAATAGACGAAGAATGGTCGGTCGGAGATTATGTATTAAGTGGTGGGGAATTACCTGCTATGAACGTAATCGATGCCGTAGCACGCTTTGTGCCCGGAGTATTAGGACATCAACAATCAGCTGAGCAGGATTCATTTTCTGACGGTTTATTAGATTGTCCACATTACACTAGGCCAGAGGTTATGGACGTTTCGGTAAACGAGATAAAGTCTGTTCCTAAAGTGCTATTAAGTGGTAATCACGAACATATAAGGCAATGGCGCCAATATCAGTCGTTAGAAAGAACGTGGACTAGAAGACCAGAACTATTAACTAACCTAGCTCTGACGGCAGAGCAGCAAAAAATGTTAACGGCCATTAAGGCTGATAATAAAAATGCTGTTGATGACTGTGAACACTAGGAAGAAGGTATTATGAGTAATATTATTAAGCAGCTTGAAGCTGAGCAAATGAAAAAAGATGTACCAGTGTACCGCCCAGGCGATACAGTTGTTGTACAAGTAAAAGTTACAGAGGGTGAAAAATCACGTCTTCAAGCATTTGAAGGTGTTGTAATCGCTATTAAAAACCGCGGCATCAATTCTGCATTCACTGTTCGTAAAACTTCAAACGGTGTTGGTGTAGAGCGTGTATTCCAGACACATAGCCCAATCGTTGACTCTATTGCAGTCAAGCGTCGCGGCGATGTACGTCAAGCTAAGTTGTATTACTTACGCGAACTATCTGGTCGTAAAGCACGTATTAAAGAGAAATTGGGAAAAAGATAATTCCCCTTTAATACGAGTATTATCAGTTAGTTTGAAAAAGGCCTGTTTGGGAAACCAAACAGGCCTTTTTGTATTTTTTTTAAGCTGCTAAAGTGCTAAAGACTTTATTAACTATAAAAATAGCGTAGATTATGAATAATACCAATCCCATTAAGTTATTGCTCACTTGTACTAGTTAAAATAGCTCAAGGCTGTGTTGCTCTCACTCCCAATAGCCAGCTATTGCTCAATCGAGCGCCTTACCTTGAGTTATTTTTCCTGCGCACAACAAGATCACAAACTTAATGGAACTGGTATAATACCAATCCCATTAAGTTATTGCTCACTTGTACTAGTTAAAATAACTCAATGCTGTGTTGCTCTCACTCCCAATAGCCAGCTATTGCTCAATTGAGCGCCTTACCTTGAGTTATTTTTCCTGCGCACAACAAGATCACAAACTTAATGGAACTGGTATAATACAACGCTTGTTATAGCAGTAATCGCAGTACCTGTGTTGATGCATTACGAGATTCTATCAGAGCAGCCAGTGGAAAAGTTTAAGGCATTTTTACTTGTTGAGCAGCTATAAGGTTAGAAATGGCCACGATAAAAGCATGGAACACGCTAGCCACTGCAGTGCCTGAGCCGGAAACTTTCGGGCTATTTTCTTTGCTGTTGTGCTTTATCGGTTTAGGTAAGTACAAAAAGCAGTCAGCAATTGTTTTATCTTAACACTCGATTTTTTAGGCTCTTAGGTTTTATTCTGTTGATTTTAAGGTTTTTTTTGTTTATGAAATATTATTTCGAAAACATTATTAGGTCATTTTAGTAGTATTAATATTCGGCTTATACCATCTTCAAATTGTATAAATAATTCATGTATATTCGACTTAAGTGGTGTGTCCCATCGCTAAAAGTTAGGCTATTATGATGGTAAGTTAAAAAACTGATCGATAGTTGAATGAGGTTTTGCTTCGACATCTCAACAAGCCATTAAATAACAAGATTTCAAGGATTAAGCATGCACAAATTAAAAAGCCATTATCCCGTATTAGCGCAAGCAAAAGCCGACACTTATATTGACGCTGCAAAATATGAGGCAATGTATAAGCAATCAATTGAGCAACCTGATGTTTTCTGGGCTGAGCAAGCTGAGCAGTTCCTTGATTGGTATAAGCCTTGGGACAGTGTTTCAGACGTAGATCTGAAGTCTGCTGATATCAAATGGTTTTCTGGTGGTAAATTAAATGTTAGTTATAACTGTATTGATCGTCATTTAGTCAGTAAAGCTGACGATACCGCCATTATTTGGGAAGGTGACGATCCCAGCGAAGATAAAAAAATAACCTACCAAGAACTGCATGATCATGTTTGTCGTTTTGCTAATTTATTAAAAGCACGTGGCGTGAAAAAAGGTGATCGTGTCTGTATTTATATGCCGATGATCCCTGAAATTGGTTATGCCATGTTAGCTTGTGCCCGTATAGGTGCGGTTCATTCAGTGGTATTCGGTGGTTTTTCTACTGAAGCTATTCGTTCACGCATCGCTGACGCTGACTGTAAAGTTGTTGTTACCTCTGATGAAAGTTTTCGTGGTGGTCGGGTTATTCCATTGAAAGTAAATGTTGACGCCGCCGTTGCCGACTGTCCAAATGTTCACTCAGTGATTGTTGTTCAACGCACTGGCGGTGATGTCGCGTGGAATGACAAAATTGATGTCAATTACCAACAAGAAGTCGCCAAGCTTCCTGCAGTTTGTCAGCCGGAAGTAATGGACGCTGAAGATCCACTCTTTATTTTATATACCTCTGGTTCAACAGGCACACCTAAAGGTGTATTACATACTTGTGGTGGCTATCTACTTTACGCTGCCATGACACATAAATATGTTTTTGATTATAAAGACGGTGAAGTTTACTGGTGTACGGCAGATGCTGGCTGGATCACTGGCCATTCTTATATTTTTTACGGACCACTAGCAAATGGTGCAACCACGCTGGTTTTTGAAGGTGTGCCGACTTATCCTGATGCTAGTCGTTTTTGGCAGGTGTGTGATAAGCACCAAGTCAATATTTTCTACACGGCACCAACCGCTATTCGCGCTTTGATGAGTGTTGGTGATAGTTTTGTTGAAAAAGCGGATTTATCATCGCTGCGCCTTTTAGGTACGGTAGGTGAGCCAATTAACCCTGAAGCATGGCACTGGTATTATGAGACGGTGGGTAAAAGTAATTGCCCTATTGTTGATACATGGTGGCAAACAGAAACGGGTGGGATTTTAATTACCTCCTTGCCAGGAGCGGTTGACATGAAACCAGGTGCAGCAGGTAAACCCTTCTTTGGGGTTAAACCTGCACTGTTTGATAAAGACGGCAATACTCTTAAAGGTGCAAATCAAGGTTTATTAATGATGACAGGTAGTTGGCCGGGTCAATTACGTACTGTTTATGGTGATCATGATCGCTTCTATCAAACTTACTTTAGCCAATATCCAGGTAATTACTTTACCGGTGATGGTGCCAAGCGTGATGAAGACGGTTTTTATTGGATCACCGGTCGTGTTGATGATGTATTGAATGTTTCTGGTCACCGACTAGGTACGGCTGAAATTGAGAGTGCTTTGGTATTGCACCCGGCAGTTGCTGAAGCCGCTGTTGTTGGTTATCCGCATGAAATTAAAGGCCAAGGTGTTTATGCTTATGTCACCTTAATGAGTAATGCGACCGAGTCAGACGAGTTACTCCGTGAGTTAACCGATTTTGTTGCGAAAGAATTAGGCCGTTTTGCTAAACCTGATTATATTCAATATGCTCCAGGGCTACCTAAAACCCGCTCAGGTAAAATTATGCGTCGTATTTTACGCAAAATTGCTGAGAATGATGTAGATACCTTAGGTGATACTTCAACGTTGGCTGATCCTGCTGTTGTTGAGAACTTAGTTAAGCATCGTATTGTGCATAAATAAAATTGAGCATATAAAAAATTAAGCTAAAAAGCGCCATTCGGCGCTTTTTTTATGTTCATGACAAACGGTATAATACCAGTTCCATTAAGTTTGTGATCTTGTTGTGCGCAGGAAAAATAATTCAAGGTAAGGCGCTCGATTGAGCAATAGCTGGCTATTGGGATTGAGAGCAACACAGCCTTGAGCTATTTTAACTAGTACAAGTGAGCAATAACTTAATGTAATTGGTATAACCTGTTCACCTGAATGTGAAGGAAGGTTGATTAGTCATATTTTTTAGAATAGGACTGTACGTGAGTAAATTATAGTGTAATATAAACGATACAAAACAAGTAAACTTTATTTTACAGCTAGAGGGGTTTGAAAAATGTACAATCTGCAGTATCAATATTATTACCTCCCATACTTTAACTAGTCGCTCTTCTAGCTGCACAACTATTAGTAGAGAATAGTTGTTAGCCAAAATACTTTACTTAAAACTTATATTTATTGTTCTATATTTAGGAAAGAATCATGTCAAAAAATACCTTAACGGCGTCAGATGCAAAGCCAATACCTAAAAGTAGGCTGAATGATATTCACGTAAATGCGGAAGATGTCTTAATTACCCCTAATGCTTTACGAGAAGAATTACCCTTGCCAGAAGCAGGCCGTGTTTTTGTTAAAAATGCTCGCCAAATTATTGCCAATATTATTCACAAACAAGATCATCGTTTATTAGTCATAGCAGGGCCTTGTTCTGTGCATGATCTTGAAGGTGCTAAAGCTTATGCAAGACAACTAAAAAAATTACATGATAAATATCAAGGTAGTTTATATATTGTTATGCGAGTTTACTTTGAAAAACCGCGTACTACGGTGGGCTGGAAAGGGCTAATTAATGATCCGCATATGGATGGTTCATTTGATGTAGAAACCGGCCTTCGTAAGGCCCGTGCATTATTAATTTACTTAACTGAGCTAGGTTTGCCATTGGCGACTGAAGCGCTAGATCCAATCAGCCCACAATATTTAGCTGAGCTATTTAGTTGGTCGGCTATTGGCGCACGCACCACAGAGTCACAAACGCACCGTGAAATGGCCAGTGGTTTGTCGATGCCAATTGGCTTTAAAAATGGCACCAGTGGTGGCCTTGGTGTTGCTATTAATGCTTTGCAGTCAGCCGCCTCTTCACATCGTTTTATGGGCATTAATCGCTTAGGCCAAGTGGCACTGATTAAAACTTCGGGTAACCCTGATGGCCATGTCATTTTGCGTGGTGGTAAAAAGCCTAATTACGATGCAGTTAATGTCGCTTTATGTGAAGAAGAATTAGCCAAGCAAAATTTAGAGCCAGGTATCGTGGTCGACTGTTCACACGGTAACTCTAATAAAGACTACCGTCGTCAACCCTTAGTGGCAGACAATGTTTTTGATCAAATTTGTGCAGGCAATAAAACCATTATTGGTATTATGCTAGAGAGTAATATCAATGCCGGTAATCAAAGTTCAGAGTTACCCATTGACCAGCTGAAATATGGCGTTTCTGTGACAGATGCTTGTATCGATTTTGAAACCACAGAGCAGCTTATTTCAGCGGCGAGTGCTAAACTTGAGGTGGTTTTAAAACAGCGGATTAATTTAACCGTTAGTGAATAGGAATAAGCAGCCACAATGAATAACAAATCTACATTTGAGCAAAAATTAGGTGTATTACGCGATGAAATTGACGATATTGATGGTCAATTAGTTGCATTATTAGCAAAACGTCGCGTTGTTACGACCAAAGTGGGTTTATTAAAAAGCCAAGCGGGTATGCCAATTTTCGCTCCTGAGCGTGAAGCGAGCTTATTAAAGATACGCCGCGAACAAGCAATAGATGCCGGTTTGTCGCCAGAGTTAATAGAAGATATTCTTCGGCGTTTGATGCAAGACTCCTATGTCAGCCAAGATGCTAGTGGCTATCGTTGTGTTAATCCTAATTGCAAAAAGGTCATAGTGATTGGTGGTCAAGGGCAATTGGGGCGAATTTTTGTCGATTTATTTAACCGTTCTGGTTATCAAGTACAGGCTTTAGAGCAAGCTGACTGGCCAAACAGTGCTGATATTTTAGCTGAGGCGAGTTTAGTCATCGTTGCGGTGCCGATTAGATTAACCACTTTGGTTATTCAAAAATTAGGCAGCTTGCCTGAAAACTGTATTTTGGCCGACGTAACCAGTATTAAAGAAGCGCCACTATATGAAATGATGAAAGTACATGCCGGCCCTGTTGTTGGATTACATCCAATGTTTGGGCCTGATGTCACTGGTTTAGTTAAGCAAACTATTATTGCTTGCGAAGGCCGCTTTCCACAACAGTATCATTGGTTATTAGAGCAATTTAATGTTTGGGGAGCAAAAATTTATCCGGTTGAAGCACATACGCATGATCAAGCGATGTCTATGGTACAAGTTATGCGACACTTCTCAACGATTGCTTATGGTTACCACTTAATGACTGAAGGGGCTGATATAGCGCAATTGGTTGAGATGAGTTCACCAATTTATCGCTTAGAGTTAATTATGGTTGGGCGTCTGTTTGCTCAAAATCCGGTCCTTTATACTGATATTATTTTCGCTAATCAAGACAATATCGCTATGATGAAGCGTTTTGCCTATCGATTTTTAGCATTACTGGAAGATGTGCAAACAAATGATAAAGCAGCCTTTACTGAAATGTTTTCACAGGTTGCTGATTATTTTGGTGATTATGCAGATATCTTTATGCAGGAAAGCAAAGTGATGTTGGCAAAAGCAGACCAATTAAAAAAATACTAGACAAGGAATGAAATGAAAAAATTTGTGGCGACGCTATTAAGTATTATGCTTGTTATTTCTGGCTGCGCCAATAGTCAGGTGGAAGAAGCGCCGATGGTCATTGGTGAAATCAGCCAACAGCAACTGATGGCTAATCATAAGTTTTTCCAGCAAAGTTATCAGCTATCTCAACTGTCTGAGCTTGAAGTTGTTGCAATTAACCGTTGGCCAAAGGATTTACACGTAGACGTTTACTTTGGCTCTTGGTGCCATGACAGTGTGCGTGAAGTGCCTAGATTTTTAAAAATAGTTGCACAAAGCCCAACGCTTTCCAATCGCTTAATTGCCCTCGATTATGCAAAGTTAGAGCCAAGCGGATCAGCTAAAAGCCACGATATAAAATATACCCCCACTTTTATTGTTTATCAAAACGATAAAGAAATTGGTCGTATTATTGAACGTCCGAAAGTGTCATTAACGGCTGATATCTCAGCGATGTTATAGTGTAGTTTAAAATGTAAGTGTCAGCATGTAGAGACAAAATCACTGATGAATAATATGCTCTGTGATTTTTTTGATCATGGCTTACTTTTCTGATAATAGCTTAATGGATATGCAGACTTTATCGGTTATTGTCTAAATATATGGAGTAAAGTAACAGCTTTAAGCTAAAATCAGGCTAATGTTGGCAGATAACTGAAGTGTTATTAAACTAAAATTTGATGGCGATTCCAAGGGCAATTGAACTATCTATCCAGAGTGAATCGCTAAAGTTCGCATTACAAATATTTCGCTGGCAAAACATGGCGTCATCCTCATCAATTAAGGTGGCATAGGCGCGTAGTTCGGTTACTAAGGCTATTTGTTGAGAGAATTCATAGCGAGTACCAAAGGCAACACTGGCTGAAGGATACAGTTCTTCACTACCTTGTTCGGCATCAAAATAAGCACCACCTAGCCCTAAACTCAAAGTGGTTACATAGCTTTGCTGGCGATACAAAGCGACGCCATTAAAATGTGCATAAGTGATATCTAGCTCATTATTAACTTGATTTTGGCCAATAAAATCATGGCTAACACGGTTGAAAAGTATCTGACCTTGGCCATTAACATTTTCTTGCCACGCTATACCAACAGCAATGTTACTACCAGAGTCAATATCGATATCGCTATTGTCACTGGTAACCAAATCAGGACCGTATATTTGACCCACCATAACACTGAGTTCTAATGGCTGTGCTATCGCTACATTTGATAACAAAAAAGTGCAAAGAATGGCTCGTGGTGTTAACTGGCTATTCACTTTCATTACAAGGTGTCCTGTGATTAGTTTTTTTATAAACTCAGCCCAATGTAGTGGCTAACTTTGGCTAACCTTGGCACATTTAGACTGAGCTTTAAGACTGTTAAAAATTAAAATTAGCCAAATAAGTCAGTCAGCTTTTTCTTGGCCTTTTCTTGTAGCTTCTCTTTCAATTTTTCTTTAGCGCTATCGGTTAACTTTTTCTTTTGTGTGGTTTTTGCTTGTTGCCAAATTTGAGATAATGCTTGTTTAACAATTTCAGCACCGAGTTGGCTTGCGGGCAAACCAGTGTCACCACCAACATTATCTAATATAATATCAGGTAATGTGGCACTATGTGCTTTATTACCAAAGGCACTTAAATCAAGCGTTAGCGCGGTGCCAGCAAGGATGATTTTACTGACTTTTATTTTAGGCTCTTCGCCACTTTCAGTCTCAGCAGCACTTGCCTCAGCTTTAGGGGTGTTACGCTTAATAGCATCTAAAATATCTTTAATATTAGAGCCACCGGTTTGGGTGAATTGGACAAAAGCTTGTGGTGATTTGATGATTATCGCGTCAATAATAATAGGTGATGAGGTTAAACTTTCTAAATTAATATCAAGTGTTACTTCTTCTAAAGCGAAAGCGTTTGGTTGGCTATAAGTTTTAGGATTGGCTAAATTAATACCTAAAATACTACCTGCACCGCTAGCGAGCTTAATATCAACAGTTTTTACCGTAACCCTTTGTTCGGTAACTTGGCTGCCCACCGTTTCAATTTGACCTTTAATATAGCCATTGAGTGAGCTGCCGGCTAAAAACCAAAGAGCACCACCACTAAGTAATAATAAAACAATAATAATTGAGGCAATAATTTTCACGAGTTTAATCCTTAAAATATAAAAATGAAGTATGGCGCATACTGGCTATACTTCATTTGGTTTATGTCTCATTAAATTATATCTTAATAAGTACAAAGTTAATTATTTTTTCTAATTTGCGACCAAAGCCTTAAATCTCAGGCTAAGGCGTCTCGAGCACTTTCAGTATCTAAGTTATAATTATATTATTATAATTTACTCAATTTTAGAGAGTTTTGTTTATGTCTACTGCCATTGGTCGTCGTTTACCTTTGTTATTACTTGTTGGAATGTTAATTGCCTTAGTGGTTTATTTACAATGGCCTGAACAGACGACTAACAAAGAAAAATATCAACGGGTGGTCTCGGTAAAAACCGCTAAAATCGAGTCAGTTGATTTTAGTGATTCTGTTGAGGCCATTGGTACGTCACGGGCGAATGAGCAGGTGTACATCACCAGTAAATATTCAGATGTCGTTGTTGAGGTTTTATTTCAAGATGGTGATACGGTTAAAAAAGATGACATTTTAGTACGTCTAAATAGTCAAGAAGAAGCGGCTAAAGTTAAAGAACTTCAGGCTAATCTTGCCGAGTCAGTGGCGCAACTCAATCGTTTTCAAGGTTTGTATAAACTAAAAGCTACCGCTAAGTCGTTGGTTGATCAACAAGAAGCTAAAACTAAGGCTATTTCAGCACAACTGCTAAGTGCAAGAATAAAGCTGGCTGAACTTACCATTACAGCGCCATTTTCAGGTGTCTTAGGCTTTCGTGAAATTAGTCTCGGTGCTTTAATTAATGTTGGAGATATCATTACTAGTTTAGATGACCTGAGCATTATTAAAGTTGATTTTTCAATTCCAGAGCGTTACTTAACTACCGTAGCGATTGGTCAACGCATAGAAGCGAGTAATATAGCGTATAAAGACAAAGTATTTATTGGCAAAGTCACCTCGATAGACTCGCGCATCGACAGTGTTACACGCACCTTAAAAGTACGTGCAAAAATTAACAATGCTAATAATCAGTTACGTGCAGGCATGTTGTTAAATTTGCAGGTGATACGAAAAGTTGAGCAAATATTACAGATACCAGAAAGTGCGATTATTCCGATTGAAGACCAGCATTTTGTTTTTGTTGTCGAAGCGGATAAGGCTATTAAGAAAGCATTAGATATTGGTCGTCGTTATCGTGGTTTTGTTGAGGTTACTGGTGGTCTAGAGGCGGGGACGGAAGTCGTTATTGAAGGCGCCTTAAAATTACGCGATGGTACTAGTGTAAAGGCCATAGGGAATAAATCGTGATTTTATCTGACCTGTCAGTTAAGCGCCCTGTATTTGCAACTGTAATAAATTTACTGTTGATCACTTTTGGACTGGTCGCTTTTTTAACCCTGCCCCTTCGAGAGTACCCTGATATTGACCCACCGGTAGTGAGTATTAATACCACCTACCCTGGGGCGTCTGCTGCGATAGTTGAAAGTAAAATAACGCAAATACTGGAAGATAGAATTAGCGGCATTGAAGGGGTTAAATCCATCAACTCTTCTAGCCGTGTTGGCCGTTCTAATATTTCAATTGAATTTGAATTGGACCGTGATATTGACTCGGCAACCAACGATGTGCGGGACAGAATTTCACGTGCATTAAACAACTTACCTGAACAGGCTGAACCGCCTGAGGTCTCCAAGGCAAATGATGATGAAAGCTCCATTGTCTGGTTTGTTTTACAAAGCGAGGTGATGAGCACATTACAGCTAACTGATTACGCAGAGCGTTATATTGTTGACAGGTTTTCTGTGGTTGATGGCGTAGCACGTGTGCAAGTTGGTGGCGGTAGAACCTATGCCATGAATGTGGTGTTAAATCGCAAGGCAATGGCGGCTAGAGGCATCACTGTTAATGATATCGAACAAACCTTGCGTGCTGAAAATGTTGAATTACCGGCAGGACAAGTCGAATCAATCGACCGAGATTTTTCGATTCGTGTTGAACGCAGTTATCTAACCGAGGATGACTTTGCCACTATGGTGGTGGCGCGCAATAATAATAAGTCTTTGGTCTACCTGGGTGATGTGGCTAAAATTGCCTTGGCGGCGGAAGATGAAGAAAACATGTTTCGTGGCAATGGCAAAAATATGGTGGGTTTGGGCATTATTAAACAGTCAAAAGCCAATACCCTCGAAGTAGTCAAAGCAGCTCGAAAAGAGATGATGTCGATCCGTGTTGGCTTGCCAATAGGTACAACGATCACCAATAGTTATGACTCATCAGTGTTTATTCAAGGCTCAATTGACGAAGTGTATAGCACACTGGGTATTGCCATGATCATGGTGGTATTGGTTATCTTTATATTTTTGGGTAATATTAGAGCAACACTTATTCCTGCGGTTACTGTGCCTGTAGCATTAATTGGCTCTATGATGGTGCTATCGTGGTTTGGTTTTTCAATCAACTTGTTGACCCTACTGGCCATGGTACTAGCCATCGGCTTGGTGGTAGATGATGCCATCGTGGTGCTGGAAAATATTTACCGCCGTATTGAGCGTGGGCAAAGCCCATTGTTAGCCGCATACGAAGGGGGGCGAGAAGTAGCGTTTGCCGTTATTGCCACCACGTTAGTACTGGTCGCCGTGTTTGTGCCATTAATCTTTTTATCAGGTAACGTTGGGCGATTATTCACCGAGTTTGCCATTGCGATTGCTTCAGCAGTAATTTTCTCAAGTTTAACCGCATTATCGTTAACGCCAATGATGTGTTCTAAAATGTTAAAGCATAAGGAACGTAGCTCATCGTTTGGTCAAAAGTTAGATCGAGGCTTTGCTAAATTTGAAGCCGCTTATGGGCGTGGGTTAAAAGCCAGTATTCATCAGCCTTTGATGATATGTATTGTTATCATTTTGTCGCTATTTGCGGTGTACAGTTTATTCAATCAATTACCTTCAGAGTACACACCAAAAGAAGATCGTGGCAATTTCTTCGTTATGATGCGTGGTGCTGAAGGGGCAAGTTATGAAAACAATGTTAAAAATATGCAGCAAATAGAAGCACAATTACTGGCGCATCAACAAAGCGGAGAGCTCGACCGAGTGCTTGTGCGCGTGCCAGGCTTTGGTGGTGCAGGTGGTATTGCTATTGTTGGTATGCCCGCTTGGAAAGATCGCATTACCGGAACCTTTGAATTTATTAATAAAATAAATGGCGAACTTGCTAAAGTAACCGATGTTAGAGCGTTCGCTATGATGCGCCGAGGCTTAAGTGGCGGCGGGTCTTCATCCCCCGTTGAGTTTGTCTTGCAAGGTAACACCTATGAAGAGTTAGCAAAGTGGCGTGATATTATTATTGCTAAAGCGCAAGAAAACCCCAATCTGCACAGTATTGATAGTGACTACAAAGAAACCTATCCACAATTGTTGGTTAATATTGATCACAACAGAGCCTTCGACTTAGGCGTGTCGGTTGGCGATATTGGCCGTACACTTGAAACGATGTTGGGTCAACGCCGCGTGACTAACTTTGTTGAGCGCGGTGAAGAGTATTATGTGATTGTTAAAGGTGAGAAAAATGATTTTTCAAACCCTAAAGACATTGATAATATTTTTGTTCGCTCCACGGTCAGTAATAAATTGGTGCCCTTGTCGAACTTGATCACGATTGAAGAGAGTGCTACATCATCGCGACTCAATCGTTTTAATCGCCTGCGCAGTGTCACTATTAGCGCCAACTTAGCCACAGGCTATGCCTTGGGTGATGCCTTAGCATTTTTAAATACCGCAGTTGCTGAACACTTGCCTGAAGAAGCGCAAGTAGCCTACAAAGGCCAGTCGCAATTATTACAAGAATCAGGTAACTCTATCGCCTTTATTTTTGTTTTGGCCTTAGTGATAACTTACCTAGTATTGTCGGCCCAATTTGAGAGCTTTATTCATCCTTTTGTCATTATGTTAACTGTGCCATTAGCCTTAGTTGGCGCTTTAGCTGGCCTAAAACTGATGGGTATGAGCCTAAATATATACAGTCAAATTGGTATTGTGATGTTAATTGGATTAGCGGCAAAAAATGGTATTTTAATTGTTGAATTTGCTAACCAGTTACGTGACAAAGGCATTGCTTTTGAAGAAGCATTGATCACTGCCGCCACCCAACGCTTAAGGCCTATTGTGATGACCACATTCACTACAGTCACCAGTGCTATCCCATTAGTGCTAGCGGTCGGACCTGGCGCTGAAAGTAGAATGGTGATTGGTGTGGTGATCTTTGCGGGTGTATCATTGGCCAGTATTTTCACTTTATTTGTTGTACCTGGGGCTTATTATTGGCTGTGCCGCAATACAGGCTCCCCGCAAGTTATCACTAAAGAAATTGAAAAGCAGCAAGCTCAAGCGCTTATAGATAAAGTATAGTTAAATAGTGGCAGCTGTAAAAAAGTCTATATAGCGTTGTTATACCAGTTCCATTAAGTTTGTGATCTTGTTGTGCGCAGGAAAAATAACTCAAGGTAAGGCGCTCGATTGAGCAATAGCTGGCTATTGGGAGTGAGAGCAACACAGCCTTGAGCTATTTTAACTAGTACAAGTGAGCAATAACTTAATGGGATTGGTATTATATGGACTTTTTACATTTAAGGTCGATTTACCTATTTTAAGCTTAATTGCCCTAACTCATGCTTTAAATTTATTATTACTATTTTTGTATAAAAACCAGACGTCTTGATTAAAAACTATACTTGGGATATAAATAGGGAAAATAATAATAATAAATTTGGGAAATATTGATGTTTAAGGTTAATAAAAAACTTTGGTCTTTTAATTTTGGTTGCCTCATTGCGGGTTCATTAGTGTGGTTGGTTCAGCTTGGTAACTTGGTGCCAGTACCGAGCATACTTCACCCCCATACTGATTTTATGCTTGATTATTACCCGGGTGCAGTTACGGCTATCACCGCTAGTATGGTGAGTCTACTGTTGCTGTTTTTGATGCATAAAGGCTTTAAATTATGTGCCAGTGAACATACTTTTTGGCTATTATTACCAACAGTGTGCTTTATTAGTTTAACCTTGTTGATGGGTCAGTTTATGTTTTCAGCCGTTATGTTTGCCGCGATGCCAATATTATCTATCTTAGTGTTTAGTGCTATTATTTTTAGACTAAAAAATCGCAAACTGGTCGTTATCTAAACTGAGCTAAGAACAATCAGTGATGTGTATGTGATAAGTATGCAGAGCTAAGCACTAAGTATTTAGAACTAAGCACTAAGTATTTAGAACTAAGCACTAAGTATTTAGAACTAAGCAATTAGAGATTAAATGTATTAATAAAGGGCAGTTTATCTGCCCTTTATTATGTTAAAAATTAGCGCTTATATGAGTGCGCTACTTGGGACACTGGTTGGGCTAATGTGTTCGATAGGGTAACAACCTAGAATTTTAATGAAATTTGTCTGTTCAGTGATTTGACTAATCGCCTCTTGTAAAGCTAAGTGCTTCAAATTGGCTTCTACATCGACATAAAACATTTCTTCCCAAGGTCGCCCTTGAATAGGACGAGATTCAAGTTTGCACATGTTAATGCCTTTGTTTTTCAGTACAAGTAGGCACTCGACTAATGCACCAGGCTTTTGGCCAGTGGCAATAATTAAGGTGGTTTTTGCTGGAATTTGTTCAGCAACCTCAATGGGTTTACGTGCCACTAGAATGAAACGACTATGGTTTTCAATTTGGTTAGCTATTTGTTTTTCCAAAGCCTGAAGTTGGTATAAGTTACCGCCTTCTTCGCTACCAATAACCGCCACACTGTCGTCTTGCAATTCATAGACTTTGGCCATGGCATCAGCGGTACTTTCACAGTATTCAATGCGAATATCATTTTGTTTATCTAAAAAGTTACTACATTGTGCAAATGGCTGACCATGGGCATAAATGGTGTTGATTTTATTCAGTTTGGTATTTACTGCGGTCAGTAGGCAGTGCTCAATAGGTTGGGTTATTTCGCCAACAATCGATAAATTGGTATGTTGTAGAACGTCATAAACTTCATTAATACTGCCTGAACTGGTGTTCTCAATTGGCAACATGCCATAGTCAACCGAGCCAGATTCAACTTGCTGCATAATCTCAGCAAAACTTTGGCAACCACTTTCAATAATTTTTGCTGCACGGCGAGAAAAATAACGGTGGCTTGCTAAGTAACTGTAAGAACCTTTATCACCAAGAAAAGCAACACTGACGGCCGGCTCTTGTATATTTGGGTTGGCTAAGGTTTGCAGGTAAGCTTGCTGATTAAGCACTGAATCTTCAATAATGGTTTGAAATACGCTGGTCACGTAATGTGCATCTAAACCTAGTTTTTTGCCTTGGGTGATCAAGCGGATCAGTAACTCTTGTTCGCGCTGTTGGTCTCGTACTGGACGAATGAGATGAGCTTTGCTTTTTGCAACATTTAAAGTAAGGGCGCGGCGTTCAGCAAATAATGTCAGTAGTTGCTGATCGAGTTGGGTAATTTTTTCACGTATTTTATTTAAATCTAATGCTTCGTTCACCGCGTTTTCCTATTAGGTAGTTATGAGTTTATTCGCTTTTATTATCATATTTTGCGAGTTATTTATAATTATTAATCAACTTGGTATTACTTGTTGCGACCACTAAAACTAAAAAACCTCCATTAGGAGGTTTTTTAGTGCATGCCAAAACCTAAAGCGCGCTCAGTGAACTGAGAGAAAGAAAGTGTTAAAAAAAAAGGCTAGTTTTGTCATTTGCATAGCTTTACTTTAGCCACCATCACAGCAGAGTACAACCGTTTCTTTATGCCTATTTTTGTCTAAAGGCATAAAAAAGGCTTATAAGCGATATTTTAGACGAATACACCGCTAATAGCTTAAAACTAATAACGATATATCTGTCACTTAAATACATTGATAGATAATAGTGAAAGAACTTATGATGCCAACACCCCATATTAATGAACGCATAACGCCAATATTTATTAAGTAGGCAATATTGTAAAGCACTCTGGCAACAATATGGGTAATAGCGAGTTGCTCGATAAAAACGCCAGTGTTTTGTGTTGCGATGGCTAACAAAACGGCGGGAGCAAAAATAAGCAGTGATTCAAAGGCATTTTGATGTGCGGCGAAAGCTCTAGCGCCAAAGCCGGTTAGCTTTGCTTGTTGAGCACGAGGGTGATTGTTGTTGTAACCGCCCATTTTATGCATGGCAATAGCAACCGGAATTTTGGCAATAAATGGTAATAGGGCGGCGATAAATAAACAAATGATTAAGGTGGTCATTATTGTTCCTTAGTATGTTGATGGTTTATGTTGCTTCGCTAGTAACTGAGTAACTGAGTAACTGAGTTTAGTAACTGAGTAAAGTCAGTGTGTACTTGCTTGGGCCTGGCAAAAAGCTAGATGCTTGACCTTTTATCCAACTCTCATGTCCTAAACCATAATATGGGCTCCAAGGATGACCTGATTGACTGGTGGGCATATGAAAAATGCCGCTTTCTTCGTGTCCAGGAGAGACAACCATGCGCTGCGACGCACCAAATGCTTGTCCTTGTACTCTTGGCATGTAGCTATCACCGGGTAATTCTACTTCAGGCATATCAAGCCATTGGCCAATAAATGGCACAGCACGGCTTAATGGGTGCTGAATTTTGCTGATGTTTTGTTTACCCCAAGTGGCGTTTGCCAGCGAGGTTGACTCGGTCATTTGGTTGAGTGTTTTCTCAAGGCTTACTTCAAATAAGGCCGACCAACTTGCCTGACCACGCCAGAGAAAGTTTTCAGGTTGTTGATTCACCAATTGCCATAATGGCGTTTCTATTTGATGACGTATGGTATGAAAACTGTAATCTTCATCGAGCTTGGTCATGTTTTCATTGAAAATTTCAAACACTTGCTCTCTGATAGTTAAGCGAAAATTTCTGATCAGGCGATAGGCAACAGAGTCTGTGCTAGCTGATAAATGTTTCACATTGATAATGTTTTTTACTTCATGCCAGTCTTGATGCTTAGCCAACATGGTATCAGTGAGTACTTCAGACAAAATAAACTCTTGCCAACGTAATAAAAATTTGGCGCTGTCATCAAGGGCAATATTGAGCAAGTCTTGTTCATCAAACGATGCTTTAGCCTCAAGGTTTTGTTTTATTTGCGAAGACCTTGCACCGATGGCATAGCCGCCATTACCGATTTTTTTCAACATGTCTGCACCAATAACCCGTGAATTTGCCGTCCATAAGCGCGAATTTTTTGGGTTGATAACTTTCGGGTAATCTTCAGCTGGCAAAAGCCCTAACCATTTATTGTTGCCATTGGCCCAAGATGTTGGTGTTTCACCAAACTTTGCGCTGCGTTGTGGGATTGGTCCCATGATGGTCCAGCCAATATTACCTTGTTTATCACCCACCATTAAGTTTTGCGCAGGTAAGCCAGCACGAGCAGCAATAGCGAAGGCCTGCGCTACATTGGTAGCGGTTTCAAACTCAACAATGGCCATGTTAACCGCACTTTTGTCGTGAGCAACCCAACGATATGCAAGTAAATCACCTTGAGCATTTTCACCGATAACAGGTCCCCAAATGGTATCAGTTACCGTTATGTCGACCGCTTCTTGATCTTTTACCGCGATAATTTGTTTACGTTTGATAAAGTGCTGATAGCCATCGGGTGTTAAATATTGGCTTTTATCGGCATTGGTTTCAAGAATAATCACATCGCTCCAGTCGCCATAACTGTTAGTAAAGCCCCAAGCAATATGACCGTTGCTGCCAATAATAATGTTAGGTGTGCCAGGTAATGTCGCGCCGGTGACTTTTACAGCGGTATTATCGACACTTTGATATTCAAAAGAGGCTCTAAACCAAGTGTTTGGTACCCGAATTCCCAAATGCATATCGTTGGCAACCATAGCGCTGCCGGTAGAACTTATATTACCGCCAATAGCCCAGTTGTTTGAGCCGGGGAATTCTTCATTTAAAGTTGATTTTTCTCTGGCAAGTGGTGAGGGAATCGCGTCAGATACGAGCGGGTCTAGTGCTTGATGCTTTAGCAAAGCCGCCATACCTCCACTTGAGGCAGAAGGCCAAGCTGCTTTTGGTAATGGCGATGCAGGAAACTCAGTGCCATCTATGGCAGCATCCCAACGACTGCCTTTAGGGTTAAGAAATGCATAGACCTCAGCGCTTAATAGTGAGTGCATTAGGCCTAGGGTTCGTTCGCGCTTTCCGTCTTGATACTGTAAGTCGATATACATACTGAGTACGGTTAAAATAGTATCTTCTTCTTGCCATTCGACCGGTGCTTGGCGTAGCAGTAAATATTCAAAAGGTGGCGCTTTAAGGTATTTTAAGCCTTGATTGACGCCGCGTGTGTAGGCTTTTATCAACGCTAAGTCTGCGGCTGATAATTGTGACACTATGCGGGTAGCGCGTTCACGAAAACGATGGCGGCGAATTTCACTGTCATAGGCTATCGCCGCGTCGCCAAATAGACTGGCAAGCTCACCAGCTGAGTTTCGGCGTAATAAGTCCATTTGAAAAAAGCGTTCTTGAGCATGAACAAAGCCGGTGGCGATGGCGATATCTAAGCGATTATCTGCTTTGATGGTGACAATGCCTTGCTGATCTCGTTCTACGATGGCGCTGGCAGATAAGCCATAGAGTGTTTGCTTACCGTCTAATTGTGGTAAGGCACTGTCGATTTGACTGTATATCCAAGTACTCAAAGTCGCTATAACTAAGAAGAGAATAAATAGTATGCCGATCAGCGTATTTTTTAAATGTTTCATTAGGCTTAGCAAAGTAAACAATTTCGATAGCGTAGAGTACCTTAAAACCAATGAAGTTTGAATCTTGATGATTCGATAAATTTATCTTAACCATTGATTACACTTTACATACATATCCACTGGGTAAAATTTGATGGTTGTCTGAAATTGCCTTGCTGGTTTTATTTGATGTTACACTTATCCTATTGGTATTAAGATGGTTCACCAACAAAAGAGCTAATATGATGTTAGAGAGCAGATTAAAATGACCCATCACGCAAATAACAATTTTGCCATCATAGTATTGGCAGCAGGTCAGTCGTCTCGTTTAGGTCATATGAAGCAATTAATTAATATCAACAAACAAAGCTTAGTTGAATGGCAATTAGCGCAAGCTTTAAAGGTGACAAGTCAGGTGTATTGCGTTTTAGGTTTTAATGCTAGCCAAGTTCAAGCGCGCATTGATCATTTACCTATCAAGACTATTATTAATAGCAAGTTCTCAGACGGCATGGCGTCATCAATTGCTGTTGGTGTTGCAGGGTTAGCTCCGGATATAAAGGCGGTTATGATCGTATTAGTTGACCAATGGCAGTTAACCTCAGCTGATTTGATTCGTCATCAAGGTTATTGGCAAGCTAATCCTCATGCTATTGTTGTTGCACAAGACTTAACGATAGTAGCGTCAAGCGCAAAAGAAAAAATTGGCCCGCCGGTGATATTTTCTCAAGACTATTTTACAAAGTTAACCCAGTTAACAGGTCAGCAAGGGGCAAAGCCGTTGCTAGCACAGTACCAAAGTAAGTTATTAAAAGTACCACTCGCGCATGCGTTTATTGATATAGATACACCAGAGCAATTAAGATACATGGTTCAAAAGCTTGGCATTAATGCACAACATCACTAGCTAAAGCTTTAACTAACACTATGCTAGCTTAAGCTAGGCTAACCAAAGCAAGGTTTAACAAACTAAAGGAAATGATTTTATGATTACCTTAACGGTCAATGGTAAAGAACATCAATTTAATGATGATGGCGATATGCCATTGTTATGGGCATTAAGAGACATTTTAAAATACACCGGTACCAAATATGGTTGTGGTAAAGGCTTATGTGGCGCTTGTACGGTCCATGTTGATGGTCAACCTGTTCGCTCATGTGTTATGCCAGTGTCAGCTATTGCGCAGAAAAAAATCACCACTATTGAAGGGCTTTCCGAGCATGGAGGGCACCCAGTTCAACAAGCGTGGCAAGAATTAAATGTGCCACAGTGCGGTTATTGTCAGTCAGGCCAAATGATGTCGGCGGTGGCATTGTTAGACCGCAAACCTAAACCAAACGATGAAGATATTGAGCTCGCCATGAGTGGTAATATTTGTCGTTGTGGTACTTATCAACGCATCAAACAAGCGATTCACCTCGCCGCTGATTTGGCCACTGAAGTACAAGGAAGCTGATCATGAAACACATTGAAAATGTTAGCCGTCGTGGCTTTTTAAAAACACTCGGTATCAGTTCTACGGCGTTGGTACTTGGGGTGCAATTACCGTCAATGCTTACCATACCAAAAGCGTTGGCAGGCGTTATAGCCGCTGATAAATTTTCACCTAATGTTTATGTCCAAATAGGCAGCGACAATATGGTCAGCATTGTGGTGCATAGATCAGAAATGGGCCAAGGGATTAAAACCAGTATTCCGATGATTGTTGCCGACGAACTTGGTGCTGATTGGCAAAAAATCACTGTTGTACAAGGCTTAGGTGATAAAAAATATGGTAGCCAAAACACCGATGGCTCACGCTCGGTAAGACGCTTTTATCAGCCACTGCGAGAAGCTGGCGCTGCGGCGCGTATGATGCTGCAACAGGCGGCAGCCAAGCAATGGCAAGTAGATGTGAGTCAAACATCAGCGGTAAATAACACCATAGTGCATGAACAAACCGGTCGAACATTATCTTTTGGTAGCTTAGTTGCCATAGCGAGCACGCTAGCATTGCCAGCACAATCTGCCTTGATATTAAAAGATAAGAAAGACTTTACGCTTATCGGTAAATCGGATGTGGCTTTAGTTGATGGTGAAAAGATCGCGATAGGCGCTACTACTTACGGTTTTGATGTTGAATTAGACCAGATGCAATATGCTGTTATTGCTAGGCCACCGGTACTGGGGGCAAAAGTTAAATCATTTAATAGCGATGCTGCAAAGGCGATTGCTGGTGTTATAGATGTCGTGCAATTGCCTGACCTAGAAGAACCCGCGGTATTTAAACCTTTAGGTGGTGTGGCGGTTATCGCTAAAAATACTTGGGCGGCAATGAAAGGTCGAGAAGCACTAGCAATACAATGGCATGAAAGTACACATCAAAGTTACAACAGCGATGACTACAAAAAAGCATTAGCCAAAAGTTGTGATAACCCTGCCAAAGTGCTGCGCAGTAAAGGCGATGTGAGCAAAGCACTCGTGGATGCTAAACAAGTGATCACAGCGTCATATTATGTGCCAGAATTAATCCATGTGCCCATGGAGCCACCAGCGGCTGCCGCACATTTTCATGATGGTATTTTTGATATTTGGGCCTGCACCCAAACCCCACAGTCAGCACAAAGCACCGTTGCACAAATTACCGGTATTGCGCCAGAAAATGTCAATATTAATGTTACTTTGTTAGGTGGCGGCTTTGGTCGCAAATCTAAGCCCGACTTTATTGTTGAAGCAGCGATACTCTCTAAGCAGTTAAACGTGCCAATTAAAGTGATGTGGACTCGTGAAGACGAAATTCAAAATGGTTATTATCATGCGGTTAGTTATCAAAAGCTTGCGGCTGGTATTGATGAAGATGGCACAGTTACCGCGTGGCAACATCATGTGGCAGAGCCACCTATTGGCTCAACGTTCAGCCAAGGTGAAGACTTAATTGGCTCAGAAGCCGATTTAGGCTTAATTGATATGCCCTATGACATTGCTAATGTTAGTTGTGCCGCCGGCAAAGCGCCGGCGCATACCCGTATCGGTTGGATGCGTTCAGTGACTAATATCAACCATGTTTTCGCAGTAAGTTCATTTGTTGATGAGCTGGCCCAGGCAAAAGGTTTAGACAGCAAAGACAACCTAATCGCCATGCTGGGCGCAGATCGTAAAATTGATTTCTCAAAAGAGCAGGCTAAATATGGCAATTATGGTGAAACACTGGCTAAATTCCCTGTTGACACCGCGCGGATGAAAGCCGTAATAGAAAAAGCCAGTACTATGGCAAAGTGGGGCAGAAAGCTACCTAAAGGCCATGGCCTTGGTATTGCTATGCATCGAAGCTTTGTGAGTTATGTCGCTTGTATTGTTGAAGTATCAGAAAACAGTGATGGAAAAATTAAAGTTGATGATGTCTGGATGGCAGTAGATTGTGGTTTAGCGGTAAACCCTGAACGCATTCGCTCGCAAATGGAAGGCGCAGCTATTTTTGCTTTATCATTAACCTTTTTTAGTGAGCTAACTGCGAAAGATGGAGTGATTGAGCAAAATAATTTTGACAGTTATCAAGTTGCTCGAATTGCAGATACCCCAACCACACATGTGGAAATAATTGACAGTGACGCACCTCCAGGCGGTGTTGGTGAACCAGGTGTACCACCTATTGCCCCTGCTATTTGTAATGCTATTTTTAATGCCACCGGTAAACGTTATCGAGAATTACCATTAAAAAAATATGGCATAGTGTAAAAGCCCATAATTAGCTAGCTGCAGCTGTTTTAGGCTGCACTAGAAGCTAATGTAAACGGGTAAATTAGCCCTGAAAAAGCAGGCAATTATACTGCTTTTTTATTGAATGCTGTAAAATGGTAAACGAACTGATAAAATAGTCAAAATCGATATTCAATTGGTATTCTACCATAGGAAAATAGATGGCCTCATTACAAGACCAGTTGCTTAAAGCAGGTTTAACTACCAAGCAAAAAGCACGACAAGCAAATAGTGATAAACGCAAAACAGGCAAACAAAAACGCAGCGGTGTCAAGGTTGACACTAGTTTACAAGAGCAAGTTAAACAAGAGCTTGAACTGGCGAAAAAAGACAAGCTAGCCCGTGATATCGCCTTGAATAATGAAAAAAAACAATCCTTAGCAGCCAAAGAGCAACAGCTGAGGATTTTACAAATTCTGCAACATCACCAAGTGACCAATGTGAAAGGTGAAGCAGAATATAATTACACTTTCAATAGTAAAATTAAGAAGTTATTTGTTGATGCTGTCACCCATAAAGCCTTAGTTAATGGTCGTTTAGCTTTATGTGGTGTTGATGATACAACTTATATTGTTACCGCTGAAACGGCAGAAAAAGTAGCGAGTCTAGATAAAACAGTGATTTTAGTGCAAAACACTAAAGTGGCTGATGAAGTTATTGCTGAAGATGACCCTTACGCAGAATTTCAAATTCCTGATGATATGATGTGGTAATAAAATCATGTCATTATTTTAGTTTATTTACTTAACCGTGAGCACAAATCCTATTATGTTTTTAATTCGTTGGCCGATTGGCCGTTTAATTTTGTTATTAAACTTTATATTTTCTCCCAGTGCGCCAAAACGCTCGCCACAACTACAAAAAGAAGTGGATGCTAGTACGGCACATTTAAGTTTATATCAATTACCCGCTTGTCCATTTTGTGTGA
Source organism: Colwellia sp. C1TZA3 (assembly GCF_007954265.1). Lineage (GTDB taxonomy): Bacteria > Pseudomonadota > Gammaproteobacteria > Enterobacterales > Alteromonadaceae > Cognaticolwellia. The sequence goes on along the minus strand of NZ_VOLS01000016.1, from coordinate 28,744 downwards.
AAACCCGTCGCGCTATCAAGCGATTAGGCTTAAATATTGAGTTACGCAATATAAACCAGCATGAGCAATATCGTGCAGAGTTGATCCAAGAAGGAGGTAAAAGAACCGTACCTTGTTTGAAAATTATCAATGCAGATCAATCAATTACTTGGATGTATGAATCAGGTGAGATTATTGACTATTTAGAGCAGTTTTCTCGTTAAGTAGTATTTTTAATTAAATATGACTTTTAGTTAAACATTTAGCTTTTATTAAGAATTTTTTCACCTCTTTATGGGTCTGTATATTACAAGTTAATCCGATGGCTATAATTAGATCGATTAGAGGTGAAAATGTTAATTAACACGAAAAAAAACCATCAACTGTCTGAACAGCAAGTAACAGACGAGTCAGTTTATTATGGTCGCCGTGAGCTGTTAAAAAAGCTGGGTTACCTAGGTGCGGGTAGTTTATTAGCACAATCTGCCAGCACCAACGCTGGCGCACTAGATTTTTTCAGTAGTAAAGAAGAAGTGCTGTTTCAGCGTCAAGCCTTAAAATTTACGCCAGCAGGCGAATCTTCACAAATATTAACCCCTGAAGCTAAAATTTCCAGCCATAATAATTTTTATGAATTTGGTACCGGTAAGAGCGACCCAGTTGAAAATGCGCAAGGCTTTAAAGTTAATCCTTGGCAGCTCAGTATTTCTGGTGCGGTCGATAAACCTTATACCCTAGGTTACGATGACTTATTTAAACGCTTTCCCTTAGAAGAGCGTATTTATCGCTTACGCTGTGTTGAAGCATGGTCTATGGTTATTCCGTGGGTAGGTTTTGGCTTAGCAGCGTTAATTAAAAAAGCTGCACCTAATTCACGAGCAAAATATGTCGCCTTTGAGACTTTATATGATCCAGAGCAGATGCCAGAACAAAACAGTCGACTTGGTGGTGGCGTTGAATACCCTTACGTAGAAGGTTTACGCATTGATGAAGCGATGAATCCCCTAACGTTTATGAGCGTAGGTTTATACGGTAAAACCCTACCCGCGCAAAATGGTGCGCCGATTCGATTAGTTGTACCGTGGAAGTATGGTTTTAAAAGTATCAAATCAATTGTTGGCATAAAATTAGTTGAAGATAAACCACCTACCACATGGAATAGACTTGCTGACAGTGAATACGGTTTTTACGCCAATGTTAATCCAGCTGTGGACCATCCACGTTGGAGTCAGGCAAGTGAAAGGCGCATAACCACTGGCGGTTTATTTGCCCGTAATCGTATTGCTACTTTGCCATTTAATGGCTATGGCGAAGAAGTTGCTCACCTGTATAAAAATATGGATTTAAGGAAAAACTATTAGTGCAAACCAGTGCAACTTCGTTGAGTAAAGGGTCTTTCAAGGCATTATTTTTACGCTATAGAGTTATGTTACTTAAAATTACGATTCACTTGTTGGCTTTTTTACCGTTATTTACACTGTACTTTTTAGCCTTTACCGAGCAGCTTGGTGCAGACCCGGTCGAAGAGGTTATTCACTTCACCGGCATTGGCGCTTTTAATTTATTACTGATTTCCCTGCTGATCACACCGGTGGCGAAAAAATATCGTCAAGGCTACTTAGTACAAACTAGGCGACTACTTGGTTTGTATAGCTTTACCTATGCGGTATTTCATTTGTTGAATTTTTTAGCTTTTGAAGTGCAGTTTGACCTTAACCTTTTTTTTGATGAAATTATTGACAGACCTTACATTACGGTGGGAATGGTGGCGTTAATCATACTTTTTTCTTTAGCGCTAACCTCAATAACCGCACTAAGACGCAAGATGGGTAAAAACTGGCAAAAGTTACACAACGGGGTTTATCTCGCGGTATTATTGATTGCATTGCACTTTTTTTGGTCAGTGAAATCTGACATTGTTGAACCTATGATATATTTCACTATGGCAATATTTCTATTAATTTTACGTAAAGATAAAATTAAGCGCTGGTTTAAATAATGGTTATCGACTTTTTAGTCAAAAAAAACGAAGGCATTAGCCTTCGTTTTCTATTGTAGATGTTTTACCCGAGGGTATTAAATCGTCTACTACTAGTCGTCTCGAGCCGTAACTTCAAGTAAGTGATAACCAAATTGAGTTTTAATAGGGCCTTGTACTTCATTCAACGGGGCTGAAAATACCACTTCATCAAACTCTGGCACCATTTGGCCACGACCAAATGAGCCTAATGCTCCACCTTGCGCTTTTGAAGGACAGTTTGAGTGCGCTTGTGCTACGGCGGTGAAATCTTCACCGGCGGCTATTTCTTGCTTTAATGTTAGACATTGCTCTTCAGTATCTACCAATATATGACGTGCTGACGCTTTTGACATTGTGTCTCTCTTATTCATTACTTTAAAAATTATCAGTGACTTTAACGTATTTTTTTTGAGAATAGAATAGCCAAAAAGATAAATTATGTCACTTAAAGTAACGTGGCTATTGTTATACCAGTTCCATTAAGTTTGTGATCTTGTTGTGCGCAGGAAAAATAACTCAAGGTAAGGCGCTTGATTGAGCAATAGCTGGCTATTGGGAGTGAGAGCAACACAGCCTTGAGCTATTTTAACTAGTACAAGTGAGCAATAACTTAATGGGATTGGTATTATACCAGTTCCATTAAGTTTGTGATCTTGTTGTGCGCAGGAAAAATAACTCAAGGTAAGGCGCTTGATTGAGCAATAGCTGGCTATTGGGATTGAGAGCAACACAGCCTTGAGCTATTTTAACTAGTACAAGTGAGCAGGTAATTAATCAACTTGGTATTATATAACCGATAAAGTAGATAACCTGATAAACCAACTGATATTTACTGGTAATTTAATCGGTTTTAACTTTACAGTTTACAAAACAGCAGCAGAGATATGCAATGTCTCTTCATCATTTTTAAGTATGGTCATCAGTGAGCTTACAAAGGAATTAAGAGTGCTCGTTTTGAGCACAATAACAAACAAGTATTAGTGAGCCAAAAGGGTAGTTAATATTTAATAAAGTCAAAAAATAAAATTAGAACTAAACGAGTTACTACAAAGCTCACAATATGCTATTAGCTTTTCTTAAGCCCGATGACCCTAGGTATTTACCAATAACTTAATTGATTTAACTAACCGTATTGTTGTATAACTCATACTCGAGTAAACCTACTAATTTTAATGTAAACATTGTGTTATATAATTATTTTGACATCTTTATATCTTTACTTAAAATATTATTAATGCTTAAATCTTTTTTGATAATGACTAATATTTAATTCAAAAAATATTTTTTCTAAGTCAGTAATCAAAACATAGCCAATTACTTTTACTGTTTTTAAAGATTTGAATTAAGGGTCAGTCAATGAAGTGTTACTTACATAAAGTATATCCATCCTCCTACCTAAAAAGAATAATCAGTGTATTAATTATTTCCTCTGTACTTGCCGCTTGTAGCGGTGGTGGTGACGGTGAAAAAGTACCTAAACCAGAGATAGGTAATCAGTCACCGGTTGCTAATGCTGGTTCAGACCAATCAGTTAATGAAAATGTACTTATCACTTTAAGTGGCTATGGTACGGATTCAGACGGTAATATTTCTGCCTATAGTTGGTCTCAAACGGGTGGCGTATTAGTAACACTAGAAAATGCAGATAGTGCGATTACGTCCTTTCAAGCACCAGAGGTAAACTCAGATGAACAGTTAAGCTTTGAACTTTCCGTAACCGATAACGATGGAGTTACTTCAGCGGACATGGTTGCGATAACTATTATTAATGTTTTAATTCCGCCCACGGCAAACGCTGGCGATGATCAAGCAGTGTTAGAATCTACAACTGTGACACTAAGCGGTTCTGGCACAGACCTATATGGTAGTATTTCTGCTTATAGCTGGTCTCAAATTACCGGTACTTTAGTGACGCTACAAAATTCAGACAGCACGACTTCATCCTTTCAAGCGCCAGAGATAACGTCAGACGAACAGTTAATTTTTGAGTTTACTGTCACCGACAATGATGGCACTACTTCAGCGGATACGGTCGAGATAACGCTCCTTAATGTTGTCATCGCGCCCACGGCAAACGCTGGTGAAGATCAAGAAGCCTTAGAATCTACAACGGTAACACTAAGTGGCTCTGGCATAGATTCAGATGGCATTATAAGTTCATACCATTGGGAGCAGGTTAACAATGGAGCGCCGATAGTTTCGATAAAAAACGTAGCAGACGCTAGTACTAATGTTGATTTGCCAGAATTGACACAGAATATCGAATTCGTATTCAGATTAATCGTTACCGACAATGATGGTGAGTCTGCTCAAGACGAAGTTGTTATAACCGGTAGACCTACTCCTGGTATAACGGTGGGTACAGTAACTGGAAATACAGCCACTGTGAACGCTACAGCGGAATTTTCAATCCAACTAAGTAGTAGACCTACTGCAAATATCACTATCCCATTAAATTCTAGCAATGAGTCAGAGGCCATTACTGAGCAATCTGAACTAATATTCACAGAGGACAATTGGCTACAAGCTCAATCTGTGATAGTTAAAGGCACGAACGAGAATGTTCAAAATGGTGAGCAAAACTTTCAAATTATACTTGGAACTGTTACCTCTTCTGATATATTTTATAATGGTCTTAACCCTGACGATGTTAACTTAAAAGGTATTGAACTAACGATAGCTAAGTCAGAAGTTCTGACCCCATTTATTGCTGACATAGCCGTAGTTATTCAGCCTCAAGTTAGCTATACCGGTAGTAGTCAACTGTCTTTCTCTTTAACCGAGTCGCCTGAAGGAATGGACATTGATCTAAGCACAGGAATAATTAATTGGACACCAGAAGCGCCTAACGAAGGTGAAAGTTATACCGTAATTACTTCAGTTAATGATGGGAATAAATTTTCTGAAGCGAGCTTCGAAGTGAAGGTTGCTTTAACAACACCTGTTGAAGTTAGCATGACAAATAACGAAATTGAGATTGTTGAGCCGCAATTAGACTTATTGGGTGTAAAGTTTAGGTTTGCAGATGACTCATCTGCACTTCCCATTATTAAAACTACCACTGTTGAAAGTGTCAATTCTGCGATTTTTAAAGGCGAAAAACTGACAGAACTCTTTATAGCAAACGATGACTTATTGAGGGAGTCAGAAGTATTGGTGCCTATTTCATTGTTGCCAGAATTTAGTGATGTGACAAGACTTGCGGTTTATCATTACGTTTTAAATGAAGAAAGCGGTGAACAAGCATGGTCGCCTGTTAGATTAAATTTATCTCTAGAAGGAAGCGCTGACCGTGAATATGCGGTGCTTGATATGGGGGCGTTAAAAGGTATTTTTTATATAGGGTTATTAGACAAGGTTGTTACGGTTAATAACAACTCTGACTCAAATGCTAACAAAAAAAATTCTACAGTGATCAGTAGCCAACCATTACTTTTAAGTGCTAATCAGGCATTCACAGCTCAAGATGTAAGCTGCCAACCTAGACGAATAGAACGGCCATCAAATTCGTCCTTCATTGAAGACTTTATTGAACAAACTTGTCGCGTAACTGGATTAGATAATACTATTTTTACAGTTATTGGTTTTGGTAATGCAGGTGGAGCAACGACTATGTGGTCGTCTGCTATTACAATAAATGAAATGGTATTATGGGCCGCAGAGTCAAGAAACGAGTTTGATGAGCTAGATATTGGCAATTTCGACCGAAATATTACTATTCAATTACAATCTGACAACATAGGGTCTTATGGTTACGTTCTGACGAACAATCCTGTGGAAAGAGGCAATATTCTTCATCTAAGCAATCGGGCTTCAGAATCCTCTACATCAATGCAAATCACTTTAGCTCATCAATACTTTCATCATGCACAAGTCAAAACAAAATTTGAGATAGACAATGGAAAAAATCTCATGACTGAAAGCTATAATGAACGTAGGTGGATTTCAGAAGGCACCGCTATGTGGTTTGAAGATCATCTCTACGATACGCTAGATGATTACAAGCGTTTTTTAACTGTGCCATTATCTAGAGTCTTAGAAAAAGGGATTAATAGTGAAGCAGACCGACATAACAATATTGCGATCTGGAAACATCTCTTAAATGAATCAACCTGCCCAGATTTTAAAGGTAAAATTAAGGGGTTGTTTTATGGCGATTTTGCTGAAAATGATAAAAGTAGAATATCATATGTAAACAGCATACTATCAGCCTCTAGTTGTAATTTTGGCGACCATTTAGGTGCGGAGAATTCAGCTTCGTTAATATCTGCATTAAGTTATTACCAATACGCGACCATGTTTGAGAATAAAATATCTTTATTAGACGCTAATGAATCAAATACGGATTTCAACTTTAAACCAACCACCTACCAATTTGATCAACCCTTTTTTAATACGATCAGTCAATGGCTAAATATTAAGCAAGAAAAAGTTCATAAGCTCAACAATATCAGTAATATTCCTGCTGCAGGTGCTTATTCGTTCAAGATACCTGCTATTTCTGGTGAATTACCTGCGGGTAAAATTGCCCAATTATCCGTAGAGTCTAATAGAAAGGTAATTGTTTCATTAACAAGTTCAGATCCAGCTTTTAATGGTACTGGCACCATTGATAGCAATGCCCATACATGGTTTTCTACTGCGGCTCAAACAAGTTATACATATGACGCGGAAGGTACTGTGCCCGAAGTTTTCGTTACCGTTGCCAATCCAAGTTTAGCAACAAGTGCCAATGTTGACGTGTTCTTTAAAATTGTAGATAAACTAAAGGTAGATACCATCATTACAAGCCATATAACCGGTGCGCAGGTATCAAATCGGGTTGTGACTATTTCAGGCTCTATTCCAGAAGAAGCAAGAGCTGCGACATCTAAAATCGTTATTACTGCTAACGGTATTACCACAAATACTGCCTTAAACAATGATGGAACATTTGCAGCGGATGTTGTTATATCTCTTGGCGATAATATTATTAAGGCACAAGGTTTTAGTGGCACGAAACCGAACACTATTGAGAAAGTAATAACGCTTCAAGGTATTGAAAGTAGCACCACTGGATTAAACGCCTTAATCTCATCAAGAACAGTGTTTGTACTTCGTTGGGATACGGCTACTGATTTAGATATATACACTACAGATAAGAATAATGACACCATTTGGTACTCCAATAAAACACAAGGCCCTGGAAATCTTGACCTTGATGACAAGGGCGGATTTGGCCCAGAAGTTGTCTCATACAGAGCAACAATGGATGATGTCTATGTCAGTGGTACTTTTGATTTGGATGTGCATTATTATTCAGGGTCACCCTCAACAAACTATACTTTGGATGTGATTTTAAATGAAACAGAAGGAAGCAATCGTCGGTCGTTTAAATTTGAGTCTACAACTCCACTTACAACGTCTAGCTCATCAGAAGAAAGTCCAACAGGCTCAGGAAACTCAAGGTTTAATGATATTTTAAGTGTCTCTTGTAGTGCTCAGCGTGTTTGTACTCTAAAAGGGTTTGATACCAGTAAGCTGAAAAAACTTAGAGGCTCTACAACGACTGTACTTGCTAAGAAAACAGCTAATGTAGGGGATTTTGATATAACTCAAAAGCAAACTAAATTCGCTTCTGTACATCAGCAGTGCATGGATGAACTGAATGCGAGTATATCGAAAACGGGCTCAGCGGCATGGTCATGTAACGAAGACGGCACTAAATATTGGTAGTTGCATACACTTGAAGACAAACTTTAGCTGCCTATGCTGGCAGCTAAATTTTATAATGGTATGCAAAATAAACATGTAAAAGTCGTGTAGAAGCGCTTAAACCTTACTCAGAGCATCAGTCTAGCGTCCTAGCTTTTAATGAGTTACTGATATTTTTAGTAATTAAGTTAGATTTTTGCTGTAAATTTTTGTCGCTGATATTTTTATTTTTACCGTCAGTACTAGTTGATGAAAAATCAAAATAGGCGAGTACTTGTTGCAGTTTGTCATTAAATTTCGCTGCAAACTCAAAGATAGAATTTTTTTTATCAAACTTATGTGGTGTTAAGTTTGCAAAATCAGTGACTTTAATTCCCAGCGATGGTTGTTGAGATATTTGTGTCGCTAAATGCATAGCGTTTTGATTGTATTGATTGAAGACTTCGCTGGTAATAGTAGGGTAGGCGTAGTGATTAACTATGTTATTGCTGGGTGATTTTACCTCGATAGCGACATTGTTTATCATTAAAACAACATTAACTTGGTGTTTCATTCTTGGCTCTGTTTGAGCCACTGAGCTGTATAAGCTAAATAAACCAAGCACAAGCAATATAGTGCCACTTAAATTAGCTTTTGTTGGTTGTGTTTTTTTTGCGATTTTCATTGAATAGTTAACCCGTATCATTCCTTGATGTAACCACTGTACCATTGTGTTACAAATCAATATAGATAAGAGCTTGTGTTTACGCGAGAATAATAAGTTGAATTGGTTACTTTATCAGACCAATAACGTGATTTAGTCTATAATACCAATCAAACTAACTAAGTGATCTTTTTAAATGGTCTAAATATCCAATAACATCGTTGCTTTCAATCCCAATAGCCAGCTATTGCTCAATCAAACGCCTTGTTCTTGAAAATTTACCCTCATTAAAATTTGCACCATTAATTAATTTGATTGGTATAACCAGGTAACATAATTGGCCTAATACCAGTTCCATTAAGTTTGTGATCTTGTTGTGCGCAGGAAAAATAACTCAAGGTAAGGCGCTCGATTGAGCAATAGCTGGCTATTGGGATTGAGAGCAACACAGCCTTGAGCTATTTTAACTAGTACAAGTGAGCAATAACTTAATGGGATTGGTATAATTTAATTTATGGAGTTGTTGGCTCAGTAACTTGTTTGCTCTATGCCGGTTGCGATGTTGACTAAATTGCTTTGGCTTAGCTATTTTTTAGCCATAAAAATAGACCGGTGCTGATAAATACCATGATTTATCAGCACCGGTCTTTATTTACCACCAAGCTTTAGGTGGCTTTAGCTGTTAGCTTGTTAAGCTTGATCTTTAAATAAAAGTCTATTTCTATGTAATAAAGGTTCAGTATAACCGTTAGGCTGTTTATGGCCTTGGAGTACTAATGCTAATGCGGTTTGAAAAGCGATGCTGTGGTCAAAATCATTCGACATAGCATGATATTGACTATCATCTTGGTTTTGCTGATCGACAATGGTGGCCATTTTTTTCAAACTTGCTAGCACTTGTTCAGGTGTGCAAATGTTATGTTGTAACCAATTGGCCATATGCTGACTTGATATTCTTAAGGTCGCACGGTCTTCCATTAGGCCAACATTATTAATATCAGGTACTTTTGAGCAACCAACGCCATGATCAATCCAGCGTACAACGTAGCCTAAAATTCCTTGTGAATTATTGTCGAGTTCATCAGAAATTTCTTGCGCTGACCACTGGGTGTGTTCGGCTAAAGGTATAGTTAAAATATCATCAACGTTTGCTGGTACACGGTTTTTCAGTTGCTGCTGCAATTGCAATACATTGACTTTATGGTAATGCAAAGCGTGCAAGGTTGCTGCGGTTGGCGAGGGTACCCATGCGGTATTTGCGCCGGCTTTAACATGATTAATTTTTGTCGCTAACATATTGGCCATTTGATCAGGTATTGGCCACATGCCTTTGCCTATTTGTGCTTTACCACTAAAACCACAAGCTAAGCCGACATCAACATTATTATCTTCATAAGCAGAAATCCATTTAGTTAACTTGATATCTGCTTTTCTGGCCATAACGCCGGCCGCCATTGAAGTATGAATTTCATCACCGGTTCGGTCAAGAAAGCCAGTATTGATAAATACCACGCGCTCTTTTGCCTGATAAATACAGGCTTTTAAGTTCACACTGGTGCGGCGTTCTTCATCCATAATACCCATTTTTACCGTATGACGAGGCAGAGTTAATAGGTCTTCAACACGATCAAATAACTCATTGGCAAAAGCTACTTCTTCAGGACCATGCATTTTAGGCTTAACAATATACACTGAACCTGTGTCACTGTTGCGTAAGGTGTTTTTTTGATTAACGTCGTATGTGGATATTAATGAGGTAATAACAGCATCCATGATGCCCTCAGGCACTTCATTATTTTGTTGGTCAATAATGGCATTGTTGGTCATCAAGTGGCCAACGTTACGCACAAACATTAAGCTGCGAGCTTTAAGTTTGCCCTGTGTGCCATCAAGCTTTTGAAAACATTTATCTGGATGCATCAAACGGGTTTGTTGTTTACCTGATTTTTCAAAAGTCTCAGATAAAGTGCCTTGATTTAAACCAAGCCAATTTTTATAGGCAATCACTTTGTCTTCTGCGTCAACCGCGGCTACCGAATCTTCACAATCCATAATAGTGGTTATTGCTGACTCCATAGAAATATCACTAACACCCGCCGTATCACTTTTTGCAATCGTGCTGTTCTGAGCAAATTCAACAATAAAGTGTAAATCGTGGTGTTTAAAAACCAACTCATTTGGCGACGCTTGTGCACCGGTAAAGCCAATAAATAATTCAGGCTCGGCTAAACTGGTATTTTCATCATTACTTAGTGTAACAACAAGCGCATGGTCAACTATTTGATAGCTTTTTACATTTGTGTGAGAGCCACTAAGCAAAGGTATAGTTTGGTCTAAAAAATCGCGAGCAAAGGCGACAACTTTAGCCCCACGAACAGGGTTATAAGCTTTTGTTTTTTCAGCACCATGGTCTTCAGCGATCACATCTGAGCCGTATAAGGCGTCGTATAAGCTCCCCCAACGAGCATTGACCGCATTTAAGGCAAAGCGAGCATTCATTACCGGCACAACCAGTTGTGGCCCTGCGATAGTCGCTAATTCAGCATCAACATTTTTTGTCGAAATGCTGAAGTCAGGAACGGGGGCTGCTAGATAACCAATACCAGTTAAAAAGCTTTTATAGTCAGTAAAATCAAAATCTTCAGCGGGGTGTGCTTGATGATAGGCGGTTATTTGTTGTTGCAGTGAGGTACGTTTTAACAACAGGTTTTTATTTTTTGGTGCTAAATCGGCGATAAGTTTTGCAAAGCCAGACCAAAAGGTATCTGAAGCTAGCGTTGTACCTGGCAGCACTTGCTGGTTAACAAAATTATATAATTCTTCTGCTACCTGCAAATTTGCGATTGAAATTCTTTTTGTCATAGGACACCTATTTTGAATAGTTTGAAAGTTTTGAAGCAAGCTTTATTATTTAATACCTTGATAAAAAACTAATATCAGCAATTTAGAAATATTGTCTATCTGATGCAATAACTGTTGGTTAATACCAATTTGATTAATTAAATGATCACCTTTTTTATGAGGAAATATAGATAAATACAAGGCATAAAATTTAGTCAGTAGTTATACCAATCAAACTAACTAAGTGATCTTTTTAAATGGTCTAAATATCCAATAACATTGTTGCTTTCAATCCCAATAGCCAGCTATTGCTCAATCAAGCGCCTTGTTCTTGAAAATTTACCCTCATTAAAATTTGCACCATTAATTAATTTGATTGGTATTATTCAGCTTATAGATTTTATAACGCTGTAGTTATTCATTTTAACCCTTAAAAATGAGCAGGTAATTAATCAACTTGGTATAACAATAGCTATTACTTTAGCCAAGTGTTTTGTCTTTTAAAATGCTAATAAAGTTAATTCATTATTGATTATCATAAGCCGCATGTCGCTTTAATTTTAGTATACCTTTATTGATATTATTTTTTGTGCTTATCCTTGTTATCCCTGTTATTCATGCGGCGAATGAATAACAGGGATAACAAGGCTGAATAAATGTTTATATAGGTCAATCAAGGTTTTGAGATAAAGGATGCTTTTTTATTTTTTATCATATATGCCCACAGATTAAAGGTGAAGTTTGCCATAAAATAACGCGTTCAAGCCCATTTTTTCTAAGTATTTTTTCTAGGTACTTCAGCACGTTAAAATAATAATTTACTGTATTATCTAATAATTAGCACCACGGTTGATTAAAATAAATAGCTTCTATTTGGCCACTTTTTATCTCTCTACAGTAGCTTAGCTAATCCCATCGATGAAACTAGTATTAGGCTAATCAAACTAGAAAAGTGTCGCCAAAAAATTAATAATAAATGGGCTGAGCAGTGCAGTAATAACAGCCGAAACAATTAAAGCCAATGAGCTATAAGCGGCATGCTCGTAACTAATATTACTAACTGTTGCTGTGCCAATAGCATGACTCGCTGCGCCAATAGCCAAGCCTTGTGCTTTAGGTGATTTGACCTTAATAAATCGTAGCCAAGGTGGGCCAACTAAAGCGCCAAAAAATCCTGCAAGAATAATGGCAAAGGCCGTAATAGCGGTATTACCGTCTAATTGACCGGCAATGGCAATGGCGATGGGTGTGGTAACCGATTTTAGTGATAGTGCCACGGCAATAGAGTAATCGCCGATTAACAGCATAGTAATAACAAAGCTGCTGACAATGGCAATAAATGCACCAAATAATAACACTAAAATAATACTCTTCCACTGTTTAGTAATGGTTTCTAAGTGCTGATATAGCGGAAAACCTAATGCCACAACCGCGGGTTCAAGCAACGCATTAAGCAGCCAAGAGCTTGAAAAATAACTTTCAAAACTAATGTCTTGCCAAAGTAAGATAGCAATAATGGCTAAAATACTTATTAGCATGGGTTGCAACCAAATTGCGTTTAGTTTGCGTTGAAAGACCGCAGTCAGCTGAAACAGTGCAATAGTACTAACTACAGCAAAAATAGAGGACAGTATATGGTTGTTTAATAGCTCAGTTATCATCAGGGTTACTCATCGTCAACAGCGTAGCGCTGATAATGTAAGCCAACAACCGTCAGTAATAGGAAAGTGGTGACAAAGGTAATGGCGACTATGGCGATGCCAAATTGTTTGATTAATTCAAAGTGGTTAATAATACCAACACCGGCAGGCACAAAACATACCCCCATATGCTTTAAGCACCACATAACACTGCTTTTAATACGATCAGCATTAAACAGGCGAAAGTGCAGTGTTAGGGTAAAAATAATTAAGCCGTATAAACTCCCCGGTAATATTGGCGCAAAATACGAGCATAACTTACCCAGAGCAAGACAACTAAAAATCGCAAAAATGCTATACAAAACATTAAAGGTTTTTTGCTTAAAGGTGATCACACTGACTGTGTCCTTATTAGCCTTCATTGGCGGCTTCAATAACCAACTGTCTAAACCATATATGACTAGCATCATGGTGTAACAGTGGGCTCCAAATCATTTTTAGTTCAATGTCAGGAATATCAAATGGTGGTTTAAGCACGGTATAATTAGCATCGTTTTTATGAATTAATGCGGCTCGCGTCGGTAAGGTGGCGACTAATTCATCTTCAAGTGCAAGTTGCATTGCCACGTGGTAATTTCGTGTAAATACTTTAATGTTACGCTGTTTACCTAAGCGTGCTAAGGCTTCATCAACCCAACCTAATTTTTGCACATCTTTTGGATCCATGCCAACACCGACACCAAAGCCGGTTTTAGATACCCAAACATGCTTAGCACTGAGGTAAGTGCTAAGGTTAAATTTTGACACGATCGGGTTCTTGGCACTTAACAGGCATGAGAAAGAATCTCGCCAAATAGTTTTTTGATGAAAAGATTGTGGTAACTCATCAAAACGGTTAATGGCCATATCAATTTTACCGGCCTCAACATCATGAAAATTAACATCACTGGGTGTCATGATGTCAATGGTCACGTTAGGTGCTATTTGGTTGATCCGTTTCAATAATTTGGGTAATAACGTAGAAGCCGCATAGTCACTGGCCATAAGACGGAAAACCCGCTGGCTACTGAGCTCGTTAAATTCTTCTTCACCTTGTAACGCCTCTTCTAGCTCTAGCAAAATTTTACGAATAGCAGGCGCTAAAGCCCTAGCACGTTCGGTAGGCACCATACCATCTGATGTCCTGACTAAAATAGGATCGTTGAAAAGCGTACGCAATCTTTTTAAACCATTACTCATCGCCGGTTGGGTAATATTTAACTGACCCGCTGCGCGTGTAACATTTTTCTCTCTAAGTAAAACATCAAGATAAATCAGTAGGTTTAAATCAATTTTTGAGATATTCATAACATTAATAATCTAGAACAAAAGTATAACCTAGATATATGTCATGGCTTATAGTGATAATCAAGTAAATTCAATGGAAAACATAAATTAAACTCACGGTTATCATCCCACGGCTTTTATTAACTGGGTTACTTAGCGTTTGAATTTATTGAATTATTTACTTTTATTTTTTAGAGTTAATACACCACTATTCGCGCTGTGAATGGTAAGGATTTTAATTATATATTTTGTTTATTTATAGTGACTGGTTTAGTATTTGTCTTGTCCGGTGAAACAGCTTATAAAAAAGTAGTTACACCATAAAAATTAAAATTATAAATACTGTCAGTTAAAATTTTTGGAGAAAGTAATATGTCTAATTACCAAAGTGCAATCGAAGCAGTTCAAGCAATTAAAGCAAAAGCTGGCAGTTCATGGAATGCCATTAATCCTGAATCAGTAGCCCGTATGCGAGCACAGAACAAATTTAAAACTGGTTTAGACATTGCTCAGTACACAGCAAACATTATGCGTGCTGATATGGATGCTTTTGACGCTGATAGCTCTAAGTACACTCAATCTTTAGGTTGTTGGCATGGTTTTATTGGCCAACAGAAGATGATTTCTATCAAGAAACATTTTGCTGGTCAAACAGACCGTCGTTACTTATATCTTTCTGGTTGGATGGTTGCGGCACTACGCAGTGAGTTTGGCCCTCTTCCTGATCAATCTATGCACGAAAAAACTTCAGTAGCTGCTTTGGTTGCTGAGCTTTACACTTTTCTACGTCAAGCAGATGCCCGTGAACTAGGTGGTCTTTTTCGTGACCTAGACGCAGCAAGCGATGGTGACAAAGTCGCTATTCAAGAGCAAATTGATAACCATGTAACACACGTTGTGCCAATTATTGCTGATATCGATGCAGGCTTTGGTAACGCAGAAGCAACTTATATCATGGCTAAGCAAATGATAGAAGCGGGTGCATGTGCACTTCAAATTGAAAACCAAGTGGCTGATGAAAAACAATGTGGACACCAAGACGGTAAAGTGACGGTGCCTCATGCAGACTTTCATTCTAAAATTCGTGCCTTGCGTCATGCATTCCTAGAGCTAGGCATCGACAACGGTATTATTGTTTCTCGTACTGACTCTGA
Source organism: Colwellia sp. C1TZA3 (assembly GCF_007954265.1). Classification (GTDB taxonomy): domain Bacteria; phylum Pseudomonadota; class Gammaproteobacteria; order Enterobacterales; family Alteromonadaceae; genus Cognaticolwellia. The sequence continues at coordinate 13,447 of NZ_VOLS01000016.1, read as the reverse complement.
AGGTGCTGGCTTGACTAAAGAAATCGCCGTGGTTAAAGAGCCTGGCGATCAAGGTGACATATATAACTCTTTCCTAGACGTTGAAGAAATTGACGTAGCTGACATGGCTGAAGGCGATGTTTGTTTCAACCGTAATGGTAAGCTAGTGCGTCCTAAGCGCTTACCTTCTGGTTTATATCAGTTTCGTCAAGGTACCGGTGAAGAGCGTTGTGTATTTGACAGCATCGAAGCAATTAAAGCGGGCGCTGACTTACTTTGGATTGAAACGGCAACACCAAACGTTGCTGACATCACGGCAATGATGGATGAAGTACGTAAAGAAATTCCAAATGCTAAGCTGGTTTACAACAACAGCCCATCATTTAACTGGACGTTAAACTTCCGTCAACAAGCCTTCGATGCAATGGTTGCTGCGGGTGCCGATGTATCTAGTTATGTTCGTGCTGATTTAATGGATGTTAATTACGATACGACTGAATTAGCTGCAGCTGCAGATGATAAAATTCGTAGTTTCCAAGCAGATACTTCACGTGAAGCGGGTATTTTTCATCACTTAATTACACTGCCTACATACCATACAGCGGCCTTATCTACTGATAACCTTGCGAAAGAATACTTTGGTGATGCGGGTATGTTGGGTTATGTTGAAGGTGTACAACGTAAAGAAATTCGTCAAGGTATCGCCTGTGTTAAACATCAAAACATGTCAGGTTCTGATATGGGTGATGACCACAAAGAATACTTTGCTGGTGAGAACGCACTTAAAGCCGGTGGCGCAAACAACACCTCTAACCAGTTTTAATAGCACACTAGCTTAATCGTTGGCGAGTAAAGCAAAGCCAACTGCAGTAATAATAATACTGTCTTTAAGCCGTAATGCTTACAAGTTAAGAAAGTTTAGCTTAAAAGTTGGTCAGAAAACTAAAATCCGATGAAAGCTATTCATCGGATTTTTTATGTCTAATTTTTAGGTAGTAAAATTTTTAGCGGTTAAAATCTAAGCTAATAAAACAGTGAGCAGATCATTAATCAACTTGGTATAACCCAAAAATTTTATGTGTTTACGAATATGATTAACTACATTGTTAGAAAGCTCTTACTTAGGTAAAAGCTTTTTTATGCCATTTTTAATATTAAACGGGTGGAGAATTAGTGGCTTAATATCCCACAATTAAAAACATAAAGCTGAAACTCACAAAATATCACTCAAAACTTATAAGAAGACATTTTAGTTAATATTTTATTATTTATAGCTGACTAAATTTAGCTTAAACTTTTCGTATTTCTTCATTGGATTGAGCCGTCAGTGCCGTGCCTTGATTTTTAATCATCTGCCGAAAAGCACCTGGAGTTATGCCATAGCGGCGTTTAAAGTGTCGGTATAAATGGCTTAAATTACTAAAGCCTGTGGCAAAAGCTACTGCTGTTATATCGGTGTCTGAGCTTGCAAGTAATTTAGCTACGGCATCACAGCGCACCTTAAGGAGATACTCAATAACACTGAATCCTGTGTGTAGACGAAATTGGCGAGCAAAATGACTTCTTGATATATTAACTTCATTTGCTACCATTTCCAGCGTGATATCAAGGGCATGGTTGTCATGGATCCAATTCTGAGCTTTAGTCATTCGTTGTGATGATTGCGCACGTGTTTTCTGTTCATAACCGGCACTACTCATATGAATAAGTAATAACCGCAAGTATAAATTCTCTTTTAAACTGGCATGCAGTAGTGAGCTGGAATCAGGAAGTTTTTCGATTTCATTGGCAATTTTTTGCATTTCCTGAGTGTTGTCATCAGTGTTTAAGAGATGATTATTTATTAAAAATTCGCCTTCAGAGAGCGTATTTAAAAACAGTCGGTTGGTGGGGTTTGACAACGTATCAAATGATGGCGGATCAATGCAGACAAAGAGTAACTTGGTCTGGCCTTGCTTATCAACAGCAATGGTATGTGGACATTTAGCAGGGATAAAAGCAGAGTGTCCAGCTGAAAAATGATGTACCTCGTCATTAATGCGGATGTTTACACTTCCTTGTAAACAGACCACAAACTCATGCAGGTTATGGTGGTGTTGCTCGATATCGTGATGTAATACAACACTGGAAGTCCAAAGCATGAAAATAGTCCAATAGTATAATTATAGGGTTCAATCCTATGCGACAGCAAGCAATAAAGATACTAAAATAAGCCATACTTACACTATTGTGCTCTAAGTCGTGGTCATAAAAAATGAATTGCCAAGGTAAATGCTTAACTCTGGCAATCGAATGGCAATAGCTTATACCAGTTCCATTAAGTTTGTGATCTTGTTGTGCGCAGGAAAAATAACTCAAGGTAAGGCGCTCGATTGAGCAATAGCTGGCTATTGGGATTGAGAGCAACACAGCCTTGAGCTATTTTAACTAGTACAAGTGAGTAATAACTTAATGGGATTGATATTAGTTGATATTTTATCTTATTGGAGAAAACTATGGTTATTGTACATCACTTAAATAATTCTCGGTCTCAACGGGTTCTTTGGGCTTTGGAAGAGCTTGGCGTCCCTTATGAAGTAAAACAATACCAACGTGATCTCAAGACTAATCTAGCGCCTGCTAGCCTTAAAAAAATACATCCTTTGGGTAAATCTCCAATAATTACCGATGGAGACATCACTATTGCAGAATCTGGAGCGATTATTGAATATCTTGCTCAAACCTATGGTGAGGGTAACTTTATTCCAGAGACTAAAACTGAAGCGCATCGCCAGTATTTATACTGGTTACACTTTGCTGAAGGTACTATGATGCAGCAATTATTGTTGAAACTTATTTTAGAAAAGGCAGTACAAAGGTCGAAGCCATTTTTTGTTAAATACATCGCTAAAGCCATTATGAAAAAAGTAATGGCGGGCTATGTTGGGCCTAACATCACCGCTAATTTAGCCTTAATTGAAAGTCATTTAACGGATAACGAATGGTTTGCCGGTGAGCAGCTATCAGGTGCTGATATTCAAATGAGTTTTCCTCTAGAAGCATGGGCGGCAAGAAAAACAGTTGCTCAACACTATCCAAAAATCATGGCTTACGTTAAACGTTTTCAGGCTCGGCCAGCGTATCAAAAAGCCATAAAATCAGGTGGCACTTACGATTATGCTTAATCCTGTTTGTGAAATAAACAGCAATAAATAAATAGAAAGTGCTAAACTTAACGCTATAAAGTGCATAATAAAACGGCGTTTAGTGCTATGTTAATCAATGGCTTTGTTAGACTTTAGAAATCAAAAAAACAACGATTAAATATAGAGAAATTTAGCAGCAATGCTAACGGTGTATTGGTTGGCCCAGCGGTTTGTTTAGGAAAGTAATTCCCTGAAAAACTCATATGAGCCATGTCAGTGAGTGCCACAGATAAATAATCAGCCACTGCCATATGTGGCGTACTTAATAAATTGATGAGTTGTTAATGTTTCAACTCAATTTTGGGAGAGAAAACTATGATCGTATTCAAGTTAAATGGGAACAAGGTTTCCTCTGCTGCTGATGTAAACACACCACTATTGTGGGTTATCCGTGATGAGTTTGGTTTTAAAGGCACAAAATTTGGCTGTGGTATTGGTCTGTGTGGTGCGTGTACCGTGCATATTGACGGTGCGCCAGTTAGAACATGCTCTTATCCATTAATAGCAGCAAAAAATAAAAATATCACCACGATTGAAGGTTTAGAAAATAAACATCCATTACAACAAACATGGGTTGATGAACAGGTGCCACAATGTGGTTACTGCCAGTCAGGACAAATTATGCAAGCAGCTACTTTATTAGCCAGTAATTCGTCGCCGAGTGACCAAGAAATTGTTGACCATATGAGTGGAAATTTATGTCGCTGTATGGCCTATGTACGGATTAAAAGTGCAATTAAAAATGCGGCAGGTGTGATGTCAGCCGAGGTACAAACTTTTGATCCTAGCTCTTCAACGCAACAATCATAAAGGCGTATGGCAATGAAAAATATTAAAGATGCAAAAAATAATGTCAGCTTATCTCGACGTCGATTTTTAGTAGGCTCGGTCAGTGGCTCACTGTTAATGGCTTTTGCCCCGCTAGTTGGTGCAGTAGGCTTAGATAACAGCCCACAAGAAACGCTGAAAAATAAATTATTTTCCCCAACAGTTTGGTTTGAAATTAATCCATTGGGTGAAGTGAACATTAATATTGCTAAGGCAGAAATGGGCCAACATATTGGCACTGCACTGGCACGCGTTGTTGCTGATGAGCTAGGGGCTGATTGGTCTAAAGTCTCCATCACCCATGTCGACACCGATCCTAAATGGGGTTATATGGTCACGGGTGGTTCATGGTCAGTTTTTCAAACATTCAAGCCACTGTCTCAAGCGGGTGCTGCAGGTCGGATAGCCTTAATAGAAGCGGCAGCAAAAATATTAAATTGCCCTGCAGAGCAATGTAGCGTAGAAAATGGCGCGGTACTCTATCAAGATCGCTCGATTAGTTTTGGTGACATTGTCGCCAAGGGCAGTTTTAATCGTACCTTTACACCAGAAGAAATTAGCGCTTTACCGTTAAAACCTGCAAGTAAAAGAACTTTAGTTGGAAAGCCGAGCTTAGCGCTTGATATTCCCGCTAAAACTAATGGTTCAGCCGTTTACGGTATTGATATTGAGTTGGCCGGTATGGTTTATGCCCGCCCTATTGTTCCACCGACCCGATATGGCAGTAAAGTCACGAATGTTGACGATAGTGCTGCTCAGAAAATCAAAGGTTATTTGGGCTATCATCTTCTACAAGATCCGAGTGACCATCTGCAAGGTTGGGTTAGTGTCGCGGCCGATAGTTATTATGGCGCTATTCAAGCGGCTGATGCCTTAAATGTCAGCTACCAAGCAGGTAAAACAGCTAAGGTCAGTGAGCAAGATATTCTTCAAGAAGGAGAGCGTTTAGTTGCTGATAAGAGTGAAGGTGGATTGTTTGTTGATGAGGGCGATTTCTCAGTGGCAAGCACTAAAGCCGATAAAGCTATTGATGCGGTTTATCGCACACATACCGCTTTACACTTTGCCTTAGAGCCGGTTAATGCGACCGTAGAAGAAAAAGATGGCCTTTGGCATGTTTATACGGGTAATCAATGGCAATCATTAACTTTGCCTGCAATCGCTAAAGCGCTGCAAGTAACTGATGACAAAGTTGTTATGCATCAGCAATATCTCGGTGGTGGTTTTGGTCGCCGTTTGTTTGGCGATTATGCAATACCCGCGGTATTAACCGCTAAAGCGATTGGCAAGCCAGTGAAAATGGTTTTTACCCGTGAAGATGACTCTAGATTTGATCAACCAAGATCGCCATCTGTCGTCTCGTTTCGAGCGGTATTTGATCAGGAAAATAAATTTACTGGTATGGAGCATGCACTTGCTGCCGGTTGGCCAACCTTAGCTATGGCACCAGGATTTATGCCTCAAAGCTTAGACAAAAAAACGCGTGTTGATATGTTTTCTACCAGTGGCGCTGATCACTGGTACAGCATGGATAATCATCGTGTGCGCGTGGTTAATAATAGCCTAGCACAACAAACCATGCTGCCCGGTTGGTTAAGATCTGTTGGCCAAGGTTGGATTGTTTGGGGACTAGAATCATTTATTGATGAAATTGCCCATCAAACTAATACTGATCCGATTGATTTTCGCTTATCAATGCTTGACGGTTTAGGTAAACAAGCCGGTAAAGCGCCAGAAAGTGTTGGTGGTGCCAAGCGATTAGCGAATGTACTAAGCATCCTTAAGCAAAAAACCAAAGGTGTTAAATTAGCCGAAAATGAAGGTATGGGTATTGCGATAAGTGCGGGACAAGAACGTACCATGCCGGCTTGGATGGCTTGTGCTGCAAAGGTTCATGTAGAACCTAGCTCAGGAAAAATAACGGTTAAAAAGCTCACCATGATTGTGGATGCCGGCGTTATTGTCCATCCTGATGGTGCCTTAGCGCAAGTTCAAGGCTCTATGCTTTGGGGGGTAAGCTTAGCTTTACACGAACAAAGCCCGATAGAAAATGGCCAAGTGAGTAATCTCAACTTAAACACTTACTCACCATTACGTATGGGTGATGTACCTGAGCTTGATATTGAATTTGTTGAAAGCGAAGAGTTTCCTGTTGGCTTGGGCGAACCTGGCGTAGTATCGATAGCACCTGCGATAGCTAATGCTATTTTCCAAATCACTGGCGTTAGAGTGCGAGACTTACCGATTACAGCCGCAGCAATAAAAAATGCTTAAGCAATAAGCGTGACACTTTTAAGTTAGTATAGTGAGTACATAAGCGCTAAAGCTAACCAGTTGATTAAAGCCCTTAGTTGTTTTCATAGCGACTAAGGGTTTTTTATTTTTATCTTCCTGCTTAAGTCTGTCAGCATATTAAATAAATAGTTATAACATGGACTTATACCAGTTCCATTAAGTTTGTGATCTTGTTGTGCGCAGGAAAAATAACTCAAGGTAAGGCGCTCGATTGAGCAATAGCTGGCTATTGGGATTGAGAGCAACACAGCCTTGAGCTATTTTAACTAGTACAAGTGAGCAATAACTTAATGGGATTGGTATTATAATATATTTTAATGGCTAACTTACTGTAGGGATTTAATAAAAAAAGCCTGAAAGTATATCAGTCGTTAATATAACTTATCTTGCTATTAGCAACATATGCTTTCATTTTTATATTTAAATAGCGAAAATTAAATCTTATTAGTAACATCTCTGTTACATTAAGTTAACGGCTTTATATGGAGAAATATTTTGAAGATATTAATAAGTAATGCAAAAAAATCACTATTACCACTCATTATCGCTAGTTTATTTGCTGGAAATACTATGGCTAAAGGCAGTGGAGCCGCCAGTGCTTATGCCGTTGAACTTGGCGCCGCAGGTACTTTCACTATTTTAAGTAAATCTGGCATTACTGATGTTAAGACTTCGGCTATTACAGGCGATGTGGGTACTAGTCCAATTACCGGTGCAGCGCTGCTAATTAGCTGCCCTGAAGTAACAGGCACCATTTTCACGGTTGACGCTGATGGTCCACCTTGTGCGATAAATTCAGCATACGATCTCGGTGTTGCTGTCGGCGATATGGAAACTGCCTATACTGACGCTGCAGGACGGCCAGCAGATAGCACAGAACTTGGCGCAGGAGAAATTGGCGGTTTAACGCTGGTACCTGGCGTTTATAAATGGTCTACGAACGTCAATATCAGCACAGATGTTACCTTTAACGGTACGTCGAATGATGTTTGGATAATGCAGGTGTCAGGTAATTTGAATCAGGCGAATAGCACCAGAGTTACTTTAGCTGGTGGTGCATTAGCCAAGAACATTTTCTGGCAAGTTGCAGGTCAAACTGCCCTTGGAACGGATGCCTTTTTTAAAGGTATTGTGCTGAGTAAAACATTGATTTCTGTGAATACGCATACGGAAGTCAAAGGTAGACTATTCTCTGGAACCGCAGTTACATTGCAAAAAAATACCGTGACAGCACCGGTTGAATTTCCTGCAAGGCCATAATAAAAAGCAAGGTCTGTTAGCTAGTGTAAAGTATCGATAGACCTAATTATAAAGAGGGTTAGAGATTAAACTCTCTAACCCTCTTTTTTTGTATGTTGTTGTTCAAAAATTTCAAAATCCACTTATTGCAAAAAATAATAGCGACAATTTGGTTAATTTCAAGCCAAGGTATAAACTTATAAATTAACACCCTGAAAATGTTTTTAAAGTGCCTGTACAATCAAAAGCAGCAAGAGAATAAGACTAACCCATTGCCAAAACATTACAGGATCACGCTGCATTAGTGGCGGTTGAGTTTTTGCTAGAAATAATTTATTTGGCTGTCGCAAGTCATGAACAAACTCTGACAATACAGAGTAGCGTTTTAAAGGGTCAATTTTTAAGGCGCGCTCAAGTGTATCGTCAATCCAAAAGGGTAATTCAGTATTATCATTAATCATCGATTTATAGTTGAGCTTACGTTGCGCTGATACGCTGTTCGCCTGTGCTATTTCACGACCATATGGAAATTTACCTGATAACATTTGATAAGTGATCACACCCAACGAATAAAGGTCAGATGCCTGAGTTGCCAAATGTCCTAAAAAATATTCAGGGGCTGAATAACGAATGGTACCGCGCATAATTTCTTCAGTATCAGCATCGGTAACACCAGCAATAAAAGTTGAGCCAAAGTCTATTATTTTTACCGTGTTAGTACTGTCGATCATGATATTAGCTGGGCGTAAGTCTTGATGTATCATGTCTTGGCGATGAAAAGCCTGTAAGCCTTTTGCGGTTTGCTCGATAATACTTCTAACTTGTTCTAATGTTGGTTTTGGATGGTCTATCATCCATTGATTTAATGAAATGCCATCAATAAATTCTGTCACCAAATATAAATAATGACGTTTTCTTTTAGGAATAATTGCTTTAGCAACATGTGGATTGTTAATGCGTTTGGCTATCCATTCTTCTAGCATAAAACGCTCAAGGTATTGCTTGTCGGTTCTTAATTCAGTGGATGGCGTTTTTATCACTACGGTTTGCAGTGTCTCATTGTCGCGCGCTAAAAAAACATGGCTTCGGCTACTGATATATATTTCGCGGATAATTTCATAACCGTCAAACTGCATTCTTGGTGAAAGCCTTGGCGGTAGTGGCAACATGGTGAGTTGATGCACCTCATCAAGCTGATAGCTGGGCACGTTATCAATACGGACAATTTGAATACTAAGGTTGTCATTACTTCCTAGTGCAAGGGCTTGTGCAATAATGGCATCAGCCGCATTATCTAAGCTCTCGGCATTACTAATGTTATTGGCAATTTGAGCACTGTTAATAAACTCGTAAACACCGTCAGTGGCAATAATATATATATCGCCTTGTTCCAGCAGCTGGCTTTGATAATCAATATCAAACGTTTGGTTAATCCCTAACGCGCGGGTTAAATAGCTAACATCGGCAGACATAACTCGGCGGTGATCTTCGGTTAACTGCTCCAATTGTTGACCCGATAAACGATAAATTCGGGTATCACCTGAATGAAAAAGGTGTGCCGTATTTGACTTTAATATCAGCGCACTGAAGGTGCAAACATAGCCTTTGTCTTTATCAAAGCGATAAGGGCTATTACGCGTTTGTGAATAAAGCCATGAATTAATTGACTTAATCACTTTTTGTGCAGAATTTTTAACCGACCATGAATCAGAGGTGCAGTAGTAATCCTCTAAAAAACTCGATATTGCTGTTTCACTGGCAACTTGGCTTACATTACTTGAGCTAATACCATCAGCCATGGCAAGCACAATGCCTTTACTGCTCAGCATGGGTTCTTTAGGAATGATGCTGCCGAGAAAATCTTGATTGATTTCCTTTACACCTTTATGGGTAGCGCCGCCAATACTCACCGCTAATGCTTGACTCATCACTTGTTTCCTATGGTATTAAAATCAGCTTAAATCAGCTTAAATCAGTAAAGCTTGTAGCAATAAAAAGACTTCGTAAGTTAAATTACGAAGTCTTTTATCTGCATTGATATTAGTTATTTATTAATTGACTCATACAAGCTTATGCTTTGAATAAACCATTAATGAAACATGAATTAAGCAAGTTTTCTACTCGGCGATGTTTTAACATGTGTAAAGTATAATGGTAAACCTACTAATAATAAGCCACCGGCAAGGTTGCCTAATACCGTTGGAATTTCATTCCATACCAAGTAATCATAAACAGTAAAGTCACCACCCATGATCATGGAGAATGGGAACAAGAACATGTTAACAATTGAGTGTTCAAAACCCATAAAGAAAAACAACATGACGGGCATCCACATCGCAGCCATTTTAGCACCAGCAGAAGTAGAGATCATCGCACCAACCACACCCATTGATACCATCCAGTTACATAACATGCCACGGAAAAATATAGTGATCCAGCCGCTTAAACCATGTTCTTGGTAACCTACGGTTCTTGCCTCACCAATGCTTGCTACTTTAGCTGCAATAGCACCGCCATCAGCTGAATAACCATAGGTTAAAATAAAGGACATTAAAAAAGCTGTGGTCATCGCCCCGCCAAAGTTACCTAGAAAAACCAAACCCCAGTTACGCATTACGCCGCTAAAGGTAACACCAGGACGCTTGTCTAATAAGGCTAATGGTACCAGTGTAAATACACCCGTGAGTAGATCAAACTTCATCAAATAAAGCATGATAAAACCAACAGGGAAAAGACAGGCGCCTAAAATAGGGCTACCGGTTTTAGTAGCCACCGTAATAGCAAATATCGCTGCTAGGCCTAAAATAGCGCCTGCCATAAAAGCACGTATAAGAGTATCTTTGGTAGACATGTAAACTTTTTGTTCACCTGCGTCCACCATTTTGGTTACAAATTCACTGGGTTCTATATAAGCCATTGTTATATCTCTATTTAAAAGTAATGTTAATTCATTTTACTGTTTACCTAACAAAGCAAATTGAATGCCAGTCATGTAACGTGTTGATTTATATTTAATATGTTATTTTTAACTTGGTTTTGCTGGCTTTGTTTGCCAGCGTTGCACAACTTTGATTAGCTTATTGCACCAAATAAGATCACCATGATTTATAAGGTAAAAATTTGCCATTCAAGGTTAAAATGACTCTATCGCCTTTTGGATTTTCTTCTTTTTCTACTTCCATAGAAAAGTCGATAGCACTCATGATGCCGTCACCAAACTTTTCTTGAATAACTTCTTTAAGGGTATCGCCATAGACGCCTACGACTTCGTAGATACGATAAATTAATGGGTCTTGTGGTACTGACTTATCCCACTCCTTAGTTGGATAGGCCATTAGGGCTTGCTTTGTTTCTTTAGGTAAACCTAAAAATTCAATCACTTTGTCCGCTTCAACTTCAGGCCAACTGTTCATACCTAAACAGGCTGAGGTTGTCCAAACGATAGACATACCAACAGCGTCTGCAATGCTCTGCCAACTAAGTACTTTTTCATTTTTTATGGCGAATATTGCTTCAGTTACATCGAGTTTATTCATGTGACTTCCTTAAAATTAAAATATTATTTTATTAATTTAGCTGTCTAATTTTGGTGCGTTATTTTCAATACAGTGCAAGCATTTTAAATTACGCGTTGATTTAACCATTAAACGACTAACCTTGTTATCTACTAACATTAACAATTGCGAAAACTATGCCAACAACTCAAAATTTATTAACTCATTGATTTTTAGTTATATTAATTATTTTATTGGACTGCGTAGGACCACGACTTTTCGTGATAAACGATATTTCGTGCTGTTAGGCACGAAATATCGTTGGTTGGCTTGGAAATTGAATGGTGGGGTTAGTTGATGAGTCATCAGGAATATTTTATGCAAGCGAACTTATTTTTAAATGCACCTAAAGCACTGTTATATATTGATCCTTTTAATAATAAAATTTTGCAGTTAAACCACAAAGCTGCGCTATTATTTGCTATTGAAAGTGACGTTGAGCTAGAAAATAATACGCTAACTGAGGTTACTGTAACGCAATTTTTTACTGGCTGTTTAGATAAGTTAATTCACTTTACTCAACAAATATTAGCGCAAGGCGAAGCGTGGACAAACGATCTATTTCTCACTATTAATAATGAAAAAATATATTTAGATATTACCGCTAGCGCTTTAGACAATAAACTTTTGTTCTCCTGTCAAAACGCCAAAGTTACTTATGCCCGCTACCATCAGGCAATAGCACAGGCTAAGTATAAAGCTGGCATTGTCCATTGGAATGCCAACGAAAGCGTATTCGAAGAAATTGAGCGACAAAATCAATTGTTACTTAGTGCGGTAGGTGATGGCATCTATGGTGTAGATGCTGACGGCAATACCACCTTTGTAAATGCAGCAGCAGAGCAAATATTAGGCTGGAAAAAAGCAGAACTTGTCGGGAAAAAAATTCATGACGTTATTCATCATTCGCATGTTGATGGTCAACATTATCATGCCTACAAATGCCCGATTTATGCGGCTTTTAAAGATGGAGAAGTACACAGCGTTGATGACGAAGTGTTCTGGTCAAAAAGTGGTATGCCCGTTGCGGTAGAGTATAAAAGTACGCCGGTCACTGAAAACGATTTATTAATCGGTGCTGTAGTTATTTTTCGAGACATAACACAAAGAAAGTCTACTCAGGCTAAACTACTAAAGGCCATAAAAGAGGTAGATACGCTAAAAGAGCGCCTTGAAATGGACAATGCATATTTGCTTGAAGAATTAAATGCGGACTTTAATCATCACCAGATCATTGGTCAGAGTATGCAAGTGCAGCATATGGTTAATCAAATAGAATTAGTAGGAGCGACTAACGCGAATGTCATCATTACTGGCGAATCTGGCACAGGTAAAGAGCTAATTGCTAGAGCAATTCATGAAGTGAGTGATAGAAAAGGCCGGCCATTAATTAGAGTGAATTGCGCGGCAATTCCGGCAGACTTATTTGAAAGTGAGTTTTTTGGTCATGTAAAAGGTGCTTTTTCAGGCGCAATATCAGACCGAATTGGCCGATTTGAATTGGCTGATGGCGCCACTATTTTCTTAGATGAAGTCGGTGAAATTCCCTTACAACTACAAGGGAAATTATTACGGGTATTACAAGAGCAGCAGTTTGAACGGGTAGGAGAGTCGAAAACCAGACATGTTGATGTCAGAGTGATCTCAGCAACTAATCAGAAATTAAAAACCTTAGTTCAGCAGAATAAATTTAGAGAAGACTTATATTTTAGGCTCAATGTCTTTCCAATTCATTCACCCGCATTACGAGAGCGTATTGATGATATTCCTCTGTTAGTGAATCACTTTATTGATAAAGTGTGTTTGAACTTTAATCGACCTAAACCACAAGTGTCAGTTTCGCAAATGCAGTATTTAAGCCAATACCATTGGCCCGGCAATATCAGAGAACTGGAAAATATTATTGAACGTCAGATAATATTAGCCAAGAGTAATAAAATAAATTTTGAATTTTTGGCCAATGAATCCGTTGTTAATGATGCATCATTTAACCCTAAAGTTGCTCCGCAGTTGATGAGAGTGGCAGAGCAAAAGTTACTTGAAAAAACCAATTTGGCTAATGCCTTAAAACATTGCCAAGGTAAAATTTATGGTGAGAATGGTGCTGCTGAGTTATTAGGCTTAAAACCAACAACATTGTCGTCAAAGTTAAAAAAATATGGCTTAAACCGTCAGGATTTTACTCCTTGATGTATATCGATACTATCGATGACTCGCTAGCTTCTGACTCCTAGGGTACTTATAATACCAGTTCCATTAAGTTTGTGATCTTGTTGTGCGCAGGAAAAATAACTCAAGGTAAGGCGCTCGATTGAGCAATAGCTGGCTATTGGGAGTGAGAGCAACACAGCCTTGAGCTATTTTAAC
>NZ_VOLS01000162.1 GCF_007954265.1 Colwellia sp. C1TZA3 | reverse complement strand
TACATTGAGAATTATTTGAGTTGGTTTAGGTTTATGGAGAATAACAAAGAATATTCAGATCAAACGTGGATAAAAGAGGCTTTATAAAATGAAATTTCTATTACCCACACTAAACTACAACACAGCCGTTTATATACAGTTATAGGTTTCAATTAAATAAAGATCAAATATTTTATCAAATGGATATTACTGAGAAGTCTCAGTAAATGACCAAAATCCTGATATGTCATTAAAATTTCAAGTTATCTTGCTGAATACAAACGTTTTTCAGTTTTTTGTGTTGGCAGGATATTACTGAGACTTCTCAGTAATATCCGAACACAATAAGTTTTGGGTAAATTAATCTTTCTAATTTATTGAAATTGTGAAATATTAAGTGATAATTAATAAAAATTATGGAACAGACATTACTGAGAAGTCTCCATAATAAGCTGTTATAAGTACATAAACAGGGAAGTGCAAATGTCGGAAAATGAGATCAAATTAATAGTTAAAAAGTATAAACGCAAAGCAAGCATTACCTTGGTGCTATTGTGGTTATTTGCTGTTTTAATTCATTG
>NZ_VOLS01000161.1 GCF_007954265.1 Colwellia sp. C1TZA3 | reverse complement strand
TTTAAGTTTGGTCTCTTTCTTTAAAGAAGAAGTGGTGGAGCTAAGCAGGATCGAACTGCTGACCTCCTGCGTGCAAGGCAGGCGCTCTCCCAGCTGAGCTATAGCCCCGCAATGGGTAACATACTTTCTAGTTAGCGCGTAAATTGGTAGGTCTGGGCAGACTTGAACTGCCGACCTCACCCTTATCAGGGGTGCGCTCTAACCAGCTGAGCTACAGACCTATCTCTTTCAAGATTTTACGTCCGAAGCTAGCATGTTTGGACTTCTTCTAATTTGTTATCATGTAATTTGTGTGAACACTCGTAGAGCACTCTCTAAAGAGTATTCTCATTAAGCTGTTTTACTTCAAGATAAGGAGGTGATCCAACCCCAGGTTCCCCTAGGGTTACCTTGTTACGACTTCACCCCAGTCATGAATCACAAAGTGGTGACCGTCCTCCCCGAAGGGTTAAACTAGCCACTTCTTTTGCAACCCACTCCCATGGTGTGACGGGCGGTGTGTACAAGGCCCGGGAACGTATTCACCGTAGCATTCTGATCTACGATTACTAGCGATTCCGACTTCATGGAGTC
>NZ_VOLS01000160.1 GCF_007954265.1 Colwellia sp. C1TZA3 | reverse complement strand
GAAGATAACCCAATCAATTAACCTTCCGGCACCGGGCAGGCGTCACACCGTATACGTCATCTTTCGATTTTGCACAGTGCTGTGTTTTTAATAAACAGTTCCAGCCACCTGGTTACTTCGACTCTCCGATGCTTACTGAGCAAGTCATTCACATTAGAGAGCGTACCTTCTCCCGAAGTTACGGTACTATTTTGCCTAGTTCCTTCACCCGAGTTCTCTCAAGCGCCTTAGTATTCTCTACCTAACCACCTGTGTCGGTTTGGGGTACGGTTGCTATATATCTGAAGCTTAGAAGCTTTTCCTGGAAGCATGGCATCAATGACTTCAACTCCGTAGAGTCTCGTCTCGTATCTCAGTGTTAACAGCAACCCGGATTTACCTAAGTCGCCCACCTACATACTTTCACACGGACTACCAACGCCGTGCTCACCTAGCCTACTCCGTCCCTCCTTCGCAATATATAGCAGTACAGAAATATTAATCTGTTTCCCATCGACTACGCGTTTCCGCCTCGCCTTAGGGGCCGACTTACCCTGCCCTGATTAACATGGGACAGGAAACCTTGGTCTTTCGGCGGGGGAGTTTTTCACTC
>NZ_VOLS01000159.1 GCF_007954265.1 Colwellia sp. C1TZA3 | reverse complement strand
GAAGATAACCCAATCAATTAACCTTCCGGCACCGGGCAGGCGTCACACCGTATACGTCATCTTTCGATTTTGCACAGTGCTGTGTTTTTAATAAACAGTTCCAGCCACCTGGTTACTTCGACTCTCCAATGCTTACACCGCAAGGGTTTCACACGAGAGAGCGTACCTTCTCCCGAAGTTACGGTACTATTTTGCCTAGTTCCTTCACCCGAGTTCTCTCAAGCGCCTTAGTATTCTCTACCTAACCACCTGTGTCGGTTTGGGGTACGGTTCCTATATATCTGAAGCTTAGAAGCTTTTCCTGGAAGCATGGCATCAATGACTTCATCTCCTTGGAGACTCGTCTCGATTCTCAGTGTTTAAATGAAGTCCCGGATTTACCTAAGACAACCACCTACAATCTTTCACACGGACTACCAACGCCGTGCTCACCTAGCCTACTCCGTCCCTCCTTCGCAATATATAGAAGTACAGAAATATTAATCTGTTTCCCATCGACTACGCGTTTCCGCCTCGCCTTAGGGGCCGACTTACCCTGCCCTGATTAACATGGGACAGGAAACCTTGGTCTTTCGGCGGGGGAGTTTTTCACTC
>NZ_VOLS01000015.1 GCF_007954265.1 Colwellia sp. C1TZA3 | reverse complement strand
ACTGACTAATACTGAGTTGCTTTGCCATTTTATTTTGGCTTATGCCTGTTTTATTTAAAGCAAAAATCTGGCATCGTTGTTCATAGGTCAGCTGTTCATATGTTTTCATTGTTGCATCTCTTGCTGGAGAAAAAGCGATAAGCATATATTCAGCTGACCACTTTTTCTACCTATTCAAGTTATGCACTTACTATTTGAATCCAAGAAGTGTTTCAAATTTAATTCGAATTTTTTCAATACGATCTCTATTAACGTTAAAGTCTGAATAACCAATTCTAGAACCTGAACGAATATGTATGGTTATATCTTTAGACTTTGTTTTTGGGAAGTAAAATTCTACATCATCAACAAAACCAAACACTTTGGAGCTAAACTCAGCCCTAATATAGCTATTTTCGGTCACTGTGACCTTTGAATTTTTAAATTCATTAACAATTTTCACCATATTATTTTTTATTGCTAATCTTGTGCCCTTAATAATAATAGGCTTGATATATTGCTTTTCATCATTTAAAAAGCTGCTAACACAATTAGGTTTATCAGGACATTTGGTTAATTGCCCATTCTCAATGCCTAGATTAGGTGCTTTTGCTGTACACCCAGTTAAAAATATCAAACTGGTGAAAACAACTTGAGTGAGTTTGTTCATTGCTCAGATCCCTTAAATTAATAGATTTATATAAAGTAATAATAACGTTAAGCGCGTAAGTTAATAATGATATTAAAAAGTCTATTACAAATATACGATGTAAAGCATAGATCTCATTGGAACATACCAGCTGATTAAGTTACCCATTTTTATTATTTACTCACCATAACACTCTAACGATATTGATTTTTTAACAGTCTATCAATGGAATTAGAGTTAATTAATTATCAATGACTCTGACCCCATTGATAACTGTTCAACAATATTATATGCATAGATGTAGTCGAGCTTGTTCGCTGCGATCTTATCACTGAAGCCAATGCTAGATAGTGCTGAAACAAGTGTTAATTTGGCTTGTTCTATTGGCGAACTCATATGATACAAGGCGGCATTTTTACGGGCATTATGTTGAATTTTTTGGGTGCGTGGCAAGCGTATATTTTGATAACTTTGCAACGCGTTTTGAATGTCAGTATCACAAGCCAAACAATACGCCAAAGCATAACTGTCCTCAATAGCCATCGCTGCACCTTGAGCTAAAAATGGCAACATGGGATGGCATGCATCACCTAAAAGTGTAACCTTTCGATCTGACCATTGTTCAAGGGGTTGCCTGTCGAACAATGCCCATAGAAAACAATGATTGGTTACGCTTAATAATTTGGTTATCTCGGGATGCCAATCAGCAAAAGTTGCTCGCAATTCATCGATATCACCGGGCTCATTCCACGATTCCTTTTGCCAATCTTTACGTTCTTGCACGGCAACAAAATTGACTAAGTCACCGCCACGAAGATAATAGCTAACGAAATGTTTTCCCGGCCCTACCCATAGGTTGGCACTGGGTTTAATTAATCCTTTCGGCAGTTTACTTGCTTTGACCACACCACGCCAAGCGACTTGTCCAGTAAATTCAGCTGGTTTTTTTCCTAACATACATGCTTGGATATTTGACTTGATCCCGTCTGCACCTATTAACAAGTCAGCTTTTATACTTTCATTATTGTCAAAGTGGATTGTTAAATTTTGTTGGGTTTGTTGGTAACTTTGAATAGCTTTACCTAAGTGAATAGTTACGTTCATATTTACGCAGGCATTATATAGAGCAGTATGTAAGTCTGCTCGGTGAATATGCAGGTAATGCGCGCCATATTTTTGTGTGGCGTTATCACCCAAAGGCACAGTGAAGTATGGTTTGCCAGTTTTATAATGACGCATCACTGCTGAATCTGGACTAAAAGCCTTAGCTTTAACCTCGTTGGCTATACCAAGAGCTTGTAATACATGCATGGCATTGGGGCTAAGCTGTAAGCCTGCCCCTACTTCGCTAAGTTGAGAGTTTCGTTCGTAAACAACCACCTCAAATTTACGTTTAGCCAAAGCTAACGCGGCACACAAACCACCAATACCGGCACCAGCAATAACAATTTTTTTACTCAAAACAACTATCCTACGCTGTAGACTCGTCTATCCATCAATGGCATCAATGGCATCAATGGGGTCAGAGTTAATGGTTTTAAAAATATTATCAATGATTCAATTATCAATTACTCTGACCCCATTGATAATTATCAATTACTCTGACCCCATTGATACTGACCCCATTGATAATTGAGGTAGGCCTGTAAGGTTATTAAAAAGCATTGGCAAGTAGCGATTAATAAATTGAATTCGTTAATTTAAAAGCCAAAAGCTTGCTTCTAAATTCATGGATATTCCTCAGATTCTTGCTCTATTAATACTTGTTAATTATACCAATGTAAAGAAAAGCTTGAGTAGTGAATACCGCTCAAGCTTTTAGATAACAGCTAAAAAGTTACACTAACTTTGCCATAAACATATCGTCCGGTAAAACCGAAAGGTGAAAAGCCAGAGTAAGAAAACAATCGAGAAAAAGTGGTTACATCTTCAACCAATTCACGCGTTGTATCAGGGTAAACATCAAAAATATTATTCGCCCCTAAAGTAAACTTAACATTGTCTGTTAGCGCGTAACTGACATCAAGATCAGTCACCCACTTTTCAGGTAACACTTCATTGCGAGCAGGGTTATCAGATGGGTCTTGTGTTTCACCATAACGTGTTGTTCTTAGCGTGGCATACCAACTATCTTTATTCCAAGTCGCACTAAGGTTCAATTTACTTTTTGGTGAGCCAACTTCAAATCGACGCAATTCATTACCAGAAAATAAATTATCCTGATCAAATCCTGCATTTTGTAATACAGTGGGTGGATTAATAACGTCAGTTACTTCATTTTTATTATAGTTAAAACCAGCATTAAGTAATAAATTACCTATCTCTGCCATATCCATAGAGTAAGTTGCAACGACATCAATACCTTTAGTTGTACTATCAATAGCATTTAAGAAAAATCGTGCGCGGTTGGCACCACTACCTGCTAATAATGTCTCTACTTCAGGGCCTGATAAGTTGTTTGACAAGACAATACGATCGTCAATATCAATGCGATAATAGTCGACCGACAAGCTAAATTCAGCCAATGGTGTCCAAGTAAAGCCGCCGCCAATACTCATGGCATCTTCAGCGTCTAAGCCCGGAGAGCCCAATGCCTTAGCCACATTACTGTTTGGCGAGAACGTACCGGTTTCTGTTGGTATAGCGTCAACGAAAACAGTAGAAATAGAGGTGAAATATTGTTGCTGTAAAGAAGGAGCTCTAAAGCCTGTTGAAGCCGAAAAGCGCAGTGCAAACTCATCAGTTAATGAGATCCTATTGGCAACTTTACCACTTACCGTAGAGCCAAAATCAGAATAGTCTTCATAACGTGTTGCCACAGTTAAATTCCATATTTCAGTAATATCGGCTTCTAGATCAATATAGGCACTGACATTATGACGGCTGTTGTCGCCTGCTGATGCGGGTGTAAATCCAGGAAACACTTGTGAACCAGCAGCGCCAAACGGGCCATTTACTGGATCAGTGACCGCACCACCACGACCAAAGCTACCAAGCTCGTAAGATGCCGCTTCACCTGCTTCAATTTGATAGCCCTCATTTCTATATTCAAAACCAAAAGCAACATTAAGGCTACTGTCAAACATATCAACATCGACTTCTTTACTAAAGTCTGCATTCAATGTCAGTTGATCATAAGTTAATGTACCGGCATCAAATTCAGTTTGGCTTGACGGGCCAAATGAGGTATTTAAACTATTAGTGACGCCAAATTGAAACTCATCTTTCCCATAAACTGCCGATAAATCGTAATTATAATCATTGATATAACCACGTACCCCTACAGCTAAAGAATAATCAGCAATATCTGATGTAATTACCGGTAAAAAACCATCGGGGTAAATACTTTGTATATTACGACTGTCTTGTGCACGGCGATAAAAGCCCCCTCCCTCTCCTTCTCGGCCACTATAAGAGCCAAAGGCATAAAGTTCAGCATTTTCGTTCAGGTAGTAGCCACTATTAACAAATAATGCAATGTCTTCTACTTCGCCATTCCCGTAGGTATGATTATATCTATTGGTTGTTAATTCGCGTGAGTCTACATTACCATCATCAAGTCGTGCGTAATTTTCTCGTTGGTCATAATCAGCACGATTAGCCGAATGGCGATTACGAAGCTCTGCTGATACATTAACAAAACCATCTTCACCCAGCGCAAAACCTGAGTTAACTCTTAATGTTAATGTTTGACCATCAGTGACTTTTCGGTCACTACCCTCAACAAACGCTAAATTACCATCATCACCAATACTCACTGACTTTAAATTAGGCACTCCATCCATTGTAGAGACATTTGCACCATAGGTTACCGATGCTGAGCCACCACTATTAGCATTTTTAAGGACAATATTAATGACGCCAGCAATGGCATCTGAACCATATTGAGCCGCAGCGCCATCACGCAACACTTCAATTCGCTTAATGGCATTAGCAGGAATGGCATTCATATCGACCGCTGATGAACCTCGTCCAGAAGAACCATTTAAATTTAATAAAGCACTACTGTGTCGACGCTTACCATTAATTAATACTAAGGTGTGATCTGGTGCTAAGCCTCTTAATTGTGCAGGTCGAACATGGTCTGTACCATCGGTGATTGAAGGTTGAGGAAAGTTAAAACTGGGTAGTAATGTCCCTAAAATTTGGTTGGTTTCAGTAAGACCCGTATTCGTAATTGCATCAGCGTCTATGATGTCGATAGGGACAGGACTATCTTCAATACTGCGTCCTAATCGTCGTGAGCCAACAACACTAATTGTTTCTATATTTTCATCAATCTTAGTCTCTTCTGCCAAAGCACTAGAGGTGAATACCATTGCAGATAAACCAGATAAAGCGATAGCTGAGGTAATTAAGCTTAGCTGTGATTTGATATGTTTAGTTTGTATCATTGTATTATTCCCATGGTAGTTGCTCTTTATTTCGTTCTATTATCAGTAATTTTCTTTTCTGTTATCTACTTGTGCTGAATAACTGCCATGTTAAGAACAGAGCACATAGTAATACCAAGCTGATCACTTAATTAGTCAAATTGGTATAACAATAAAATATATCAATGGGGTCTATCAATGGCATATCAATAGGGTCAGAGTTAATGATTTTCATTAATCATTTATTTTCTTGATATATAAATGATTTTTTATCACCCCCCCTAGCTAAAGGACTTGCTCTTCTACCCGTTTGTTGTTCTATTTGAGCTTTAAATCGTTTACTGCCGAGCACCCAAGCTTTATTTGTTGCTTGTTGTATTTCAATGAAATTTTTTGGCGATATGTGCTGGTGAAATAACGCATGATAAGCTTGTTGTCTCAACTCACTATTGACTCCTAACATTTGATAACAATAATGAGGAGTGATTAACCGACTCGTTTTTCCTAATGCATTATGGTGAAAACTTGACCATAAATATGCGCTGGGTACTAAAACTATATTAGCCCTTACTGGGTTTAGTTCGATATATCGACTCACCACTAAAAAATAGTTTTCACTATCTACTAACGTAGATTTATAGCGCCCTTCCCACAAGGTGCCTGTTCGACAATAAGTATGATTAATATAGCGCACATAGTAACGCCCCAGTGATTGCATCAATTGACTCACACCTTTTTCAGTCACGGGTGTAAGCAATAAATGTACGTGATTCGTCATCAACACATAGGCATGCACTTTGACCTGGAATTTTTGAGCATAAAAATTTAGTTTATCAAAGTAAATTTTATAGTCCTGCTCAGCAAAAAAGCATAATTGACGGTTATTACCGCGTTGAACAACATGTTGCGGAATATTAGGTAAATTTAAACGCGGGAGTCTTGCCATATTATTCACTAATCCATGTGAACTAAGTTAACGTTAAAGCTAGTTCACTAGCAGCCAAATATCAATGACTCTGACACCATTGATAGTGTATCAACCAAGCTAATCAGTTGTTTTCTCGCGGTAGTCATAAGAAGAACACTTTTGCATCAAGCTCATTAATCAACCTTAGTTCAAGGGCTGATAATGCTCAAACAACAATGGCTGCTCTAGTTATAACCTCTGTTTAATGCACCGCGAGATTGAACCCATTATATTTTAAATGATCCTACGTGTTGATCCAATATGTGTGCTAGCTGCTCTAAATTTTGACTTGTTACTTCGAGATCCTTACTTGCACTCAAGCCTTCTTGTACTAAGTTGTTCACTATATCCATATTGATGTTAATTTCATTTGCCACAGATGACTGTTCTTCTGTTGCTGTTGCCACTTGTGTATTCATATCGAGAATAGCCATAACCTGCACTGATATTTTCTCTAGGGCTTTTTGCGCTTCTTCCGTTGCTTGCGTGCCTTTAACTGTTAATGCCTTACTACTGTCCATTGCATTCACCGCATTTTTTGCTTCTTGTTGCAGCTGATCAATCGTATTCTGGATTTCATCTGTTGAGTGGGCAGTTTTAGTTGCAAGGTTACGAACCTCATCGGCAACGACGGCAAAACCTCGTCCTGCTTCACCAGCGCGAGCGGCTTCAATAGCGGCGTTAAGCGCAAGTAGGTTAGTCTGTTCTGAAATACCTCTGATTACGTCAAGAATCGATCCGATAGATTGAGTTCGCTCTGCCAGTGAGCCGATCACTTGCGACATGTTATTCATTTCACTCGCGAGGGTAGTAATAGTATCGGTTGATTCTTGTAATATTTTACTACCAGATTGCGTTTCATTGTTGGCAGTCTCTGCTGAATCTGCAGCTCCTGCCGCATTTCGTGATATTTCATTAATGGTTGCAATCATTTCATTAATTGCGGTAACCACTAATAGAGTTTGTTCGCTTTGATCTTCACCTCTTGATAGAGCTTGCAGCGACTGACTACGTAATTCACTTGCCGACTGGCCTAACCCCGTGGCCGTTTGTAAAACCTGAGAGATAATTTTATTAATATTACCTACAAATACGTTGAAGGCGCGAGAAATATGAGCAATTTCGTCATTACCGTGTACGGGCAATTTCAAAGTCAAATCTCCATCACCTTTAGAAATATTTTGCAGAGCTTCTTGCAAGCCTAAAAGGGGTTTGAAAAATCGATTGAGTAGCCACATCAGTACACATATACAAATTAAAAATATAACTATAATGGCTGTTAACTGGGTGAATACAATATCCTGTACAGCGGCACTCACTTCTACAATCGGTACGCCAATATCAAAAGCACCGTATAACTCACCATTAACATAAATTGGCGTCATAATGTCGTAAACCCATACCTGTTGTATATCAGCATACCATTTAGAGTGTTTAGCTTCGCCTTTACCAGCGCCTATTATGGTGTAGTTATCATCATAAACCTTACCTATTTTTTTACTATCACTGTGGGCGATAGCCTCAATTTTTTTGTTAATAACCACAGCATAGCTAATATCTGCACGCTGTTTCAACGATTCAACGAGGGTTTGTAAATGCGCTAAAGGTTGATCAGATTGTTCTAAAATATATTCGATATTTTTAGTAATTAGTTGTGCTTGTGCTTGAGATTTATTAAAAACAATTTTGTCGATTTCTAGATTGGAAATATAAGATGTTGAGGAGATACTTGTTATTGCTGCAATAACGAACATTACACAGACAGCAATTAATATTATTTTTTTCATACACAAACCCTTGATAGAATTATCTAGTTAAACAACGTCAAACTTATATATTGACTCGTTATACCAATTTGATTAATTAAGTGATCACCTTTTTCATGAAAAAAAATGGATAAATACAAGACATAAAATTTAGTCAGTAGTTATTCACCTTATGAATTTTATAACGCAGTAGTTATTCATTTTAACCATTAGAAATACGCAGGTAATTAATCAACTTAGTATTACAGCTGAGGAAACAGATTGTTTATATCTGTGTTAATATTCCCACGTTAATTTAGATTAATACTAGTAAATAGGGTCCGAGTCACTTTAAAACAGTAAAATCATTTTTGTTCTTGCTCTAAACTTAAGGCCTGCCCCCCTTTCCTTCAATAATACACCGGCGAGTAAGACTCTCTATACTCGTAAAAAAGTCATCATTACTCGGGCTAATCGCTTGTTAATCACTGGGCGAATATCTTCCAACGACTGACCTGCTATCTGATGTACAGAAAATCTGCGATAAGCTAACTGACGCTCTTGTTCATTTATATCAAGCCGACTGTATATAAAATGGGGGTTAACAAATCACTCTTTTTACCAAGAGCATTGCATTGGTAGCTTGACCAAAAGTAGTCTGCTGGCTCATCAATCAGTAATATATAGGGCCAGTGCCTGACCCTAGAGGCTTAAGAAAATTACTTTATTTTACAATAGAGGCTGCATCCAAACAATGGACGATGATAAGAAACTGGAAAATGGCTTTAAATCGATTTGTGATTAAATTCGAAGACTGTTTAAAGCACTTTATTTAACAGCAAATAACTAAGACACCCAATTTATCAATGGGGTCAGAGTTGAATGGTACTTAATTAAAAAATATTATTTTAATTACAAGTAGTTAAATTGAAATAAATTAAATTTAAAGTAAAAAAGACCATTTGGTTGCGTTCAATAAACCCAAGATAAAGCCTTATTGGATGAATCGAGAGGCCTATAATGAAGCGCCTGAAAAAATCACCACTCGAGAATGTAAGGTAGGTCAAAAAACACTGATCAGCACAATGCTGGCAGCAAAGAACTACCCAAAGAAAGTGCTTAGCGCATTGTTTAATGCAACGTTGGCATGTAGAAGTAGATTTTAGAAATCTCAAAACGACATTGGGCTTAGTTGTTCTCAGCTGTAAAACACCTGAAATGTGTCAAAAGGAAATGTGGGTATATTTTTTAGCCAACAATTTGATCCGGTTATTGATGGCGCAAGCTGCAGTTGATCACAATTTATTGCCAAGACAACTGAGCTTTAAGCACACGGTGCAAATATGGAATACGTATTCTTTGCTAAAAAAGCGTTAGATGATCCAATGTTTGCTTTGATAACAAAACGGATCGTCGGCAATAGACCGGGGACGAATGGAGCCAAGAGCCGTCAAACGACGACCCAAACCTTATAAGTTATTAATGCTCCCTAGCGCTGAAGCTAGGCAAAAAATCATGATAAATGGTCACTAAAAAAGATGACGTAGCCCTTTGATATTAAGCGTTACCCCCTTAATTAAGTGCTATTCGACTCTGACCCCATTGATACAGACCCCATTGATACACTCCCAATAGCCAGCTATTGCTCAATCGAGCGCCTTACCTTGAATTATTTTTCCTGCGCACAACAAGATCACAAACTTAATGGAACTGGTATTAATGCTCCCTAGCGCTGAAGCTAGGCAAAAAATCATGATAAATGGTCACTAAAAAAAGATGACGTAGCCCTTTGATATTAAGCGTTACCCCCTTAATTAAGTGCCATTCGACTCTGACCCCATTGATAGACTATGTTTAAATTTGATGTGTTATATTTTTACAATCAACTTGTACAGGTTAATTTAATCCACAAAAAAAGCGAGCCGTAGCTCGCTTTTTACATTTTATATTAAGTAGTTACTAATCCTGATAGCTAGAAACAGGAGGACAACTGCAAATTAAATTTCTGTCCCCATAAACGTCATCAATACGGTTAACTGTTGGCCAAAATTTATTCACTGCCGCCGCAGGCACTGGGAATACTGCTTCTTGAATCGTGTAAGCACGATCCCAAGGTGCAGTAATGTCCGCTAGTGTGTGTGGTGCATGGTGTAATGGGTTATTTTCACTTGTCCACTCGCCAGAAGTCACTTTATGTACTTCACTGCGAATTGAAACCATAGCTTCAATGAAACGATCAAGCTCAACTTTTGACTCAGATTCAGTGGGCTCAATCATAAACGTACCCGCTACTGGAAATGACATAGTGGGCGCATGAAAACCGTAGTCTATTAGGCGCTTAGCGATATCAACTTCAGTAACACCAGATTCAGCTTTAAGTGGACGTAAATCAATTATACATTCGTGTGCAACACGGCCATTTATGCCAGTATAAAGCAATGGGAAGTATTGGCTAAGCTTTGTCGCTAAGTAGTTAGCATTGGTAATCGCGTATTTGGTTGCATCTGTGACGCCTTTTTTACCTAATAAGGCAATGTATAAGTATGAGATACATAAAATACCTGCACTACCGTAAGGTGCAGCTGATACAGCGGCATTACCTTGCGTACTTTCACTAACATTAATTAGCGTATGATCTGGTAAAAACGGCGCTAAATGCGCTTTAACGCCGATAGGACCCATACCTGGACCGCCACCACCATGTGGAATAGCGAAAGTTTTGTGTAAATTTAAATGTGAAACATCAGCGCCGATAAAACCTGGCGAGGTAACACCTACTTGGGCGTTCATGTTCGCGCCATCAAGATAAACTTGGCCACCGTGTTCATGCACTATGTTACAAATTTCAGCAATCGTTGTTTCATAAACACCGTGCGTTGACGGGTATGTGATCATGACACAAGATAGATTATCAGCTAGTTCACTTGCTTTGGCACGCAAGTGGTTCATGTCAACGTTGCCTTCTTTATCACAGTCAATCACCACAACTTTCATACCCACCATTTGTGCTGACGCTGGGTTAGTGCCATGGGCAGAAGCAGGTATTAAACAAATGTTACGATGTGAGTCGCCACGGCTTTCATGGTATTTGT
The DNA here is from genome assembly GCF_007954265.1 of Colwellia sp. C1TZA3. Classification (GTDB taxonomy): domain Bacteria; phylum Pseudomonadota; class Gammaproteobacteria; order Enterobacterales; family Alteromonadaceae; genus Cognaticolwellia. The sequence continues at coordinate 61,203 of NZ_VOLS01000015.1, read as the reverse complement.
GAATTGAAATTAGGCCGGCATACTCACCTTGTGCACCTGAGTTTGGTTGCATTGAAATATTGTCGTAACCGGTTAGTTCAACTAACCAATCACCCAATTCGTCAATCATTTGCTTATAACCCTGCGCTTGGTCAACAGGGGCAAAAGGATGCATGTTGGCAAATTCAGGCCATGATACTGGGATCATTTGCGCTGTCGCGTTTAATTTCATGGTGCAAGAGCCCAGTGAAATCATAGAATGGTTTAAGGCTAAATCTTTGTTTTCTAATTTTTTGATGTAACGTAGCATCTCAGTTTCACTGTGATACGAGTTAAATACTGGGTGCGTTAAAATCGCAGAATCACGCTGTAATGCCGCTGGGATTGACGAATGACCTGCAGCGATAATTTGCTGATCGAGGGCTGCTACGTCTAAGCCGTGATCTGCACCTAATAAAATATCAAACAAAGTTTGCACGTTTTCACGGGTAGTTGTTTCATCTAATGAAATACTAATTTGACCGTCAACATCGGTACGAAAGTTAGCGCTATTAGCTAATGCACGAGTAACAATTTCGTCTTTATTGTACTTATTACCTTCAGAAAAGTTAAACGTTAAGGTGTCAAAGTAGTGTTGATGAAGTGCTGGCAAGCCATTTTGTGCTGTACCTAAAGATAAAATGTCAGCAAAGCGGTGTATGCGTTCAGCAATAATTTTTAAGCCTTTAGGACCATGATAAACCGCATAAAACGCTGCCATATTGGCTAATAATGCTTGCGCTGTACAAATGTTTGAATTGGCTTTTTCGCGGCGAATATGTTGCTCACGCGTTTGCATCGCCATACGCAATGCTGGATTATTTCGCGTATCTCTAGATACCCCAATAATACGACCTGGTAATGAACGTTTGTACTTTTCAGAGGTAGTAAAAAATGCCGCATGTGGTCCGCCGTAGCCCATAGGTACACCAAAGCGTTGAGTTGAACCAATAACCGCATCAGCACCTAATTCACCTGGTGCTTTTAATAGCACTAGGCTCATAATGTCAGCAGCAACGGCAACAATGCCTTTTTTCTCATGCACATTAGCAATTAAATCGCTCAGGTCAGTGATTTCACCCGTCGCACTTGGGTATTGTAATAAGGCGCCAAATACGTCGTGTTCAACAACTTCTGCAGCCGGTGCTACAACAATGTCGAAACCAAACATTTCGGCACGTTGTTTAACTAAGTCAATAGTTTGGGGATAAACTTCACTTGAAATAAAGAACAAGTTTGATTTTTTGTTTTTTGATACCCGTTTCGCTAAGGCCATGGCTTCAGCGGCTGCAGTACCTTCGTCAAGTAATGACGCCGACGCTAGGTCTAAACCTGTGAGGTCGATACACATTTGTTGGAAGTTTAATAATGACTCTAAACGACCTTGGGCAATTTCTGGTTGGTATGGCGTATATGACGTGTACCAGCCTGGATTTTCTAACACGTTACGTAAAATAACGTTAGGAGTTAGTGTGCCGTAGTAACCTAAACCAATATATGTCTCGTTTACTTTGTTCAAACTTGCTACCGCTTTCAAATCGGCTAAAGCTTGTACTTCAGTTTTGCTTTCTTCGATAGCCGGTAAATCAGCTAAACGAATATCACTAGGCACGATTTCGTCGATAAGGGCATCGACAGATTCTGCACCGATATCCTGCAGCATGGCTTGTGTTTGCTCATCACTTGGACCAATGTGACGTCGAATAAAATTTTGTCTTTGCTCTAATTCGGTCAAAGATAAAGAGTCATTATATTGAGTAGTCATAAAACAGCTTCACTATAAAGTTGGTGGTATTTAATAAAAAGAAAGCCCTGAACTATTAAATCAAGTTAAGGGCTTAAATATCGTTTTTGATAACAATCGGCTTTTAGGCTCAGGTGTAGATGGTGGCGAACTTAAACTTAGCACCTAAACTGAATACTTTGGTTAAGTACCTAAGCTCAGCACTTACTTCGATGTAAGTAACGCGATTAATGCTATAAGTTGTACGAGTTTAATCGACTAAATGATCACAAAAAACAACGTGTCTTATAACATAATAGGCCTAAAAAATTAATCTTCGTCGATTGAGTTTGCATAAGCTTCTGCATCAAGTAAGTTTTCTAACTCACCTTCGTCTGCAATTTTTAATTTGAATAACCAACCGCCACCAAAGGCATCTGAGTTAACTAACTCAGGTGAGTCTTCAAGATTTTCATTCACTTCAATCACTTCACCGGTCATCGGTGCGTAAATATCTGATGCAGCTTTTACCGATTCGGCTACGGCAACATCGTCACCTACACTAACTGTGTCGCCCACTTCAGGTAACTCAACAAATACCATGTCACCTAAAAGATCTTGTGCGTGTTCAGTAATACCAACAGTAACAACACCGTTGCCATCGTTGCGTACCCATTCGTGTGATGTTACATATTTTAATTCTGAAGGAATGTTGCTCATTGATTTTTTCCTAATCTTTATTTTTAAATTGGATATACCAAGCAGATTAACTAATTGGTACTAACGACTGTAGTATGAAGCTTACTTGCGCTAATCATCCCATACTATAGCTTAAATTTTTAGCATTTTTTAACTGGGTTTTATGGCTCATTAATAAAAGTTAACCTAGCCCTCAGCGCTTAAAAAGCTTTTTTACCGTTACGCACAAAACTTGGCTTAATAACATGAACCTTAACTAGCTTTTTACGCATTTCAACTTCTATTGTGCTACCTAGCGCTACACTACGTGGTACACGAGCCATCGCAATACTGTAACCTAAGGTTGGTGAAAAAGTACCTGAGGTAATCACACCTTCGCCAGCTTCAGTGATCACTTTAAGGCCACTGCGCAATACGCCTTTTTCTTCAAGCACTAAACCAACAAGTTTAGGTTGATCGCCAGCAGCACGTTGCGCTGCTAGTACTTCACGACCATTAAAGTTACGGTCTTCAGGTGCCCAGCTAATGGTCCACGCCATATTAGCCGCTAATGGCGAAACGCCTTCGTCCATGTCTAAACCATAAAGGTTCATACCGGCTTCTAAACGTAAGGTATCGCGAGCACCTAAGCCACAAGGCTTAACACCCAGGTCAAGCAATTGTTGCCACAGTTTGGCAGCTTGCTCAACAGGTAAGGCTATTTCATAACCGTCTTCACCGGTGTAACCTGTTGTAGCGATGAATAAGTCGCCGGCTTGGGCCGAGAAAAATGGCTTCATACCTGCAACAGCAGCGGTTTGCTCCGTATCTAATAAGGTCGCTACTTTGGCTTTGGCTTGTGGGCCTTGTACGGCGATCATGGCAAATTCTGGACGTTCAGTTATTGCTACGTCAAATCCTAATGATTGCTCATTGATCCAAGCTAAATCTTTTACGCGCGTCGCTGAGTTAACCACTAAGCGATAATTGGTATTACTGAAGAAATAAACAATTAAGTCATCGATAATGCCGCCTTCAAGATTACACATACCGGTATAAAGTGCTTTACCCGCAACGTCTAACTTAGCCACATCGTTAATCACTAAGCGGCGTAAAAATGCCTGTGCATCAACACCTTGAACATCAACAATAGTCATGTGTGAAACATCGAACATACCCGCGTCTTTACGCACCGCATGATGTTCTTCAATTTGAGAGCCATAGTTAATTGGCATTTCCCAACCGTAAAAATCAACCATTTTAGCGCCAGCTTCTAAGTGCTTAGCATGTAATACTGTTTTATTTGTCATCGTACGTTTCACTCACGTTAGTTGTTTTATCTAAGTTTTTCAGCGCTTAATATAAGCATGACAATTAAACCTAGGATAAAGCCGGAAGATTTACAAAAAGTGCTAATGATTATAGCCCTGAGTAACTGTTGATTCAACAGATAAGAAAGTATATTTGAAATTTAAAACCGACTAAAGGAACTAATTAAAATTATATTTTTAAAATGGCTTTTTTTGAAAATATAATTCCTTGATCGCATACAAAGTCAGACTGCAGCAAACTTAAATTTTATATTGCTAAAAAGAATAAAATAACTACTTTGCTCAATCTGCCAATTTGTTATTGGCTGATTGGGCAAAATGGTGGTTTTCTTGACTAAGCAGTCAACAAAATATGGCGATAAATGTGAAACTACAAGCGCTGTTTTTGTTATGGCACTTTTTGTGATGATTGCTGCGAGACTTGTTGCGGAATTTTTTTGGAAACTTGTTCTGACACTTGTCCTGATAATTGTAGCGGCACTTGCTGTGAAAGTGCTTTGGCTAATTTAGGTAAGTCATCTTTAAAACCCAACGCTTGATTAATCATTAACGCTTTTGCCGGCTTAATATTATTGATTAACGACATACCTAAGCCACGAAGCAATTTAATCGCGCTTTGTTGAGGCGTAAAGGCTTGCTTAATAGCCTCCATCGAGGCAATCATTTCTGCTGCTTCAGTTTTGCGCCAGCGGGCAAATTGTTGCAACGATTTATTGCTATACCAAGCGTTGTCATTAACCGTGCCCTTGGCTTGTACTTTGCGAAGTTGCTCGCTGATGGTTTGTGACAAAGCGGCAGCATCAAGCAAGCCTAAGTTAACGCCCTGCCCAGCTAACGGATGAATGGTATGTGCCGCGTCGCCAACCAATACCATTCTGCCTTTGACAAAATCTTGCGCAAAGCGCATGGTTAACGGGTAGGTAAATCGCTCGCCTACTAGCGATACCTGCCCTAACTTGCCATCGCTAGCCGCGGTAATTTCTTTACCAAAGTCTTCTGCTGACAAGGCAGTTAATCGCATCGCCTCTTCAGGACTTGTTGACCAAACAATGGAGCATAAATCAGCTTGATATAAAGGTAATAGTGCTAAAGGGCCAGTATCTAGAAATACTTGCCAAGCAGTGCTTTGATGACCTTGTTGGCATTTAACTGTGGTTACAATCGCGTGATGATCATAATCTCGAAAGATTAAGGGTACGTTCATTTGTTGACGTACAAAAGAGTTTGCCCCATCAGCACCAACCACCAGTTTCGCCACTATTGGCATAGGTTGGCTGTTGGTCTGGCTGTTATACTCAAAGGTAGCAAAAACTTCGTTATCGCTTGGGTTTAATTGTTGGAGCTTACTGTCAGTAAAAAACTCAATACCGCTGTCTTGCTGCGCTTTCTGCCACAAGGCATTACGAATGGCTTTATTTTCAATAATAAAGCCTAACTGCTCTGGGCCGTTACCATTACCCAAGGCTGAGCGGCTCACATCTTTTAAAGCAAAGTTGAGCTGTCCATAACCAGCTTTGTCCCAAATATGCATGTCGTAATAAGGCTGAGCACGTTGGGCGATAATGTCTTGCCAAACATCAAGCTGGCTGAATATTTGCTGGCTAGCCGCATTAATAGCACTAACGCGCACTTCAGCTTCGTCGCTCAACGCTTCAACAGGCGCATTATCAACAATAGCGACACTTAACTCACTTTGTTGGCGAATAGCAAGCGCTAGGGTTAAACCCACCGTACCGCCACCTACAATTAATAGATCAAATTTTTGCATTGTTTTTCACATTTATGTTATTCAGATTCATAAGCCAACAAGGTTGTAGGTAGCTCATTATTTTTGTACTTGTACACTTGGATCAAGTAGCTAGTTTTAAGGCTTGAATCACTGGAAAATCAACACTTATAACGCTAACTTACCTGACCTTATTACTTAATGCTTATCAGTTATTGCTTATCAATTATTGCTTATCACTTATCCTTGATTGATTGCATAACGACTAAGCCATTAGCGCTTCAATTTCAGCAAGAGTTTTTGGTGCATTGACAGTTAAATTTTCATAGCCTGTTGCCGTTACTAGCACATTGTCTTCAATACGTACGCCAATACCACGCCATTTTTCATCGACAGTTTGATCATTTTTTGGAATATAAATGCCGGGTTCAATCGTCATCACCATACCGGCAACAAATGGGCGTAATTGCTCTCGTTGTTGATTAGCATGGTAATCACCAACATCATGAACATCAAGACCTAACCAGTGTCCAAGACCATGAATAAAGTATTTTTTGCAGGCTCGTTGGGCTAACAATATGTTTAAATTACCTTTGATAATGCCTAAATCATACAAACCTCTGGTGAGAAAGTCACATACTATGCGGTTTAGCTCAGCAAGGTTTTGCTCTGGCTTTATCGCAGTAATGGCCAGGTTTTGGCTATCAAGCACTAATTGATAAATCACTTGTTGTGCCGCACTAAATTTACCATTAACCGGAAATGTGCGTGTAATATCGGCAGCATAGCCAGCTAACTCACCGCCGGCATCAATAAGTAATAAGTCGCCGTCGTTTAACACATCATCATTGTCGGTATAATGTAAAATGTTAGCGTTATCACCGCCAGCAACAATTGAGCCATAAGCCGGATAACGCGCACCATGAGTGGCAAATTCATGCAATAACTCTGCTTCTATTTGATATTCAAACTTACCGGCTTTAGTTTGTTGCATTGCTCTTTGATGAGCGCCGCCACTAATAACATTAACCTGGCGCATGATTTCAAGTTCAGCATCTGATTTATGTAAGCGCATTTCATCTAGCAAGGCACTGCAATCAATCAGGGTCGTTGGTGCTTTAACACCGGTGCGAGTTGTCTTTTTAATCTCGGCTAACCACGACAATACTTGTTGCTGAAATGCTTTTTGTTCATGCTGGCAAATTAATACTGCAGTTTTACCTGCTATTAATGGCAATAATTGCTCATCAGTTTCTGTTAAGCTAAAACAATGGTCAAACTGATAAACCTCAACAGCCTGCACTTGACCAACACGTCGTCCATGCCAAATCTCTTGCTGGTGGTCTTTTTCACGAGAAAATAGAACACTTTGTGCTGGTGCTGATTCATCACCTTTAATTAAGGCTAAAATAGCATCGGGTTCATTAAAACCTGTAAGGTAATAAAAGTGTTTATTTTGACAAAAAGGATATTCGGTATCATTGCTGCGCGTGACTTCCTGTCCGGCAGCAATTAGGGTAATACTATTGGCTGGCATTTGCGCAATAAAATCATTTCTCCGCTGACAAAACTCAGCAACGGGCAATAAGGTATTTTTGATCATGGTTACCAGCTTATTTTTTATAATTAAATTTTGATAGTTAGCTTTTCAAGCTTGATTTTTTACACTGATTTTAAGTTATTCGTCTTAAGATTTCAGCGTTAAAAGTCAACATAAAGCGTTTTATTACTAAAACACTTTAGCTAGCAAGCGCTAATGCAAAGTCGCGCTTGTATCTTGTTGCGCGGGTGGCGCGCCTAATTCAGTAAAACAAAGTAGAGCAGAAATTCTGACATATTCAGCAATTTCAAAATACGCTTGCTCGGTCGCTTCATTTTCTTCCATTTCGTCTGACAAGTTAGCAATTTCACCAAAGTCGACTAAGACTTCTTTAACGTCTTCAGACAATGCAGCGTTTTTTGTTTGTTGTAGACCAAAGCCTAAGTTAAAACCTTGTACCCACTTACCTAGTGCGTGTCCACGTTCAATAATTGAGTCATCGTCATCAGGCAGCATTAATTGGAAACCGTATGAATCATCAAGAATTTTCTGCCAAATATCACTATAAATGTCTTTTACTAAGCTTTTAATGGCTATCGGTAAACCTTCAGCATTATTAAGCATGTCATTAACCATAGCGATATAATCATTACTTTCAAATTCAAAGCCTGCAGAAATTAAGCCGGTCAGCACGCCATGAATTTCAGCAGCATGTGCCTCAACACCTTCACTGGTTAATATCGCTTGTGCGGCGGAAAAATCTAAAGTGGTGTTATCAGACATAAAAATATAAATTCAATCAGGGGTATATTATTAACTATCCTAACATTGGCATAGTCTTGATTCCAGAAAAAACCATAGAGATCACTTGCATAGTGTAACGCTCACCGTTATAGTTTCATCTTATGGCGCACTAAGTTTAGTTATCAGTATTTTTCTTGGTATTACAAGCAAGTAGCGCAATTTTTTGAGCTTAGGGCTCAATAAACTAATATTATGCATTGAGAATAAACACGCAATGAGCCAACACACAGTCACGATAAATGTTGCCAACAAACGACTGAAAGTCGCTTGTCCAGCTGGCCATGAGTCTGCGTTATTGCAAGCGGCGAGTGAAATAAATAAACGTTTAGAGCAAGATGCCAAGAAAAAGTTCTCAGCAAAAACTGTTGAGCAGTCACTAGTGATGATGTCATTAAACCTTGCCCATGATTTGATCCAAGCACGTAATGAGCAAGAACAAGAACGCGAGAAAATGCAAAGTAAGATTGAATTACTCCAAGCCACCATCGAGCAAGCGGTAAAACGTACTAAATCTGCCTAGTTTATTTATTCATTGTTTAACATATTTTTAAATAAACTATTTTTGTTTAAAGAAACTTCAATTTGTTCAAGCATTAAGCGATCAGGTCTTACAAGTAATAAAAGACTTAATTTGACTGACATTATTCGCTATAATGTTTTCTGACTTCTGGGGTGTTTGTTTGTGAACTATGTCCCTGAGCCGATAAGTTTTACCTAAGGATGTTGATTATTAACTATTGTGCAAGCCCGGCTCGTATCGGGAAGCCTACGGTTGAAATGATACGTCCGCCCTGAACACCCGGTGTTCAGGACAAATGTGAACTGCGGCACCTTGGAAGTCACTTTCCTCAAGTTTATTCTAATCGTATTAAAAAATTAACAACAATAACATCCATCGTTAATCCTTAAATTCTCAATAGCTTTATTAAGCTAGATCTAATCGTGACTTTCAGTTTTTATTAAGATTGCAGTCCTAATTGGCCTTCCTTCCCTTCTCATTGTTTACTCCCGGCAAAAAAGAAAATAACACCATAATTCACAGGGAGAAAAGCAGGAGGACTACAGGAGGCAAAACACAGCAAAACCCCACTGCAAACTTCTTTTAACTTACTGACAGCTGACCGCTAAAAACTTGTCTTTAAACGTCCCTAAGTCCCAGCTCATTATTTTCTCATTGTTTCCTCCCGGTAAAAAAACAATTCACAAGGAGAAAAGCACGAGGACTACAGGAGGCAAAACACAGCAAAACCCCACTGCAAACTTCTTTTAACTTACTGACAGCTGACCGCTAAAAACTTGCCCTTAAACGTCTCTAAGTCCCACCTCATTATTTTCTCATTGTTTCCTCCCTGTAAAAAAAGAAAATAACACCATAATTCACAGGGAGAAAAGCAAGAGGACTGCAGGAGGCAAAACACAACAAAACCCCACTGCAAACTTCTTTTAACTTACTAATAGCTGACCGCTAAAAACTTGTCTTTAAACGTCCCTAAGTCCCACCTCATTATTTTCTCATTGCTTCCTCCCCGTAAAAAAACAATTCACAGGGAGAAAAACAGGAGGACGATAGGAGGAAAAGCACAGCAAAATCCCACTGCAAACTTCTTTTAACTTACTGACAGCTGACCGCTAAAAACTTGTCTTTAAACGTCTCTAAGTCCCCTGTGTTCAAGACTCATCTCAACTGTAGCATCTTGGCTGTCACTACCTATCTCAAGAAATGTATAGATCTCATTTGCTTGTTGATAATATACTTAGCTCAACTAACTACACCACAACTTAAGCTGTGCTTAATTAATGCCCACGCAAAACCAAGCTGATATAAAAGCAGCTACTTCAATGTTAAAAATTAAACGGCAAGCGGTAAATACCGATCCTATTGGTATATTTGACTCTGGCATTGGCGGTTTATCTATTGCACAGTGTATTGAACAACAATTACCCCATGAAAATTTACTCTATGTCGCTGATACTCTATACGCACCCTATGGTGAAAAATCTGCTGAATTTATTCAACAACGGGTTAACGAAATTGCCCAGTGGTTTATTGCACATAACGCTAAAGCTATCGTTGTTGCCTGCAATACCGCAACCGTTAATGCCATAGATCAACTCCGGGCAAAAATTTCAATTCCTGTTATTGGTGTTGAACCAGCAATAAAGCCGGCCACAATTTTTAGTAAAAACAAAAAAATAGCGATCTTAGTGACTAAGGCTACGGCTGAAAATAAGCGTTTTTTAGCCTTAGTGGCGCAATATAGTCATAACAGTGATGTTATTATTCAACCTTGTCCCGGCTTGGTGGAGCTTATTGAGCAAGACAAAAGAAACTCGCCTGAGTGCAAATTAATGTTGTTGACTTATTTACAGCCTTTGCTCGAAAAAGGCATAGATACTATTGTATTAGGTTGCACACATTACCCATTAATCAAAAGCTTAATTAATAATATATGTGGCGACAGCGTAGTTATTATGGAAACAGCACAACCGGTAACCGAGCAGTTACAACGGCAATTAGCCTTATATCAACTGATTAATTCCAGTAACAGCTCAGGCACAACTACATTTTACAGTTCAAAGTATTGCCTAACACAGCAAGCGCTTTTTAGTCATATTTGGCAACGGCCATTGCACTTAAATAGCTATCCTTAATAGCCTAACTGCAAGTTAAATTTCGCTAAAACTTAATTTTATCAAGAAATGGCAACAGGATTTATCTTGAAATTATTGCGCGCTAAAGACGTTTAGCCATCTAGGCGTAAATAAATCTAGAAAAAGCTTAATTAAACAGTTAGAATATCGCTATTAAAAACAGTTATTGTTTTTCAATTAATTTTTACAGAGGGTTTATGTCTACACACCTTTTTACTTCTGAATCAGTGTCAGAAGGACATCCAGATAAAATTGCCGATCAAATTTCTGATGCGGTTTTAGATGCTATTATTGCCAAAGATAAAAACGCACGTGTTGCTTGTGAAACTATGGTAAAAACCGGTGTCGCCATTATTTCAGGTGAGGTCTCAACCTCTGCGTGGGTAGATTTAGAGCAGATCACCCGTGATGTTATTTCTGAGATAGGCTACACATCTTCAGATGTTGGTTTTGATGGCGCAACCTGTGGCATTATGAATTTAATTGGCCAACAATCACCCGAAATTGCCCAGGGTGTTGACCGAGAAAATCCAGAAGACCAAGGTGCCGGTGATCAAGGTTTAATGTTTGGTTATGCAACCAATGAAACCGAAACCCTAATGCCTGCACCACTATATTATTCGCACCGTTTAGTTGAACGTCAGGCCGAAGCACGTAAGTCAGGGATTTTACCTTGGTTGCGTCCTGATGCAAAAAGCCAAGTAACCTTTATTTATAAAGATAACAAACCTGTAGCTATCGATACAGTTGTGCTGTCAACTCAGCATAATCCAGATATTAAACAAGAAGACCTGCACAGTGCCGTAATGGAAAACATTATTAAGCATGTGTTACCTGCAGAGTTATTAACCAAAGACACTAAATATCATATCAACCCAACCGGCCGCTTTGTTATTGGTGGCCCTGTTGGTGATTGTGGTTTAACTGGTCGTAAAATTATTGTTGATACTTATGGCGGCATGGCTCGTCATGGCGGCGGTGCTTTTTCAGGTAAAGATCCATCAAAAGTCGATCGCAGTGCTGCTTATGCTGGACGTTATGTGGCTAAAAACATTGTCGCGGCTGGTTTGGCTGAGCGCTGTGAAATTCAAATATCTTACGCTATTGGTGTGGCTGAGCCGACCTCAATCTCAATTGATACCTTTAGTACCGGTAAAGTGTCTGAAGAGCGCTTAGTTGAAATTGTACGTCAACACTTTGACTTGCGTCCTTACGGTATAACTAAAATGTTAGACCTGCTACACCCGATGTATAAGCAAACAGCCGCTTATGGTCATTTTGGTCGCGAACCATTTGAGATGACAGTTGGCGATGATACTTTCACCGCATTTAGCTGGGAAAAAACTGATAAAGCTGAGGCACTTCGCTTGTCAGCCGGTATATAATACCCCTGCGATTAAATCTTCTGTTTAAAAAAAACCGCTCTTTAGGCGGTTTTTCTATTTTCGTACAGCTATTTCAATTTCAATTTCAATTTCAAGTATTTTAATAGCTCAGCGAGTTTTATCGTTTATATATGACAAGCACTAAAAAAAATAATGTCATGTTTTTGCTATAAACAATTGAATTTACGATGAGTTGCCCTTATTAACAGGCTATATTAGAAACAATTATTAATCATACTTTTTAATAGTATCAATTTCATTAATTAGGTCGTCTACTTTATAGGCAGGAAAAACAGCCAAGTATAAGGCATTTATTTTAATCACTCGTTGTTCAGGACAATAGGCGCCTGCATTGTCTAATAAGCGGCATCCATGCAGCGATAATGGTTAAATATATAACGCCATAGTGGCTTGTTTTAACCAGAAGAAATGATCAGATAATTAGCGAAATTGGTATAATACCAATTTGATTAATTAAGTGATCTACTTTTTCATGAGGAAAAATGGATAAATACAAGGCATAAAATTTAGTCAGTAGTTATTCTACTTATAAATTTTATAACGCTGTAGTTATTCATTTTAACCATTAAAAATGAGCAGGTAATTAATCAACTTGGTATAATAAAGCCTTAGGCTTTAATCGCTATTAACTTTACCCACAATGGCTAGCGTAAAATAAATAGCCTATGCCGCGACAAAAACCAACATGGATAATCTGATATGCGTAACCCTCGTATTTACCAAGCACAAGCATTTGAAGTAGGTCAAACACAAGCATTAAATGACGACGCTTTTGGCCATATTGTGCGCGTATTACGACTTAAAACTGGCGATGACGTTACACTATTTAATGGCATGGCAGAGCAACAAGGTTATTTTGAGTATCAAGCAAGACTTTGTAACATCAATAAAAAATCTGCTAATGTAGAAATTATTGCCAAAAAACTTGTTGAAAACGAGTCACCGCTCAATATTCATTTAGCACAAGGTATTTCACGCGGTGAACGTATGGACTTTACCCTGCAAAAATCGGTAGAGTTAGGTGTTAATACCATTACGCCTATTTTCAGTGAACGTTGCAATGTAAAGCTCAGCGGCGAGCGTTTAGAAAAAAAACACCAACAATGGCAAAAAATAGTGATCAGTGCTTGTGAGCAAAGTGGCCGTTGCACGGTCCCTATTGTCGCCCTACCGGTTTATTTAGATGATTGGTTGCAGCAAGAAAGTTCGGCATTAAGACTAAATTTACACCCTAAAGCCCGACACTCTATTATGAATTTGCCAATAGAAAACCAACGGGTTCGCTTGTTGATTGGGCCAGAAGGTGGTTTAAGTGATGATGAAATTACTCGTGCCAATACGGCAGGCTTTCACGATGTTTTACTCGGGCCGCGGGTACTGAGAACAGAAACCGCAGCCCTAACCGCAATAACGGCATTACAATGTCGTTACGGTGATTTAAATTAACTAAGTGTTAAGTTTCGTGCACCAACTCGCTAACAGAATTTAACGGCTTGTAGCATTTAAATAATGCGATGGCATTTATCAACATATAACCTTTAGGAAAACACATGAGCATAAAAATTGGCGTTGTTATGGACCCTATTGCCCAGGTCAAGGTAAAAAAAGACTCTTCAATGGCGATGATGCTTGAAGCACAAGCGCGTGGTTATGAAATTTATTATATGGAAATGCACGATCTCTATTTAGAGCAAGGTGTTTGTCGAGCAACAGCAGCGAAAGTAAAAGTATTTGACGACACTGAACATTGGTATGAGTTAGATGAACGAGAAGACATCAACGTAGCTGACTTAGATGCGGTATTAATGCGCAAAGATCCGCCGTTTGATACTGAGTTTATTTATGCCACCTACATGTTAGAACGTGCAGAAGTTGCAGGCACTTTGATTGTTAATAAGCCACAAAGTTTGCGTGATTGTAACGAAAAATTATTTACCGCTTGGTTTCCAGAGTTAACACCAAAAACATTAGTCACACGTAATAATCAAAAGATCAGAGAATTTCATCAAAAAAACAAAGACATTATCATCAAACCTTTAGACGGTATGGGTGGTTCATCTATATTTCGCATTGGTGAAAATGATCCCAATATTGGCGTAATTCTTGAAACATTAACGGCACATTCAACACAATATGCTATGGTTCAAGAGTACCTACCAGAAATCGTTGACGGCGATAAACGCATATTAATCGTTAACGGTGAACCCATGCCTTACTGTTTAGCCCGCATTCCTGCACAAGGAGAAACCCGCGGTAATTTAGCCGCTGGTGGTCGTGGTGAAGCACGGCCATTAAGTGCTAGCGATAAATTTATTGCTGAAACTATTGCACCAGAATTGAAAAAGCGTGGCTTATTTTTTGTTGGTTTAGACGTTATCGGCGATAAAGTCACCGAAATCAATGTTACTAGTCCAACCTGTATTCGTGAAATTGAAGCAGCATACCCAATAAATATTAGCGGTAAATTAATGGATGCTATCGAACAAAACATTAGAAAACGCTAGTTAATACTAATCGTAATAAGATGCTAAAGACAAATGGCCTTTAGCGCATTTCTCCCTGATTATTAAGGTATATTTATGAATAGTTTTGAAAATCAACTTTTGATTGCTATGCCCAGTTTAGACGACTCTTATTTTAATAAAACGGTGACTTATATCTGTGAGCATAATGCTGAAGGGGCAATGGGATTGATCATAAATCTTCCTATCAATGTCACCTTGAACGAATTGTTAACACAAATTGATCAAGACAAAACTCAAGCACCTGAGTTAGATCAACAAGTATTAACCGGTGGCCCCGTTTCACAAGACCGAGGCTTTGTTTTACACAGCACACAATCGGGCTGGAATAGTTCTTTAGCCTTAACTGATGACGTGATGATCACCACCTCAAAAGATATTTTAATGGCCCTTGGTACAGCACAAGCACCTGAAAAGTATATGGTAACTCTAGGCTATGCTGGCTGGGGACCTGGCCAATTAGAGGAAGAAATTAAAGCTAACTCTTGGTTACTCACCCCAGCTGATGGCGATATTATATTTAATACGCCTATTGAGCAAAGGTGGAAAAAAGCCACTGACAGATTGGGCATTGATATGGCTCATTTATCCAGTGAAGTGGGGCATGCATAATGGCGAGTAAAACCGCTATTGGCGAGCGCACCATACTTGGCTTTGATTTTGGCAAAAAATATATTGGCGTTGCTGTCGGTCAAGAGATTACCGGCTTAGCGTCGCCTTTGGGTTCAGTCAAAGCGCGTGATGGTATTCCTGATTGGGATAAAATGACCAAGTTTATGCACGAATGGCAACCTGATTTTATTGTTGTGGGTTTGCCACTGAATATGGATGGCAGCGAGCAACCGTTGACCCATGATGCGAAAAAATTTGGTAACCGAGTCTCGGGACGATTTGGCGTAAAAGTTGAATTTCAAGATGAACGCCTAACCACCGCTACAGCTAAAGAAGCACTGTTTGCTGATGGTGGTTATCGCAATCTTAAAAAAGATAATATCGACGCCGCATCAGCAAAATTAATTATAGAAAGTTACTTTGAAAATCAATATTAAGCCGATTAATCGTGATACAAGCTTGCCCTTATTATGGCAAACACTATGTTTGACATGCCTTGCGGTACTCGTTAGTCTCATAAATACCTAGTGGAAGTTTTAACGCTAATCAGTCCATTAATTATTGTTGGCTTTATTGGTTTTGTCCTGGCCAAACGTAACTGGTTTAACAAAGCCCAAGTCGATACCTTAAGTAAATTTACCTTTAATATCGCCATTCCGGCATTTTTATTTCAACAATTAGCCAATGCAGATATGAGCACAATAAATGTTAATATTTATAGTGCCTTTTATTTGCCCTTGTTGTTAGTTTATGGCTTAGCTTGGACAATAAATTATTATTTTCATCAACATTTAAAGCGCGATCTTCCCGCATCAGCGGTTTATGCTTTTGGCGCTGGTTATTCAAATAATGTTATTGTTGGCATGCCTATCGCTCTAATGGTCTTAGGTGAGCAAGTATTGCCAACAATATTTTTGGTGATCAGTTTACACAGTGCGCTATTAATTGGTATCACCAGTGTGCTGGCGGTTAATATTGCTCAGTTTAATTGGTGGGAATTTCTCAAACAGACATTTTACAACCCATTATTAATCGCTATTACTGGTGGTTTTATTATTAATTTAATGACAATAAAATTACCTGTAATTATTAACAGCAGCTTGTTATTGTTAGGTAAACCTGCAATTACCTTAGCACTATTTTTACTCGGCGCTTCACTAGCCTTTTATAAAATTCGCAATGAAGTTAAATTTATTGTTACTGCCAGCCTAATAAAGCTAATACTGTTACCGAGTTTAATCCTATTAACCAGTCATTTTATATTTCAGTTTTCAGCTATCACCACCATGACTTTAGTTATTTTAAGTGCTAGCCCAACCGGCGTAAACGCCTATTTAATTGCTAAACAACATGCAAAACATCAAGAAACCATTGCTGGTATAGTGGTAATTAGCACTTTAATATCTATCGTTTCTATTCCCTTATGGATATGGGGTTTGTTCAGTGTCTTTACCTTGTAAAGAGCCATATCTGTAACACTAAAATGGATTAACTTTATAACCTGCATTTTGTAATACCGCATGGGCGGTCATTGCAGACAAGGCCATTTTAACGCCAGGTGCTAACATGTCATTGCGAATATCGTAATACGCGGCCGATTGACCACATAAATAAACCGTTACTTGGTTTTTCATTAAGTCTTTTAGCAGTGCACTGTTGGCATTTTTTTGCTGAAATTTTTCTTGGTACAACGACTCTTTTAATAGATCAAAGCCTGCTTTACCATGTACCACTAACGCTAAATGGATATTTTTTGCTGGCATACCATTGGCAACATGCATATTAATAAAACGCGCTAAGGTTTCAATTTTTCGGTTAACTTCACCAACTTTGCTTTGCTCACTGATGTCAAAAGCGACTTTAAAGACACTATTTTTATCAAAATTAAAGTTCTGTTCAACTGTGGCATGCTTGCCATAGTTTTTAATGACCGGCCCCGCCATAAATTCATTAGCACCCGCTATGGCAAAATTAACCGTAGTGAAGGCTAAAACAAGCATTAATACAGGTATTGTAGATAACATTGACTCATCCTTTTATTTTTCATCAAAACTTTATTCTATTATAGCGTTTAAAAAATTACCGCTGTTCTTTTGGCGTTAAGCCATCAATAGTCACACCTGACAGTGCACCTGTACCGCCTTGTTCATTACTACGTAATTTGATCATTAAGCGTAAATCGTTAGGTGAATCAGCGTGATGTAGGGCATCAGCATAGTTAATAAGTCCTTGTTGATACAAATTAAATAATGCTTGGTCAAATGTTTGCATACCTTGATCGGTAGATTTTTCCATGACTTCTTTAATACTACCAATATCACCTTTTTTAATTAACTCAGCGATATACGGTGAGTTAAGTAATATTTCAATTGCCGCTACTCGGCTATTACCATCACGCGTTGGAATTAATTGTTGCGCGACAATGCCGCGTAGGTTTAATGCAAGATCAAACAGCAACTTGTCATGCTGTTCTGCGGGTACTAAGTGCATAATACGATCAATAGCTTGGTTTGCATTGTTGGCATGTAAGGTCGCAATACATAAATGACCCGTTTCGGCAAAACTCAACGCATGCTCCATGGTTTCTTGGTTACGGATTTCACCAATTAATATAACATCAGGTGCTTGGCGCAAAGAGCTTTTTAAGGCAGCACCAAAGCTTTCAGTATCTAAGCCAACTTCACGTTGCGTTACCATGCATTTGCCGTGCTCGTGGACAAACTCGACGGGGTCTTCTATCGTAAGAATATGACCACGAGAGTTTTTATTACGATAGCCAATTAACGCCGCCATTGATGTTGATTTACCGGTACCCGTACCACCAACAAATAGCAATAAACCGCGCTTTGACATCACCACATCTTTTAATATCGAGGGTAAGCCTAGATCATCTGCTTCGGGTATTTCAGTAACAATACGGCGAATAACCATACCAGCCATATCTCGTTGCCAAAATGCCGAAACACGAAATCGGCCAATACCTTCAATTGAAATCGCAAAGTTACATTCTTTGCTTTCTTCAAACTCAAGTTTTTGTTTTTCTGACATAGCGTCATGAACTAAACCTAAGGCCTCAGTTGCCGACAAAACTTGCTCATCAATAGCAATAAGTTCACCATTAATTTTTGCACTAACGGGCAATTTAGCCGTAACAAACATATCTGATGCTTCGTGTTGCACCATTTTCTGTAATAAATCATGAAAATTCATTAAATTACCTTTCGCTTTGTTTTATACCAGCAAGACTAGTAACCACTAAATTGGTTTTTATCGTACGCTGTGTCCATCGCATCTTGCCTAGTGATCATGCCGCGGTTGACCAAGTTTTGTAAACATTGATCCATGGTTTGCATGCCATGAGACATACCGGTTTGAATAGCTGAATACATTTGTGCAATTTTATCTTCACGAATAAGGTTACGAATAGCCGGCACAGCCATCATAATTTCGTGCGAAGCAACACGGCCGCCGCCCACTTTTTTAACCAGTGTTTGTGAGATTACCGCACGCAATGACTCAGAAAGCATTGAACGCACCATAGCTTTTTCTTCACCTGGAAATACATCAATAATACGGTCAATCGTTTTGGGCGCTGAGGTCGTATGTAAAGTACCAAAAACTAAATGGCCGGTTTCAGCTGCAGTCATCGCTAACCGTATAGTTTCTAAATCACGCATTTCACCGACCAGAATTACGTCAGGGTCTTCACGTAATGCCGAGCGTAATGCGGCACTAAAACTTAAGGTATCGCGATGAACTTCACGTTGATTAATTAAGCACGATTGGCTTTGGTGCACAAATTCAATCGGGTCTTCAATGGTTAAAATATGGTCGTGCTTATTTTTATTTATATAATCAACCATCGCAGCCAGTGTCGTTGATTTACCTGAGCCTGTAGGCCCAGTCACCAAGACCAAACCTCGAGGAAGATCGGCTATATCTCGGAAAATTTCAGGGCAACCTAAGTCATCCAGTGAGAGTATTTTACTCGGAATGGTACGAAATACCGCGGCAGGACCACGATTTTGATTAAAGGCATTGACTCTGAAACGCGCTAGGTTCGGCACTTCAAAAGAAAAATCGACCTCTAAATTTTCTTCATACTCCTTGCGTTGTCTATCATTCATAATATCATAGACCAAAGCGTTAACATCTTTTTCGTCAAATGCTGGTATATTTAACTTACGCACATCACCATCGACGCGAATAGACGGGGGATTTCCCGCTGATAAATGTAAATCTGAAGCATTATTTTCAACACTAAATGCTAATAATTCGGTAATATCCATACAAACCTCTTAGTCTAATTTATAATTGAACTAACAACTTAATAAGTCATTGAGAACTGAAATAAACAATATGATTGCTATTAAAGATAATATTGCTGCGGTTGAACTGCAAATTGCTTCTGCTTGTCAACTTGCTCACCGCAACGCTGATGAAGTCACTTTGCTGGCGGTAAGTAAAACTAAACCTATTGAAATGCTCGAACAAGCTTACCACGCAGGGCAACGAAATTTTGGCGAGAACTATGTACAAGAAGCGGTGGAAAAAATTATCGCTTTGCAAAATAAGCCTGATATAACTTGGCATTTTATTGGTCCAATTCAAACCAATAAAACCAAGTTAATAGCTAGCCATTTTTCGTGGGTACATAGCATAGACAGAATTAAAGTGGCTAAACGTCTTAACGAGCATAGGTCGGGTCAAGATACTCCGCTAAACATTTGTTTACAAGTGAATATTAGTGGCGAATTAAGTAAAGCTGGTGTTTTACCCGAAGCGCTTCCTGAACTGCTGGCTGTTATCGAAACTTGTGATAATTTATGCTTGCGTGGTTTGATGGCCATTCCAGAAAAAAACGCTGCTCAGGCAAGTTTTATTAAGATGCAGAACTTGTTCATCGAACTTAAACAGCAATACTCAACCATGGACACGTTATCAATGGGTATGTCTGCTGACCTACAACTTGCGATTAATGCAGGCTCTACGTTAGTACGTATTGGCTCAGCAATATTTGGTGCTAGAGGCTAAGTAAATCAGTGCAAAAAAAATAATATAATGATGTTAATATAAAAGGTATCTGCCGCTAACAATAGTGGCGGTTTACTACAATATAGACCGGTGTTTGAGCCACGACTAAATATCGAATCAGTAATTCTTGAAGGAAAATTATGAAAAAAATAGCTTTTATCGGCGCAGGCAACATGAACGGCGCTATTATTTCTGGCCTTGTAAATGGCGGCTTCAACCCTGAAAATATTATGGTGTCGAATCCATCGCCCGAAAAACGCTTAGCATTGCAAGCAACACATGGCATTAAGCAAACACCAGATAATATTGAGGCAACAACATTTGCTGACGTTATCGTGCTTGGTGTTAAGCCTTACCTTATTAGCGATGTTTGCCAACACTTAAGCGAGCATGTGGATATTACCGGTAAATGTTTTATCTCTGTTGCGGCAGGATGCACCATAAAGCAAATAGAGCAGGCGCTAAATAAACCATGTACTGTGATCAGAACCATGCCCAATACTCCTTCACAACTAGGTTTTGGCGTGTCTGGAATATATGCCAACGATCACGCTAATGACGAAGAAAGAGCATTCACCACATCGCTTATGGAGTCAGTCGGCATCGTTAAATGGTTAGAGTCAGAGCAACAGATTGATCATATCATTGCCGTGTCAGGCTCAGCCCCTGCCTACTTCTTCTTGTTTATGGAAGCTATGCAAAAACAGGCGATAGCTTATGGCTTCAGCGAACAAGATAGTCGAGATCTTGTTCAGCAAACCGCATTAGGCGCAGCTAAGATGGTGATAGAAAATAAGTTGCCAATCAGCAAATTACGCGAAAACGTAACGTCTAAAGGTGGCACAACCCAAGCGGCCCTGAGTTCTTTGATTGAAGGTGGCTTGGATCAACTAGTATCAAATGCCATGAATTGTGCCGTAGATCGTGCTAAAGCAATGGCGAAAAATGGTTAATAGTATTACTATCATCATGTTTGAGGTGCTAAAGCTTTAAAAGATCAGTAAAGTACTGATTATTTTAGTTTTCTTATATCTCTAATGATTACTCAAATAACTTGGGTGATCATGACATGATGATCAAATCCCTTCTCATAATTTTGGAGTTTTAGATGGAAGCAATTAATTACTTGCTTAAATTTTCCTTTGACACTGTACTCATGATTTTAGTCTTGCGAGTGTGGTTACAATTAGTGCGCGCTGATTTTTATAATCCTTTTAGTCAATTTATTGTCAAAGTGAGTAACCCATTAGTTATTCCATTGCGCCGTATCGTTCCCAGTGTGGGTGGTGTTGATTTAGCCACTATTGTTTTAGCTTATGTTTTCGCCACTTTAACTTTTATCATTATTCCATTAATCAATAGTGGCCCTATTGACCTCATTTCTGCTTTGTATTTGGGCTTAATATATCTTATTAAACAAACCGGAGTCTTACTGTTTATTGTTATGTTGGTTATGGCATTAATGAGCTGGGTAGTGCAAGGTTACAACCCAACACAAATGATTTTCCATCAACTGACTGCACCCGTATTAGCGCCGATAAAGCGTATTATCCCCAGCATTGGTGGACTTGATTTGTCAGTGCTGATCGCCTTTTTATTATTGAACGTACTCAATATTCTCTTTAGAGGTTGGGTGCCTTATTGGGCGATGTTATAACGGCTAAGTTATCCAAATTATTATCCAAATTGAGATTGTCATATATACTTAACATCAACGACTTAAATAATAAGGTCATCAACATGAAAAATATTATTAACAAATTTGTCTTAGTTACTTTATTAGCACTATCTGTTATTACTACTAGTAGCGCTGAAAACATGAAAAAAATGGATGATCTTAATGTTCATTACATTGCCTTGGGTTCTGCGTTTTTAACGCCTGAAATTGCTAAAGCATACGGTATTGAACGTAGCCGGTATAAAGGTTTAGTTAATATATCAGTGCTCGATAATACCCAAGCTGGCAATCCGTCAAAAACAGTATTTATTAACGGTAAAGCCCGTAATGATGTCGGGCAAATTAAATCATTAGAATTTACAGAGGTAAAAGAAGGTGATGCGGTTTATTATCTTGCACAAGTGAGTTATACCAATAAAGAAACCATCTATTTTGATATTAATATCACAGATAAAGGCAAACAACATAACTTAAAGTTTTCTCAAAAGTTTTATGTTGATTAGTTTTATGTTGACTAGTTTGATTTTGACTAGATAAGCCACTCATAATATTTACCTCAGATAAACGGCAATTAATTTGCCGTTTTTTAATGCCTGCTTTCAACATAAACTCGCGTTTTTAACCCTGTAGCAATCTCATTAAATTATGAGCCACTTGTACTGAATTTTGGGTAATTATGCCTTTGACGCTGCCTCTTTGTCGCAGATTAAGGTATTATGCGCGCCATTGTTTTAATTAATTTATCTAGTCGTTTACTTATCAGTATCGTAGTTTGTAAACGGCTTTTAGCTAGAAATATAAAAGGTGTTTCCATGACCACTATCGTATTAGCCACTGGTAACAAAGGTAAAGTTAACGAACTTGCCAGTTTGCTAGCAGCACAAAATATTGAAATTAAGCCACAAAGCGAATTCAATGTAGGTGATGTTGCAGAAACAGGTACAACCTTTGTTGAAAACGCAATTATTAAAGCGCGTCATGCCGCAAAAATTACCGGTTTACCCACTATTGCTGATGATTCAGGTCTAGAAGTTGACGCCTTAAACGGCGCACCCGGTGTTTATTCAGCGCGTTATGCCGGCGAAAATGCCAGTGATGACGACAACACCACTAAGCTGCTAAGCGCCCTAGAAAATATTGCTGATGAGCAACGCAGTGCTCGTTTTCACTGTGTGCTGGTTTATATGCGTCATGAAAACGATCCAACGCCGCTTATTTGTCATGGCGTATGGCAAGGGTGTATCGCTAGAGAAAAAATAGGTCAGCAAGGCTTTGGCTATGATCCAGTATTTTGGCAGGCAGATCACCAAATGACCTCAGCACAATTACCAAGAGAGCTAAAAAATAAACTCAGCCATCGTGGCCAAGCACTACAGAAATTGGTGCCACTACTGTTAGAAGAACTCGCTTAGATGTTAATTGCACCGCCACTTTCGCTTTATATCCACATACCTTGGTGTGTTGAAAAATGCCCTTATTGCGATTTTAATTCGCACGCATTAAAGCATGCGATTCCTGAGCAAGACTATATTTCGCAGCTGTTGCTTGACTTAGACAATGATATTGCCCGTTTCAAGCTCAACAACAGGCCCTTACATTCAATTTTTATTGGCGGTGGAACACCCAGTTTGTTTTCAGCGCCCGCTATTGAGCAGCTGCTTACACAAGTTCTGCAACGCTTTGAACATAAAGCTGATATCGAAATAACCTTAGAAGCCAACCCAGGCACGGTTGAAGCTGATAAATTTATCGGTTTTTTTAATGGCGGTGTTTCAAGATTATCAGTTGGTGTACAAAGTTTTGCTTCAGATAAATTAATTAAGCTAGGCCGTATTCATGATAGCGAGCAAGCTAAAACAGCGGCCAAGTTAGCTCACGAGTGTGGGGTTAAAAGTTTTAATCTTGACTTAATGCATGGCTTACCTGAGCAAACGGTGGCTCATGCACTTGATGATTTAAAAACCGCTATTAGTTTAAATCCCAGCCATATTTCTTGGTATCAATTAACTATTGAACCTAATACTGCCTTTCATTCTCGGCCACCGAAATTGCCGCAAGATGAAGTACTTTGGAATATTCAAGACCAAGGCATTGCGTTATTAAACCAAGCCGGTTATCAGCAATATGAAATTTCAGCTTACAGTAAGCCTGAATTTCAATGTCAACATAACCTCAATTACTGGCAGTTTGGCGACTATCTTGGTATTGGTTGTGGCGCACACGGCAAAATCACTGATGTTGAAAAACAAACCATTCACCGTACGGTAAAAGTAAAACATCCAAAAGGTTATTTAGATACCAGTAGAGAAGCACTTGATAAACTCCACACCGTAAGCAATGAAGAGTTGCCGTTTGAATACATGATGAATCGTTTACGTTTGTTTTCAGGTTTCTCACTCGATGAATATCAAGCGTATACTGGCTTAAGCATTGACAGTGTTTTACCGACATTATTAAAAGCTCAAGATAAAAACCTCATGGAATTTGATGGCTCACATTGGTCAGTCAGCACACTCGGCCATCGTTACTTAAATGATTTATTAGAAATGTTTTTATAGCTTATGATAAAAAATACCTCAGCAGATAAACACAAGGTTCAAATAGTTAGTAAAGCAAATGAGGACGCTTTTTCTGATGATGACAATAAGTTTATGCGCCGAGCTATTGAACTAGCTAAAATTGCCGACAGTCATGATGAAATTCCGGTTGGCGCTGTGGTTGTTTGTGCGGGGGAAATTGTTGGCGAGGGTTTTAATCAATCGATTATGAATGATGATCCCTCAGCACATGCAGAGATGATGGCCATTCGTGATGCCGGTAAAAATTTACAAAATTATCGTCTGCTAGATTGCACCCTATACGTTACCCTTGAGCCTTGTCCAATGTGTGCTGGTTTATTGGTACACAGCCGTATCAAGCGATTAATATTTGCCAGTAATGATTTAAAAACTGGGGCTGCAGGCAGCGCTTTTTCATTAATAAACCACGAAAAGCATAATCATCAAGTGACGGTAGCAGCCGGTCTTTTAGCTGATGAGTGCAGTACTATGCTGTCAACTTTTTTTAAACGCCGACGAGCAGAAAAGAAAGCTGAAAAACAAGCAAGAAAAGCAATAGAACAAACGCAATTTAAATAACGCCAATAAAAATAGCCAAATAATTATAGCAAGAAACACAGCCCTTTTTGTACAGAAATACTGCACGGGGAATATTATGCTAGAAGTCTTGCGCACTACAATTGGCTTGCAAGCCACTGTTTTGCTTCTTGCACGTTAGTAAACTCTCGTTGGTTTTTTAGTTGAGATAATGCCGCTTGCTCATTTTTTACAATATCAGCATAAATATTCTGGCTAAAAATACTGGCTCGGGCGATACAATTTTTTTTACTTAACCAGAGTAAAGACTGGTTAGATACTTTATGTGCATCAGGTGTACTGCCTTCATAACCGATACAATCAAATAATATGCCAAAAGCTTCACCATTTAAGCTTTCAACTTTAGCTTCTATTTGCTGACAAGCAGAATGTGTTGCAAGATCATTAAACGTACCTAATAAAGTAATGCTTAACAAATTCCCCTCCAGTACAACTGAATAAGTGCCGTGTTCATGCATAAGTATAAAGGCCTCATTGAGCATTGATTTTCTTAGTCTAAGTATATACCCGCTCCACTTCAAGGTGCAGGTTTGTGCAAGTCGAGAAAGGGTTATTTAGAACCACGGTGTGCCTTTACGGCTAACACAATAGAAGTTGACGTTATTAATATGTAGGTGGGATACGACTAAATAAACAAACTCAACGCATAGCAAATACCATTAAAAGGCTAGCAAATTAACTCAAGTTCAACTCGTTTTGATTATCTAGCCACGGACGGTCATTACTGCATAAATCTAACGCGAACTGGGTGTGACGGCGGTTCACTAATCTTATTTTATTACGATGTAATGTTCTTTTTCTTTGGTTGCTTGATAAGCCTTTTTTAATTCTCATATTTACCTCTTTAGCATGGGTATGACTAATAATATATATGCTTTTAATAATAGTGTTATACCAAACAGATTAGCAAATGGATCACCTTCAAATTGTCTAAATAATAAATCCCTTCATTGTCTGCAATCGTTAAACTGGCTGTTGCTCGACAATATGCACATATATTGTTCTGCTGACTTACCTCCACTTACAAGCGGTTATTAGTGCCGTGGAGTTATGTTATCGCATGGCTGTAGGTACTTATATTTAGTCTGCAACAATAAACATCTGAATTTGACTGTTTATCCTTGTTGAATTTTTAATGCTTTATCTAATCCCTTGAATGTTACGCTTAGTATTAACTACTTTTGTGACAACTTTGTGACAACTTAGTGACATAACAGATAACATTATAGTATGCCTTAACTATTACTCTTGAGCGGCATCCACCGTTAACTCACTTTTCGCCGTCTGTTGCTTAGTCTGATTGTCTATCCAAGTTAACGTATCATAGTAACGACGAATATTCTCTACGTAATGAACAGGTTCATCACCGCGAGCATAACCATAACGTGTTTTTTTATAAAACTTCTTTTGCTTTAGGAGCGGCAAACGTTCTTTTACGTCAACCCAGCGGTCATGATCTCCACCTTGTTGGCGAGTGATTTTACGCGCATCGTTTAAGTGCCCTAAGCCAACATTATAAGACGCTAAAGCAAACCAAAGTCGATCGGGCTCTGGCACTCGCGCTGGCATACGTTTGATAAGTTGTTTAATATATTTAGCACCACCACGAATACTTTGCTCAGCATCTAAGCGACTTTTTATACCCATTTGTTTTGCTGTCGGCAAGGTCAACATCATCATGCCACGCACACCGGTATAAGAACGAGCATGAGGATCCCAATGCGACTCTTGGTAACTTATGGCCGCCAATAAGCGCCAGTCAACTTCTTGACCATATTTTTCAAATAGCGGCTTGTATTTAGGTAACTTCTTTTCAATCGCCTTGATATACATCCGAGTATCGACATAATTAAACTCTTCAATATGGCCATAATGTTTATCATTCAAAGCCAACAAAACACCGTTATGATGCACTTGGCCAAAAAACTCAATTAAACTAGCAAAAATCGAATCGTCGCTATGTTTATTAATCATCCAAGCTAAAGATTCTGCTTGGCGGATGGTAAACCCTATACTGATTTCTGGATAATATCGGCGACTAATGGCCAAAGCATTACTGTCTGCTATGGTGTAATCAATTTCGTCCATAAGTACACTTAACAACAACTCTTCGCTATCTAATTCGCTAGTTGTCGACCATGACAACTCAGGATTAGATAATTTTAATTGCGCTAAACTTTCCACGTGACTTGATTGCTCTAGCACTTCTAACGTACCAGTTAAATCAGCCAATGTACGTGGACGAATATTACCCTGCTTAAAAACTAATTTTTGGCTGACATCATCATAACTTGGTGAAAAATGATAATTTTTCAGCCGTTCATCGGTTACCGCTAGTCCAGCAGCCAATAAATCGACACTGCCATTATCGAGTTGCTGAAATAACTCTTTTAAGTTGTAGCTCGGCATCATTTTTAATTCGACACCTAAATATTCGGCATATTGTTGCGCAAGTTCGTATTCAAAGCCAGCAGGCCCTTCCGCATCAAGATAATAGCTAGTGTTGCCATAAAGTGTGCCGACAGTTACATAGCCACGATCAATAATACGCTGCAAATTTGCTGAGGTTTTTTGTGTTTCACAAGCAGACAAAATAAAGATACACGGCAGTAACAAAAAGGCTAACAGCTTCTGTGCACTAACTTTATAAGCAAATAATTTTATTTGTTTTTTTATCATAGTGCCTATTGTCACGTGAATTGAGTTATTTAAAAAGCTATTTTTTTACTGCTTAACAAGTTTTCCCTTTAGAAAATTAGTTTGAAATGAGACAAATCATTTCTCTAACCGCCCTATTTCATCTATAATACGCGCGTTTTTTATGCTTAATTTCTTTAATTAATATAACCCGGTGAAATAGTCTATGTCGATGTTGATGAAAACCTTTCGTGGTGCGCCAGCACTTTCTGATTTTAGAGTAAACAAGCTATTAAATCAGTGTGCTGAGCTGCAACTGCCGGTCACGGATATCTATGCTGAATTTAACCACTTTGCTCATATTTCAGCCGCACTAAACGATGAAGAGTCTCAGGTTTTACAGCAATTGCTTAAGTATGGACCAACCATTGAAGAGCATGAGCCTGTTGGGCAATTTTTGCTAGTAACACCACGACCTGGCACTATTTCTCCTTGGTCATCAAAATCTACCGACATTGCCAACAACTGTGGTTTAACTCAAGTTATTCGCCTAGAGCGTGGTTTAGCTTATTATGTTAGCACCGAAAACGCAGCGCCATTAACACCCCAGCAGCAGTCGACATTAAATAATTTGATTCACGACCGCATGATGGAAGCAATTTTCACTGATCTTAATCACGCCGTTGCACTTTTTGCTAGTGCAGAGCCTGGCGAACTTACCTGCATTGATATTGAACACGGCGGTAAAAATGCTTTAGTTCAAGCTAATATTGAACTCGGTCTTGCCTTGGCTGATGACGAAGTTAATTATCTATTCGAGAACTTCACTAAATTGGGCCGTAATCCGCACGATATAGAATTATATATGTTTGCCCAAGCGAACTCTGAACATTGTCGTCATAAAATATTTAATGCCGACTGGACTATCGACGGTGTAAAACAAGCTAAATCATTATTCAAAATGATCCGCAATACTCATGAAATAAACCCTGATTTTGTCTTAAGTGCCTACAAAGATAACGCCGCGGTTATGGTGGGGAATAAAGGCGGTCGTTTCTTTCCAAACCCTGAAACGAATGTTTATGGTTATCACCATGAAGACATTCAAATATTAATGAAGGTTGAAACCCATAATCACCCTACGGCTATTTCTCCTTATCCTGGCGCAGCAACAGGCTCAGGTGGTGAGATTCGTGATGAAGGCGCAACCGGCATTGGCTCAAAACCTAAAGCTGGCTTAGTGGGATTTTCAGTTTCAAACTTACGTATACCCGGCTTTGAACAACCATGGGAAACCGACTTTGGTAAACCCAATCGTATTGTTTCAGCTTTAGATATTATGACCGAAGGGCCATTAGGCGGCGCAGCCTTTAACAACGAGTTTGGTCGCCCAGCTATTTTAGGCTATTTTCGTACCTACGAAGAACAAGTTAACTCATTCAACGGCAGCGAAGTACGTGGTTACCACAAGCCGATTATGCTGGCCGGTGGTTTAGGTAATATTCGTGATGAACACGTACAAAAGCGCGAAATTATCGTTGGCGCTAACTTAATTGCCCTTGGCGGCCCAGCAATGAACATTGGTTTAGGTGGCGGTGCCGCTTCTTCAATGGCTTCAGGTCAGTCGGCTGAAAGTTTAGATTTTGCTTCTGTGCAACGTGAAAATCCTGAGATGGAACGTCGTTGCCAAGAAGTTATTGATAAATGTTGGCAGCTAGGTGAACAAAACCCTATTGCTTTCATTCATGATGTCGGGGCTGGCGGTTTATCTAATGCCTTCCCTGAGTTAGTTGCTGATGGCGGTCGTGGTGGTGTTTTTGAACTGCGTAACGTACCTAATGACGAACGTAGCATGGCACCACATGAAATCTGGTGTAACGAATCTCAAGAACGTTATGTTATAGCCGTATCAGATAAAAACTTAGCCACATTTGAACAAATATGTCATCGTGAACGTGCGCCATTTTCTGTTGTCGGTCGTGCGACTGAAGAACTACATTTAACTGTGACTGATGCCCACTTTGCCGGTAATGATAAACTCGATACACCGATTGATTTACCTCTTGAAGTCTTATTAGGTAAAACTCCTAAGATTTTCAAAGACGTGGTAACAAAAACAGCTACTGGCGATAATTTTTCTGTCGCTAATATCAGCTTAGCTGATGCGGCAGAACGTATTTTATCACTACCTACGGTTGCAGAAAAAACTTTCCTCATTACCATTGGCGATCGCTCGGTAACCGGTATGGTTAATCGCGACCAAATGGTTGGCCCATGGCAAGTACCTGTGGCGGATTGTGGTGTTACCGCTTCAGCACTTGACTCTTACCACGGCGAAGCTATGTCATTAGGCGAGCGTACACCGGTAGCATTATTAAACTTTGGCGCATCAGCGCGTTTAGCGGTTGCTGAGTCATTAACCAATATTGCGGGTACAGATATCGGCGATTTAAACCGTATTAAGCTTTCAGCCAACTGGATGTCGCCAGCAGGCCATCCGGGTGAAGATGCCGGTTTATACGAGGCCGTTAAAGCCATTGGTGAAGAACTTTGTCCTGCGCTTGGCTTAACTATCCCAGTCGGTAAAGACTCGATGTCGATGAAAACCAAATGGGATGAAAACGGTGAACAGAAGTCTGTTACCTCGCCAATGTCATTAATTATCACCGCCTTTGGTGTTGTTGAAGATATTCGCAAAACCGTTACACCTGAACTACGTATAGATTTAGGCGAGACTCAACTTATTGCCATTGATTTATCAAAAGGTAAAAATCGCTTAGGGGGGTCATGTTTAGCGCAAGTTTATAAACAACTAGGCAATGAAACACCCGATGTTGATAGCCCTGAAACCTTAAAAGGTTTTTTTAATGCCATGCAAACGCTAGTACGCGATGAGAAACTGATGGCTTATCATGATATTTCTGATGGCGGATTATTCACCACTGTGGTTGAAATGGCTTTCGCTGGCCACACCGGTGTTGATATCGATTTAACTCAGTTAACATCAATATCAGGTAACGACGTTGATGTTTTATTTAATGAAGAGCTTGGCGCAGTGATTCAAATTCGCACCTGTGATTTTGACGCTATTCAGGCTGTTTTTGCTCAATACGGTATTGCAGATTGCTGTACCGATATTGGTCGTATTAATAACGAAGATACCCTTCGCTTTAGCCGTGATGGCGAAGTGGTCTTAGAAAATTCTCGCACTTATTACCGGACTACGTGGGCACAAACCACCTATAAAATGCAATCACTACGTGACAATCCAGAATGCGCTGAGCAAGAACATTTTGTTAAATTTGATACTGAAGATCCGGGCCTAAGTGCTGAATTAAGCTTTGATATTAATGAAGATATTGTGGCGCAATTAATCGCCAAAGATGCACAGCAAGGTACTAATCCACGCATTGCTATTTTACGTGAACAAGGCGTTAACTCGCATGTAGAGATGGCTGCGGCATTTGATCGTGCCGGTTTTATCGCTATTGATGTGCACATGTCAGACATTTTATCGGGTCGAACTGATTTAGCTGACTTTAATGGTTTAGTGGCTTGTGGTGGTTTCTCATACGGTGATGTATTAGGCGCTGGTGAAGGTTGGGCAAAATCAATATTGTTCAACAAAGCTGCTAAAGCTATGTTCAAAACATTCTTCGAACGTGAGAATACTTTTTCATTAGGTGTGTGTAACGGCTGTCAAATGTTGTCAAACCTAAAAGAAATCATTCCGGGTGCAGCCGCATGGCCACGCTTTGTACAAAACAAATCAGAACGCTTTGAAGCCCGCTTTAGTTTAGTTGAAATACAAGCAACCCGGTCTATCTTCTTTGATGGTATGGCTGGCTCGCGTATGCCAATCGCTGTTTCTCACGGTGAAGGTCGTGCAGAGTTTAGCTCTGACGATGCTATTGATAACGCAAATGAATCTGGCACAGTGGCACTGCGGTATGTTGATAACTATGGTCATATCACTGAAACCTACCCGGCTAACCCGAACGGTTCGCCTGATGGTATTACAGCGTTAACAACTACCGATGGCCGCGTGACAATTATGATGCCACACCCTGAACGTGTGTTTCGTACCGTAGCTAACTCATGGCACCCTGATGAATGGCAAGAAGACTCGCCTTGGGTACGTATGTTCCGCAACGCGCGTAAATTTATTGGTTAAGCAACCGGTAAAATTACTGTCGTCAAAAATATGTTCTAAAAAAGCGCCTTGTGGCGCTTTTTTTATGCCACAAAAATACTGAAGTGTATTATACCAGTTCCATTAAGTTTGTGATCTTGTTGTGCGCAGGAAAAATAACTCAAGGTAAGGCGCTCGATTGAGCAATAGCTGGCTATTGGGATTGAGAGCAACACAGCCTTGAGCTATTTTAATACCAATCAAATTAATTAATGGTGCAAATTTTAATGAGGGTAAATTTTCAAGAACAAGGCGCTTGATTGAGCAATAGCTGGCTATTGGGATTGAAAGCAACGATGTTATTGGATATTTAGACCATTTAAAAAGATCACTTAGTTAGTTTGATTGGTATAACTAGTACAAGTGAGCAATAACTTAATGAGATTGGTATTATACCAATCTCACTAATTATCTGATCATTGCACTTGGCTAAAACAACCCACTACCGCATTATTTATTTAATAATTAGTACAACGAGTTATTAAAATAAATGCCTTATATTGGGTCGTTTTTCTTGCATATAAAGTAGATCACTTAATTAATCAAATTGGCATTACACATATTGGCTTTAAAAATAAGTGCATCACAAGATAGCCCATCAACAACATACTCAGAAGAATGTCCTTTGAGTAGGTCAATTAAACCATGATGCTCTCCAGCACCAAGGGCGACAATGTCTGCATTATATTTTTTTGCTTCGTGTGGAATAACAAATTCAGGCAATCCTGATTCTACGTGAAGATGATCTTGCTCTACAGCATAGCGTGATGCTGAGTCTTGTATGTGACGCCAGTGTAGTTGTAATGGCTCATCAACACCTATAGCACCTTCAATAAATAAACGATCAGCTAATGAAATGCTTGGTTGTTCTTGATAACAGTTGATCAAATGAACATCGCTATTTAATAGTTTCGCCAAATATTGACTTTCGTCTATCATAAACTGGTTGAGTTTTTGGTGCTTTTCATTCGACTCTTCTGTTTCTAGCGCCACTAAGATATTTCCTCTGTCTGGCCATTGATTTTCACCAACGAGCAATATATTAGTATTTCCTTCTCGTAATAAGTAATGATTATCAGGCCAAGATAACCCCCAGCGAAAATGTGCTGAATGTATGTCTTTAATTAATAAGTCATAAGTATGATTAGTCATTTCAGCCAGTATATCTTTGTGAGAAAACAGCGCTGCACAATATTTTATATTGATATCTATTTCTAATTTTGCTGGTTTAAGTCCGTTTAACGTCGTTAAATTTGCAGTTTGTTGTTGATAAATCAGCTCAAGATGCTGCTCTATTTTTTTATCTTGTTTATTGGCAATAATAGTTAAACTTGCCTTAGCACTTTGCGCAAGCCTCAATGCTTTATGTAATACCGTTTGATTTAGGCCAATATCTTCAGCAATCACTAAAATATTTTTAAAGTTTTTCATGTTAAAACCTTATTTATCCCTGTGTAGTTTGCTCAATAATTTTAGTTCATTTAAATCGCTTCGTTGATAATTTTTATATTAGACACCCTTAGGATTTTTTAGATTTTACTTCGCCTGCAAACAATAAAAAATAAAAATAAAACGTTATAAGTCACTGAAATAAAATACTTTTAATAACTGAATATTTATCACAATATAAGTTTATAAACTTAACCTCTTTCATATATTATTTTTGAATATAAATTAACTTATATATTCCTATTTAGTTAATTATACTCAGTGATAAATAATCAACTTAACTTGTAAGATAACTTGCCTTTGAAAACAGCGACGCCTGTAAAGCCTCTCGATTTACAGAAAATGATGATTGCCATTTATATATGGCTGCGCATAGTGTTGAGCTATTGTGTGGTTGGTGCTGTTATTACAACGCTGGTGTCTGCCTTTATTCAAGCGGTAAATTTACCTATTATTAGCGTAATTATGACAATATCTCTTTGCATTGGCGTGTACAAAGCTGAAGTGACACGTCGTGATACTGGTCTCAATAGCTATTTCGTTAAGTTATCTAATCAAAAACATAGCGATTTTTAACGCACGACTCTCACCTTTTTAAAGTCTGTTCTTTATACTTTATTATCAAAGATATTATTCCTACAAAAATTTGCCTTATAACTAGCTTTATCGATAAGCTAGAAGAAAATAATAATAAGTGCAGCAAGTTTTATGAAAGCCCATAATACCAATCCCATTAAGTTATTACTCACTTGTACTAGTTAAAATAGCTCAAGGCTGTGTTGCTCTCAATCCCAATAGCCAGCTGTTGCTCAATCGAGCGCCTTACCTTGAGTTATTTTTCCTGCGCACAACAAGATCACAAACTTAATGGAACTGGTATAACTCATCGCCTTTAAGCGACTATATTGAATATACCCGTGAAGAAATGTTACAACGCTTGGCTGAATTTTATGAAAATATTAAACGCCGCCACAGTGTTCGCAGTTTTAGTGATCGCCCAGTGGCAAAAAGTATCATTGAAAACTGTATAAAAGCCGCTGGAACTGCGCCAAGTGGTGCTAATCATCAACCATGGCATTTTGTTGCCATCAACAATATTGATGTTAAAAGACAAATACGCCAGCAAGCTGAGATTCATGAAAGTAATTTCTATCAGGGCCGAGCAAGTCAAGAATGGTTAGACGCGTTAAAGCCTTTAGGTACAGATGCTAATAAGCCTTATTTAGAACACGCGCCTTGGCTGATTGCGGTTTTTAGTGAGAAAAAAGGCGGTATTGCTACAGAAGATAAAAACACCAATTATTATGTGCATGAGTCGGTGGGTATTGCCACCGGTTTTTTAATTAATGCCTTACACTCAAGCGGCCTAGTAAACTTAACCCACACCCCAAAGCCGATGTCATTTTTGAGTGAAATTTGTGGTCGTGATGGTAATAGCCGCCCTTATATGCTGCTAATTGCAGGTTACCCAAATAAAGACGCGACAATTCCTGATCACGCTACAACGAAAAAATCTCTTGAAGATATCGCGACATTTTTATAGCAAATAAAAAGCTAACACGCTGAGTAAAATTGTCTTAACTGGTTATATTACAAAATCTAAAGCGATATTAGTGCAACCTTTAGCACAAAATAAACCGGTGGTTTTTTTGTCTTCAGGTAAAATAATTCTGATAAGTGTTCCGCATTGCTTACATGCAATGTCTCGCCCCGCTAGCACTTTTTTTATCAAGGCTTTTTGATCATTAAATGACTTAGCGCTAACACTTTTTAGACGATCAAACTGCTGTTCATCCATAAAAAATCCTCAACCTTTAGGCTTGGCTAGTGTCAATGCAGTACCAGCCATCATACTGGCCAGAGAATGGTGTCGCACTACTCATTAGTAGCTCTTGATAAGCCGCTATATTTTCATAACTCGCCGACATAAAAGGATAAGCGGTAATTTCCCAAGGAAAATTGTCATCACCTTGATAAGGACAAAAAGATAATTTCTGATTATTTTCTAACAGTAACTGACCAAATTTTAGTGCTTGGTCTTGGCTTGAGAAAATGGTGGAAAATTCAAACTCACGTTCAACAGTTAAGTCATCACCACTAGTTAACATCTCCCAGAGTGCATTACCGACATTATCGAGTGGAAATAATTCTTCGTTACGTTGCATAGCTTGTTCTCCTATTAGTTTTGCTGTTGCGAGCATTTTATCTTTCTCTGGCGTTAAAAACCAAGGGCAATTGCACTTAATTAGACATATATATCCGCTTTTATGCTCAATATCAGCCTATAGGGATAATAAGTTGCTTTTTGCCATGCCATTTACCGAAAGAAATTTGTTAAACTAAGCATTAATCATTAATTGAGTAGATTTGTTTTGAAAAAATTTGAATGCCATATCAATATTGATCGCGCTATAAATATCGTACAAGCGCTGCAAATTCAATGTGACTTAACCGTCGGTGAAATAAAAAAAGCGATTGATAAAGGCGCATTATGGCATAGCCGTGGTAAAACGACACAACGCTGCCGTCGCCTAAAAAAAATCTTACATATCGGCGATAAACTGCATTTTTATTATGACGTAGAGGTTTTATCCCAAACACCAACACCTGCTATATTGGTCGCCGACTTTAGTGATTACAGTGTTTGGTATAAACCTTATGGCATGTTGTCTCAAGGCTCAAAGTGGAGTGACCATTGCACCATAACGCGCTGGGCACAAAAAAACTTGCTGCCTGAACGGCCAGTTTTTCCGGTGCATCGTCTTGACCGTGCGGCTACTGGCTTAATTGTAGTAGCTCACAGTAAAAGCGCAGCACGGGCATTAAGTATGATGTTTGAGCAAAACCAAGTAGAAAAAATCTATCACATTATTGTGCATGGCGATCACCAACAACGACCACAACCTGACACTATTAACTTGGCTATTGATGATAAAGCCGCTCGCAGTCATTTTCTTTGTCTTGAACATCACCAAACCAGCAATTTATCTTTACTGCAAGTCAACATTGAGTCTGGTCGCAAGCATCAAATACGTATTCATGCTGCCAGTATCGGCTTACCGGTAGTTGGCGACCGACTGCATGGCAAGGCTTCTAACGATCAAGTAAATCTGCAGCTTTGCGCTGTACAACTAAAGTTTACTTGTCCAATAAATAACACTGAGCAACACTTTTCTCTGCCGGTAGAACTTCACCCGCAATTAGCAAAATTAATAACCTAGCAGCGAATTCAAAAATTAAGATCTTTATAGCCTTAGAAATAAAAACAGCGAGCATAAGCTCACTGTTTTTATTCATTATTTTGATACTGTTAAGTCATCAATTTAACGTTTTTTGTTTTGAATTTTGCGTTTTTTAACAACAATATTGAAAGTCATCATCTGCCATTAACATCAGTTTATCACCAACAAGTTCATCTTTAGCCATATTGGCAAGTATGGCTAAACCCTGTTCACGCTGAGTTTTAGTTAATGCTTTATAAGGCATTCTAAAAACAGGTGCTACAGCACCTGTCATCATCAGTGCGGTATTAATGCCAATGGGGTTTGGTTCACAAAAAAGCCATTGCATTAACGGTTGCATACTTTGCTGTAAACTCTCGTTTGGCGCATCCATTAATTGCCTCATTAAGTTAGGAGCAATGTTGGAAGTTACCGAAATAACACCATGAGAGCCGTGCTGATGGCGTCCAGCGGCACTTTCATCATCATTACCTGACCAGCAAGCAATGCCTCGCTCTTCATAGTAGGCAATACGATCATTACCGGTACACTCTTT
Organism: Colwellia sp. C1TZA3; assembly: GCF_007954265.1. Taxonomy (GTDB): domain Bacteria; phylum Pseudomonadota; class Gammaproteobacteria; order Enterobacterales; family Alteromonadaceae; genus Cognaticolwellia. The sequence goes on along the minus strand of NZ_VOLS01000015.1, from coordinate 24,269 downwards.
AACACCAATAAAGTTTTTATGTTGCGATAATGGTTCAATTAACTCAGGCGTTAAATCCTGGCCGGTACGGCTTGGCACGTTGTAAATAAAGGCAGGGCCAATATCAAGCAGTTTTTCAAAATGGGCTATTACGCCTTCAGATGAGCTGCGACCATAATAGGGATTAATTTGCAGTGTTGCATCCATACCGGCAGCAAAACCATATTGTGTTGCTTTAATCGCTTCTCGAGTGTTGTTACTACCGGTATTGCCAATAATAAGTAAATCTTTACCATGCTTGTGAACACTATGAGCGATAAGAATTAAATGTTCTTCCCAAGTAAGCAAGTGTCCTTCACCCGTGGTACCACCAACAACAATGCCATCAACACCCACTTTAACTTGTTCAGCGACCAATTGATCATAAGTATTAAAATCTATCTCGCCCTTGACATTAAATGGTGTTTTGATTGCCGTCATTAAACTGGCTGCTTTAAATTTTTTCATCCGAACTCTCAAAAAATGATTAATGGAAACTGGTAACAAGGAGACGATACTTGTGCTCTTGTCTAGTTTAACTTAGTCTAACTTAAGGCAATATTATCAATAACTCGGCGTAGGATAAACACTTCATTACTTAAGATGTGTTGATATTCAAAAATTTGGCTATTTAACGTCAGTACGCGGTAAGCATGATAATTGTCATCATGCTCTAAGTCAGCCGCATAATGCTCGTCATTGACAAATTCACTCTTACTGATGGTAAAGTGGATATCGCCGACTAATCCCCAATCACCTGACTCAACCGATTGCTCCGAAACCGTGCCATGATCGTCATGTTGCATAAAAGTAAATTCATAGCGGCCATCCGCTGAAATCTCTGCAAACTCGGTAAACATGTAGCCTTCGTCATCTCGTTCGCTGCGATACCATTTGCCAAACAAAAGTGTTCGATGGTAAGACTGTATTTTCTTGGTCATTTTATAAAAGTTCTTATTAATTTATGGCGATATACCCGTACCACGTTAAAGTGCAGGTTTAGATACCAAATTAAAAATTTACTGGTGTTTCAACAGTAGCGTATCTCAAATTTATTTTAGTACTCGTTAACTATTTTTATTTAAGCACTGATTTTATCAAGATTACCATATAATAAATGCTTTAACTTGTATCTTGGTGTTGATGTTGATGTTGATGTTGATGTTGATGATAAATGAAATAACAATAAGGTAAAAAAGTAACGCACTTAATAACCCTTGTACTTTTTTTGTCTCTATCAATGGCCCATTTTTTTATATTTATTATCATAGTCAAAATAATTCAGTGCTGTAACAAACAATAAAAAACCAGCTAAATTTACAGCGCAATTACCGCACTTTTTCGCTAATATGAAGTTCATATTACAATTGAATTTTGGCGCTATATGACTACTCAAGTAAATATACTTTTAACCGGTAACGAATTGATGAATGGCGATGTTATTGATACAAACTCAGTGATGTTTGCACAGCAGCTCAATGACATTGGCTTAACAATTAATAAAAAAGTAACCATTGCTGATGATCTAGCACTTCTGCGTGCAGAAATAGTTCAGCTTAGTCAAACAGCAGATGTGCTGCTTATTAATGGCGGCCTTGGCCCAACGATTGACGATCTTACATCGCAAGCGCTGGCACAAGCTTGCTGTGTTGACTTACATCTTGATCCACAAGCACATTCACACTTAAAAAAATGGGCCAAGCGCAGAAAAACTCAACTCAATCAACCTAATTTAAAACAAGCCTACTTACCGTTAGGTAGCGAAATTGTCGATAATACAACCGGCAGCGCTGTCGGTATTCGTATTCAATTAGGCCAGTGCCTCATTATTTGTACCCCTGGGGTGCCAAGTGAATTAAGCCACATGCTAAAAGATGAAATAATTCCTCGTTTACAGCAATTATTTCCAACAGCAAACAAACAAAGTCTCATCCGCTTGCAAACTTTTGGTATCGGTGAGTCAACATTACAAGCACTGGTTAATGACAAGCTCCCCGATTGGCCTAATGAAATAGCGATGGGTTTTCGCGCAGCAATGCCATTGCTTGAAGTAAAATTAACCGTTCAGTGCCCAAAAGGCAAAGAGTTATTAGCACAATGGCAGCATAAACTAAGTGATTTATTAGGTGATCATATTCTCACAACAGGTGAAAGTAGTCATGTAACCATCGCTGATTACCTTGTACCGTTACTGATTGAGTCACAACAAAAAATTACCGTTGCAGAATCTTGTACTGGTGGATTAATTGCTAGTCAAATAACCGCTATCGCTGGCGCTTCAGCCGTTTTCGAAGCAGGTTTTGTCACTTACTCCAATGCGATGAAGAGTAAAATGATTGATGTGCCCGCGGCAACTTTACTCAGCTATGGTGCTGTTAGTAAAGAAACAGTATTAGCTATGGCTAAAGGGGCTTTAGCAAAGTCGAATGCCGATTATGTCATCGCTGTTTCCGGCATAGCAGGGCCAGATGGTGGTACAAAAGATAAACCTGTTGGTTCGGTGTGGATAGCTTGGGGTAACCAACAAGCATTACAAGCAAAGTATTATTGTATTCCGGTCGCTAGAAAAAATTTTCAGGCGCTTGTCGCGGCTCGAAGTTTAGATTTAACTCGAAGAATGTTAATAAAAAGTAAAGATAAACCGCACTATGATCGTGTTAGTTAATTTTAAGGTGAAGTTGAGTTAAGCGAGCGGTTTTATATTGCTTAGTGATTCAAATATTTATATATTTAGAACTGTTAATTTTTACTATTATTGCTTTGACAAAAAGTTAAAGTACCAAGTCACTCATTATAAGGGAGAGTACTTTGAACGATAAAAACTTTAGAATCAGTGGCCGTAATACTATCATTCATAAAAACAGAAAAGTTGATCTACTGGTGGTTAATGGTGCTCATCCGTTAGTAATCGTGAGCCATTTGGGTATAGATTTATACAAAGGTGTCATACCCCAAAAGCGTGCTGAGGCAAAAAAAGCCTACCAAGAACTTATCGATGTGAGTAAACCTGAAGTATTTGGTGAAGAAAAAATCTTAGTATTTGTCCAGGCATTAGACAATAAAGAATATAAATTAGATTATTCAAAAATAGGCACAGGAAGTTTTATTAAAGTTCATCAAGTGAATTATATTTAGGGAATAATAAGCTTTATAAAATAATGGAGTTATAGGCTTGTGAGCAAGGTAAGTTTAGTAAGTAACGATAAAAATAACATCGATCTAGTACTGTCTCCTATAAAAACGCAGACACCACTGACCGAAGCTGATATTTATGAGCTAATTGAAAACTCTCAATACAGTCACCTGTATGTTGTTAAAGGCAATATTAAAAATGCCATTGCTGAACTCAAGAGTGTTTTAAAACCGCTACAAGAAAACCGTGCTGGCCGTGAAGTAAGATACCAAATACTTGAGCGGCGTGATGCTACGTTTCTGATTGAAATTGCTGACGACAATATGTCAGCTTCAGCGGCAGTTACAACCGCGCTTGGTGGCCAACACATGAGCGCAAAAGCGATATTTGATGCGGCTCAAGCCGCTAATGTTTGTAAAGGTTTTAGTAAAGAGCAATTAGTAAAACTTGCCAAACAAGCAGCTAAGGAGCCAGCAGGCTCAATGGTTAAGTGTGAAATAGCGCACGGAAAATTACCAACTGATGGTAATAATGCTTATATTAAACTCTTAGTAGAGAGTGCACAAGACAGAATATTAAAACCGAAAAATCGTGAAGATGGTAGTGTCGACATGCGCGATCTTGGCGATATTATCTGTGTAAAAATAGGTGATCCTCTCGCTCAAAAAATCCCATTAACTAACGGCATCCCAGGCTATACCGTCACCGGCAAAGTATTAGACTCCACACCCGGTACAGATATTGACATATACATTGGAGAAGGAACAACTTTAAGCCAAAAAAACAGCAGTGTTTTAGTTTCTACCTTAGTTGGCCTCCCTCGTATTATCGAAAATGGCATGGAGGTTGACAGTGTTTACCATCTTAAAAATGTTGATGTCAGTACTGGCCATGTTAAATTTAAAGGCAGTGTCATTATAGATGGTAACGTTGGTGAAGGTATGAAAGTTGTTACTACAGGCGACATTTCAATTGGTGGTTTTGTAGAATCAGCTATGCTTGATGCTGGTGGGGATATAACTATTGGCAAAGGTATTATTGGTAAAAAACAAGAGGTTGAAGCAGTTGATGTTTCTAAAATCACTTTAAGTGCGAATATTAAAGCCGGTGGTAAGGTTTTTGCAAAATACAGCCAATACGCTGACATCACTTGTGATTCATTACGCATTGAAAATCAAATAATGCATAACATCGTAAAAGTTAATAAAACGGTGTGGGTTGGCCGTGAAGATAAAGCCAATGGCAAACTTATTGCCGGCTATATTAGTGCAGGCAAATCAGTACATGCTGGTACAATAGGTGCAACAGCTGGCAGTATGACCATCATAACTTTTGCCGATAGAATGCATGATTGCTTAGCTAAAATGGTAGAGATTGATGAATCTGTAAAAACTGAGTCTGCTACTCTTTTAGAGTTAAAAAGCGCGGTAATTAAATTAAAAAATCTCCCCAAAGCTAAAGCAAAACCAGAGGTATTAAAAAAAGTAATCTCTACTTATCGTTATCATACGAAAAAAGTGGCGGCTGCTCTCTCTGAAAAAGAGTCATATAAAGAAAAATTGCAAGCATATATGACCAGTGGCTATGTTGAAGCAAACGAAAGAGTGTATCATGGCGTGCAAGTGATCATTGGTGAATATCACGATAAAACTCGCCGCGAATATGGCCCAAGTCGTTTCATTTACAAAGAACAGAAAGTTCATATAGAACCACTTGTTTCAGTATAATAATATCCGCTACAAAGCTGATAAAATATGGAGTTTTGCTATGAAATTCATGGCCCGCAGCTTATTAGTTACCTATTTGTGTATGAGCGCCGCAAACGCCCAACAATGTGATATTAATTTTAATTATGGTGTTATTATCGATCCTGCTCACCTGCGTATTGTCAGTCAAGGTCAGACTTACGTCCAAGTAAATGGCCAACATCAACTTTTTGTTTATGGCCGTGAAATCGCGCTTAACAAGGCACAAAAAAGTCAGTTGAGTGAGTATACCAGCGGCATTAGATCACAAGTGCCTGCGATAGTTTCAATCGCTATAGAGGGTGTTGATCTCGGACTAAAAGCGGTCAATAAAGTGATCAGCAGCTTAACTGGCGAAAACAGTGCCACACATCAACAATTCCAAGAAAAGTTTGATGAGATGAAATCGCGACTACGCACTCGCTTTAATCATAGTGATGAAAGCTACTATATTGCGCCACAAGATTTCGATGACTTTGATGAAATTTTTGCGGGTGAATTTAAAAAAGAAATCGAAACTATTGTCACCAATTCTGTCGGCAACATTTTACTCGCTGTTGGTGAAGCCATGACCCATAAAGAAAAACAAAGTACCGAACAACGGGTTGAAACTTTTGACCAACGCATTGAAACAATGGGCAATGACATAAAAATTGATATAAGTAACCAAGCCAATACCTTAGAAAATAAAGCGGCAATAATTTGTGCAAGCTTACTAAAACTTGATCAGATAGAAAACAAACTACAATTAGAAATACCCGCCTTAGCAAAATTCAATTTGATCGTAACCCATTAATCAACTGCATTCACAGCGTTCCTCACTAAGCTGTTGAAAATAAAGAGTCCTAGAGCAGTAATTCTGATTTTAGGCACCAGCTTATAGATATAAAAAAACCTGCAATTGCAGGTTTTTTTGTTCAGAAAGAACGATATGCCGTAATGACATTACTATAAACGAGCGGCAATATTATACCAAACAGATGACTGCAGCTATTTGGTATTAATTAAGCCCTTTTATATTACTACATATTAGGATAATTAGGGCCGCCGGTACCTTCTGGTGTTACCCAAGTAATATTTTGACTCGGATCTTTAATATCACAAGTTTTACAGTGCACACAGTTTTGCGAGTTAATAACAAATTTAGCGCCGTCTGTTGTGCTTTCAACTTCATATACTCCCGCAGGACAATAAAGTCGGGCGGGTTCACCGTATTTAACTAAGTTAACACCAATAGGAATACTACTATCCGCCAACTTCAAGTGACATGGCTGCTCTTCTGCATGATTAGTGTTTGATAAAAATACTGATGAAAGTTTATCAAAACTCAATTTATTATCAGGTTTAGGATAATTAATCACCGGCACATCTGCGGCTAATTTTAATTGCTCATGATCTAAGCTGTCATCTTTAAAGTTAAATGGTAATTTACCGCCGAAAAAGTTTTGGTCAACGGTGTTATAAGCACCACCTAAAAACGTACCAAATTTGTGCATAGCAGGGCCAAAATTACGCGTCTTATATAATTCGTCATATAACCACGAGTTTTGATACTTATCTGTAAAACTAGTTAGGTCTTTACCCCCTTCATCGCCTGTTAATAAAGCATCAAAAATAGACTCAGCCGCCAACATGCCAGACTTCATCGCGGTATGATTACCTTTAATTTTAGCAAAGTTAATCGTACCGGCGTCACAACCCACTAATACAGCACCTGGCATAGTCATTTTAGGTAGTGAATTAAAACCACCTTTAGCCATTGCTCTTGCGCCATACGACACACGTTTGCCACCTTCAAGGTATTGGGCAATTTTAGGATGATGCTTGTAACGTTGAAACTCATCAAACGGACTTAAATGCGGATTGCTGTAACTTAAATCAACAATTAAACCGACAAAGACTTGGTTATTTTCTGCATGATATAAATAACCACCACCGGTAGTGTCTTTCTCAAGCGGCCAACCAGCAGAGTGTACCACTAAACCTTCTTGATGCTTTTCAGGAGCAATGTCCCAAATTTCTTTAAAGCCTAAACCGTAATGTTGTGGTGACTTATCAGCATCTAAGCCAAATTTAGCGATAAGTTCTTTACCTAAATGGCCACGACAGCCTTCAGCAAATACAGTATATTTTGCTTTTAGTTCCATACCCGGCATAAACGAATCTTTGGGCTTGCCTTCCGCGTCTAACCCCATATCACCGGTAGTAACACCGCCAACACTGCCATCGTCATTATAAATAATACTATGAGCAGGGAAGCCTGGGAAAATTTCTACGCCCAACTCTTCAGCCTGTTCGGCTAACCAACGACAAACATTGCCCATACTAACAATGTAATTACCGTCATTGTGCATAGTTTTAGGCACACTAAAACTAGGTAATTTAACAGCGCTATTTTCGCCATTAAACAAATAAATATCATCGCCAGTAACAACGGTATTTAAAGGTGCACCCTTTTCTTTCCAATCAGGAAATAATTCATTTAATGCTCGTGGTTCAAAAACTGCACCAGAAAGAATATGAGCACCCACTTCAGAGCCTTTTTCAACTACACAGACCATGAGTTCTTGTTCTTTTTCTTGTGCTAATTTCATTAGTTGACAAGCAGTCGACAGGCCTGCAGGACCCGCTCCAACAATTACAACGTCAAACTCCATTGATTCGCGTTCCATAACATCTCCCATCACTTAATTATTTATATGAAATATTCAAACACTCGTTTGATTTTCAAACACCTGTTTGATAACATCAAACATTATAGATATATTCGTGTTAAATACTATCCTGTATTGCATTAATTAACGATATTATTTATTTAAGCACGATTTGAGTGACGATATCGCTAGAAGGCGTTGACGTAAACCCCTTCTACAAGTAGTCTTCAAACCATTATTATAGCGTTAAGCTGGATTTTATTTAGTTTAATCAAGATTACCTACAACCAAAATAATCAGAGGCAACGATGAAAGTATTAGTACCCATCAAGCGCGTTATTGACTATAACGTAAAAGTACGTGTTAAAGCAGACAACTCCAATGTCGATCTTGCTAATGTAAAAATGGCAATTAATCCTTTTTGTGAAATCGCTGTTGAAGAAGCCGTGCGTTTAAAAGAAGCCGGCATAGCGACTGAAGTTATCGCCGTGTCTATTGGTAGTAAGTCTTGCCAAGAACAGTTACGAACAGCCCTAGCGTTAGGTGCTGATCGTGCGATTCAAATTGAGACAGATGAAAGCTTAGATTCAATCAACGTTGCTAAACTATTACAAAAAATAGTGGAAGAAGAACAACCACAACTTGTTATTCTTGGTAAGCAGTCAATCGACAGCGACAATAACCAAACAGGCCAAATGTTAGCGGCACTTACTGGTATGGCACAAGGCACATTTGCCTCTGCTATAAGCATTGATGGCGATAAAGTTAACGTTACTCGTGAGGTTGATAGCGGCTTACAAACCATCGCATTAAATTTACCTGCGATTGTAACCACTGACTTACGCTTAAATGAACCACGTTATGCGTCATTACCCAACATAATGAAAGCTAAACGCAAGCCACTGGTTGTTAAACCAGCAGCTGACTTTGGAATTGATTTAACAGCGCGCACTAATTTAATCAAAGTAACACCGCCTGCTGAACGCAAAGCTGGTATTATTGTTAAAAGCATTGATGAATTAGTAGAAAAATTAAAAAATGAAGCGAAGGTGATATCATGAGCATTTTAGTATTTGCCGAACACGATAATAGTGAATTAAAAGCCGATACACTAAAAACTGTTGCTGCAGCGCAAGCTATGGGTGGAGAGATCCACCTTTTAGTTGCCGGTCACAACTGCCAAGCCATTGCTGAAGCCGCAAGCAAAGTTAACGGTGTTTCAAAAGTGTTAGTGGCGGACAACGCCGCTTATGAACACCAACTGGCTGAAAATGTATCATTATTAGTGACTGAACTTGCAGCGGATTATACTCATATCATCGCTACGGCATTAACAACCGGCAAAAACTTTATGCCACGCGTTGCGGCGTTATTAGATGTTACGCAAATTTCAGACATTATTGCCGTAGAAAGTAGTGACACATTTGTCCGTCCTATATACGCAGGTAACGCGATTGCAACCGTACAAAGTTTAGATAACAAAAAAGTGATCACCGTTCGTTCTACAGGTTTTGATGCGGTAGCAACTGATGGTAATGCTGAAATTGTAGCTGTAGACCAAGTCACTGATGCCGGTATTTCTAGCTACGTAAGTGAAAAACTTTCTGTTTCAGAAAGACCTGAGCTCGGTGCCGCAAGTGTGATCGTCTCTGGTGGTCGTGGTATGCAAAATGGCGAAAACTTCAAACTACTTGATGGTATAGCTGATAAGTTAGGCGCAGCGATTGGCGCTTCTCGTGCTGCTGTTGATGCTGGTTTTGTAGCAAACGATATGCAAGTGGGTCAAACAGGCAAAATTGTTGCGCCTGACTTATATATAGCAGTAGGTATTTCAGGTGCTATTCAGCATTTAGCTGGTATGAAAGACTCTAAAGTCATTGTTGCGATTAATAAAGATGCCGAAGCACCAATCTTTCAGGTAGCCGATTACGGTTTAGTGGCTGATTTATTTGACGCTTTACCCGAATTAGAAAGTAAGCTTTAAGCTAACTTTTTAACTCTAAAAATCATGTATAATAAAACCACTCTAGTAGTGGTTTTATTTTATCCAAATTTTAGCAGTAAGGCCTATTTCATTAATTATCTGGTCTACTTTATATGCAGGTAAAACCGAGAAACGCAAGACATCTGTTCAATAACTAAAACAACTTGGTATAACTATGACAAAAAAATTTTCTAGCCTGAGTGACTTAGCAGGTGCCTTCGGTAAAAATATTGACGACACAGCCACTAAGCAAAATGATAACCATCAGGCTTTAGTCTATTCCACTGCTGAAGGCAGAATATCACAAACTAAGAGTGCTACGGTTACGCCATCTGACGGTTTTGCTAGAGTGCGTCGAGAAACTAAAGGTAGGAAAGGTAAAGGTGTTATCACCATTACCGGTTTAGGCTTAGATAATAAAGCCTTAAAAGAACTCGCCAAAAAAATCAAGAAAATCTGTGGCACTGGCGGTAGTGTGGTGGGTGAAATCATAGAAGTTCAAGGTGATAAACGCGAAGAAATAAAATTAGTACTGGAAAAAAATGGCTTTAAAGTCAAATTTATTGGTGGCTAAATAATCAACTAAAAACTATAGAGTAATATTATGAATCCAAATGAGTTATCTTTACTGGTTGTTGAGCCTTCTGACTTACAAAGAAAGATTATAATTAAAGAGTTAAAACAGCAAGGTATTACCCAAGTCGCAGAGGCTAAAAGTATTGCGGATGCTTATATAAGTGCCGAAAGATATCCACGTGATTTAATTACCAGCGCGATGTATTTTGATGATGGTAATGCAATAGAATTACTACATAAAATAAGAAATAATCCCGCTATTGCCAACACGCCTTTTATGCTGGTTACCAGCGAGCATCGCCATAAAAACTTAGAAGAATTTAAGCAGTCTGGTGTTATTGCTTTACTACCAAAACCTTTTACTTCTGACCACCTAGCAACAGCGATAAGCACAACTATTGATTTATTATCAACCGATGAATTAGAGCTTGATTACTTTGACGTTCATCAAGTGCGCGTTTTGCTCGTTGATGATAGTCGCCTGGCCAGAAACCATATTAAACGGGTACTTAACAACTTAGGTTTACTCAAAATAACCGAAGCAGTTAATGGCAATGAAGCCATTGCCTTATTGAAAGAAAATATGTTTGATCTTGTTGTTACTGACTACAATATGCCAGAAATTAATGGTCAAGAACTAACCCGATATATTCGTAATAAGAGCCAACAATCACATATCCCCATACTTATGGTAACTAGTGAGAGTAATCAAACCCATTTAGCGAATATACTCACTGAAGGCGTTACCGCGATGTGTAATAAACCCTTTGAGCCTGAGAACGTTAAGCAAATTCTTTATAAAATACTAGAAGATTAAATTATCTTCGCGACGTTAACCAATTGGTATTAGTTATTAATTATTAATGCCAAACTGCCGTAATTTCATAGCGATTTTGTTATGGGATACCTTTAATCGCTCTGCCAATTTACGTGTAGTGGGATAATAAGGATATAATGTGCTAATAAGCTGCTGTTCAAACTTTGCTTGCGCACTCGCCCAATCCTCCAGTTCATTTTCCACTTTAAATTCAACCGAACTAGTGACTTCAGGTTGTTTAAATTGCGCTAATGCAACACTAATATCTTGTGCAGAAATATCGCCATGTTCATTCAGTGCTACCGCTCTAAACAGCACGTTTTGTAATTCTCGAATATTACCCGGCCAACGATGTGACAAGAGTAACGCCATAGCACCTTTATCGATTGTCGGTTGCTGCAAGTTCATTTGTGTTGCCGCAAGCGCCACAAAATGATGCGCTATTAACGCAATATCTTCTACGCGTTCACGCAATGGTGGCGAATTTAAATTCAGTACATTTAAGCGATAAAACAAATCTTCTCTAAACTGATGCTTACTTATCATGGCTAACAAGTCTTGATGAGTCGCACTCAGCACTCTAACATTTGCTTGTAATTCTTTGGTACCACCCAAACGACGAAACCTAAAATCTTGTAAAAACCTTAATAACTTAGCCTGTAAATAAGGTGACATTTCAGCAATTTCATCTAAAAACAAGGTTCCACCTTCCGCTAACTCAAGTAACCCCGGTTTCCCACCCTTTTGCGCGCCGGTAAAAGCACCGTTGGCATAACCAAACAACTCACTTTCGAGTAAATGTTCAGGTAAAGTGGCACAATTTACCGCTAAAAATGGCGCTTGTTGACGATTACTCGCATTATGTAAAGCCCTGGCAACGAGCTCTTTACCCGTACCGGTTTCACCGTTAATTAATACCGGTAATTCCAACTCAGCAAAGCGAACTGTTTGCTCTTTAAGTAATTGAATGCGAGCAGACTGACCAATAATGTTATCAATTCCTTGAGCATCTCGCGTTTGCAGTATCGAAATTTGGCGACCTAAACTGGTGATTGATTTTAGCGATATAACAGCACCAGAGCTGTTTTCTTGTTCACTTATCGGGCTAATTTCTGCTAAGTAACTTTGCCCAGCAATATCAACATTTTGCGAACTTATTTTATCCAACAAAGGCAAAGCGATTTCTATCTCTAATAAGTGATTAACTTTAACCCCTTTGAGTTGCTCACCGAGTAATGGCGAGATACCTTTGTGGCGTTGATGATTGACTAACAGTTTTTCACTCGCTTTATTTAACGCCATCACACAAGCGTTTTCATCTATATCTATAATAGCGTCAGGTAAACGGTTTACTAATGCCCTTAAATGCCGCTCACGACTTTCTGATGGCAATAAATCAACTGCCCGACAGTGATTAACCCCCGCCACGCTCATTAATGATCGTTTTACTTTATTAAAACTTATGGTGCTTTTGGCCAAATGCACGAATATAAATTGTGAGCTCACTTCCACCGCTTGAATATCTAGCGCCAAACGGGTAAAAGTCGCCAATATTTCTTGGCTAATGCCCATTCGGTCTTCAGATTTTATTTCTATTCGCACATAAACTCCTTATCAATACCGTGCATTGTTGATTTTGTAATATTTAAGTTACATTGTAATAAATATATTACAATAAAGAAACATCAAGCAAAGCCTTAGCCAATAAGACTCTCTTGTCTACTTTAACAAACTGCCTTTATTAGTCACATAGAGTTGTAATAAAAATATTACAGCTTACTTATTAAAATCTAACTTAAAAAGATAACTTATTGATAAGAATAGCAATTTAATTATGGCCGTATAATTGCAAGTAAACATTGATAAGTGACTGACTTACAACTAACAGCTAACAACAATAATAATTATTCAATAGAAAAGGTATCCCATGTCAGAAAGCAAGCATATCGAAACGCAAGCAATTCATTCAGGCCGTATTAATGACGAACAATTTGGTTCATTAGCCACGCCACTTTATCAAACCTCTACTTTTATTTTTGATAACGCACAACAGGGCGCGGATAGATTTGCCGGCGAAGCTGAAGGCTACATATATAGCCGTTTAGGTAACCCTACAACTCGACAGTTAGAGATGCGAGTAGCGGCAATGGAAGGCATGGAAGACGCTGCCGCCACCGCTACTGGTATGGGTGCAGTCTCTGGTGCTTTACTGGCTAACTTATCTTGTGGCGATCATCTAATTTCATCAAAAGCGGTTTATGGTTGTTCATTTGCACTAATGAATCACCAACTTACTCGATGGGGCATTGAAGTTAGCTTTGTAGATATGGCAAACCCTGCTGAGATTGAGGCAGCAATAAAACCTAATACTAAGGTCATATTTCTAGAAACGCCGGTAAATCCTAATTTAGCGGTCTATGACTTGGCAATGGTGGGTGAGATAGCACAAAATCACAACATTATTTCTATCGTCGACAACACCTTTTTAACGCCAGTACTCCAGCAACCTAAAAAATACGGTATCGACATAGTAGTGCATAGCGCGACAAAATATTTAAACGGTCATGGTGATGTCGTTGCTGGTATTATTTGTGGTACCAGCGAAATGATCATGATGATCAAGATGACAGTATTAAAAGATATTGGTGCAACCATGAGTCCGCATGACGCATGGTTAATCATGCGAGGGCTTAAGACCCTGCCTATTCGTATGGAACGCCATTGCAGTAATGCTGAAAAAATAGCGGCATTTTTAGAAAGTAATGAAAAAGTAAGCCACGTTTATTATCCAGGCTTAAAAAGCCATCCTGGGCATAAATTTATTGGCTCGCAAATGAAAGCGGCTGGCGGTGTTATTGCCTTTGAAATTGATAGTGATTTAGCCGGTGGTAGTGACTTTATTAACCGTATGAAGTTATTTTCGATTGCGGTAAGTTTAGGGGACGCAGAATCACTTATTCAACATCCAGCCTCGATGACACATTCACCTTATACTCAAGAAGAGCGTTTAGCCGCCGGCATCAGTGATAGTTTAATTAGAATATCGGTTGGTCTTGAAAATGTTGATGATTTAATTGCCGACTTAACACAATCGCTTGCCATGATAAAATAATCATCTGCCCTCTATACCTGTACCTGTACCAATTCGAGGTGAAGATTTTCACCTCGAATTGGTACAGGTATAAATAATGCTAATTAGTTATCAGATGACAATATTGCTGATAGCTTAGGTATTATGCGAGTTTTGATAACTTCTAGCTCGTTATCTGTATAGGGTGTTAGCGCTTGCTGACCCCAAATCGGCTTTGGCCAACAGGCATCGTTTTCATAACGCACTATGTGGTGTAAATGCAATTGTGCTACGACATTGCCTAAAGCTGCCACATTCATTTTATCACCTTTAAATTCTTGCATAAGCACTTCACTTAACATGCTTGATTCATTTAATAATTGTTGCTGTTGTTGCCAGTCAAGTTGATATATATCCTGAATATCATCGACTTTTGGCACTAAAATAAACCAAGGGTAGGCACTGTCATTACACAGTAATAAACGAGAAAGTGGAAAATCAGCCATAACAAAACAGTCATTGGCTAATTGTGGATGTAATGTAAATTGCTCACTCATGTTGCTACCTTATCTTAATCTTATAATTAGACTTACTGATTAAACATATAATTAAAGGAATAACTAAAGTATTAATTATACCTTTAATTAATACTAACGTTTATTACGACGACCTCTGCCTCGGGCGACTTTTTTTGCTTCTCTGGCAGCAACTTTGTCTGCTTCAACTTTATCAAAATGCACCACCTCTGCCATCACCATTTCGGGTGTTTCAAAGGATATACCGCCTAAGGTTTTATCGCGAATTTCATTAATTAATATTTCAGAGGCTTTGTGAAAATCAATATGCCCACCGCTTTTAACACAACCACGGCGCTTGCCAATTGCTTCAATTAACTCAACTTCTTGTGCGGGCAGCTCTTCAATTTTATAACGTTCTTTTAAGCGCTCAGGGTAAGCGGCTAATAAATATTCTGCGGCAAAACAGGCAATTTCTTCATGGTCAAAGGCGGTATCTTTTACTGCGCTGGTAATGGCTAAACGATAACCACTATTTTCATTGACTATTTTCGGCCAAAGCATACCTGGGGTATCATATAAATATATGCCTTCATCTAAACGTATTCTTTGCTGACCTTTGGTTACTGCAGGCTCATTACCGACTTTAGCCTTAGCTTTACCGACTAGGGTGTTAATCAAGGTAGATTTGCCCACATTGGGAATGCCCATAATAACCGCATTAATTTGCTTACCGGCTTCATCTTTATTAGCGGCTAATTTTCGAATTAAGTTAGGAATAGTCTTGGCAACTGATGGTGACTCTGTAGTTAATGCAATCGCTTTTACGTTATGTTGAGACTCTAGATGGTTGAGCCATAACTCGGTAACTTTAGGGTCAGCTAAGTCTGATTTATTTAAAATTTTAATTAATGGTTTATCACCACGAATTTCAGTGATCATCGGGTTTTCGCTACTAAAAGGTAAACGCGCATCACAAACTTCAATCACCACATCAATTTGCGGTAAAATTTCTTTAATCTCTCTTTGGGCTTTATGCATATGCCCCGGGAACCAATTAATCGCCATAATAAATCTTTGATAAAATAAAAGCGATTTTATCACTGATGATTATGAAAAGCTGTTGAAAATCGATATTGTTTTTGACATCGTCTCTCCTTCACCTCAACGGACATCGAAGTACTAATGCAGGAGCAATTGCCGAGAGCGATGTAGATACTTAGTTGTTGTCTGAAATAAAAAACTGATTCTTCGTCATGAACATAAAAAAAGCGCTCTTAGAGCGCTTTTTTTATAATACCAATCTTACTCATTATCTGATCATTTCATCTGGTTAAAACAACCCACTACTGCGTTATTTATTTAGTCATTCTCGCTGCATGAATACAACTTATTAGACAATGCAGGCGCCTATTGTCCTAAACAACGAGTTATTAAAATAAATGCCTTATATTGGGCTGCTTTCACAGCGTATAAAGTAGACTAAATAATCAATGAAACGGTTATAACATTAATGTCCCGCTTTACTTCAAGATGCAGTTTCAGCATTTTTAAGTACCACGGGAGCTATTTAGGCTGTTTTTTTCGCCTTAGGCTTAGTTTTTGGCTTTGGCTTAGCTTTTGGCTTTGCTTTTGCTTTGACTACTTTTTTCTTAGCAAGCTCTTCAACCCACTTGTCATCAACATATTTAGCATTCCAACCCGTTGCTTTGCTTTCAACTTCAGTCATAACATACTGTGACTTGGTTTTTCGGCTATAACGTACAACAGCTAAGTTACCTTCTGGATCTTGCACTGGCGCATCAGCAAGGTAATAGAACTTTGCTGAAATCCTATCGCGAAAACGTGCTAATTCAGCCACTTTAGGCGCACGTGTTTCTCGTGATTTAGGAAAGGTATTAGCGGCTAAAAAGATGCCTGCAGCACCATCGCGTAACACAAAATGTGCTTCGGACTTTTCACACGCTAATTCAGGTAATTGTACGGGATCTTCTTTAGGTGGCGCGGCTTCACCACTGGCTAATAATTTACGGGTGTTTTTACACTCGCTGTTAGTACAATCAAAATACTTACCAAAACGGCCTGACTTTAATTCCATTTCAGCATTACAACGATCACATTCTAAAATAGGTCCATCATAACCTTTAAGTTTAAACTCACCTTTTTCTAATTCTAAACCGTCGCAGACCGGATTATTACCACAAACATGCAATTTGCGTGTTTCGTCAATCAGGTAACTGTCCATTGCCGTGCCACATTTTTTACAACGGTGCATAGCACGTAACGCATCGGTTTCTTGATCTTCAGCTAAAATACTAACCGCTTCTTCACCAGGCGTTAAGTTCATGGTGGTAGTACAACGCTCTTTGGGCGGTAATGCATAACCAGAACAGCCTAAAAAAACACCCGTAGAGCCAGTTCTAATGCCCATTTTACGACCACAAGTTGGACAGTCAATTTCGGTGATAATCGGCTCATTATTACGCATACCACCTTCTTCAGAAGGTTTGTCGGCAAGTTCTAGCTGCTCAGTAAAGCTTTTATAGAAACCGTTTAAGACATCTTTCCAGTTACTTTTTCCTTCAGCAACTTCATCCAACTCCTGCTCCATATTAGCAGTAAAGTCATAATTCATTAACTTTTTAAAGCTACCCGATAAGCTCTCGGTAACGATTTCGCCCATTTTTTCTGCATAAAAGCGTTTTTTGTCTAAACGCACATAACCGCGATCTTGAATGGTAGAAATAATTGACGCATAAGTAGAAGGACGACCAATTGAGCGTTTTTCTAATTCTTTAACTAACGATGCCTCACCAAAACGTGCTGGCGGCTTAGTAAAGTTTTGCGCTGGATTTAACTGTTGCAGCGTTAATACTTCACCTACGGCTAAATCAGGTAAATGGGTATCATCACCCTTTGATAGTTGCGGATGAACACGTGTCCAACCGTCAAATTGCATTACACGCCCTTTCGCTTTTAAATCAAAGCCAGAAGCGTCAACAGTAATCGTACTTACCGTGTAACGTGCTGCTGTCATTTGACAAGCTACAAATTGGCGCCAAATTAATTCGTATAATTTTTTCGCATCTGCATCAACATCAGTGATGAAGGCCGCTTCAAGTTTAACGTTTGATGGGCGAATAGCCTCATGCGCTTCTTGAGCATTACCTTTACTGGTGTAGATTTTCGCTTTTTCTGGTAAATAATTTTCACCAAAATTATCAGCAATATAACCACGACAAGTTTCAACCGCATCTTTACTTAAATTGGTCGAGTCGGTACGCATATAGGTAATATGGCCAGCTTCGTACAAGCGTTGCGCAAGCCCCATGGTACGTTTAACACCAAAACCTAATTTAGTACTAGCCGCCTGCTGTAATGTCGAGGTAATAAACGGTGCTGATGGTGTACTTTTTGACGGTTTATCTTCACGTTTACTGACCGTGTAAGCCGATGATTTTAAAACCGCTAACGCTTTATTAGTATCGGTTTCATTGGTTGGCTTAAAAGCTTTACCCTGGTCATGAGTAACATCTAATGCAAAATCGCTACCTACAGAAGTTTGCGTATCAGCACTAACTTCCCAATATTCTTTCGGATCAAAGGCTTTAATTTCATGCTCTTTTTCCACCACAAGTTTAACGGCAACCGATTGCACACGGCCAGCTGATAAGCCTCGGGCCACTTTTTTCCACAGTAATGGGCTAACCATAAAGCCAACAATACGATCTAAAAATCGTCGCGCTTGTTGGGCATTAACGCCAGGCATACTTAATTCGCCAGGCGCAGAAAACGCTTGTTGAATGGCATTTTCAGTAATTTCGTTGAAAACTACCCGTTTAAATTTAGCGTCATCGCCACCAATAATCTCTTTTAAGTGCCATGCAATTGCCTCACCCTCTCTATCCAAATCGGTTGCGAGATAGATAGTGTCAGCGGTGCTGGCAAGTTTGATTAATTCAGCGACAACTTTTTCTTTGCCTTCCAATATTTGATAATTCGCGGCCCAATCATTATCAGGGTCAATGCCCATGCGATTAACGAGTGCAAGTTTATCGCGTTTCTGCTTATATTTGGCTTTTGCCGCAGGCGCCATTTTTCTCACTTCAGCAGGCGATTTTGCCGCTACTTTTTTACCGGTGCTACTATGCGGTAGGTCACGAACGTGACCGACACTAGATTTAACAATAAAATCTTTACCAAGGTACTTGTTAATTGTTTTCGCTTTGGCTGGCGATTCCACAATGACCAGAGATTTTGCCATATTATTTTATATTCCTACTAAGCTGACCATGTCAGTTGCGCCACAGTTATTTGCATTGAGTGACTCAATATTGCGCGAGCAAAATATTAAGTCAAAATTGCTTTGATGAATAAAACTGAGACGTAAAATTAAATTTGAGACTGAAATTACTATTAGATATATCTGTAAATTAGCAAGCTGACAAGCAAAAAATATTATATATGTGCCTTTTTACAACTTTTAGCTATAATGACGCGAACTTTTCGGCGCCATCATAATCGACTTTTTAGCAAAAATTAAGGGCTGAAAGAGAAATAACTGTACTTTATGGCCAGTAATAACAATTTTTTACCATCACTCCAGGTAGTTTGCGTTCATTTAAGTGAATTTCAATACCTTTTAATAGGAAGAGAATATACATGACAACTTCATGGTCAACATTTAAAAATAAAATCAACCAATGCTTATGTCCACCAGGAAACGGCGTGTTTACCGTCAACACAGCCAAAGAGCGTAAAGAGCGATTGCACAAAGCCTTATTTGGCCAATCAGACAATATTGAGTCACTA
The DNA here is from genome assembly GCF_007954265.1 of Colwellia sp. C1TZA3. Classification (GTDB taxonomy): domain Bacteria; phylum Pseudomonadota; class Gammaproteobacteria; order Enterobacterales; family Alteromonadaceae; genus Cognaticolwellia. The sequence continues at coordinate 4,945 of NZ_VOLS01000015.1, read as the reverse complement.
TGGCAGCAAAGTGTTGAAACACTGCCACAATCGACTAATGCAGTGATTCTAGGCATTGCGTCGGACTGTGGTGGCGGGATTTTACGTGGTGCTAACTGGGGGCCCTTATTTGTTCGCTCAACGTTGTTAGAACAATACCCTGAATTAAATGCCTTTGATTTAGGTGACGTGCGCGTTATTCCGCATTTGTTACATGACAAATATCTTAATGAGGCAACCATTGCCAATTGTCGCAAAGCACTTTATCAAGATGAGAGTAGCGAGTTCCCTGTAAGTCCGTTGTCAATCACAGAAGATGTATTACACGACTTTTATGCCGAATTTCCTGACAAAGGCATATTTGGTATTGGCGGTGATCATTCGGTTAGTTACCCATTAGCAAAAGCCTATTTACAAGCGAAGAAAAAACAAGGTATTCGTGCGGCTATTATTCACTTTGACGCTCATACCGATTTGTTGGTTGAACGTTTAGGTATCGACTTATGCTTTGGCTCGTGGTGTACACACATTTTAGACGATTTAACTGCCCGTCGCGATCTAATTCAAATCGGCATTCGCTCAAGTGGCAAACCTAAATCACATTGGGAAGGTACTTTTGGCGTTAAACAGCATTGGGCACATGAACTTAAAGAGCAAGGCGTTGCAGCGATTATTGAAAAAATAATCAAGCAATTAAAAGCGGATAACGTTGATGAAATTTATGTCAGCTTTGATATTGACGCACTAGATGAAAGCTATGCAGCAGCAACAGGCACCCCTGAGCCTGATGGCTTATCACCCAACGAGTCAATGCAAATATTGCGCGCGATCGCCGCTCAGTATCCGATTACCGGCGCCGACATGATGGAAATTGCTCCCTTTACTGATAGCACAGGTTTAGGTGCAGTAAGTCGTGATAAAACCCTGGCCGCAGGTGCTGAAATTTCAGCTTTTTTGATTGAAGAGATGAATAAGTAGTTTATATTTCACATAACTATTAATAATAGTATCGATTAATAAAAGATATGAAAAAGGCTCCTTCTGGAGCCTTTTTATTGAGCAGAGTTAATTATATTTATGGTGTTATATTAATAATTGCAACCGTGTAAGAGGTCGCTACACCTAAAGGTGTTCTTACGGTAACTACAAGTGGTCCACTTATGGTTTGATCTTTAACCCCCTCTACAGTAACAGGAAAACTGATACCACCATTAAAGTTTGTATTAGGCCAAACATATGAACTTATGCCTTTAATTGAACCTACTGCAGCATCAAATGTAACTGTTGTACCTGCAGGCATAGGTTGATTATGAAAGTCCGCAATAGTAACTGCAGCTGCTGCGGTATCATCTTGACTTATGTTAATACTTGCTCCATTTTTAGGACTAGTCGTAGTAAAGCTTGGAGTGCTGTCGGACATAATTAAGACAAGTGAACCTCTTACCTTAATAGACTTATCAGTACCACAGTTATCAGCATCACCACACAATGAGCCATTGTATTTGCTATCTTTTAAATCAAATACGTTATTTGGGGTATTAACTTTTGAATTAAAGTCATCAAATTTCTCTTGTTCTCCACCCGTTTCACCATCACCTGCGCTTGATTGTGGGTTGTAAATACCATCTTCATTGTAATCAATAAAAGATTCAGATACATCGTAAGCCTGTCCATTAACATCTAACCCTGTATTACCCTCGACTCCTAGAAAGGCATCTTTTTCAATCTGGTCATAAAGACCATTACCATTAAAATCTGGGAATGACTCTTCACCAATAGCGGTGGCTAAAATAGTCACTCTACCACCATATTTTTGAGCCATAAAGTTGGTAGCTTGTGGAGAAGAACTATTAACTCTTGATGAGAAAGTTGTTCCGTCAGCAATACCTAACTCAGCAAACAGAGTACTAGTACCTACCCCATTTGTTATTTTAATATTGAGTCTAGTCGGTGATTTAAGCAGCAGATAACTGTCTCCAGCATAAACCAACTTAGCAGCAACTACAGAAGATTCAGTTAGCGCCATGTTAATTTCGTTAACTATGTCATCAGCATTAGTAAAATTAGCATCAAGAGTTACTGAATCTGTGCCGTCAACTGTTTTCACATCAAAAATAATATCATTAACCGTAAAATCTCTACCTGCTGAAATATTGTTAAGCCCTAATACTCGAGTAGCATTGTTATAATAAGTGATGCCGTTAGTTATGCCTAAAACATCAAAAGTGGTAACCGAGCCAGGAGAAATATCTGTAATCTTGATATCTAAACCCTCTGTTGAGATAAGTTCAAATAAACCCTCAAAACCAGACACCGCTTTAATACCCGAATTATTCAGTAAAATATTAGTTGCAGAGAGTAGTTCAGCTTTAGATGTAAAGTTACTACTTAACGATACGTCATCAGAGCCATTCGTCGTATTTACTGAAAAAATAATTTCTTTATCAGTAAAATCAAAACCTTTACTGATATCAACAGTACCTTTAATTAATGTTGGCCCGTCATTTACTTCACCTAACTCCTGTCCTTCTGGTCTGACATTTTGACTAGTCCAAATAACGGCACATACCCCATTAGTGGTAACACAAGAATCTTCAATTACGCCACCTTCAGTGGTAAAAGCAACCGCTGTTCCGTCAGGCACAGGGTTATTAAAAGCATCTGCTAGCCTTGCTGTAATAGTGACTTTTGTACCATCAATATTCCAAGCTTCTGGATTAAGTATATTTGCAAATAAGCTAAAACTGTCTTGATCTGGAATACCAGTTGAAATAACTAACAGGTTAGATTGTGTAAAAATTGACGAGTCCTCATCTAACTCAGCTCTGACACGAACACTAGTGTGTACTGTGCCTGAATTAACAATAGTTTGAACCAAACCATTACTATCAGTTGTTGCAACTTTTGGGCTCAAGCCAATACCACCCACGCCAGTATTCAATAAAAAGTTAACGTCTTTATTAGCAACAAGATCACCGTTAGTATCTTTCACCCTAAAGACTACTGTTGAGCTTTCAATGCCGCCAACACCTTTCAAACTGATATTTGTCGGTGTTGCAGAAATAAATTCAATACTGCCTGAATCGGGTGAAGCAATTGACACAGTACCTGTGGCTGACAAAACGCTGCCACCAATATTAGCTGTTGCGGTAACAATATCGTTACCTTCACAGCCTTGTGCTAAATAAGTGCTTTGAGCAAGACCTACAATAGTTACAATAGGTGAATCAACTTTTGCAGTTGCTGGTGTTAGTCTACTGCAACCAGAAGTAAAGCTAACTTCAACTGTTTCAGTGGTAAACAATACAGCAGGTGTACTTACTGAAGCATTTGATACATCCCAAATGCTTACAGACAAACCAGCTGTAGCACCCGCAGAAATATCACCGACTGGCACATCAATTAGTCCATCAGGTAAACCAGTAGTGCTATCGATGGCATTACCCATACTAAGAGATGATGCACCAATTGAAAAAACTAACTGCTCTGACTCACCAGTAACTAATTGCGCTATAACCGTACCGGCACCTAAAGAATTGCCAGCTAAAAGATCAACAGTTGCAATATATCCATTACCTGTTGTTGCTATTGCTGTTTGAACGGGAATAGTACCTAGGTCAGTTGTGAAAGTAACGATAACAGCTTTACTCACCCCAGTAACTGTAGCAACTAATTTACCCGAAGATATACTACTTATTTGTTCGACTTCATTACCGTTAGTATCTGTTAAGATTAGGCTTATATTAAAACCTGAGCCAACACTATTGCCTTCAGTAAAGAAGCCTTGCGTAACCACATCACCTGCACTAGAGCTCGCGGTTACCACACCAGCACCGCGCACGGTCCCAGCCGATAGCGTAATGGTGGCATCACCAGTGCTATTAGTCAGTACCGTGCCGGTTTTAGGATCAAACAGACCTAAAGTGGAAGTAAAACTGATCACTTCATTGGCTAAATCGCTGCCATCTGAGGCTTCAAAATGGATGGTAATGTTACCCGGGCTGGCATTAGTAATTGAGGTGTTATTGGTAAAACTGGTAATGGTTAATGCATTGCCGTCTTCAGCTGAGCTATCACCTTGTGTAAAGAAGCCTTGTGTCACTGCATCACCTGCACTAGAGCTGGCGGTTACCACACCAGCACCGCGCACGGTCCCAGCCGATAGCGTAATGGTGGCATCACCGGTGCTATTAGTCAGTACCGTGCCGGTTTTAGGATCGAACAGACCTAAAGTGGAAGTAAAACTGATCACTTCATTGGCTAAATCGCTACCATCTGAGGCTTCAAAATGAATGGTAATGTTACCCGGGCTGGCATTAGTAATTGAGGTGTTATTGGTAAAACTGGTAATAGTTAATGCATTGCCGTCTTCTTCTGAGCCATCACCTTGTGTAAAGAAGCCTTGTGTCACTGCATCACCTGCACTAGAGCTGGCGGTTACCACACCGGCACCGCGCACGGTCCCAGCTAATAGCGTAATGGTGGCATCACCGGTGCTATTAGTCAGTACCGTGCCGGCTTTAGGATCAAACAGACCTAAAGTGGAAGTAAAACTGATCACTTCATTGGCTAAATCGCTGCCATCTGAGGCTTCAAAATGAATGGTAATGTTACCCGGGCTGGCATTAGTAATTGAGGTGTTATTGGTAAAACTGGTAATAGTTAATGCATTGCCGTCTTCTTCTGAGCTATCACCTTGTGTAAAGAAGCCTTGTGTGACTGCATCACCTGCACTAGAGCTGGCGGTTACCACACCAGCACCGCGCACGGTCCCAGCCGATAGCGTAATGGTGGCATCACCGGTGCTATTAGTCAGTACCGTGCCGGTTTTAGGATCAAACAGACCTAAAGTGGAAGTAAAACTGATCACTTCATTGGCTAAATCGCTGCCATCTGAGGCTTCAAAATGGATGGTAATGTTACCCGGGCTGGCATTAGTAATTGAGGTGTTATTGGTAAAACTGGT